>NZ_CP071409.1:684565-1369130 GCF_022647505.1 [Pantoea] beijingensis
AGCGTATTCCAGACAGCGTGCCACCATAAAGGATCGACCAGTACGCCAATCGTATGACCATCAACTTTCGCCCAATAATTGCTAAGGCCCACCATCTGGAAATCAGAGAGATCGTCCAGTGCGGCGTTGGTAAAGCTAAAGAAAAAAGTACGGAACAGCGGCCATCCGGCAGAGAGTATTAGCAGGATAATCGTCGGGGTAACCAGCCACCATGCCATCAGGCGGCGACGTTTAAGCCAGGATATTCTGGTTTTATTCTTACCGCCGGGCCGGATACCTGCACTGACCTGCGGTGATACCGACGAGGGGTGCAGGTGATTATGACGTTTCATCAGCCACTCCGAAAAAGATAACAACCGCTGGCCTGCCAGCTTATCAACAGGCCATATAACCGGCTGGATACTTGCCGTCTTTCAGGGCTCCGGCAGGCTCAACGCCATTGTTGACCCTTAATACGCTGCAGACGTTTTTCCAGGGCGACAACGGCGTTCTGGCCATTGGCATTACCGTTCAGAACCTGGAATACCTGATTGAAAATTGCGTTAGAGACTTTCGGATACTGCGCTCTGGTCGGGGTTGCCGGGCGGGCAATGGCGGCGTCAAACACTGGCGCAAACAGTGCCAGCTGAGGCGCGGTGGCCAGCACCTCTTTATCTTTGTACAGTGCCGGATTTGACGGGGTAAAGCCCATCGTTTTCAACGCCACTTTTTGCGCGTCATCATCCGCAACAATTTTTAACAGAGCATAGACTGCGGCCTTATTCTGGGTATTGGCATTGACCGACCACTGCCAGCCACCCAGCGTTGCACTGGACTCTCCTCCTTCACCCGACGGCAGTGGCATAATACCCACTTTATCTCTCAGCGGACTGTCATCCCCTTGCGATAGCTGATATGCGTAAGGCCAGTTACGCATAAATAGCGCATCACCATTCTGGAACACCGCGCGCGATTCTTCTTCTTTATAACCTAGCGCGCCTTTGGGCGTAATCTTGCCAATCCAACTGGCGGCAAGATCCAGTATTTTTGCAGCCTGTGGATTATTAATGGTGATGTTGCCCTTCTCATCGACAAAAGTGCCGCCGCCGCTGGAGTTAATCCATTCAAGGGCATTACAGGTTAACCCCTCGTACGATTTCCCCTGAAATACCATGCCCCAGAAATTATTGCGTCCGCTCTTGCGTTCTTCATCCTGAATTTTAGTGGCAATGCGGGTGAGTTCTTCCCATGTTTTCGGCGGTTGTTCCTGATATTTTTCCAGCAAATCTTTGCGATAATAAAGCATGCCGACGTCGAGGTAGAACGGTAGCGCTTTCAGCCGCCCGTTTAAGGTATCGTTATTCCAGGCACCTTTAAAATAGCGGTCACGGGTCTTACCAAATTCATCGGTTAAATCGAGTGTATGTTTGTCCAGCAGGCCAATCCAGATGGTATCGGATTGAAATACATCCACGGCTTTTTCATCTTTCGCCGCAAACAATTGCTGTAACAGAGCCAGTTTTTCATCGGAAGCGGCGGGGAGTTCAACAAATTCGAGCGTGTCACCGGTGGTTTTTTCGAAACGCGCTTTCACATAACTGCAGTAGTCTTTGCCGCCTGGCGAAGTCGGACATTCCATTCGTATAGTCACTGCGCTGGCATAATGGGAGAGGCTGGCGACAGCAGCAGCTAAGATACTCAATGTTAATTTTTTCATTGTTTCCTCTTTTTATTTTTCCTGCCCGGCAACAAGGGGACGTTCTGCCATAACAAAGAGAAACCCTGCGGTAAGCGGTTCGACTCGTTAACCGTAGTTAATTATGCTTACTGGTGGAAATATATATTCACGGCTAAGGTATAGATGACATCTATACCTTAGCCGGGGAACGTGATCGTGGACAAATTTCTGCGCCAGTTTATTGAAGTGGCAACTTTCAACAATGTGAGTCACGCAGCAAACAAACTTTGTCTGAGCCAGCCAACGCTGACGCACAACATGAAGAAACTGGAAGAGAGCCTCGGCGTGGTGTTATTTGAGCGTCTCCCCAACGGTATTAAGCTGACGTCCTACGGCGAATTGTTGCTGGAACAGGCGAGAATGATGCAGCGTATTTATGATAATACCCTGATTAAAATGGAGATTATTAAGGTCCGCCAGGAACAAAGCCTGCGTATTGGTACCGGCCATGCCTGGTGGTTTATATTTATGAAAGCGATGTTTGTCGCGCACCGCCAGCGCTACAGCAATGCCAATATGCATTTTGAGCTTGGCAACCATCTCTGGCTGATGGATTTACTGCTCAGTGGGGATATCGATCTGTTTATCGGCCATGAAATTGAAGGGTTAAATCCCAAAACAGGCATGCTGTTTTTACCGTTGTTCAGTACCGTTAACAGCATTTATGCGCGGCGTGATCATCCGCTCTTTACGCTTAATCGTCCGCTCACGCTGGAGCAGTTGCTACCTTATCCTTATATGGAACTGACACCGGATGCGCTGCGCCATCAGCATCTGGTTGAGGATCTTCAACCGAAAAAGCATGAGCGGAAGCTGCTACATTTGACCGACCGTATCCTCTATTCCGCGAATTCCATGATGGCCGCGTTGGATATGCTACAGGACTCTGATGCGGTAATGCCCTATCCGACGAGCATGGCACCCTGGTTTAGCCGCTACAACATCGCGTCATTGCCGATGACCAGAGCCAGTAAACGCGAAATGGTCGGGGTATATATCATGGCTGAGAATGCGGAAACACCTCATATATCACAGGCCATTGCGCTAATCCGTCAGCATGTGCAACTGCATTTGCATGAGCTGGAGCGCGACCCGGAAAAAGCACCGACATCTGCAGCGAAAACATCAACCACCGGCAACGTATCGCCTCGGCGTGGACGCTGAGGTCGCACAAGGGCGGCCCGATAACCGCCCCCCGGTGTTTATCCCCCTACGATCGGCGTTTTATTCTTATTTAGCGCCTGCATAAACGTATCATCCAGTTGTAAATGCTGCTTCACTAACGCTGGCGGCGTTGAAGCCAGCCATTGATTAAGTGAAATATCTGCATAGTGATCGCTTTTGAATAGTTCCAGAAAAATCAGCGGCTTACCGCCAGTGTTTTCGATGTAGTGCCCCATAGCAAAGGGGACATAGCCCACGTCACCGGCCTGAAAATCAAAGGTTCTGGCCTGGCCGGAAGAGGCAAAGACGCCCATCCTACCTTGTCCTTCGAGATAGTACTGCCACTCATCATTGTTAGGATGCCAGTGCAATTCACGCATGGCGCCAGGCTGTAATTCCACCAGCGCGGCGGCTATCGTCTTAGAGATTTTGAAGGTTGAGGAATCCGTAATACGCACCGTTCCTCCTTTCAGCGTAATCGGCGTTTGCGCCAGCATACGGTGGCTAAAAGCCCGCGTTGATTTCGGTGCATCGGCAATCGCATCGTGACGCAAATCCCCCGGTGTTTTCCCGGAAAAGATGTATTCATCTTGCGGCGAGGGCAGTTTGCTAAAGGTATCCGCAGGTACGCCGAAGTTTTTTGCCAGAATGTCCGGTGGAACGTGTTTAAACCAATCACTTAACAGAAAGGTACTGTCCTCATCGAAATTTCCGCTATCGAAGGCCAGCAAAAATTCGCAGCCGTCCGGTCCTAACCCCTGTATTGAGTGCGGCACACCGGGGGGGAAATACCACAGATCGCCTTTGCTGACATCGTCGATAAACCCACTGCCGTCAACATCAAGCGCGGTGATACGAGCCTTACCGTAGAGCATATACGCCCATTCACCTTCTTTATGCCAATGTAACTCGCGAATACCGCCGGTATTCAGACGCATATCCACTCCGGCGATGGTTGTGGAAATCCCCAGCTCACGCTGGGTGACCTGACGCGTCCAGCCACCGCTTCCTTTACGCACGTGCGAATCGCTAAACGAAAAACGTAGGTTTGGTAACGTTCCGCTATCGGTCGCTGGGGGATTGACGATATCCGGGTTTTCCTTTTCGCGAAGAGAATTGTGTGGGCCAGGGTCAGTGCCACCTCGTTGGCCATTCCATGGTTGCGCTATCGGCTTTTCATGCGCATGAACTTTACCTGCGGCCAGAGCAACGGTTCCTCCGGCGGCAAAGGCCATAAAATTGCGACGGGTTATCGGATTCATAGCAACGTTCCTTATGTTTACTTTGATTTTTAGTATGGGGAAGCATGCTTCAAAGCAGCAAAATGCTACGCCACATCCATATTTATTCAGAAAAAACAGCGGAAGTAAGCGCAATCAGACACGGGAGTGTAAAAAAAGATCCATCAAATTATTTTATTAAATTTATTTATGTATTGAGCCGGAGGCGTGTTTTCCATGCTGGTTAATGTTGCGTTGATGTTATTAACCTGGTTTTCGCACTAAACGGTAAAAAACGTGGAAGGACACAGTGAAAATTTTAATGGATTTGATCGCCCGGGGCGGTCGGAAGGAAATGAAGCGTTACTGCTGGTAGTAAACAGACACTAACGTAACAGGATCTGATTTTTAATACGTGCGTTTTTGCGCGCCATCATATTGCGCCGAACGCTTTACGATATGCTAACCCTGCGTCTTTCACGAAGGTGGCAAACGTACGGAGTGTCGTTATTTGTCTTTTCAATTAGACCAAAGGATATCGTATGAAAATTGATGTCGATATCAGCTTCCGAAAACTTGAAATATTTATGGCATTCATGATCAACGGAAATATCGCCCGAACTGCAGAAAGCCTGGGGTTAAGCGGTGTTAGCGTGCATCGCGCACTGCACTCGCTGGAAGAGAGTGTTCGCTGTCCGTTGTTCATCCATAAAGGCCGCAATCTGCAGCCGCTACCTGCGGCGATGACGTTGCTGGAATACACGCGGGATGCGTTGTCCCTTATGGAGCGAGGCATAGAGGAAACACGGAAAAAAGCGGGCGTCGGGCAGGGGCGTATTCGCCTTGGCACCCTCTATTCTCTGACGCTGGAAACCATCCCCAAGCTGATTATGGGCATGAAATTACGCCGCCCGGAGCTGGAGATGGATTTGACCATGGGGTCGAACGAGGTGTTATTAAGCAAGCTGGAAGATGGCCTACTGGATGCGATTATTCTCTCTGTGAGCGACAGCCAGATCGACCGCAATTATCATGAGGTTTTGCCGCTGTTCGAGGATGATATATACCTCGCGGCACCGGTAGGCTCTGGCCTGGATAGTAGTAAGCCCGCCGACTTACGGGATTTTCGCCAGCAAAAATTTGTCTCGCTGGCAGAGGGGTTTGCCACCTATAACGGTTTCAGGGAGGCTTTTAATATTGCCGGTTTTCAACCGGATATTGTGATGCGGGTAAACGATATTTTCTCCATGCTGAGTCTGGTTCAGGCCGGGGTGGGGTTTACCCTGTTACCCGGCCGCATGAAGAAAGTTTATGAGAACGCTGTGCAGTTGGTTCCGCTTGGGCTGCCTTACCAGATGCGACAAACGCTGGCTATCGTATTCGATCGTAACCGCGAACATGATCCAAACCTGCTGGCTCTCGCGGCTGAAGGGCGCATGTATGCACGGAAAAACGCCTTTAACGCGCCAGACGTGCCCGTTGTGCCAGCGTAATGGCGAGTGGTATACCGCTTTGTTCCAGGGCGATTGCCTCTCCGTACTGAAAGGCCTGGCCTGTCAGACCGCTAAGCGTCGAACCCGGCGGCATCTCGATCGCCAGACCAACCTCACGCTCATTGGCCGCAATCATCGCCTCATGCCAGTGTACGGTACGCGCCATATTCATCGCTAAATCCTCCTGGATCCTATCGGGTTTCCATAATACGCGCCCGCTGCTGCCGCTGAGATAAGCATGAGTCGGTGGCTTAAGCTGTACGCGCTGAAAAGCGGCGAGCAGACGTGTTGCTGGTTCCTGTAATAGTGCGCAGTGGGACGGCACGCTGACCGCCAAACGGCATGTTCTGCGCGCGCCTTTTTCTCGTGCTAGCCGAGCGACGTCCGTCATCGCTTCATCGCGACCGGCGATCACCATTTGCTTTTCAGCATTGATATTGGCGAGATAACATTCACCGAGTAAGGGCTCAAGCTGTCGTTGAGTTAAGCCGATGATTACCGTCAGGCCATATCCTTGTGGCCATGCTTGCTCCATAAGATCCCCGCGTAGTGCAACCAGCCTCAGCGCGTCGTCAAATCTCAGCGCACCAGACACGACCGCGGCTGGAAAAGCGCCGATGGATAAACCACTAACAAAATCGGGCTGAATACCTTGTGCGATTAGCGTTCGGGCATATGCCACGCCGCTAATTAACAGGCAGAGCTGAACCGATCGGGTGTGGCGTAGGGCGCCTGAGGTATCCAACTGACGCACATCTTCCTGTAATACGTCACTGGCTTGATTTAACCACGTTTCCCCATCGGGTAACGCCTGCAGCATGCCAGGCCTCTGTGCGCCCTGGCCGGGAAAAGTAAACAGTATCTTCATAACTCACATCCTGAGATTATCCTCGTGATGCCATCGGTTAGCATGGCGACCACGGGGATGACGTTAATCGCGGTCCGTGCGGCGTTTTGAGTAAGGCGCGTCCATCCCGTAGCCATTCGACCAGCGCAAAAGCGCCAAACGGGGTGTCAACCTGGGTATCGACCCGACAGGGCAAATGACTGACAGTGTGCTGCCAGCGCGTCATCTCTTCATCCGATAAAGGGGTCGGAGCACGAATAAGCAGATCGAGATCGCTATGGCTCTGCATCACCGGCATTTCGGTTGCCAGCGCATAGCCGCAGCTACCGGTAATGCCCCAACACCACGACCAACAGTGTTGTGACAAAGTAATGGCGCTCTGTACCGGCGGTTGTGAAACGAACGGTGAGCGGAGCAGCGCCTGGAGGTCGACCAGCGTTTCGGGCGTCACCCGGCGTTGAATTGCCCCGGCGGTTGCCCATGCCGCTGCCCGCTGATCGCGTCGCAGGCCGCGAATGCCGACGGGAATCAGCCCAGCCGGGTGTGTATCGCGCCGCACCACCAGCGGCAACGAGAGATGCCACTGGTTACTGACCCATTCGGGTAACTCACCCTGTAATGCGTGACTATCCGTTAGCCAAATGAGATCGTGTGGGCGCGGCAGCATGGTTTACATTCCTGATGTCAGTGAAATAAAGAGCGGTAGTGTGACGATACAGAGCACCGAACTCACCAGCAAGGTGGCTTCCGCATCCGGCGACTGAACGCCAAAGCGATTACCAAACACCACACCAAAGAACCCGGCGGAAAGTGCAATCATCAGAATCGAGGTAATCGCCAGCGAACCGTGCAGCCCCAGGGCCAGGACTAATCCCCAGGCAATCAGCGGCTGAATCAGCAGCTTGGTAAGACTGGAGAGCGTAACCGCCGCATTTATTTTTAATTTGCGTGCGGATAAAATCACGCCGGTCAGGAACAGGGCGGCGGCGGTTGCAGCAAGCCCCAGCGGTTTGATGGCAGAGAGCACCAGTTCAGGCATACTCACGCCAATCGCCGACAGCACTACACCCAGTAATGGCCCCCAGACAATCGGTTTGATGACCGAACGCCACATCAATACCGGCAGCATCGCCAACGATGCTTTCTGATTTCCTCCGGCCTCACGTGCTTTTTCTCGTTCCAGAATAAGCAAACAAAACGGCGTCATTAGCACGGAACCACAGGCGATAGAGGCGGCAACTGACAGTGAGGTCGCCGAACTTTCACCGAGTACGCTACCAAGAATAGGCAGGCCCAACGCGGCATAGTTTGGTAATGCTACGGTCAGCGTCAGCACCGCTGCGTCCTGCGGGGTTTTCTTAAATACGCGGGTACAGAGGAAATAAATAGCCAGCCAGGCGATCCACATGGCCAGCACCAGCACCACAATCAGCGGAGATTGCTGAACGATACCGACCCACGGTGTTTGCACCGTTGCACTGAACAACGCGGCGGGTAAAGCAAAATCCATCACAAAAATGTTCAGCAGTGCGACATTTTGATTGTCCACCATCTTGGTTTTTCCGGCATAGAAGCCTAACAGCATGATAACGAAGATTGGGGCAAGGGCATGAATAATTACGTAAGTCATAAAACCACCTGTTAACAACGAGTTATAGTTAAGCACAGGCGCGATGTTGTTATTATCTGGTCACGCTGGTGGCGTCGATGGGCAGCTCAGTGCCCATCTGAATGGCCTGCAGGTTTGTCTTATTATTGTGTGTCGGCACTTACCAGACGGCGCGCATGCGCTCCCGTACCAGCACGGAGCTGCGTCGGTTTTCCGCCCCCAGTCGATGGCGTAGCGAGGTGTCGCCCTGACGCGCATTAACCACTGCCTGGCGCAGTGCCGCCATCACCTGCTGACGATCGGCATCGGTTGGAGCATCGGGTTGCTGTAGGGATAGCAGCGCGTCAAGTAATCCCAGCGAGTGGTAACTGGCGACGTCATAGGCCATGGGCGGAATGGTGGCCGCCAGTTTTTCCAGCGATTCGACGCTGCGTAAGGTAATGCGTGCCGCAGATTCTTTGCCCATCGCATGGATCATGACACCGGCATCGTTGAAGGCGATCAGTTGATTGGCCTGATAACCATGGGCTAAAAAAGCGCCTGACATCGCGTTACCTACAATCAGGCCGATGACAGGATGCCCAGCCAGGCGCGCGTTAGCGTAGGCGGCAGCAGCAGCGGCGAGCGCCTGATGAATGCCAAATGCCTCCTCACGACGGCCGTAGGCCTGGCTGGGCACATCAATCACCGCCACGATGATGCGTTTTTGTTTCTTTTGTGCATCGGCTGCCAGCGTATCCTTGACGACTTTCGCCAGACCCCATCCCTCCAGCAACCCGACCTCGCCGTGTACTGCGCGGGGATAGTGGTTATCGGCATCTGGCACTACGGCAATAAATCGTGCCGGTTGGCCATCCAACTCACCATCGGCCACCTGCAGTGACGGGCATAATCCCGGCATCCGTGGCGCATTGTTGCTCAGTAGCGATAACCAGCGCTCACCCCGGCTTAGCTGTTGGCTCATAGCGGTTTCCCCTCAAAAAAGTGTTTGATCTGTTCTGCGTCGGCTTGCTGACGAGTATCGAACTTAAGCAGTGCCGGCAGCAGGTCGGCGTCGGTGCGGTATTTTGCTGGAATGCCTTTTTCCAGCGCGCGCTGTACTGCCTGTTTAATCGCCTGGAGACCGTCGCCCACCAGCACATCCGCCAGACCGCTGCGGTGGCGTACTTCGCCACCCGTCATCTGCCAGATAAAGGGGCGATCGCGTGAGTCGTACTCTTCAATCCCAGCCTCCTGTTCAATCACCTGCGGACCGTTAAGGCCCAGACGCGCTTCACGCGTGACGATAAGATAACTGCACAGTCCAGCGGCAATCGACATGCCGCCGAAGCAGCCGACGGTACCGGCAATAATGCCGATCACCGGGGTATAGCGGCGAAGATCGACGATGGCGGCGTGAATATCGGCGATAGCCGCCAGACCAAGGTTGGCTTCCTGTAAACGTACGCCGCCGGTTTCAAGGCATAAAATCGCCTGGGTTGGGATACCGTTGCGGTTATCTTCCGCCGCCAGTTCTAAAGCCGCGGCCATTTTCGCGCCGGAGACTTCGCCCATACTGCCGCCCTGGAATGCGCCTTCGATCGCCACCACCACGGTTGGCTTACCGTTCAGCGTGCCTTTGGCAACCACCATGCCGTCATCCGCCTGTGGAACGATGCCCTGTGCCGGAAGCCAGGGAGAAGCAATCCCCTCGAAAGGATCGAGTAGCTCACGGAAGCTGTCGACATCCAGTAGCTGGCGTGCGCGTTCACGCGCCCGAAGTTCAATAAAGCTGCTGTCGTTACGCATCGCTCGCCTCCTCAAATACCTGTTCAATACGAATACGCGCGACGCCGGGTGTGGCGCCAAAGTCATGCAGCGTCAGCGTGCCGGCTGGCAAGCTGCTAAAGGCGCTGATGCGCTCAAACAGGGCGCGCCAGCGGGTAATGCTGTTATCCACCGAGGTAACAATCGCGACATTCAGCGTCTGTCCGTTATCTGCAACGAATAGCGCCTCCATATCGCCAGAGCCCACGACGCCTGCCAGCGCTCTGCCTTTTAGCGTGCGCATGGCGGGAAAAGAGAAAGTAATTTGTTCCATAGCATCCTCAATAGGTTGGTTGACCGGGCTACCGTCAGCGACGGCGCTCAGCCGGGATGACAAGACGATCGAGAAATAGCGTGGCGGCCAGCAGATCCGCAGCACCGCCAGGCGAGGCATTTAGCGTCAGCATGTGCGCGTCGAGCGCCATTAGCGCGGCATAACCATTGGGTTGCGCGCAGCCGCCCGCCCGCAGTACACGCTGCGCGCCATGCTGCATGGCTTGCAAACCAGTTAGTCCGGCGCGTGAAAGCACGCAGGTATCGCTTAGCGAGGTCATAATCGCCATTAATGCATCAAGTCGGGCCTGAACTTCGCTGGCACCTTGCTGGCGGCTGAGCCGTAACTGCGGCAGCGCCAGCCTGATGATGTGCGGGAAGCCTTGTTGCGCTTCTTCGCGCGCACCGGGTACCCGGTAGCGCTGGGTGGCCCGTAGCCCTTTACTGAACACGCGCGGGGCGGCAACGTCAGGCAACTTCGCCAGGCGCGCGGCCATTGCGGCAATCTGATCGGCGGTGCCGGAGCCTGCCAGCATGGCGCAGGCTGAAACCAGCAATCCCATCGCCCAAATCGCGCCGCGATGCGTATTGACGCCACCGGTTGCCGTCATCATGCGCTGTTCGCCTTCGCGCCCCAGTTTCCCTACTTGCTGACGCAGAGCGATATCTGCCTGGCGCTGCCAGGCGTGTAACGCCAGCGCATAAAAGGTGGGTTCCAGGCTGTGTGCTGAACGCGTCATCAATGACAGGGTCAAATCCTGGTGCGCACCGTTCCCCCGACTATCCACCAGTCCGGGTTTGGGGCTTAAGCAGGCTTCATCAATCAATGACTGCATGGCAAGCGAAGCCAGATGCTCAGCAACGGCTTCTGCCCTATTCGTGGTGATATCGAGTAAATTACGCATCACCAGCTCCGAAATTTCGCCGGTGGGTTATACAAACCGCCAGACCATTCAACCAGATCTGCCACGCTGCCAGCTGCCAGCAACGAGCGGCTGGCCTCGGTACGACGGATAGAGAGATCTTCCGGTAGTGCGACTTTCCCCTCGCGGCGCAGCTTCGCGACGCGTTTGGCGTCAACGCCAAGACCCACGTCGGTGATTCCGGCGACGGCGGCAACCATGGCCCGGCGCTCTTCCATCGACTGCGCGCGATAGAGATAAGCAATCCCTTCTTCCGTCAGCACGTGGGTGACATCATCGCCATAGATCATCACGGGTGCGAGAGGCATATGGGCGGCGCGAGCGACATCGACGGCATCAAGTTTCTCAACGAAGGTAGGGTTTACGCCTGGCTGGAAAGTTTCCACCATCTGCACGACGAGTTTACGGCCGCGCACCAGTGGGTCGGGCTTATCGATCATGGCTAGCCAGGCTGGGGTAGCGTGGCGGCGGCCGTGTGGATCGTGGCCCATATTGGGTGCGCCGCCGAAACCAGAAAGACGACCACGTGTCACGGTGGATGAATTAGCTTCGCCATCGACCTGCAGCGTCGAGCCAATAAACATATCGACCGCATACTGTCCGGCCATCTGACAGAACGCGCGGTTAGAACGCATAGAGCCATCAGCGCCGGTAAAAAAGACATCCGGCCGTGCGGCAATATAGTTTTCCATCCCCAGTTCGCTACCAAAGCTGTGCACGCTCTCCACCCAGCCGCTTTCAATTGCCGGGATGAGCGTGGGGTGGGGGTTTAACGTCCAGTGTTTACAAATTTTGCCTTTTAGCCCCAGGCGTTCGCCGTAGGTTGGCAGCAATAATTCGATGGCGGCTGTATTGAAACCAATGCCGTGATTAAGAGACTGCACCTGATGCTCGGCGTATATTCCTTTAATCGCCATCATTGCCATCAGCACGTGTTCCTGCTTAATCAGGCGCGGATCGCGCGTGAATAACGGTTCAATGAAGAAGGGCTTATCGGCGACCACCACAAAATCTATCCAGGAGCCGGGAATATCCACGCGTGGCAGATCGGTTTCGTCGTCCACCAGTTCATTAACTTGTGCGATCACAATGCCGTCATGGAAAGCGGTTGCTTCAACTAGCGCTGGCGTATCTTCAGTGCTGGGACCGGTATAAAGGTTACCTTTCCTGTCGGCTTTGAAACCGGCAACCAGCGCCACATTTGGTATTAGATCAACGTACAACCGCGCATATAATTCGATGTAGGTGTGGATAGCGCCAATTTCCAGCGAACCATCCTCCAACAGCTGTGAAATACGCAGACTTTGCGTACCGGAGAAAGAGAAATCCAGTTTGCGGGCGATGCCTTTTTCAAAAATATCGAGATGTTCGCTGCGGCCAACGCTAGGCATAATCATATGCAGGTTATTAACTTTTGCCGGGTCAACCTCCGACAGCATTCGCGATAAAAAATCAGCCTGTTTTTGATTGTTTCCTTCCAGAACTACCCGATCTCCCGGTGCGATTAATGTTTCCAGTACTCGCGGTAGCTCATCTGTGGGTAAGACTTTACCTGCCAGATTAAGCGATGTAATACGACGCCTTTTTTCACTGCGGCGTGTATCCCAAACGCGGTCAGATTTTTGTCCAGATGACATGGTTAACCTCATGATTTAATTTGCTATTTAATATGGGTTTCTGACTGAATAGTGTCTTTCTTTTTGGCTTAAGCATCAATTAAGCGCGGCGACGGATCGTTAGCCTGAAAGTAATAATTAAATTTAATTTGATTAAATCAGTGGGTTAAGAAATTACGGAATGGAGAAGGGTCGCAAAAAAGTTAAAAAGTTAAAAAGTTAAAAAGTTAAAAAGTTAAAAAGTGGATAACGGATAAAGGGCCAATAAACGTTGGTATAGTGCTTATTGAGGGAAGGGATGGGTGACATCGCCAGCACCAGATGTTCTGGAAGGCGTATTAATTAACAAAAAGTAAGCATCAATGAATCTGCTTTTTAATCTAAGCCATTTTCACACACTCTCTTCTTTGTAGTTCTCGTGAATGAAGTAATTTCCTAATTTATAGTAAGATACTTCTTACTAATCATATTGATTGAGAAATTCATTGATTTAAATCAATGCGTGCTTTGTTTTTGCATAAAATATTGTATTTTTTGTTTTTTAGAATGGAATGATTGATATCAGGCGGCGTCCATGGCCATAACATTGTTTTATTTGTATTTTTTTTTTTTTGGAATTTTTGTCTGTTTTTTATGTGAAAATTTCTTAATATTTTTCCAGTTGCAGGTTTTAGATCTTTAAATTTGATTGGCAATATGATTTTGCTCTATTATCGCGCTCAGGGACGTGTAGTAAGAAACTATTATTGCAGCGATAAACAGAGGGAATTATGAGCGACAGCTTCCAGAAAGAGATACCAAAAGCACGTATTAATTTAAAACTGGACCTGCATACCGGCGGGGCGAGTAAGAAAACAGAACTGCCGCTGAAGCTACTGGTCACCGGCGATTTCAGCAACGGACAGGAAAGCGCGCCGTTAGCTGAGCGCAGTAAAATTAATATTAATAAAAATAACTTTAACAGTGTTCTTTCCGAATATTCCCCAAAAGTGAATCTCACCGTTAAAAATACGCTGGCCGCTGACGGCAGCGAAGAAAATATCAGCCTGGCCTTCCGCGATATCAACGATTTCACCCCGGAACAGGTGGCCCGCCAGATACCCCAGCTTAAAGCCATGCTGGCCATGCGCAATCTCCTCCGCGACCTCAAAGCGAACCTGCTGGATAACCAGGCCTTCCGCAAAGAGCTGGAAAAAATCCTGCTTGAACCCGCGCTCAGCGCGGAACTGCGCAGCGAGCTGTCTGCCCTGGCGCCTAAACAGCCGTAATCACGGTGTTTATTTAACGGATTAATTGAGGAATGCTGATGTCTTTAAAAAATGAAAACGCCACCGCCGCCGAAAGCGTGGTGCTGGAACGCCCGGCAGCGGGCGGCGTGTACGCCTCCCTGTTTGAAAAAATCAACCTGAGCCCGGTCTCCGAGCTGAGCGCGCTGGACGTCTGGCAGGATGCGCAGGCGATGTCCGATGCCACCGCCGATGAGCGTCTGACCGCCGGCATGCAGGTGTTCCTGGAGTGCCTGAGTAAAGCGGGCTCAAAGGTGGAAAAACTCGACAAAACCCTGATTGACCACCATATCGCGGCGCTGGACTACCAGATCAGCCGTCAGCTCGATGAGGTGATGCATCACGAAGGCTTTCAGCAGGTTGAGTCGCTGTGGCGCGGCGTGAAGTCGCTGGTGGATAAAACCGATTTCCGCCAGAACGTCAAAATCGAACTGCTTGACCTGTCGAAAGACGACCTGCGTCAGGATTTTGAAGACGCGCCGGAAATCATCCAGAGCGGGCTGTACCTGCAGACCTACGTGGCAGAGTACGACACCCCGGGCGGCGAGCCGATTGGCGCGCTGGTCTCGGCTTATGAGTTTGATGCGTCCGCGCAGGACGTGGCGCTGCTGCGCAATATCTCGAAAGTCTCCGCGGCGGCGCATATGCCGTTTATCGGCTCGGCGGGCCCGCAGTTCTTCCTGAAAGACAATATGGAAGACGTGGCGGCGATAAAAGATATCGGTAACTACTTTGACCGTGCCGAGTACATCAAGTGGAAATCTTTCCGCGAGACGGATGACAGCCGCTATATCGGCCTGGTGATGCCGCGGGTGCTGGGTCGCCTGCCGTACGGCCCGGACACGGTGCCGGTGCGCAGCTTTAACTATGTGGAAGAGGTGAAAGGCCCGGACCACGATAAATACCTGTGGACCAACGCCTCGTTTGCGTTTGCCTCCAACATGGTGCGCAGCTTTATTAACAACGGCTGGTGCGTGCAAATTCGCGGCCCGCAGGCGGGCGGCGCGGTGCAGGACCTGCCGATCCACCTGTACGATCTGGGCACCGGCAACCAGGTGAAAATCCCGAGCGAGGTGATGATCCCGGAAACCCGCGAATTTGAATTTGCCAATCTGGGCTTCATTCCGCTGAGCTACTACAAGAACCGTGATTATGCGTGTTTCTTCAGCGCGAACTCGACGCAGAAACCGGCGCTGTATGACACGGCGGATGCGACGGCGAACAGCCGGATTAACGCGCGTCTGCCGTACATTTTCCTGCTGTCGCGGATTGCGCACTACCTGAAGCTTATCCAGCGCGAAAATATCGGGACCACCAAAGACCGTCGCCTGCTGGAGCTGGAGCTTAACGCATGGGTGCGCAGCCTGGTCACCGAAATGACCGATCCGGGCGACGAGCTGCAGGCGTCTCACCCACTGCGCGATGCGAAGGTGACGGTAGAAGACATTGAGGACAACCCGGGCTTCTTCCGCGTGAAGCTGTATGCGGTACCGCATTTCCAGGTGGAAGGCATGGACGTCAATCTGTCACTGGTTTCCCAGATGCCGAAGGCGAAATCTTAACGTAAGGCAGGAAGCCGATGAAAACGGAACAACCGTTATGGGGCAGGGGCATCATGGTTTCTCCCCAGCACTTCCAGCAACAGGCCGCGTATGCGGCCTGGTCCGCTGAATGCATTGCTCAAATGGGGCTTAGCCACCCGTGGGGAATGATCGACGCGACGTTTGAGCCGGATGCGCTGAAACTGGGTCGCCTGCAGGCTCGCCATCTGCATGTCCGCTTCCAGGACGGTACGCTCATCGATACCGGGAATGCGGATGCCTTACCACCGGTGCTTTCACTGGAGGGTGAATCACAGCAAGTCATGGTTGTTCTGGCACTGCCGCTGTTGCGGGCGAACGGCGGCAACTGCCTTAAGCCCGATGACGTTGCAGAGCGCCCGGTGCGTTACCGACAGCGCTGGCGCGATATTCGTAACCAGTTTGGTGAAGATAGCCGCCAGATAGCGATCATGCAGCCAGAACTCACCCTACGCTTTGCCCATCAGAATAACGGTGATTACCTGACCTGCCCGGTCGCCCGCCTGCAGCAGGACTCGCAGGGCGCATGGATACTGGATGAGACGTTTCTGCCGCCGTTACTGACGGTGCGCAGCAGCAAATGGTTGTTGATGCAGTTGGAACAGTTGCTGACACAACTGCGTGCCCGTCTGGCCCGGTTGATGGCGATGCGCCGCGAAAGCAATGAGCGGATGGCCGATTTTGCGGTGGCGGATGTTTCCCTGTTCTGGCTGCTGAATGCCCTGAACAGCGCCGAGCCGGTGTTGGGGCAGTTTCTGCGTGATCCGCAAAGCCCGCCGGAACGTCTGTATCCGGAACTGGCACGCCTGGCGGGGAGCCTGCTTACCTTTTCGCTGGAGCACCAGGTGAGTGCGATTCCAGTCTGGCAACATGAGCAGTTGAACGCCGTGTTTCCACCGTTATTTGACTTATTAAGCGAGCTGCTGGAAGCCAGCCTGCCGTCACGGGTGGTGGCCATCGAGCTCACGCATGACAAACGGCTGCGTCAGTGGCTGGCGCGTTTGCATGATCCACGGCTGCGTGAAGGGGCCGATTATTACCTGTCCGTGCGTTCGCCGATTCCGGTGGCGCAGTTGCAGGAACAGTTTCCACAACAGTGTCGCGTGGGCAGTCCGGATTTTGTCAGCAGCCTGGTGAATGCATCACGACAGGGCATCCCACTGAAACCGCTGCGGAATGTGCCGGCCGCCATTCCACTACGCCTGGAAAACCAGTACTTCTCTCTCGACCTCTCCCATCCCGCTGCGCAGGAGATGCTGGAAAGCGGCAGTTGTATGTTTTACACCCCCGGTATGCTGGGGGAGCCTGAACTTGAACTCTTTGCGGTACTGCGAACATGAGTGAGCATAAACGCGGCGTGGCCGCGTCCATTGATATCGATGCGCTGCTGCAGAACACCTGGTTGCAGGTGATCAGCCTGCGGCATGGCCCTCAGTTTCAGGAAGGTGAAGGCCGCGTACTCTGGGATCGCTGTGTCGCGGACGTAGAGCGTGTTCAACAGGCTCTGAAAGAGAGTGCGCTGGATGAAGTGAGTTGCCGGCACATATTGACGGCCCAGTGCGCGTTGCTGGATGAAACGGTAAAGGGACGTGGTGTGCAGGATGATGCCTGCGTGCAGTGGTATGACATTCCTCTACAGGGGCATTTTCTCGGCACGATGGATGCTGGCGATACGCTTTGCGATCGGATGCGCGATGTTCTGAGAGAACCCGCGCCGGATAGCCTTGTGCTGACCTGTTTTCATCGCGTCATGCTGCTGGGTTTTCTCGGCAGCTTTCGTTCGTTACAGGATCCTGAGCGGAAAAAGCTAGTCAGCGCCCTGAGTGAACAGGTGGTTCCGTTCAGCTATCCACAATCCCATCCGGTGCTGGCGGATAGCCGCGGCGGGCGGGGTATCGGAAATCGACTTTCCTCCTGGCCGGTACGCATTGTCCTGAGCGTCATTATCCTCGTCGCCGTCGGGTGGGGGCTTAATTACTGGCTTGATCAGATGCTGGCAACATTGTTGCCCGGAGCGGTGAAATGAGTCCTGCACGGCAACGCTGGCTGGCGTTGTGGGCCGTGCTATTAAGTGGCGTGGTCTGTCTGGGATTTTTACCGGTCCCACGGATGGCCTCCATCGCGATACTGCTCGCATGCTGGGGAGCGATCGCTGCGATAGGGTATATGGCTTGCCGACGGGAAGAACATGACGCGACGGCCTGTCTTGATAACTTACCGGAAGCGACCTATCGCCAGCCTGTGGTATTGGTTTGCGGTGATCTGCCGCAAGCCTGGCCAGAACAGTCGCAGGTGCTGACCGTAACGCAGGGATGCTGGATCCGAGTGGAAGATCATCAGGATGTGGCACAGGTAGCCCGCCAGATCCTGTGGCAGCGACCGGACTGGGGACGTCAGTTGTCGGTGATGGTTAGCATTTGCCCGCAGAAACATGCCGATACTGAAGTACTCACCAGTCGTTTACTGGCCCTGCGCTGGCAAATAAGCCAGCTGCGCCGTGACACGGGTCATTCGGTACCGCTGGTGCTGAACGGGCAGGCCGGGAGTGCCATGATGAATGACATGCTCTGGCAGGCCGCGATCCCCGGGGAGGGCATCAGCGTCTGGCGTGCCTCTTCCGCCCCCCGTTCAATCGCGGCCTGGGTGACTACCGGTGGCGCGATGGCGATGCAGCAGCAGGTACTGATGAACAGCCTGATGGCCTGGCTCCATTGCCACGTTAAAGCGGTATTTATGGATGAAAATCCTGATATTCCTGCGATTGCGCCAACGGCCGTGCTGTGGGGTATCGGCCCGATTCTGGCCGGGAGTCTCTCTTCATCCGTCTGGACGGCATGGTTACAGCGTCATACCGCGATGCAGCATGCTGCGGGCTGGCATCCGGTCGGTACGGACAGCAACGTGATGTCATTATTCCCGGACTTTGTGTTGCCGCTATTGCCCGAAGGGCAAGGAATGACGCCCGCACAGCGTAGCTGGCGTTGTGGGCTGATGATTTTTACGCTGGCTGCCCTCGTGGCGCTATTAAGCAGCGGCTGGAATAACCGTAAATTACTGCATAGCGTGAGTTTCGACATTCAGCATTATGACCGGATCCCGATGGATAATTATGGTCCGAAAGCAGATGCGGTAAATGTACTGCGCAAGGATGCGGCACAGCTGGATAACTGGTCGCGTAACGGTGAACCGGTACGGATGAGTCTTGGGCTCTACCAGGGCGAACATCTGCGTATGCCGATACTGGACGCGATTCGTACTTATGTACCGCAGCCACCACCACCGCCACCGGCAAAACCTCAGCCAGAACCGGTGCCAAAAATTATCCGTCTCGACAGCATGTCGCTGTTCGACTCCGGCAAATCCGCGCTGAAAGCCGGTTCAACCAGGCTGCTGGTCAACTCGCTGGTGGGCATCAAAGCCAAACCGGGCTGGCTGATTGTGGTCAGCGGGCACACCGACAACACCGGCAGCCCACAGCTGAACCAGACGCTCTCCCTGAAACGCGCCGAAGCGGTGCGTGACTGGATGCGTGACACCGGCGACGTGCCGGAAAGCTGTTTTGCGGTGCAGGGCTACGGCGCAGGCCGCCCTGTTGCCACCAACGACACGCCGGAAGGGCGCGCGCTTAACCGACGTGTCGAAATCAGTCTGGTGCCGCAGGCGGATGCCTGTCAGCGGCCGGACAACACCCCGGCGTCATCTGAGGATGATGACGCTTTATAAAGCAAAATACACAAAATCATTCGGGCCGGCTCATGGCGGCAACCGGGTGAGTCTCCGGGCAGCGGCATAACGCGGTGTCCGGGGCGAACAGAGGCGGCCCGCAAGGGGCGGCCTGAAGGATGAAGTGTATAACAAGGAGAGAATCAAATGGCAATTCCAGTCTATCTGTGGCTCAAAGACGACGGCGGCGCGGACATCAAAGGCTCTGTTGACGTGCAGGAGCGCGAAGGCAGCATCGAAGTGGTGGCGCAGGAGCACAACCTGTACATCCCGACCGATAACAACACCGGCAAGCTGACCGGCACCCGCATTCACACCCCGTTCCTGTTCACCAAAGAAATCGACGCCTCCAGCCCGTACCTCTACAAAGCGGTCACGACGGGTCAGACCCTCAAGTCTGCGGAGTTCAAATGGTACCGCATCAACGACGCGGGCCAGGAGGTGGAGTACTTCAACACCAAACTGGAAAACGTGAAAGTGGTGAAAGTGAATCCTGAGATGTACGACGTGAAAGACCCGTCGAAGGAGAAGCACAACCACCTTGAGCGCGTAGAGCTGCGCTACGAGAAAATCACCTGGACCTATAAAGACGGCAACATTATTCATTCCGACAGCTGGAACGAACGCGCTACCGCGTAATTGCTCGTCATAGTTCGCGCTGTAGCGGCGTTGGCTGCGTTCATGCACCCCGGTCACTTACGTCAGTCAGCTCCCGGGGCTGCACTCGCTTGCCGCCTTGCTTCAACGCGAACTATTCAGAGCAATGGCCGACGGGCAGTAATTTTTGCCCGTTTTTTGCTGAACGTCTGCCTGTGCGGGTGCTGAGCAAAGAACACCACAATTTGCCGCCAGACCTGATGCGCTTGGGTTCCTTCCTGAAGGAAAAGCGAGGGGCGGTAGCGTCTCCGGGCACTGATAAATAAAGAGAGAATCTCATGGAAAACCCCGCCATCCTGTTACGTCGTCTGAATCCTTACTGCGCCCGCGCAATGGAAGGCGCAGCCTCCCTGTGTCAGACCCGCGCGCACGCTTCAATCCTGCCGGAGCACTGGTTGCTGAAGCTGCTGGAGCAGGGGGAGGGTGATATCACCGTGCTGGCCCGACGCTACGAATGGGATATGGACGGCCTCTGGCAGGATCTGCTGGGCTGGCTGGATAAGCAGCCGCGTTCGGTACGGGGGCGTCCGCAACTGGCAGACAGCCTTCAGACGCTGATGCAGGAAGCCTGGCTGATTGCTTCTCTCGGTGGCGAAGAACATATCCGCAGCGTTCACCTGCTGATGGCGCTGGTGGAGAAACCCCATCTGGCGCGCTGTGACGGCCTGTGGCCGCTGTTAACCCTGGGGCAGAGCCAACTGGAACGCTTGCGTCCGCTGCTGGACGCCCAGTCCGACGAGCGTCCGGAGGTGCAGCAGCAGGAAGAACTGGCACAAAGCCACGGCGGCGACGTGGAATCAGTCGGCAATTTGGCCGGGGGAGAGCTGAAAGACGGTGAGCTCACCCCGGCGCTGCAGAATGCGCTGGATAAATTCACGCTGGACGTCACCGCCAAAGCCCGAGAGGGCAACATCGACCCGGTCTTTGGCCGTGACATCGAAATCCGCCAGATGGTGGATATCCTCTCCCGCCGTCGTAAAAACAATCCGATCCTGGTCGGTGAGCCGGGCGTGGGGAAAACCGCGCTAGTGGAAGGGCTGGCGCTGCGCATTGCCGAAGGCAACGTCCCGGAATCACTGAAAACCGTTATTCTGCGCACTCTTGACCTCGGCCTGCTGCAGGCCGGTGCGGGCGTGAAGGGGGAATTTGAGCAGCGCCTGAAAAACGTCATCGATGCGGTGCAGCAGTCGCCGGTGCCGATTTTGCTGTTTATCGACGAGGCCCACACCATCATCGGTGCCGGCAACCAGGCGGGCGGCGCCGATGCGGCCAACCTGCTGAAGCCAGCGCTGGCGCGCGGCGAGCTGCGCACCATTGCCGCCACCACCTGGAGCGAATACAAGCAGTACTTCGAGCGCGACGCCGCGCTGGAGCGCCGCTTCCAGATGGTGAAGGTCGACGAGCCGGACGACGACACTGCCTGCCTGATGCTCCGCGGCCTGAAATCCCGCTATGCGGAACACCACGGGGTGCACATTACCGACGATGCGGTCAAAGCTGCCGTCACCCTGTCGCGTCGCTACCTCACCGGCCGCCAGCTGCCGGACAAGGCGGTAGATCTGCTGGATACTGCGAGCGCAAGAGTACGCATGAGCCTGGACACCGTACCGGAGGCTATCACCCATCTGAAAGCACAACTGACGGCGCTGGAGCTGGAAGAGCAGGCGCTGCTGGAAGATATTGCCGCGGGCTGTAACCGCCATGGCGACCGGCTGAACGCGATTGAGCCGCAGCGGACGGAACTGGAAGACCGTATTCAGCAGCAGGAATGCCGTTTTGATAACGAAAAACAGCTGGCGCAGCAGCTGATGGCCAGCCGTCAGGACATCAGCCAGCAGGCCGAAATGTTTTCGCTTCAGCAGCAGTTGGATAAGGTGCAACAGGGTGAAGCGCTGATTCAGGTGGATGTGGACACCCGCACCGTTGCCAACGTGATTGCCGACTGGACCGGCGTACCGCTCTCCTCCTTAATGAAGGATGAGCAGAGCGAACTGCTGAGCCTGGAAGATGAAATCGGCAAACGGGTGGTGGGCCAGGGTATTTCCCTTACGGCCATCGCGCAGCGCCTGCGCGCCGCCAAAACCGGGCTGACGTCTGAAAATGGCCCGCAGGGCGTGTTCCTGCTGGTTGGCCCGAGCGGCACCGGGAAAACCGAAACCGCGCTGACCCTGGCGGACGTGCTGTACGGCGGTGAAAAATCACTGATTACCATCAACCTGTCGGAGTACCAGGAGCCGCACACCGTTTCCCAACTGAAGGGCTCGCCTCCGGGTTACGTCGGTTACGGCCAGGGAGGCATCCTCACCGAAGCCGTACGCAAGCGTCCGTACAGCGTGGTGCTGCTGGATGAAGTGGAAAAGGCGCACCGCGACGTGATGAACCTGTTCTATCAGGTGTTTGACCGCGGCTTTATGCGCGACGGCGAAGGGCGTGAAATCGACTTCCGCAACACGGTCATTCTGATGACCTCCAACCTCGGCAGCGACGCCATTATGCAACGGCTGGACGAACAGCCGGAGGCGACGGAAGGTGATTTACAGGAGTTGCTGCGCCCGACGCTGCGCGACCACTTTCAGCCGGCGCTGCTGGCGCGCTTCCAGACCGTGATCTATCGTCCGCTGAGTGAGCCTGCGATGCGCACCATTGTGCAGATGAAGCTCGGCCAGGTCAGCCAGCGCCTGCATCGCCACTACGGCCTGACCACGCATATTGATGAGAGCCTGTATGACGCGCTGACCGCCGCCTGTCTGCTGCCGGATACCGGCGCGCGCAACGTCGACAGCCTGCTTAACCAGCAAATTTTGCCGGTGCTGAGTCAGCAACTGCTCGCGCATATGGCCGCGAAACAGAAACCGCAGTCGCTGACCCTGAGCTGGGATGAGGAAGAAGGGATTGGGCTGGCGTTTGACCAGACAGAGGGCGCGAAACTATGAGTACTCATCCGTTAATCCGCTTCAGCCACAGCCACCACCTGCTGGCGGTCAAAGCGTGTAATGCCACCCTGGACGTGCTGGCCTTTGAAGGCACTGAGGCCCTGAGCAGGCCGTTCAGCTACCGCATTGAATTCACCAGCGGAGACCATGCCATCAGCAAAGAGATGATGCTGATGCAACCGGCCTCCCTGACGCTGCAGGCCCCGGTTGACCAGGGTTTCGGCATTAAAATCCAGCAGCCGGTGCGGGTAATGCAGGGGGTGGTAAGTGGTTTTGAACGCCTCGGCACCTCGAAGGATGAAACCCATTACGCCCTGACGCTGCAGCCACGGCTGGCGCTGCTCGACCGTTCGCACCAGAACGCGATTTACCAGGACATGTCGGTGCCGCAGATTGTGGAGAAAATCCTGCGTGAGCGGCATAACATGCGCGGGCAGGACTTTCTGTTTTCCCTCTCAAAAGAGTACCCGCGCCGCGAACAGGTGATGCAGTACGGTGAGGACGACCTGCGCTTTATCAGCCGCCTGCTGGGTGAAGTCGGCATCTGGTTCCGCTTCACCACCGACGCGCGCCTGAACATTGACGTGGTGGAGTTTTATGACGGTCAGCAGGGTTATGAGAAGGGGCTGACGCTGCCATCAGTCCCGCCGTCGGGCCAGCATGACCGCGGCGTGGAATCCGTCTGGGAGATGGCAAGCCACCACAACGTGGTACAGAAGCAGGTCAGCACCCGCGATTACAACTACCGCCAGGCGACGGACGAGATGAACACCCGGGTGGATGCCACCCGCGGGGATGCCACCACCTACGGCGATGCGTATCACTACGCGGATAACTACCTGACGGCGGGCAGCGCGTATGACCGCAACCCGGCGCCGGAGTCCGGCGCGTTTTACGCCCGCATACGTCACGAGCGCTACCTGAACGGCCAGACGCGGCTTTCCGCCCTCACCAGCTGCGCAACGCTCTCTCCCGGCCGGGTGCTGCAAGTGACCGGCGGTAATGAGGTGACGGACAACTTCAGCCAGGGCACGCTGGTCACCGCCCTGACCAGCCACGCGCGGCGTGACAAAAGCTTTGAAATCCACTTCAGCGGCATCCCGGACAGCGCGGACTTTGGCTTCCGCCCGGAGCCCGGGAGCCGCCCGGTAATGGCGGGCACGTTGCCCGCCCGCGTCACCAGTACGACCGAAAACGATACTTACGGCCATATTGATAAAGACGGCCGCTACCGGGTCAACATGCTGTTTGACCGCGATAACTGGGAAACCGGATTCGAGAGCCTGTGGGTGCGCCAGTCCCGGCCCTATGCGGGTGACACTTACGGCCTGCACCTGCCGCTGCTGGCGGGCACCGAAGTGGCGATTGGCTTTGAGGACGGCAACCCGGACCGGCCGTATATCTCCGGCGTGCTGCACGACTCGGCGCACGGGGACCACGTCACCATCCGCAACTATAAGCGCAACGTGCTGCGCACGCCGGCGAACAACAAAATCCGCCTCGACGATGAGCGCGGCAAAGAGCACATCAAGGTCAGCACGGAGTACGGCGGCAAGAGCCAGCTGAACCTCGGCCACCTGGTCGACGGCGACAGGCAGCAGCGCGGCGAGGGTTTTGAACTGAGGACGGACAGCTGGGGGAGTGTGCGTGCCGGTAAAGGGCTGTTTATCAGTGCTGATGTACAGACTACCGCAACCGGTCAGGTGCTCGATATGTCATCGGCAATCAGTCTGGTTAAGGGCGCGGTAGGCCAGATGAATGACTGGCAGGGGATCTCGCAGTCCCATCATAATTTCCAGCCTGATACCACATCTCTTAAACAGTATCTGGATAGTGTCGATCGGCTAAAAAATCCGGCAATGCTGTTCAGTGCTCCCGGAGGGGTAGCGGCCGTCAGCCCTGAAGCCATTCTGCTTAAAAGCGGCATGAATCTGCATCTGCAAAGCTCAGGGGAAACGAATCTTGCCAGTGGGAAGCGTATTTCTGTAAACGCCAGCCAGGGGATTTCGCTACTTTCTCAGCAGGAGGGGGTTCGCGTGGTTTCCGGTAAGGGGCCGCTGGTGATGGAATCACACGGTGATACCCTGGGAATGACAGCACTAAAAGATGTCACCGTTCAGTCCGTGCAGGGAGTGCTTCAATTAACGGCAAAAAACGGTATTACGCTGGCCTGCGGTGGAGCGTATATCCGCCTGTCGCCAAACGGTGAGATTGAGATCCACGGCCCCAGAGCGTTAAGCCTGAAGGGCCAGCATAATTTACAAGGACCCGTTAGTGAGGATTTCCCGTTACCTGAACTGCCTCAGTCGGTGTGTAAGGACTGTCTGAAAAAGGCGCAAGAAGAGGCGATGGGTTTTGTGATTCGTGGCTAAGGAAATTTAACGAATGTTATTACTCCATGAAAAATGGCTGACCCACGCAGAAAACCTCTGTGTTCGTGCGGGCCAAAAGCATATAGACGTATTGGTCGATCGGGCCGGTAGCTCTTCATCCCTACAGGAGGCCATACGTGATATGGATCCTCCGGTCAGTTGGCACTCACTGTTTGAAAATACCCCGGAGGAGGCTCTGACGGAAGAGGCGCCTTTACTGATGCGTCTTGACTTGTCGGCCTGGCAACACAAAACCTGGTTATCGGAGCTTATGCAGCATTTTCAGGGTACGCCGCGTCTGCTATTGGCGATTACACCGTTGCCGTTTGAACAATTTGCTCAGCATCTTCATACGCTGGCCGAGGTCAAATGGGGGGAACAAACTGGCCTTTTGCGTTTTTACGATACCCGTATTTTCCCGTTGCTGTTCTCACATGTCCTAACGCAGGAGCAGCAAATGGCATTTTCACACCTGGCATTGCTGTGGGGCTGGCTGGACCGCGATCGACATATTGTCTGGAAAGCGGGTATCTATGAACCGGGGAATAAGCTGCCTGAGAAACCCGACCCCATCTCTGTTGAGGATGTGCAGATTGAAATGCTGGGTTGTATTAGTGATGCTCAGAATCTAATGCCACAGTTTGATCGGGAGAGTATGACTAAAGAGCAGCATTTTTCCCGTTGCTTTGACATTGCGCTGGATGCCAGCCGGAATGGTTATTTAGGTGAGCTATTCTCTTACGCGATGGAAAGGATGAAAAAAACATAAAGGTTGCTATGCCACTTTCGCATATCAAGGAGGAGCGATGAATAAGGTTATTAAATATATTCTTTCAGGGGCTATGCTGCTGCTGGATATTGCCACCTCGGGCTGTTCGCTGGCGGCTAAAAATGATGATTACAGCGGAGGTGACCTCAGAGGGATTAACCATACCCGGCAAGGTATCACCCGTTTTAAAGTCAATGGATATGGTGGTCGTGTCGGGGGAAATACCTGCTGTATTCTGTTACCTGATCAGTGGCGCCCTGGAATGTGGGCTCACGTAGAATGGATATCTGATCCAAATCCTCGTGAAAAAATAAAAAGAAAAACTACGGGCTATGGTTTCGATCCCCAGGCTCTGGCGCTACATGAATCAAAATACCAACGCCATAGTGCATATGTAGAAATACCTAAATATGGAAGTGAACGATGCGGGTTAACGGTTCATTTTTTGCCATGTGATTGTGTGAAAGTAACCACCGCTTGTTCTGGCTATGGTACTGAAAACTACCCGATTAAAGAACCTCTGCATATGAAGGAGCCTGTCTTATGTCAGAAATAAATATCTGCGTAATCTTTATTTTACCCGTGTCAGGTTATTACTGCTGATTACTCAGAGTCAGCAGTAATAACCCGGTTAGCTATGCCACTTTCGCATATCAAGGAGAAGCGATGAATAAGGTTATTAAATATACTCTTTCAGGGGCTATGCTGCTGCTGGCTATTGCCACCTCGGGCTGTTCGCTGGCGGCTAAAAATGATGATTACAGCGGAGGTAACCTTAGAGGGATCAACCATACCCGGCAAGGTATCACCCGTTTTAAAGTCAATGGATATGGTGGTCTCATTGGGGGAAATACCTGCTGTATTCTGTTACCTGATCAGTGGCGGCCTGGAATGCAGGCCCGTATAGAGTGGAAAACTGACCCGGGTACTGCATCTAAATTTCCCGGCTATCAGGATCCGGAGAAATATAAAGCCTGGGAGAAGGAGGTAAACAGCAGCTATGTACAGCATATGACGAGTGTAGAAATACCTAAATATGGAAGTGAACGATGCGGGTTAACGGTACATTTTTTGACATGTAATCGTGTGAAAGTAACCACCGCTTGTTCTGGCTATGGTACTGAAAACTACCCGATTAAAGAACCCTTACATATGAAGGAGCCAGCCTCATGTTCGCAGTAACTACAGCGTTAGCCGCAGCCTGGGCACCGCCGTTATTTCCTGCCCAGGGGCGGTTACCAATTAAGCCTGAAGATGTGATGGCAAACTATAAAAAACAGGTTCGTGAGCAGGAAGCTTACCTTTGTGAGTTAAGTGAAGCTGCGGGCCGCCGGGTGGGGTTTACCTGCAGCCAGAGCCTGCATATCAGCTTGTTTTTTGATGGCACGGGCAATAATAATGAGCATGATACGAGTGTAGATCCTGCCCACCCAACTAATATCGCAAAGCTGTATCATGCCTCGTTACGGGGTGATGATGTTGAGAGTAAGGGGTATTTTTCTTACTATATGCCGGGTGTTGGCACTCCATTCCCGAAAATTGGGGAGCTAGATTACAGTGATGATGGTTTAAAATATGCGTCCGGTGGTGAGAACCGGATTAACTGGGCATTACTAATGCTGGTTGATGCATTAACTTATACCGTTACCTCCCTACAAACGCGACTAAGTGATGAAGTGGCTAAATCGAAGTTATCCGATATGCGTGCTCACTGGCCGCTAACCGGTGAGGTTAACCGGCGTAATGTCATCAATAATTTACTCGCTCCTTTAAAGGCGAAAGTTCCTCTCGCAAAGCCTCATCTGCTTAATATTAAGCTGTATATCTACGGTTTTTCACGCGGTGCAGCTGAAGCCCGCACCTTTGTTAGCTGGCTAACTGAGCTGTTTCCCGCCAGGGATGGAAAAGCGGAGATGGCGCTGCTGGGCCTGCCTGTCAGCATTGAGTTTTTGGGTGTGCTGGATACCGTGCCCTCCGTAGGCATAGCACATATCCTGCCATTTGCAGAAGGGCATATGGGCTGGGCAAACGGCACCCAGCAGCTGCCTGATGGAGACAAGTTTCCCAATCTAATTAAGTGTTGCCGACATTTTGTTGCTGCTCATGAACAGCGGCTATGTTTCCCGCTTGATACCATTCGCAGGCCAGAAGGAGTGTATCCTGCCCAAACCAAAGAGGTGATATACCCCGGTATGCACTCTGATGTTGGCGGTGGTTATCCGCCCGGAGAGCAAGGGAAAGCGAGAGGTGGGGTAGGGGAAGTCTTGTCTCAGATTGTTTTGCACGATATGTATGCGGCAGCTTTTGCCGCTGGAGCGCCTCTAACTGCACCAGAAGAGGCAATTCCTGATGAGCTCAAACAGAAACAGCCATTCAGGGCAATGCCTTCAGATTTCCTTCAAGAATTCGCTGTTTTTCCTGTGTTGGTAAAAAGATTCAATCTTTGGCGTACCACATTACTCGATGCTGAAACGGCAGCGCAACCCAGTGAAACTGATGAACTCTATGGTTATCATCCCCATGATCTCAGCATGCCGCTGGAAGAAGCGATCGTGAACCAGATGGGATGGCTCACTGCCTGGCGTATTGGTCGCTATGCGCATGGTAGTTATCAAACCCAACCCTTCTTTACTCAGGCCAAAGAAAATTCAGCGGATCAGCAGGCTATCGATGAAAAGGAAAGAAAAAAAGATCAGGCGCAAATAGAAGCGGGCCGTAAAGCAGCGCGCCTGAACCCTGACTCGCCGGACGCGCAGGAAAATCTGAATAAACAAGGTCTCCCGGCCTATGAGGCAACGATCGATCAGACCCAGCTAAAAGAAGCGGCCCAGGAGTTCAGAAGTGACTACTTCGACTGGGGGCGGGATCAAAATAGCTGGCAGCAGATAGTACTGGATACCATTCCTCAAAATGCCATTTATCTTCTCAATAGCGATGAGGAAGAGCCTGAATATCGGCGTATGAAAGGCGATGGCGATCGTATCTATCCTAAATTATTTAAAGATCGGCTGGGGTCAATCACTCAGGATCCAAAGATGGCTGAAGTCTGCGCACTCTACGACGATCAGGTCCATGACTCACGCGCATGGTTTATGTACTCAACGTTAAAAGGCCGTGAGTTGTGGGGGGGGTTCTTCCGTTATCGCATGATCTACTGCGGGACTGAATCTAATAAATCACTGTCATTAGTTTCTATCGCGGGCAGGGTCGTAGGCGTTGCAACGTTGGCGGGCGGTGTTATTTACGGCGTGCGTAACAAGAAAGGGATAAATATCGCAACCGGAGCCCTTGCGGGTTTCGGCGTGGGTATGGCTGCTATGACCGTCGAACGTAAAATAATCGATCTGACAACGGGTGAAGCGGCAACGCTTCTGCCTGATGCGCTGGCTTTATTTCAGCCTACCGATGACATTGGTAGCCTGACCGCCAGTCAGACAAATCAGGCTATTGCCAGCCAGTATGAACAGTCTAAGAAAAGTATGCTGGACTACCTGGTATCGGTGGGTACGGAACTGGTATGAGGTTTACCCATGATCGGGCGATATACCCACTACCACTCACAATAACCCGCTGACAGGCAAGGCGAGGAGATGTTAATGAAACAGGTTGTACGCGAGGGCGATACCCTGCGGGAGTACGGCGGGAAAGTGCTGGGCGGGCATTATCTTTGCTTTGGTAAGGGGATAGCCACGAAAGGAGATGCGGTTAAATGTAATAAGCACGGGATGACGGTCATCAGCGAAGGCAGTTCGCTATCGGAAGTGGACGGGCAGCCGGTAGCGCTGCACGGCCACCGCTGTGCCTGTGGTTGCACGCTGGTGAGCTCCTTTCCTGATTGCGGTATTGAGCTGTGAGGCCGCTGCCGGAGTATCCATCCTACCGGATCGCGCACCCTCCTGATGGCAAACGCTGGCTGTTAGTGGGAGCGCTGCTGGCGGTGTTGTGCAGCGGCGGCGGTACGCTGCTTCATCGTGCAGGAAGTGACGCTGGCCTGATTGTCAAAGGGATGGCTGGCGCGGTGGTTCTGCTGGGCGTGCTCTGGTTAATACGTCTGCTGTATTACCGGGCCTCGGCACATAACGCCCGATATTATGCGCAACTGGTTGAACGGCAGCAGCAGGTCTGGTGGGCACAGCATCAACACCGTTTCGCGCTCAGTGAAATGGTGTTGATGGGCCCGGCCGGGACAGATACGCCACACTGGCTGCATCTGTTAAAACGGGAACATCGGGCTCCTGAGAAAAAAAATGAGCCAGGTGGCAAGGCGCTGCGTATTGGCCGAACGTTGGTTGACCCGGGGGCTGAACGGGAGGCTTTGCTGGCAAAAATGCTGGTGTTGCAATGGCAGGCACAGATGGCAGATTCCCCCCTCCCGCACATACGGCGCTATTACTGGCAGGGTTCCCTGGCTGCCTGGCGTGCATTCTGTGCCCAAATGCAGGATTCGTTTGCTGACGTTGCGCTCCCTGAACATCCGGAAAAATGGCAAGGCGAAGAGACGCTGTCTGCACTTGCCGCAACGGCTCAAACGCTCCCGGAAAACGAGGCCATTCTTGTTGCCGGGTGCCATTCGATGACGGCCTCGTTTAACTCAACGCAGCCTGCCGGTGAGTCTGCAGCTCTCTGTCTGGTCGCGCAGAAAGGCCAGGTCAGCCTTACCCGAGGAGAGTTCTACGATATTGCCGGGGAAGAGGTTTTAACCGCAGTCTGCGAGCGGGCGGAGCAGCAAAGCGAACTCGAAGAGGCTCCTGACGCCTGCATGCTCTTTTCACAGCCAGCGTTACCCGCGCTGGCGCAAAGTGGCTGGAATGTGACCCATCACGTTCAGAACCTCAACTGGGGAAACCCTGGTGAGATGGAAATGCTCATCGTGCTGACCCTGGCGGCCCTTTACGCTAAATATAATCAGGAACCCTGCGGCTGGATAGCCAAAGATCCTTTACACACACTCGCACTTGGAATTGTTAAACCTTATGGAGAAGGAAAATAAACCCGCTGAATTTTCTGTAGTGTCCACCGCGGTGTTGTTTGTTGCTACCGTGACGCTGCTTGTTCTAATGGGCGGGCTGGTATGGTGGTACTGGAGAGCGGATCTCTCCACGGAATGGAGCGAACTCCGTCCGCTGCTGGTGGTCTGTTTTATTATCTGGGGACTCTCACTTAGCGCGCTGGCGCTGGGGTTTATCGCATTCCGCTTATTGATTCGGGATAAAGTGATTCGGGAGCCTTCCCCTGCGCCCACCACAAAGAAAAAAACAACGTACCTGCCGCTCAAGGCTGATATTTCTCAGCACCTCCGCTCCCGCTACACCCTCTTCTGGCGCCGTAAAACCCGCCTGCTGCTGGTCGTGGGCGATGACGCCGCAATCGAACGGCTGGTGCCCGGCCTGCAACAGCAGCAGTGGCTGGAAGGTAACCGCACGGTGCTGATTTATGGCGGCAGCCTGACAGCTGAGCCGGACAAAGAAAAATATACCGCGCTGCGTAAGCTGCGCCGCGGCCGTCCGCTGGACGGGATTATTCGTGTGCTGGGCAACGCACAGAACCTGACGCCGCAGATCAGTGATAACGACCTGCGCGGCCTGGAGAAAATCAGCGCGCTGCTGCGCTATTCCGCCCCGGTCTGGCTGTGGCAGCTGTGCGACAGTAAGTGGTCACAGGCGACGCGCACGGAGCAGGCGGTGGGGGCCAGTTTCCCGCTGCGTTCGCAGGCGGAGGATATTACCCGCCAGCTTGAGCGGCTGCTGCCGGAACTGCGCGCCCGGGGTGTGAGTCAGATAGTCGGGGAGCGCAGTCACGACTTCCTGCTGCGTTTGGGCCAGCAGCTGCAAGAGGGCGGCATTGCCCGCTGGGCTCAGCAGCTCGCGCCGTGGCTGTATAGCTCGCAGCCGCGTGTTCCGCTGCGTGGGCTGGTTTTTAGCCTGCCGGCTGATTTATCAGAGGACGCAGCCGCTGTCGCTGCAGAGAATGACGTCCCTGAATCACAGCGCCATGCGCTGACGCTACCGGCCAGTTGGCAGGGGGTGGTGAACGACTGCGGCCGCCTGCGCGGACGTCGTGTTGGACTCGCCTGGGAGCAGACGCTGGGCTGGACGCTGATGACGATCCTTGGCGTATGGGGCGCCGGGCTGTTGCTCTCCTTTGCGCTTAACCGTCATCAGATTGTTTCGGTGGCGGAGAAAGCGCACGCCCTGGTGGCGCATCCGTCCGTTTCTGATGCGCAGCTCACCAGCCTGCACGATCTGCGTAACGATGCCGGTCGTCTGCAGCATCATCTCCAGCGGGGGACGCCGTGGTATCAGCGCTTTGGGCTGGATCACAGCCAGCCACTGCTGGAGGCGATGCTGCCGTGGTATGGCGTGGCGAATAATCGCCTGATACGCGACCCGGCCAATGCGGCGCTGACGGAAAAGCTCACCGCGCTGGCTAACTCCGCGCCCAACAGCGACCGGCGCGCGCAGCTGGCGAAACCGGGTTATGACCAGCTGAAAGCCTGGATGATGATGGCGCGACCGGATAAGGTCGATGCGGCATTTTATGCCGGTACGCTGAAAAAGGTACAGCCACAACGGGCGGGGATCTCTACCGGACTGTGGCAGAGCCTGGCCCCGGATCTGTGGGCCTTTTATATCGCAGAGCTGCCACAGCAGCCGCAGTGGAAAATCACGCCGGACAGCGGGCTGGTCAGCCAGAGCCGCCAGGTGCTGCTGCAGCAAATTGGCCGTCGTAACGCGGAAAGTACGCTGTATGAAAACATGCTCCGATCGGTTCGTCGCAATTTTGCCGACGTCTCGCTTGAGGATATGACTAACGGCGTTGATGCCCGCCGCCTGTTTACCACGGATGAGGTGGTGCCGGGGATGTTTACCCGGCAGGCGTGGGAAGGGAGTATTCAGCAGGCGATTGATAAAGCGGCGAATACCCGCCGTGATGAAATCGACTGGGTGCTGAGCGACTCCCGCAAGGCGGTTGCGGCCGATCTCTCGCCGGAGGCGCTGAAAGCGCGTCTGACACAGCGTTACTTCACGGATTTTGCCGGGAGCTGGCTGAACTTCCTCAACAGCCTGCGGCTTAATCCGGCACATAATATTGCCGATGTCACCGACCAGCTGACGCTGATGAGCGATGTGCGCCAGTCACCGATGATTGCCCTGATGAACACGCTGGCGTGGCAGGGACAGGCGGGCCAGCAGCGTGAAGGGCTGTCTGACTCCCTCATCAAATCGGCAAAAGATCTGATCGGTAATAAAGAGAAACCGGTGATCGACCAGCGCGCTGCCGGGCCGCAGGGACCGCTGGATGAAACCTTCGGACCGTTACTCCAGCTTCTGGGGAAAAACGTGGCCAGCAACGTGATGTCGGCCGACAGTTCGCTGAGCCTGCAAACGTATCTGACGCGTATCACCCGCGTGCGCCTGCGTCTGCAGCAGGTGGCGAGCGCCTCCGATCCGCAGGAGATGATGCAGACGCTGGCGCAGACGGTGTTCCAGGGAAAAAGCGTGGATCTGACCGATACCCAGCAGTACGGCAGCCTGGTGGCGGCCAGTCTGGGGGAAGAGTGGAGCGGTTTTGGCAACACGATGTTTGTGCAGCCGCTGACCCAGGCCTGGGAAACGGTACTGCAGCCGTCGGCGGCCAGCCTCAACGACCGCTGGAGCCGCTCGGTGGTGGCCAACTGGCATACTGCGTTTGACGGTCGCTTCCCGTTCGCTGCCGGCAAAAGCGACGCCTCCCTGCCGATGCTGGCGGAATTTATCCGCAAAGACAGCGGGCGCATCGATCGCTTTTTAAGTACGGAGCTGAGTGGCGTACTGCATAAAGAGGGTAGCCAGTGGGTGCCGGACAGCGCTCACAGCCAGGGGCTGACGTTTAACCCGGCGTTCCTGAAAGCGGTCAATCAGCTGAGTCAGCTGTCGGATATCCTGTTTACCGACGGCAGCCAGGGCATCAGCTTCGAGCTGCAGGCACGTCCGGCGGCTCAGGTGGTAGAAACCCAGCTGACCATCGACGGCCAGAAACTTCACTACTTCAATCAGATGGCGGACTGGCAGAGTTTCCGCTGGCCGGGCGACACCTTCAAACCCGGTACGATGCTGACCTGGACCTCGACCAGCGCTGGCGCACGTCTGTTCGGCGATTACAGCGGCACCTGGGGCTTTATTCGCTGGCTGGAGCAGGGCAAGCGTCAGCAGCTTGACCGCAGCCAGTGGATGATGAGCTTTACCGCGCCGGACGGGCGCACCCTGCAGTGGGTGCTGCGCTCCCAGCTGGGGCGTGGCCCGCTGGCGCTGTTGGCGCTGCGTGGGTTCAGCCTGCCGGAGCAAATTTTTAGTGTGGATGCCGATGCCGCGGCGCAGGCGCTGGCGGGTAACGGCGCTATCTCAGACATGGACGGAATAGAAGAGTGACCACTTTACACAACGTAGTTGCAGCCTGTGCAGCGGATGAAAACACCTTACTGGCAGAGGCTCACAGGCATACCGCTGACTGGGAGCGCTGGTTGATACCGCTGGATGGCGGTGAAATGACCGGAGACGACCCAGGTTATGACGACGATTTTCAGCGCATTCGTGAAGAGATGAACAAACTCTCCGGTATTGATACCGGGCTGATTTGCCAGCTTGCCGAAAAGCTGCTGACCGGAGTAAGTAAGGACCTGCGCGTTATCACTTTTTACGTTTGGGCCCGCCTTCATCAGGATGGTGAGATCGGGTTTGCGGAAGGGCTGGAACTGCTGGCCGGTATGCTGGATCGTTTTGGTGCCCAACTGCATCCGCTGCGTGAGCGCAGCCGTCAGTCTGCACTGGAGTGGCTCGGCAGCAGTCGGATCACTGACAGCCTGTCGCGCTATCCGGAAGTGGATGTGGCCATCATGCGGCGTATTGTCGGGGCGCTTTTGCTGATCGACAGTGCCATGCGTGCGTACGATGAAAAAATGCATCCGCAGCTTGCCTCGCTGTATCAGGCGCTGGAAAACCGGCTGATTCAACACGGTGGAGCAAACAGCCTGGTGCCGCAGACCAGCAGGGAAGAGAGCGCGACGCCCGTACCGACCCCCTCGACACCGGTGATGAATACCGTCACGTCAGGCCGTGATCTGCTCGACCAAGCCAAAGTGCTGGCTAAATATCTGCGTGACCAGCCCGGCGGTTGGCTGGCAGGTCATCATCTGATGAAGAGCATTCGCTGGGATACGCTGACCGAATTGCCGCCGCTGGATGCGTCCGGGCGTACCCGGCTGGTGCCGCCTAAGCCGGATAATAAGGCGCATCTCAAACGGCTGTATCTGCAAAAGAGCTGGTCGGAATTGCTGGAGCATACCGATATCCTGCTGGCGCAGGGCGTTAATCACTTGTGGCTGGATGTGCAGTGGTATGCCTGGCAAGCGCTGGGCCAGCTCGACAGCGACAGCGTACGCGCCGATATCCTCTGTCGGGACCTGAAAGGCTTACTGGCACGTCTGCCGGGGCTGGACGCGCTGGCGTTTAACGACGGAACGCCGTTCGCGGATGAAGTGACGCTGAACTGGATCAACGAAAAAGTACTGGATGATATCAATAGCTGGAAAGACGGGGCCGTTACGGCTGCGCCATCCTCTGATGATGATGTGCTGACGCTGGAACCGGAAGTATTGGCAAAGGCCGACAGCGAGGGTATTGAAGCGGCGCTGAACTGGCTACAGGCCCGGCCGGGTTATACCTCAATCCGCGACCGCTGGCTGATGCGACTGTTGATGGCACGGATCACGGAACAGTACGGGAAAAATGAGATGGCGCTGCATTTGCTGGGCGAACTCGACGACAGCGCCGGGAAACTCACGCTGGCGCAGTGGACGCCGGAACGGATATTTGAGGTTAAAGCCCGTCGGCTGAAGCTGTTACGAACCAAAGCCGCCCGCAGCGAAGCAGAGAAAACCCGCCTGCAGCCGGAAATGGACACGCTACTGTCCGGACTGATTTCGTTGGATCCCGCACGAGCCACGGTGCTGTGCGGGTGAGACCACAATTCATCGATACGACAACATCTTCACCTATTGAGAAAGGAATTCATGGCTGTAAATACTAACGATCGCCGTCCGATCGCGACGCGTGATAAACCCTGGGCAAAAAAGAGTGCGCTGTGGTTAAAAAATAAAGGTGTCACCCCGAATCAAATTTCACTGGCGAGTACGGGGTGCGCTCTGCTTGCCTGCTTCTGTTTTTTATTCGCTTTCTATTTTTCATCCTTAATTGTCCGGGACGGCTTATTACTGCTGGCGGCAGGCTTCATTCAGGGGAGGCTGGTCTGTAATTTGCTTGATGGCATGGTGGCCGTAGAAGGCGGACTGGCTACGCCTGCTGGCCCTGTCTATAACGAATTACCTGACAGACTGTCGGATACGCTGATTTTTGTTGGTGTTGGCTATGGCCTGAGTGCGTATCCGGGCGCCGGAACGCTGGGCTGGATAGCAGCACTGTTGGCGTTGATGACCGCTTATTTGCGTCTTTTAGGCGGAACCTGTGGTTTACGTCAGCGTTTTTCAGGGCCAATGGCTAAACAGCACCGTATGGCGCTACTGTGCGGGTGCGCTCTGTTGGCAATTTTCTTGCCGGCACACTACGGACAAACTCTGTTTTTTCTGTGTCTGGTTGTCATCAGCCTCGGAGCGCTTATTACCTGCTGGCGTCGCGGGAAGTGCATTCTTGATGAGCTGCATCAGAATGCGATAACGCAGGAGAAAACGAATGAGTAACACGGTGAAGCCTACATTAGGCAGCCGATTAGTGGCCCGGATCTTGATTCGTTTATGCCGTTTACTTACAGGCGTGCGTGCTCGCTGGTTATCACCCGTGCCGGATAGCGCGTCGGTCAGAATTTATTATGCTAATCACTCCAGCCATCTTGACGGTATTGTGATTTGGGCCAGTATGCCTTCTCAACTGCGATCTTCTGTCCGTCCGGTTGCTGCGGCAGATTACTGGCTCTCCTCATCGTTACGTCGCTATATTGCCCGACGCATTTTTAATGCTGTACTGATTAAGCGGCGCCCCTCTGCGGAGGAAGGCAAACGGCCAAATAACGCGCTGGAATTGATGAGTGAAACGCTGAATAACCAGCAGTCGCTGATTATTTTTCCCGAAGGAACCCGGGGCAATGGCGATGAAATCTCAGCCTTCAAAAGTGGTCTCTGGCATCTGGCCCGTATGAACCCCAGTGTTCAACTGGTGCCCGTTTACCTTGAAAACCTCAACCGTGTTCTGCCAAAAGGCTCTCATCTGGTGGTGCCGATATTGTGCTCTGCGACCTTTGGTGAGCCCATTAGCCCGCTGGAGGAAGGGGAAGAAAAAAATGCATTTTTGCAACGTGCCAGGGAAGCGCTGGAGGGGCTCAAGTTATGAATTTTCAGGATCACGCCTTGGTTTATTTGCTGGCTGGCTTATTTGGGCTACTGATATTTGCCAGCATCACCGGGTTTATTATTGAAAAAGTCAAAGGTAGCTCACCCGTTATTGTGAACCTTAATGCCCGTATTCGCGCCTGGTGGATGATGTGTTTGCTTTCGGTTGCAGCGATGTGGTTTGGGCCTGTTGGGTCAACATTATTGTTTGCAATTATGTCGCTATTGGCCTTAAGAGAGTGTATCACGCTGACGCCGACTCGCCGTGGGGATCATGAAGCGCTGTTCTGGTGCTTTTTTATTCTCCTGCCGCTGCAATATGTGCTGGTTGGCATACAGTGGTACGGAACCTTTGCCATTTTTATTCCGGTTTACGCTTTCTTATTTATCCCCACCCGAATGGCTCTGGCCGGTGACTCAAATAACTTTCTGGAAAGAAGTGCCAAAATACAGTGGAGCATGATGATTGCCGTATATTGCATCAGCTATGCACCGGCCTTACTGATACTGCCTATTCCGGGGTATGAACATCAGAATATTAAGCTGCTGCTGTTCCTGATGATTGTCGTGCAGATTTCAGATGTTCTACAGTATATCTTCGGGAAGTTAATGGGGAAACGCCCCATCGCGCCGCGTCTGAGCCCCAATAAAACGATAGAAGGATTTGTCGGTGGAATATCCTCGGCAACGCTTGTTGGGACACTACTTTGGTGGATAACCCCCTTCACGCCGTGGCAGGCTGCCCTGATTTCACTGGTGATAACGCTTTTAGGATTCGCGGGAGGGCTGTGTATGTCTGCCATTAAACGAGACCGTGGCATCAAGGATTTTGGTGCCATGATTGAAGGTCATGGGGGCATGATGGACAGAATTGATTCCCTCTGTTTTGCCGCCCCTGTTTTTTTTCATCTCGTTCGGTTTTGGTTCACCTGATCCCTCATAGACTTGAGTCTCACACAGAGAATATATGGACGATTTAACCCTACGTTATTACGACGCTGAAATGCGCTACCTGTTGGAAGCGGGTGAAGAGTTTGCCCGTGCTCATCCGGATCGGGCGGCGATGCTCAATCTTGATAAAGCGGGCGCGCGCGATCCGTACGTGGAACGCCTGTTCGAAGGCTTTGCCTTTCTGATGGGGAGGCTGCGCGAAAAGCTCGATGATGACCTTCCTGAGCTGACAGAAGGGCTGGTTAGCCTGCTGTGGCCGCACTATTTGCGGACTATCCCGTCGATGTCGATTGTGGAATTCACGCCGGACTGGCGTGAAATGAAGGAGCCGATGCGCATCGCTAAAGGCTTTGAAGTGCTCTCCCGGCCAATTGGTGAAAAGGCGACGCGCTGCCGTTATAGCACCACGCAGGAGATCGGCCTGCAGCCGCTGGCGCTGGATAACGTCCGGCTGACCACCGATCCGGATGGACGCTCGGTCATTAACCTGCGCTTTAACTGTAGTGAACTGGCGGACTGGAGCCGGATTGACCTCAGCCATATCCCGCTCTATTTCAACGCGGATGCCCCGCTGGCCTGCGCCATGCACGAAGCCTTTACCATGAACGTGGCGAGTATTGAACTGCGCCTGCCGGGAGAGATCGATCGCCGTCCGCTGGACGCTCGCTTCATCGCGCTGGGCTTTGGCGATGATGATGGCCTGTGGCCGCAGGGCAACAGCAGCTTCAGCGGCTATCAACTGCTGCTGGAGTACTTTACCTTCCGCGAGAAGTTTATGTTTACCGGGCTACGCGGTCTGGAGACGGTCGCGTTTCCGGCAGATCTGCCCTGGTTTGAAATCGATGTGGTGCTGAGCACGCGCTGGGAGCATGACTTCAGTTTTTCCGGGAAGCATCTGCGTCTTAATTGTGTGCCGGTAATTAACCTGTTTCCGCTGGAGTCCGATCCGCTGACGCTCAATTCTCTGCAGACCGAATATATCTTACGTCCGATGCGCATCCAGGATGGGCATACCGAGATTTACGCGGTGGATTCGGTGATGTCGTCAAGCCAACATACTTACGTGCCCTTTTCCAGCTTCCGCCACAAGGGCGGGATGATGCGCCACCAGGCACCGGAATATTACTACCATACCCGCGTGCGCCGTGGGCCATCCGGATTGCATAGCACCTGGCTGATTCTTGGCGGCGAGGCCTTTGATAATCATAGCGTGCCGAAAGACGAAAGCCTGTCTCTGACGCTCACCGGTACCAATGGCCAACTGCCGCGTCGGGCGTTGCAGAGTACGGTACTGGATACGGTGATGAAAACCACCTCGGCCAGTATTGCGGTACGCAATCTCTGTGCGCCAACGCTGCCGTGTTATCCACCAGATCGTGACCGCTTTCACTGGCGGGTGCTGAGTCACCTCGGCAGCGGATTTCTGTCGATGATGGATAACGCCGACGTGCTGCGCGGTACGCTGGCGCTGTATGAGTGGACCGACAGCGAGATGAATCGCCGTCGACTGGAAGCCATTATTGATGTGAAACACGGCGAAACCGAACGCTTTGAGCAGGGGTATCTGGTGCGCGGTGTGCAGATTGAGGTCACTCTCGACAGCCACGGCTTTGCCGGAAGGGGCGATATCTGCCTGTTTGGCGAGATGCTGAGCCGCTTCTTCGCGCTTTATACCGATATTTACCTGTTTAACCGCCTGATTATTATCTTGCAACCGACCGGAGAACGCCTGGAATGGGAAGAGAAGCACAACCGCCGCATTCCCGGCTGAGTCCGCGGCTGGAAGCCGATCTGAACCGGATTAACTTTTACCGCTTTTGTCAGCTACTGGAGAAACGTCAGCCGGATAAACCGCTACTGGGATCGACCAGCCATCCAGGTGACGATCCGGTACGTTTTGCTCCGCACCCGGGTATGGGCTTTCCGGCCAGTGAGCTTAAAAGCATCGAATACGATGAGGACGATGACAGCACGCCACCGGTCGTGCGGGCCACCTTTATGGGAATGTACGGCGTGGACTCGCCGCTGCCGACGGCCTATCTCGATGATATTACCCAACGCCGGGAAGGGCATGAGTCGCTGCAGGGATTCCTTGATATTTTCAATCACCGCATCCTGACGCAGTTTTACCGCATCTGGCGTAAGTACTCCTATCCGGCCACTTTTGAGCCCGGTGGTACCGACACGATATCTCAGTCTCTGCTGGGGCTGGTGGGGCTGGGTATTCCCGGCACGGCAAACCACATTGCCACGCCGGTATCGCGTTTTCTGGCGCTACTCGGCGTACTACGGCAACCCGGAAAAACCCAGCAGGGGATGCAGGCGCTGGTCAGCCTGCTGGCACCGAATACGTCGGTGCAGGTCAGTCCGTATTGCCTGCGGCCGATAGAAATCAGCCAGCCGCTGGGTTTTTACGGCGATGAAGATTTTTTGCTGGACGGCAATACCCCGCTGGGTGACGAAGCGATGGATGCCAACAGCCAGCTACTGATTGCGCTCTCGACGGAAAACGAGCAGGAGGCACAGGGCTGGAAGCCGGATGGCCTGCTGTATCAGGATTTTATGGTGATGCTGCGGGTCTATCTGGGGTGGCGTTTCAAGGCGAAAATAACGCTGACGGTCAGTACCCGTATGCTGGGCGTTCCTGCGTTGGGCGATGCGCCTTTCTGGCTGGGGATGAACGGCGTACTGGGCGCCGAAGAGGGAGAACTCCCGGCCGATATCCCGCAGACCTTTACCACTGAACTGGGCAACTACACCGGACTGGAACCGGCAAAACCACAACAAGGAAACCGACGTGTTACGTACAAGTTTGACTAAATCCGCGCGCTGGATGTTGCCACTGCTGGCGTTTAGCCTGACGGGCTGTGGCCTGACGCAGAGCGTCAGTGATGGCACCAAATCGGTATTTACCACCGTGTTCTACAAGCAGATTAAGGTCCTGCATTTGGACTTCACTGCCCGTGAGGCACTGAACACCGATGCGCGGGAGAGTAATTCGCTCTCTGAACCGCTTGTGATACGCGTTTATCAGCTGAAAGACCGCAAAACGTTCGACAAAACGGTGTATCAGCAGCTCCTGAAAGAGGGCGAGACTATCCTGAAGGCCGATTTGCTGGCCAGCCGCGATGTGGTGGTCAAGCCGGGTGGCGATGCCAGCCTCGATATGCCGATGGAAGCCGATGCGCAGTTTATTGCGGTGGTGGGACTATTCCGTCACCCGGATATGGCGAGCGACAGCTGGAAGCAGGTGCTAGAGCGTGAAGAGCTGGATCCGGATAAAGCGCGTGTGTTTGAGGCAGGAAACAATCACCTGGCTCTGCAACCGGTTAAGGATAAATGATGGCACAGGGACACAATACGCCTTCGCTGTATGAAATGCTGACCGGTAACTTCGCAGGTGGCCTTGATTTGCAGCAGGTCAGCGAAGAAAACCAGGTCATTCTGTCGGTGCTGGACAATATGCAGCGCATTCTCAACTGTCGTGCAGGAACCCTGGCGCACCTGCCTGATTATGGCCTGCCGGATATGACCAAAATCCTGCAGGGTATGCCGGGCACCGCTCATCAGTTGATGACCACTTTTTCTGAGGTGTTGCTGAAATATGAACCGCGCCTGAAAAAAATTGCGGTCGTGATGCTGGAACAGCATATCCCCGGCGAGCTGCGTTACGCGATTGACGCTGAGCTAAAGGGGGTAGGTCTGGTGCGTTACGGCACCGACTTTATGCCAGAAGGAAAAGTCCTGCTGCGTCACCTCAGACAGCAGCAGTTTATGGATGGTCGTCCCGTTTATTGACGCTTCCCTGCCGTAAAAACTGATGGAATAGCCCCGCATGAATAATCGTAATCAACTTAAAACCGGCGGCGATCCACGCTCGCTGCCGGATTATGTCACCCTGCGTGATGAACTCATGAAGCTGTCGCATCCGGCCCGACCGGACGTGGACTGGAAGCTGGTGGAAACGCTGTGCCTGCGGTTGTTTGAACATAACGGCGTGGAGCTCCAGACAGCGGCCTGGTACACGTTAACCCGCTTACATAGCGCGGGCCTGACCGGGCTAAATGAAGGCCTGGCGCTGATTAATGCGCTGACAAAGTATCAATGGTCCATGCTGTGGCCAGCGAATACCCATGCGCGCATGGAAATCCTCAGCGGGCTGATCCAACGGCTGCAGAATCAGTTGCGCACGCTGGCGTTGAATCATCCCGACGATCTTTCGCTGTTATACCCGGCAGAGAAGAGTCTGGTGGAGCTCAGTGACACGCTGGCGCGGCAAGGGCTGAAACAACTTAGCCGGATGGATGTGTTACTGCAACAGGTCAGGCAGGCGATTGCCCGTCTGGAGAATACCGTCAGTCGCGAGCCGCAGGAAAGCGCGCTGGTGTTGCCTCCGCAGACGGCGTCTAACATTGTCCCTGAAAGTCTCTATGTTCCGGAACCGCTGGTTTTTGTGGTTCATTCTGAACCGGCGGCATCGACGACACCTCCTGACGAAAAAAGAGGTTATATCTGGCCGTTTGTCGGTGGGGTATGCCTGACATTCGTGGTCTGTGCGATGCTGTTCTGGGGCTGGACCCGGTTGCATTCTGTGTCAACGGCGGAGCAGCAGTGGACGGCATCGTTGACGCCATTACCGGAATCATTCTCTGTTGAGCAACTGGCTGAACTGCGGCACGTTTCATCGGTAACGGGTAAGCAGGGTGAAGCGCAGTGGGAGCCGGTTAAACGGCAGCTTAAATGGCTGACGACATTACCGCCGGACTGGCCTCAGCAATATGGTTTTCATTTGTTGTCGCAGGCAACGATACTCTGGCCGGATAATCCGGTGGTGCGACAAATGCAGCAAGGCTGGCAGCGGCAGACGGAAGCGAATGCGTTACCGCTGACGGTGCTGAATAGCTGGCATGAGGGGATGGCAAAGCTGCAGCAACTGACCGATCGCCTGAACGCACTGGATGAAAAGCGCGGTAAATATATGACCGTCAGCGAGCTGAAATCTGAGGTGTTTGCTATTACTCAGGCGTTTAATCAAGCCCCACCGGCAGAGGAGCTGCTGCGCCAGTATGCCGCCGATCCCCATGATATACAGCAGAAACAGGCTGTAATGGCACTGGAACAGCTGCATAAAAGGTATTTTCTACTGCAGCAGGAGATGAGTGACACGCCGCGGAATGAAAACGGACGGAAACAATCTAACTGATTGTTTAAACTGGATTATAACAAAGTTTTTCTTTTTCCCTGGAACCGGGCTAAAAGTGGATCTACTAACATAATCTACAATATGTGGGGAAGATCTCCGATGGCCAGTTTCAACAAAAGCCTTATTCCTTTATTCCAGTACATTAAGATATCACCGGAACAGCGTGACAGCGATGAGGCCTTTGAACTGGCGCTGCGTTCTGGATACTTTCTCCACATAATGGATTATCCCAAAGGGTCGGTCACTTTTAGCTGCATTTTGCCGCTGCAGGTGGAGGATGAAAAACTCAGCGCCACTCTGTGGGAAATACTGCAGTTAAATTTAATGAATGAGCAACATCCTGCGATTACGTTGGCGGCGAGTGCGACGAGCCGTGAGATTGTTATCTGGTCTCGTCTCTATCGGGAAGAGGTACAGCCTCAGTCCCTCATCTCGCTTTATGAGCGGGTGGTACATTACATTGAAATAGTGGGTAAACACCTTTCTTCACGTTGAGTGAATGTGACTGTTTATTTGTTAACAGGGGAATAGTCTATGTTTTCCAGTATAGTCTCCACGTTTTACTCACCATCAACCTCCACCGCTCATAAAATACCTGATATCGATCCCGCCGATATCAGTTTCAATGTACATCAACGCGTCAGAGCGGAGCAGCTGAATATTGGCGGTGAGTATCAAAATAGCGTGATGTATGTTACGCCCAAGACCATGGATAAAGCGCAGCTGGCAGCCCGGGTAATGGAAACTATTCAATCGGCGTATCTGCCGCATGGAGCAGGGAATCAGCTCGCTTCCGTTGTCGGAAGTAAAGGTGAGAGCTTTGCGAATACAGTTGTCATGCGTGATGAGGCAAGGCAGCTCAGAGGAAGACTTACCGGATTTGGTAGCAAGCCCCAATACGTTAACGCACATATTGCCGCAACCTATAAAGGCGGGCAGTGTGAAGAGATTGCCAGCCTGGTTTATGCCGAACTTGCTAAACGCGGATCGAAATTTCCTGTTTCCATAGCCACCTTTAACCCGACAGGTAAGTCTGAGGATAAGCATATTGTTGCCCTGCTGGGCGATCCCCTGGGGCGTGAGAAAGACAGTACCGTGGTGGTTGATGCCTGGCAGCATTTTCCTGTGGTGACGCTGCTGGATAAAACGCGTTTTCCGGTCACTCCCGACCCGGATATGGACAGCGTACATTTTCAGGTCGCGCCCGATCCGGATGCGGCAAAGGCGCTCGATACCGTCGTGCCATACGACCGAAGTTATATTAATAACTCGCTCAGGGAAGCTGATGCCTTCAGTGGATCTGACGATGACGAGAAATATGGTTCTCTTGACGACAAAAATTTTGTTGCTCGTAATGTGTCACAATATAAAAACACCATGTGGAACGAACTCACGATTGCCGCGGATCCCAGCACCCGTTTTACTACCGATTCGTCCACACCTGCACATTCATGGGATTCGGTACGCGGGGATATTATGATGCAAAGGCTAAATAGCGTTGCCGAGTATGATAAAGCCTATAAAAAAGATAATGCTCTCTATACGCCAGCCAGGAAAATCATCTGAACGGGCTGAAAACTCCCCCCGCCTGCCGGTGAAGATACCCATTCAGAGAGGCGCTTAAAGGCGCCTCGTTTACACCAGATGAAGCTGCAGCGGTAATGTCCGTAATTGCGGCGGCACGTCGCGTGGAATCGCCTGGTCGGTGATGATGTCCGTTAGCGTGCTCAGCGCATCGACGCAAAACAGCGACCAGGGGCCATACTTCGAGCTGTCCGCCAGCAAAACACGGCGTTTAGCGTTCGCGAGCAGGTCCTGTTTTAGCGCCGCTTTCTCTTCCGTTGGCGTAGTAATGCCTTTTTCCATGCTCCAGGAATTACAACTGACAAAGGCGATATCGGGATAAATGGCACGCAACAAACGCCGCCCGTGGTCGCCAATACAGGATTGGCTGCTTTCATCAATGCGCCCGCCAATAATAGTGACTTCAATCTGTTTGAATTCGGAAAGAAAGAGCGCGATATGCAAATCAACGGTAATAACCCGCAAAGGCAGATGTGTCAGCTGCCGGGCCACTTCCAACATCGTGGTGCCTGCATCCAGTACGACTGCATCACCGGGTTTGATTAAGGATACGGCGCAGCGCGCAATCTCGCGCTTTTCCTGCAGGTTACGATGCTGTTTCTCATTAGTGGTTGGCTGAACAGGAATAAAACGATTCAACGCCACGCCACCATGACTGCGATTAATCACGCCTTGTTCATCAAGTTTGATTAAATCGCGGCGGATGGTGGCAGGGGAAGCATTCAGCGCATTAACCAGCTGTTCCACGGTTACCAGATTATGACTTTTCAGAAAATCCATAATCTGGTCGAGGCGATCTTGTCCCTTCATAGCGTCCGTTATATCAAGCCAATTGCAAGGCTAATTTAATTGAGATCTCCATGCTCTCAGACTTGGCTTTGCCTGTCCAGGCGATATCGAATGCTGTGCCGTGATCGGCAGAGGTGCGGATAAACGGTAAGCCAGCGGTGATGTTAACCCCGTCATAGAAACCTAACAGTTTGAGTGGAATGTGCCCCTGATCGTGGTACATGGCGACAACCATATCGTACTTGCCTTCGTAAGCCTGTAAAAAGACAGTATCCGGTGGGCAGGGGCCGTAAACATCAATACCTTTGCCTTTCATGGCGTCGATGGCGGGTCCCACCGTGGTCATTTCTTCATCACCAAATAATCCATGTTCCCCGGCATGCGGGTTAACTCCGGCCACCGCAATGCGTGGATGCGCAAAGCCGACACGCTTAAGAAAAGTATCCGCCATACCGATCACGGTTTCGATACGATCGCGATTTAAGGTATCCAGGAACTTGCGCAGGGCAATGTGCGTGGTGACATGGATGACTTTCAGCTTGTCGGTATACAGCACCATCGCATAGTCGCGGCTGTGGGTCAGCTTCGCCAGCAGCTCGGTATGGCCAGGATAAATATGGCCTGCGGCGTGTAGCGCCTCTTTATTCAGCGGCGCGGTCGCAATGGCCTGCACCTCCCCGGCCATCGCCAGCTCGCTGGCCCGTGCGATACAGCGGTAGGCCAGATCGCCAGCCTGCGGTTGTACGATACCGGGCTGCAGTGCGGCAGGGTCGGCCAGTGGCACATCAATCACCTGAATCACGCCCGGCATAAAATTCGCTTCGGCGACGCTGTCAATTTTATTGAGCGTAACTGCCGGTGTTACCCCCAACGCCTGGATCCGTTTAAGCGTTTGTAAACATCCCACCACCACAGCGTGAGCCCCGGCAAGTTCACCTGTTCCCAACGCCTTCAGAATAATTTCCGGACCAATACCGGCAGGATCGCCCATTGTGACTGCTATGGTTTTACTCATCACTGTACATTTCCTCAATAAAATAAAGTGCATCACGCAATGTGCTTTCATCACCGAAGCCACCGGCTTTGGTGATCACAGGTAAATCGTCGATATCGCTATTCACAAAGGTCCCACAGGGCACGCAGGGCGTCACTTCCTGCTCGATGCGATATCCTTGAGCGCCTAACGCGCGAGCGACGGCAATGGCGATATCTCCACCGGTCAGGAATAATCCGCCGATGCGCGACTGGTTAATAATTTGTCGGGTTATTTCCCCCAGCCAGCGCCCAATGTTTTCGCCCAGGACCTGACGGGTGAAGTGGTAGCGCAGGCAGAGGTTATCTATTTTTAATCGATCCTGATCGTTACGGCAGGTGCGTAAAACGCAGTGCTGTTCCTGCTGTAACAGCGCAACGGCACGTTGTACCAGCTCACTAATTATGGCGGGGTCGTCGTTTTGCAGCAGTTGTTCGACATCGATATCGACAATGCCCAAAGATTTATCGCCAGCGGCAAACTCAATCTGTCGACGCGTCGCTTCACTCATTGAGCCTGCAACGACCAGCACCGGCAGGCGTTTTTGGCGTTCACGATAGAAACTGACGGACAGTGCATTGGCTAATCCTGCCGCCCCCACCAACATAAACGGTTGATTTACAGCTTCCAGTGATTGCGCAATGAGCGCTAAATCACCGTCGCTTTCTGCATCCAGAACGGCAATGCAGACGGCCTCTTGCGCCAGGGCATTCAGGCGGCTAGCCAGCATCGGACCGCGTATTTCATCCAGGCCCACTTCATAAACCGGCAATGTGCTTTGCAGATTGATTAATGTCTTGATACGGGAAGAGCAAATTGGCGTTTTCGGGTCGGTCGCAAATTCGGTTTCAGCCAGCGGTACCTGATTGACCCGACATTCTCCTTGTACCGTTGTGCGACCGGCTGCCGGGATAGCGGCGGCGACAATGGCGATACGTGCCTGGCTGGCGATGAGCAGTGCTTCCACTTCTGCGCTGACGTTACCGCGAAAGGTGGAATCGATTTTCTTATAGATAACCGGCGTCCCATGTTGTGCGGCAGAATAATGCCGCAGCGCTGTTGTCACCTTTTCTTTGGCGGCAGTCGCAGACAGCGCCCGGCTTTCGGTATTAATCACCAGCACGTCAGCACGGCCTGACAGTTTTGTGTTATCGCCCAGCACCACTTCGGTTCTGGCGCCTTTCTTGGCCAGCTGTACGCCAGTATCATTTGCGCCCGTGAAGTCATCGGCGATGACCAGCATTTTCATTACGAGTTCCCCGCTTTTGCTGCTGCTGCGGCGTTACGTTTTGCAACCCAGGCCGTTAAGAGTGGTGTTAGCAAGGCGGTGGTGATAACCGAGGTGGCAATCAATGGCGTTGCAGCGGCCGCAACCGTCGCAAATGAAGGATCGGCCTGCGCTATCGCCAGCGGCGTGGCAACGGAGTTGCCCGCGGTACTGGATGCGGCTGCCCCCGCCACCCCTGAACCGCCAACCAGTCTGTCGGCGCGAATATTAAAAAAACCACCGACAAAGGTAGTGAATACCCCTAAGCAAATGCCGGCAAACCCGCCTTTCAGCAATAAATCCAGATTGATGCCGGTACCGAGAGAGAAAGCAAACAGCGGGATAAATACCGGTGCCGCGCGGGTCAAAAAATCGCGCATCTGTGGATCCAGATTCCCCAGGATCATTCCCACCAGAATAGGCACAATCACCGCGACCAGCGCCATCAATGGAATATTGGCTAACCCGGCAGCCCCCAGCGCAATCATGGTAAAAAGGGGGCCATCTCCCAGCGAGAGGATCGAAATCGCGCCGACATCCTGCTCCGTACCATACTCACCCACCAATGCGGCATAGAGTCCGCCGTTCGCATTAGCAAATGCAGCAATCACCGCCAGGCTACTCAGGCCAAAAATCCCCGAGCTACCAAAAAAATGACTGATGGAAAAACCGAGAATTACCCCGATGAGGACTTTGGTCAGAGTAATGGTTGTGCCTTGAAGCAATGCACGGGGAGCGGCCCTGAAGCTAATCCCGGCGCCGGTGCACAGTAAAAAGGCGCCGATCAAAGGCAGTGCGCCGTGCTTAAATAATGCGCTGGTGAAGCCGCCAATCTCGAACGCCTGGGGCGCAAAGGTGTTAATGACCGCAGCCACAATCAAGGGAACCAACATCATTCCCCCGGGGACCCTTTCAATCGTTGCCTTAATTTTCATTTTATACCTTCATTTTGATTTAATTTAATCATAATGATTTTATTTAATCAAAATAAACTAAAACGAGACCAAGATCTTGATTTTGAGCAAAGAGAGTAAATTTAGCGCTGAGAAAGAGGGGAGAGGAGGCGGAGGGTTTCCCATATCGTTAAATCCAGGTCATTCTGTAAGCAGGTTCCCCAATGCAATGGAGTATGAATATGGCCCGCTTAACGGCGAAAGATTTTCCTGCTGAACTGCTTGAATACTTCGACTACTACGTCCACGGCAAAATAACCAAACGTGAATTCCTCGATCTGGCGGGGAAATTTGTGGTTGGTGGGCTGTCGGCGGCGGCATTGGGGACGCTCATGACCCCAAACTACAGTTTTGCTCAACAGGTGGAGTTTACCGATCCGGATATTTTACCTGAATACATCCATTATCCTTCGCCGCAGGGGAACGGCAGCGTAAAAGGTTATCTGGTGAAACCGGCCAAAATGACAGGCAGCGTGCCGGGAGTCGTGGTGGTACACGAAAACCGGGGGCTGAATCCCTATATTGAAGATGTTGCACGGCGGCTGGCAAAAGCGGGATTTATCGCACTCGCCCCGGATGGATTAAGCGCAGTCGGTGGATATCCCGGAAATGATGAGAAAGGGCGAGAGCTGCAGCTGCAGGTTGATCCGACGAAGTTGATGAATGACTTTTTTGCCGCTGTTGAATTCCTGATGCGGCATGATGAGGTCAACGGAAAAGTCGGATTAACGGGTTTCTGCTACGGAGGGGGCGTGGCGAATGCGGCGGCTGTGGCGTACCCGGAACTGGCTGCAGTGGTGCCATTTTACGGCAAACAACCGAAAACCACAGATGTTCCGCGCATAAAAGCACCGCTATTAATTCATTATGCCGGGCTGGATACGCGTATTAATGAAGGCTGGCCCGCTTATGAGGCCGCACTGAAAGCGAACGGCAAGGTCTACGAAGGCTATATCTATCCCGGCGTGCAGCATGGTTTCCATAACGATTCGACCCCGCGTTATGATAAAGCCGCTGCAGATTTAGCCTGGGAGCGGACCCTCGCCTGGTTCGGTAAGTATCTGGTATAGCGTCTGAACTCATTCCGAACGGCAACGACCGCGACTGGCTATTTGTGCGTGTGGCTGTGTTACATCTTCTCTTAGTCCGGCGTTGCTGTGTGCAATGACTGGCAATCTTAACGAGAATCCTGGATATCGGTGGTCATTATGCCGTTGAGTTTTCATGAGGCATGCGCGAATTTTTATCGATTGCGACCCTATGCTACAGCTCCTAGTATCGCCTGATAATGAGGCGCGGACCTGTGTCGTGCCATAAAACCACAAAGAGGATTGAACATGAGTAACTCCGGGCAAAAAATTGCGGCTGTCACGGGTGGGGCTATGGGCATTGGTGCAGAGGTAGCACGAAGCCTGGCAACGCAAAATTACCATGTCGTTATTTGTGATATCAATAAAAACGAAGGGGAAAATTTCTCCAACCAACTGAAAAATGAGGGATTTGAGGCCAGCTTTTGCTATCTGGATGTCAGTGATGCTTCATCTATCCGCGACGGATTCCAATGGATAGACCAACAATTTGGTCGCTGCGACGTGCTGGTTAACTCTGCCGGGATCGCCAAAACGATGCCTTTTCTTGAGTACGATCTGGATGTTTTTAACAGGACGATGAATATCAATGTGACGGGCACGCTGCTTTGTTGTCAGCATGCCGCGCGTATCATGCAAAAGCATCAATTTGGCCGAATCATCAACATTGCTTCCGTTGCAGGGCTCAGGGCGGTAGGAAAGGGGCGTACGGCTTATGGGACGTCGAAAGGTGCCGTTATTGCACTGACCCGGCAAATGGCGGTCGAACTCTGTGAATATGGTATCACGGCGAATGCGGTTGCCCCCGGCCCTGTTGATACCCCGATGACGCAAGAATTGCACAGTGATGCATTCCGGACAGCATACAGTAATGCAATTCCATTGAAACGTTACGGTACAACGTCAGAGATTGCCGGGGCGGTTGCCTACCTGGCCTCTGACGTTGCAGCCTATGTCAATGGTATCGTGCTCCCCGTTGACGGTGGATTTATGGCGTGGGGCGCTGGCGACATTTAACGAGAGTCGTGGCTCAGGTGTGAGTGTGTGGATCAGCGTATCAGCAATGGGAGCCATATTCGGCGGCCATTTCTTCTTTGATCCACGTTACTAAGTTAGCGGTATCCGCGCGATTTTTTGCACTCGGGGATACCCAAAGCACCAGTTTTTCCGGGCCTTTCACAAAGCCAAAAGGGGCGACTAAGGCCCCGCTATCCAGCTCTGCCTGTACCAGCATACGCGGGACGCAGGCCATGCCAAGCCCAACTTTAGCCGCCTGAATCAATAAGTAGAAATGCTCAAAGAACTCCGTATTACTGAGTTCGGGGCACTGCGTATGTGTTACCGAATACCAGTCATTCCACGCATGGCGCCGAGTTTTGCTCGCAAGCAGCCGTAAGCTATCCAAATCCCCCACCCCCGAAACACCATAAGACGTCACATAGTCCGGTGAACAAACGGCACCAATCCATTCATCCGCTAGCGGGATCGGGGTAATTCCTGGTGGTGCCGGGATCTTCCCGAGACGAATCGCGACGCTGACACCGTCCTGTGCGAAATCTATCGGACCATGTCCTGTCCGCAATCCAACCTCCATCGTCGGAAAGGTGCTATGCAGCTTTGCAAGTCTGGGGAGAAACCAGTGCATCATGATCGAAGAAGAACAGGATAACTCCAGGGCTCTGGGCCGTACCTCATCAACACTTTCCTGAATAAGACTAAAAGCACGGCTCAGGCCTGCTGCGAGTTTTGCTCCTTCAGGGGTTGGCTTCGTCCCCTGCGGACCCCGCGTAAGTAAAACGACGCCGAGCAGGTCTTCCAACGTTCGTATATGCCTGCTTATCGCGCCGTGGGTGACGAAGAGGGCCTCTGCGGCTTCGCCGAACGTACCTTTGCGTACGGTCATTTCGAACGCCCTGAGAGCATTTAAAGAAGGCCTGATTGATCCTGACATAGCGCTAAACCTTTTCTAAAGAGAAGTGAGTTTTATCACGTGAAAAGCGAGCAATTAGTCTTTTTCTATTGTGAGTTTTTCTCACAGGGTATGGAAATCATATCAATTCCCTGTCCTGGGGGCCAATGTATATTGAAGACATAACGCGACGTTCATCAGGCCGCAAAATCTTGCAAAATAATTTCGAAAAGAGACTCGTGAATGAATAACCTAACCACTCTACGCGACGAATTTACCGCAACATTTTTCGTCGAAAGCAGTTATCCAATTGAGAAAGTCGCAGAAATTATTGCGGGTGAACAATCCAGCGGTACCTTTCTGACTTTGCCAGGCGAATCAGAAGAACTGAAGGAGCGGTCACGAGCGAGGGTCGTCTCCGTGACCCCGTTGCCCTCAGTCGATGCTCCTTCATTACACAGTGCGTTTCTTGAAAGGAAGGATCCTTCAAAGATTTATTTTCGCGGTGAGGTGGTGATCGCGTTTCCGACGGCAAATATCGGTATAAATATTCCAGCACTTCTGACGACCGTTGCCGGCAATCTTTTTGAGATTGGTGAAGTAAGCGGTCTGCGACTGCTGGATCTGGATTTACCTGAACATTTTGCGGCTGACTTTCAGGGCCCTCAGTTTGGCATAGAGGGAACCCGGCAGCTGTGCGGTGTTGAAGGGCGTCCAATGATTGGAACCATTATTAAGCCCAGTATTGGACTGTCGGCAGCGCAAACCGCATCGATTGTTGACGAACTCTGCGCAGGGGGCATCGACTTTATTAAAGATGATGAACTCCTGATTAATCCGACCTATGCCTCATTTGATGCCCGACTCAATGCCGTTATGCCTGTCCTTAAGAAGCATGCTGACCGGCTTGGACGGATGCCAATGTATGCCATCAATATCTCAGGCAGCATTGATGAAATGCTTCGCCGGCATGATGCGGTACTGGAAGCCGGCGGCACTTGCATCATGCTGTGTTTGAACTGGGTTGGCCATTCGGGTGTCGAGTACATTCGAAAAAACTCTCAGCTTCCTATTCATGGTCACCGTAATGGGTGGGGCGCCTTTACACGACATCCACACCTGGGATTTTCATTTGAGGCTTATCAGAAGATCTGGCGCCTGACGGGTATCGACCATCTGCATGTTAACGGGATCAAAAGCAAATTCTGGGAACCTGATGATTCGGTTATCCAGTCGGCCAAAAGCTGCCTCAAACCGTTTGCAGGAGTCCGGCCCATCATGCCTGTTTTCTCATCCGGACAGTGGGCCGCTCAGGCACCTGATTTATTCAGCAAACTGCAGTCCGTCGATCTGATGCATCTCGCCGGAGGTGGAATCATTGGCCACCCGGGCGGTATTGGCGCTGGCGTGGAGAGTATGCGCCAGGGATGGGAAGCGGCGACCCGAGGTATACCGCTTGAGACATATGCTCAATCCAAACCAGAGCTGGCTGCAGCGCTGGTCAAATTTGGGGGGATGTAAGTCATGTCCTGCAACCATGTCCCCACGCTGCGGCTGGTTTTCTACGGTGACGATTTTACGGGATCGAGTGATTCGCTGGAGGTATTAGCGGCCGCCGGCATGAAGTGTGCTTTGTTCCTCACTCCGCCATCACCGGCTTTACTGCGCTCGTTAGGTGAATTTGATGCGATAGGAATAGCCGGTGACAGTCGTTCTATGTCTCCAGCAGATATGGATGCTGAACTGACCGGTGTTTTTGAAGCTATCAAAAGTCTGTCTCCAGCCATTGTCCATTATAAAGTTTGTTCGACTTTTGACAGTGCGCCGGACGTTGGGAGTATAGGGCACGCAATCGGTATCGCTTCCGCCGTTTTTGGGAAACGTTCGGTGCCTGTCATTGCCGGAAATCCCGCGCTGAAAAGGTACTGTGCATTCGGAAATCTCTATGCGCATTCCAGGACAGACAACGCGGTACACCGGATCGACCGCCACCCCGTAATGAGTCTTCATCCTATTACACCGATGCATGAGTCGGACCTGGCCCGGCACATTCAGATGCAGAAGGATATGACGTTCGCGACGATAGATATTTGTCAGCTGGATGCTGAGCGGGATCTTGTCGCCCTCACGAATACGTTATCAAACGATCATGAAGCCATCTTAATTGATGGCGTAACCACGAAACACTTGACCCAGGCGGGCGAGATCCTCGATCGAATCTCTCGTGACCATGCTCCGCTTTTTGTCGTCGGTTCATCCGGAGTGGAATACGGGCTGACGCAGTACTGGCGCGCTAATGGTGAGCCTGGCACTGATGCTGACGCTTGCCCGCGCCTTAAACCGGCAAAACAAGTTTTGGTTGTCTCAGGTAGCGCATCGCCATTAAGCTGGATTCAAATCGATAGCGCGCTACAGGCTGGATATGTCGAATTCGCAGTGGATGCGGCCGCGCTACTCGCTGAAGTCACCCGTGAGGCGACGGAGGCGCTTGTTATCGACTCTGTGGTTCGGGCCCTGAAGGATGGATCCAGTGTACTGATTCATACAGCCAAAGGTTCAGACGATCCCCGCATCAAAGACATGATTAATTTGATGATTGCTAAAGGAAAAACCTTGGAAGAAGCGAAAGTCCAGGGGGGCAAGCTTTTAGCGATGAAGATGGGCGGCATCGTCAAAAATATTCTCAAGCAATATCGTCCCGACCGACTGGTTATTTCCGGTGGCGATACATCAAGCCAGGTGACAAAAGTCCTGGCACCGGATGCCCTTAAAATCGAATCGCTGTTCTCCCCTGGCGCTCCGCTTTGTAAGGCACTTTCAAGTCAACCGTTTCTGTCGGAACTTGAAATCGCGCTTAAAGGCGGCCAGATGGGCGATCACGATTATTTCGTTAAGGCGATGAAGGGCAACGTACCCCCAAAAAACTAAGGATTACCCTCTAGTACCTATACAACAATAAAAAAGGTGACATCATGCACACTTCTGTCCCAAATAACATCGCAACACAGGTTGAATCGGTTGATCCCGAAAAACAGAAATCAATGAAGAACGTTGTTGTGGGTAGCCTCTTCGGAACGGCCCTGGAGACATACGATCTTTATCTCTACGGTACCGCCGCCGCATTGATTTTTGCTCCTCTGTTTTTTCCTGGAACAGATGAAGCCGTTTCACGATTATTATCTCTGGCTTCATTCGCGATCTCCTTCGTATCACGTCCGCTCGGCTCGTTGGTTCTTGGGCATTTCGGTGACAGGATTGGCAGGAAAAAACTGCTGTACCTTACGCTGATTGTCATGGGATTGAGTACCGTGGGGATCGGCCTTCTTCCGACTTACGGGAGTATTGGTCTTTCGGCCTCTTTAATCCTTTGTGTACTCCGGTTTATTCAGGGCTTTGCGTTTGCGGGCGAGTACAGTGGCTCTGTTCTGATGCTGCTTGAGCATGCGCCTAAGCGAAAACGGGGCTTTTACGCGGCGATTAACAATATTGGTCCAGTCTTTGGTTTTATTGCGTCAGCCGGTATGTTGTTATTGGTTAGCGCTCTTTTATCCAAAGAAGATTTCTACAGTTGGGGATGGCGTATTCCGTTCATCGCCAGTATAGCGCTTTTGATCGTCGGGATATTTGTTCGTTCCAGAGTGGCGGAATCACCGGTATTTGAACAAACGGCAGCGAAGCGTGCCGTACAACGCTCTCCTGACCAGTCTCCGGCGATGCGATTGTTTACTCAATATCCAAAGCAACTGCTGCTGGTTTCCGGGGCTAACATTTGCCACTTTTCAACCTTCTATCTGTTCACTGTTTTCTCGCTGAGCTATGGACAAAAAGAGCTTGGCCTTTCAAATAGTTTTGTTCTGTCCGTCGTCATGGCTTCGATCTGTACCCACCTTGTGGCGGTACCACTTTCGGGAGCGCTTGCCGATACTATTGGTAGACGTCGTACGATGTTTATTGGATTTGCAGTGACTGCGCTGTCCGCCTTCCCATTCTGGTATCTCTATTCCAGCGCAAGTTTTTTACCCATGCTGGCCGGTGCCTGTGCGTTGATGATTGGTTACGGTCTGGTTTACGGGGCTGCACCGTCATTCACCGGTGAAGCATTTGGGCCAAGCGCCAGGTTTACCGGTTTTGCGATGGCCACCAATATTGGGGGAATCATTGGGGGCGGGAGTGCGCCGATTATTGGTGCATTCCTCCTGGATCATTATGGCACCCCTTACGCAATTGCCTGGTATATGGTGGCGCTGGCCGTTATCTCAGCTACCTGTACCTATCTTTCGGCAGAGACCAAAGATCTCGACATCGCCAGCGAATAAGCCTCAGAACAAGGGATACACACATGACATACTCAATTAAGCACGAGGGCTTCTTTGCCGAAGTGAATGGCGTGAAACTTCATTACATTCGGGCAGGAGAAGCAACCAAAGAGCCGATCTTGTTAGTACACGGCTGGCCCGAAACACATGAAGCCTGGTCAACACTGGCACCTTATCTTGCCGATCATGATCTCATCATTCCTGACTTGCGCGGTTTGGGGCAGTCCTCAATTCCGCGTGAGGGGTATGACAAGAAAACGATTGCTGAAGATCTGGTGCAACTGGTTCGTGATCATTTAAAACTTCCTGCTGTGTATGTGGTCGGCCATGATTGGGGCGGGGTGGTTGCATTCTATGTAGCTGTTAAGCTTGCCGAGAAATGTCTGGGGATGGCAATGTTGGATGTGACCGTGCCCGGTTCGCCTTCCGTCAACTTTAGTCAAAGTGGCAAACGCTGGCATCATAATTTCAACCAGAGCAAAGGCCTGGCAGAAACGCTGATAGCGGGAAATGAAAGGGCCTATTTTCAATGGTTCTTTGATAATTTTACCCATAATCATACGGCGATGAAAAAGATTGATACGGAGCGCTATATCGAAAGCTATAGCAAACCGGAACGTTGGAAAGCGTCGTTAGAGTATTACCGCTCTATACCCATTGATCTGGAAAATGCACAGGCTCAGCTTAGAGAACCGAAGCTAACGTGTCCGGTATTGGGATTAGGGGGAAATGAAGCATTTGGGCGTAAAAATGAGCCGGTTATCTCGCTAACTGATTTTGCCTATGATGTGCAAGGCGGTGTGATCGATAACTGTGGGCACTGGCTTCCTGAAGAACAGCCGGAGAAAATTGCGGAATGGCTCGACACATTCTTTGCCTATTGCCGACTGAAGAGATCGTCTTAAGGAAGGCAGAAGGGCTGTATTATATTCGCTCATTGATATTTTCGCGCAAGTTATCATAAAAGTGACTTACGCCTCCAGAGCCTGAAAACACCCGGGAAAATTAGCAATGAAATACAGGGCACTCTCAGATATGCTGAGCGTGCCCTGATCATGGTAATTGCCCAGAAAAAAGATAACGATAAGAATAAATTAACTTCGGTGAGCAAAGATTATGAGAACTATCGTAAAAATAAGAAATAAAATTAATAAACAGTAGTGAATATAAATAACCATTCGATGAATTTCTGCCAGTGATCGTTCCGCGTGTTGTTACTCCTCTCTGAAGATATTGCAAAAGCACTTTTTGTGTTAATGATCTTATGTCTGCAAGATTTGTCTTGAAACAAATGTGCTAATTCATTACTGCAAGTGGAATACACTGTTTTTTTACATGTTATGTAATCCTGAATGCGTATTTTTTGTTCCTGAGTGGCCGTCTGTCAACCATATTCGGTTTCTGCTAACTCCGTGGAAAATAACAGGAAGCATGATTTGTTAATACGGAGTTATGATTCTTATATCTTCTTAAAGGGTCTTCTTAACGTATATGGAAATTCATATTATGAAACAGTTATCTTTAAAAGGAAAGAATGTCACGCTTATTGGTGGCGGCGTTATTGGCGCTTCATGGGCTACAGTATTCCTGTCCGGTGGGATGTCCGTCACAATAAGTGACCCGGATGAAAATATCGAAAGTAAAATTGACGACTATTTCAGGCATGCGATTGCCGATCTTGATAAAATGGGGAAAAATTATTCTGGCGTTACTCCGGATAATTATTTGAAAAATATCTTTTTTGAAAAGGATTTAGCGAAAGCGGTAAAAGCTGCGGATTATATCCAGGAAAATGCACCTGAGCGTATCGATGTTAAAAAAAACATATGGAAAACGGTTGAAGAAAATGCACCCGCACACACACTTTTTCTCTCATCCAGTTCAGGTATTATCGCAACGCACCAATCTGTAGATCTTACTTCTCCCGAGCGTTTGATCATCGGACATCCGTTTAATCCGCCACATCTGCTTCCACTGGTTGAAGTGGTTCCGGGAGAGAAAAAAGATAAAAAGTATATTGATCAGGCTTTAGCTTTTTATTCAGCACTGGGGAAATTACCGCGTTTAATCAATAAAGAAGTGGATGGTTTTGTTGTCAATAGATTGCAGTCAGCAATTTTCAAAGAGTGTGTTTATCTGGTATCCCAGGGGGTTGTTCGGGTTGAAGAACTTGACGACATTGTTACATCATCAATTGGTATCAGATGGGCGACAGGCGGTCCTTTCCTTTCGTTTCATTTGGGCGGCGGAGCAGGGGGGATGGGCCATTTTCTGGAACATTTGGCTCCGGGAATGGAAAAACGCTGGGGTAAACAGGCTTTAGAAGTTGTTTCTTTTGACGATAAAACGAAAAAAACCATCACCGATCAGGTCAATGCGAGTTATGGCCGTTTTGCCATTCCGCAACTTGAAAAGTCGCGAGATGTTAAAGAGATCTCCATCATGAAAATATTAAATACGTTTTCATCAGAAAAGGAATAAGCATGCAACTTATATCAGAAGAGGAAGGGGCAGTGTTTTTTCTTCAGATAAAAAACTGCGCGATTGTTTCAATAAATACCCGTAGTAAAGTTACAAAAGTTATCCTGGGTAATTTGAGTGGAACGCCGGATGGTATACAGATAGACCATGAAAAAGGCCTTATATACTGGACTAATATGGGCATGGATTATAATCAGAGAGACGGTACCATCGAAGTGTGTCGGCTTGATGGTACAGATCATCAAATCCTGATCGGTAATGGCCTTCTCACCACGCCCAAACAGCTACAATTAGATAAAAAAAATAACCTGCTTTACTGGTGTGATCGGGAAGGAGGGAAGGTTATGCGTAGTCAATGCGATGGTTCCGGCATTGAAATACTTGTCGATAACGCCAAAGGACATTGTGGCGTGGTGGATATTCTGGAGCAATGTGTTGGCGTAACAGTAGATACGGAAAATAATAAACTATACTGGACGCAAAAGGGCCCCGCAAAGGGGAATAAAGGCCGAATTTTCTGTACGCATATGGATGTAGCTCCACGCAAAACGCCTGTCACAGAAAAAGAGATCGACGTTTTACTTGATAATTTACCTGAGCCTATCGATTTGGAAATCGATAAAGAGAACCATCTTCTGTATTGGACAGATCGTGGATCGCCACCTCAAGGAAATACACTTAACACTGCAAAAATAACAGGGGGTTCCCTGATCGGCCATCACATTATATGTGGCGGGTTTGATGAGGCAATAGGTCTTACCCTTGATAGAAAGAATAACTGTGTTTATGTCTCCGATTTGGGCGGGGGTATTTACCGCGTTGATATTAAAACGGGTGAAAAAGAACGCCTCTGGCATCAGGACAGCCTTACTGGAATAACAGGCTAATCAGATAGCTATCGATTAAGATAAGGACATATTTTCATGAATCACGATGACTCAACCGAACATAGAATTAAACATCATCTTTCGCAACCGCTGAAATCCAATAATATTGATTTGAATAAAGAGACCGCGTTGATACTTGAAGGCTTGGGAACGTCTATTGAGGACTTTGGCGGAAAGCTCACTTTCTACGGCAAAGATCCTATTATTCCAAGTGTGCTCCCCTATGGGGCATGCTCGGCTATCGGGCTGGCGGTGAAGGCCGTGCAGTTGGCCAGTATCTGGAAGTTAAAAACGGGCGAAGTGCAGAATATCCATATTGATGTGCGTAAGGCATTACGCCGTTTTGCATGCTTTTGGGAAGGCACCCTTGAGACGGTAAATGGTTTCCCGGGAACCTCTGCGTCGGAGTCAGGTGTAGACCTCAGAACATTTTATTGTTGCAAAGATAAAACCTGGGTGCTTTTTACGTGTAATTATCCCGGGTTGAGAAACAGGGCATTACAGCTTTTACAGTGTGCGCCTGGAAAGGAGGCTATTCGCAAAGCTGTTGCCCAATGGAATGGCGCTGAGCTGGAAACGGCTGCGGCAAAAGCAGGGATACCGATTCATCTGGTGAGATCGCCACAAGAATTCATGGCACTGGATTTATTTAAGAAAACACTCAATCGTGAGCCTTTGATTAAGGTGGAAAAAGTTGCCGATTCAGATCCTGTCCCTTTCAAAGACGGGAAAGAGGTTCTCAGTGGAATTAAAGCACTTGGACTCGGGCACGTTATTGCTGGCGCGGGGATTGGTCGCTCACTCGCCCTTCATGGTGCCGATGTGCTCAATATATGGTTAAAAGATGACTATGAACACAGCACCTTTCACTTTACCTCCAACGTTGGCGTTCGCTCATCGCGACTCGATATAAAAAACAACAGTGAGCATCGTAAATCCTTCGATAAGCTTTTGTCAGAAGCAGATGTATTCTATTCAAATCGTCGCAACGGTTTTCTGGAACGGCACAATTTATCACCGGAAATGCTGTGTAAAAAACATCCGGGACTGATTACCTCTACGGTATATTTTAATACGAAAGAGGGGGTTTGGTCTGACAGGGTGGGTTTTGATGTCTCTCAGGGGGCATTAGCAGGTCCATACTGGCTTGAAAGTTTGGGCGGCACCTATAAAAAATGTTCAGAACCTCACCAAACGCCACAAATTGGTGTGATCTGTGACTGGATTGTTTCCTGGCTGGCGACAGCCGGAATTCTGGAAGCGCTAAAACGCCGTGCGGTGGAGGGAGGAAGCTACAGTGTCAGCGTGTCATTAAGCCGTACGGTATGCTGGTTGATGTCGGTAGGTATTTTTGACCAAAAATACGCGTACGATACGGCCAACTCAGATGCAGAGCATGCTTATGTCGACCCTGACTTTATTATCGCTCAAACCCCAATGGGGCTTTATAAAGGCGTTGGTGAACAAGTCGAAATGACAACGATGGGAACGTATAAATATCTACTCAATCCCCTGGGTTCATCGTTCCCTGAATGGGATCCCGATTAACCTGATACCGATACTGTCATCGAAGAGCATGCGGGCAGGGAAGGTACGACGGTAGATTGCGGCTGCTGATATTTCTGCTGCATAAGCAGTGTTATCCGTACTGCACTATTGGCAGTACGGATAATATTTTTCTTAATCGTTATCCGGCTCTTGCAGATCATTATTCTGTTTCCAGACGATCACGATCGTATAAGCGATAAGCTTTACCGGTCCCGGATAAAAAGCATTAATTACCTTTATTTTTTAATGTTTCCAGTGATGCTATCAGGCTGCGAGCACGCTCCTGGATATACAGGTTTTCAGCCGGGGACTGCGTGAGTGGCTCTGCTGACCAGTTTGCACTGTCGTGGGTCAGGAAGGACTCTGTGCTCATCTGCCCCTCATGTTGTAAAAGTGCTTCCAGTTTATCAAGGCAGGCCTGTGCAATATGCAGTGCGCCCGCCTTGAGTAGGTCATCAATTAAAAGCATTTTGGTTTGGGTATCCAGGGGAATAAACAGCTTCTCAAGCAGTTGCTGCTGAATAGCCGGAGTCTGCTGCTGGAACACCGCGTCAGGTAGCATGCCCAACGTGGTAAAATGTAATCGCATGCCGCTGGTCATTTTATCCGCTATTGTGAGGATGCGATCGATACCCTCACGAATCCCTTGTGCGCCGCCCCGTTTGATATCATCCAGCGCCAGATATTGATTAAGGCGCAGCAGCTCTTCACGCGATTTTGGTGAAACGCCGGGCAGGTCGTTTTTTGTGAGGGCATCCACCAATTCGGCCAGAACGATTTTATCTTTTTTCCCTGGCGGTATCTCAGCGGAGTAGCTTGCTTCATCGATGACCAGAAAAGACAGTTGATTTATCACCGAGAGCAGTTTGTTTATCACAAACTCTCCCGTTTGCTGTTGGATTTGCGTGGACAGGTGCTGCTGTAACAGGCTTCCCTTGTCCTGAAGTGAAAGCGCTTTTCGCTGATGGTTGGCCACGATGGTGATTTTTTGCTGCAGCGTTAAGGGGGCATTAACGTTGGAGAACAGACCACTTTCCTGCAGGATATGATCAATTTCCTGCGCCGCGTCACGGCAGCTCCAGGATTTCTGAGGGCTGGCCATCAGGCGCGATGCCATGTAAAAACGCTCAACCAGCTCGGCTTTACTCTCCATGCCGAAGCATAAACGCATAATACTGCGGTTTTCCCCTTCCCCCACCTCTTGCTTCTCATCTTCATAGGAGGACTGGGTACTCTCCAGAAAGGCGAAGCTGCCGCGGATACGCACATTGGCGTTACTTAACAAGCGGTCGTGAGAGAGGGTGTAGGCCTTATCGACGGCGTCTTCGTCCATACTGAAGCTGTGTGATTCTTCTGTAGACGAGGTGAGCACAATAAAAGGCAGTCCGGGTTGCCAGCCACTAGCTTCGCGTAGCCCATTTTTACCGTTGAACAACGTATCCTTGACAAATTTTGCGTTCTCCGCGGCTTTATCAAGCAGCATAAATTCGCTGTCGGCGTGTTTTAGCAAGTGGATTAAAAGTTGTGAATCATCGTTATCGGCCCAGCCCAGTGCGCTCTCCTGATCGCTCAGCGCGGTACGGATTTTATCGTTTTCCTCCGTCGCTGCGGCGAGTAAGGTCACCGATCCTGACATGACTTTAGTCAGGCCAAGATTGCTGTATTTCTGGTAGCTTTTACATAAAAGGATGCGGAGATTGTTTTTGGCGATATCCTCAGTAAATGCGGTAGCAATTTGCGCTAAATCATCGCGCTTCTCAATGGTTGCATCCAGTATCAGCGTAAGCGGCTTCGTTGAATCCGCATGCTGTTTTATCTGTTGCTGTAAACCCGGTATAAGATTATCCACACTCCAGTTAGGCATATTCGGCAGAGGCATGCTGTGATTGAGTGTGGCATAGACTGCTGACCCGGCGATAAATTTCCCGCTAGCCAGCTTAACAAGCTCTCCTGTCTCGAAGTAGATGGGTGTTTTCGCCTTGCCTGAGCGATCTGTCATAAAGGTTAATGCCTGCTCTGCGTCGTTTTGACTCGCATTTTCCAGAGCAATGGTTAATGCGTGCATGCCTGAGGAAAATAAAAAGGTTTCAGGCTGTAGGTCTACGCCATCGCGCCAGGATGGACCGAGGCGAGCGATCGTAAGTTCCCGGGTAACTTGCTTAAAGTCCTGGGCGGAGTAGGGTTTACATAATGTCGTGATCACGCCCAGCTCTTCGGCAATGGTGCGATAGCAATCAGCAAAGCTTATGCTGTCATGGGTTAAACCAGGCATGGCTTGAGTCACCGCCGCCAGCGTATTCAAGGAGTCGGCTAAAATATCAGGATTAAAGGGCAGGGTTTGTCGTCCCACCGCCAGAGGCGAACCAGAGTCGGTCTGTGCCGCAAGCAACTGTGGATGGGTAAGCAAATGGTTAACCAGTCCGTCCACGAGGTTGGTGGCGGTAATGGCCAGTTCATAACACGGATGCGTCGGTGGAATTTGACGTAAGGATGCACCTGCCGAATGGGGATCGCTGCTGGAAAGACCCTTTAGCTGAGTAAGGCAGCTACGCGGAGAAAAGGAGTATGCTTTATCGTTTTTGTGAATGGCGCGTATCACCTGACACACTGACGGTCTGGCGCCCAAATGATAGAAAAGGGCGGGACTGTTAAATGTCTCTGGCTGACTTTCTGATCCATCAGATTCATCAGATTCATCAGATTCATCTGCCGCAGAAGGCGAGGGCTGATGGGTAAATTTAACGGCGTAAATACCGGGAAACAGTTCCTTTCCGTGTGTGGCAAGATGCTGTTGCACGTGGCCCTCTACCATGTCCTGAGGGCAGCAAGACAGAAAACGCTGTGCAGAGGCTTCGCCATTAAAGAACATCACATTGTCATCTGCATGGCCTCCCTGAGCCTGGTACAAATTATTGCACTGGGCATAATATTCATCAGAGGGTAACTGACGATGGTATAAAGAATTAAACTCACCACCCAGATGTAATTTATAGGCAAAGTGCTCATCAAGTGCTTCATTCTCGGCGATGTTTATTCCGTACTGATGGGCGACTACTTCGCCACCGGCGTACGCGGAAAGTTGTGTACGCCTTGACTCACCAAAGGACATCTTTTCACCGATATCAGTGGGAAGAGTGCGCTCATATAACCATTTCCGGCGCAGATATTGCTGTATCCCGATGATGAGTGGTGATTGCGCCTGAATTTTGGTCGTCAGTGCCTGAAATTTTTCTTGCATGACATCCGGAGTGGGTAAGCTGTCTCTCCTTGTTGGGACGGGGCGAAGACTGGATGACGGTTGAGTATGAGTCGGGGTAAAGCTTCCGCTGCGGTTTCGGGTTATATCCATTGAAATACTGCCTTGTGAGTCAACAGTTGAGAAATGTGTACTGAGTGAATGGAATGTGCGATGAGTTCCGGGGGATAATTGATCCTGGCCAACAACATAAAAAAACGCAGCCGCTCACTTCATCTTAGTGGGAAATAAACGTGCGACCGGAAATACCCGGCTGAAACGACAGCGGGCTGAGCGTAATGAGAAACTGCCCATCCTCCAAAAGGTTGAGATAGACTGCGCGAAGTGTATGAAATGAATACTGCCTATATCTAAAAACCGTCAGGCCTGTAAAGAGGTGAGGCTTTGGCTGAAAAACCAGGGAGATAACAGATGAAAATTGTCGAGCGTCCGGTTTTGTCCTTAGTTGGCGTTTCTACACGTACGAACAATACAAATGAAATGGATGTTACCACTGCGAAAATACTGCCGCTCTGGCGTCATTTCTACCAGGATATCTATCCTGAGCAGTTGTCAGGTGATGTAGTTTACGGGGTCTATTCTAATTATGAGTCTGATGCGAGTGGCGAATTTGACGTCACCGTTGCGGTAAAAGCACAAGAGGATGAAAACGTACAAGCAGGATCAATGTTTGACAAAATTGAGCTGGCACCGGGGCGGTATATGGTTTTTTCAGGGCAAACGGGGGCAGGTAATCCTGTCTTTCACCTGTGGCAACAAGTGTGGCAACATTTTGAACAGACTGGCTGCCCACATCAGCGTTGCTGGATAACGGACTATGAAATTTATTACCGGGATGGAAAAATTGAATTATTGATAGGAATAGTGAACTGATTCTACTCACTACAGTGGATATGTGTCTGAGTGAGTTGGACTGCTTTCGATACCCTGCAATGAGCCTGTAATTTAAATGTTTAATCCGTAGATTCAACCGACCAACGCAACACCTTTTTCAATTATCTCTTTCGTTGTGTTGAACTTTAATGCCTTGCCCGGCCTGGTATTTAGTTGGGGTGCAGCCTTATCCCGCTTCTGCTGAGTATATTGAGCAAGGCATGTCTTATTGGGAAAATATTGTCAGATCAGTCCATTATTTTTTTCTCATTCCGTCTGTCGCTTTTATTCATTATGTCAGCTGCCTGGATGATAAGGCGATGATATCACTTCTGTTCAGGTGAACAAATTGTGTATTCAAGCGCGCTTTTTACTCATTTTTGTGCAGAAGATGGAGATGAGATGTTATTTCCTTCTTAATACTTTTCTAAGATTCTTTTGTTATCGTCCTTTCATTGATTACCCGTTTAGCTAAACAGCCCGTACTTTCTGAGTGTTGAATTTTTATTTAATTAGGCTGTTTCATTATCCCGTAAGCTTTTGGCGTTCAGTGATTTAATAAGGAATCCACGTAATGAGTGATTTTCTGCCTTTTTCACGTCCGGCGTTAGGCGCGGACGAAATTGCAGCGGTATCTGAAGTTCTGCAATCTGGCTGGATCACCACCGGCCCAAAAAATCAGGCGCTCGAACAGGCATTTTGTGTGTTAACCGGCAATAAACATGCGATCGCGGTTAGCTCCGCAACAGGCGGAATGCACGTTACGCTGATGGCGTTGGGATTGCAGCCGGGCGACGAGGTTATCACGCCTTCACTGACCTGGGTGTCAACGCTGAACATGATTGTGCTGCTGGGGGCCGAGCCGGTGATGATTGACGTCGACCGCGATACGCTGATGGTGACGCCGCAGGAGATTGAAGCAGCCATTACCCCGCGTACTAAAGCCATTATTCCTGTGCATTACGCAGGTGCGCCCGCTGACATTGATGCTATCCGGGAGATAGGCGAGCGTTACGGTATTCCGGTCATTGAAGATGCAGCTCACGCTGCAGGTACCGAATATAAGGGTAAGCATGTTGGTTCACGCGGCACGGCGATCTTCTCTTTCCACGCGATTAAAAATATGACCTGTGCCGAAGGCGGGCTGGTTGTGACCGATGACGAACAACTGGCTAACCGTATCCGTAGCCTGAAGTTCCACGGCTTAGGCGTGGACGCGTTTGACCGTCAAAACCACGGACGGGCGCCTCAGGCTGAGGTGATCTCCCCCGGATTTAAATACAACCTGGCGGACATCAACGCATCTGTCGCGCTGGTGCAGTTAGGTAAGTTGCAGCAGCTTAACGCTCGCCGACATGAGGTTGCCCAACGCTACCTTAACGCGCTGGCCGATACGCCGTTCTTACCGCTTTCGATACCAAAGTGGCAGCATCGCCATGCGTGGCACCTGTTTATTCTCCGTGTGGACGAAGCAAGCTGCGGTATTTCGCGCAGCGGCCTGATGGACGCTCTGAAAGAACGCGGCATCGGGACTGGTCTGCATTTCCGTGCCGCCCACACCCAGAAATATTATCGCGAACGTTACCCACAGCTTCGGCTGCCGAACAGCGAGTGGAACAGCGAAAGGATTTGTTCTATTCCCCTGTTCCCAACCATGACCGACGATGACACCTCACGAGTCATTACCGCATTACGTGAAATAGCAGGACTCTAAGATGATGACCCCGCCTCCAGTAAAGAAAGTTTCCGTTGTAATCCCGGTCTATAACGAGCAGGAGAGTTTGCCCGAGCTGATCCGCCGCACCTCAGCGGCATGCGAAAAGCTTAACCGTGATTATGAAATTTTGTTGGTGGACGACGGCAGCAGCGACGAATCTGCTGCCATACTGACCCGCGCTGCAGAAGCACCCGACAGCCGTATCGTAGCGGTGCTGCTGAACCGTAACTATGGTCAGCACTCGGCAATCATGGCGGGCTTTAGCCACGTCACCGGTGACCTCATTGTCACGCTGGATGCCGATCTGCAAAACCCGCCGGAAGAGATCCCTCGGCTGGTGGAAAAGGCGGATGAGGGCTATGACGTGGTCGGTACCGTGCGCCAGAGCCGCCAGGATAGCTGGTTCCGCAAGCGCGCGTCTAAAATGATCAATCACCTAATCCAGCGTACCACTGGCAAGGCGATGGGCGACTACGGCTGTATGCTGCGCGCCTATCGCCGTCACATTATCGACGCGATGCTGCACTGCCACGAACGCAGCACCTTTATTCCGATTCTGGCAAATACGTTTGCCCGGCGCGCCATTGAAATCCCGGTGCACCACGATGAGCGCCAGTTCGGCGATTCCAAATACAGTTTCATGCGCCTGATCAACCTGATGTATGACCTGATCACTTGCCTGACTACCACGCCGCTGCGTCTGTTGAGCGTCGTGGGCAGCATCATCGCGTTGTCCGGTTTTAGCCTGGCGGTGCTGCTGGTGGTGTTGCGTCTTGCCTTTGGCCCACAGTGGGCGGCGGACGGCGTGTTCATGCTCTTCGCTGTGCTATTTACGTTTATTGGCGCTCAGTTCATCGGCATGGGGTTGCTGGGTGAGTACATAGGCCGTATTTACAACGATGTGCGCGCACGCCCTCGTTACTTTATTCAACGCGTAGTTAGCAGAGAAACCGCTTTATCTTCAGAGGAAAATCAATAATGAAAGCCGTTGTTTTTGCCTATCACGATATGGGCTGTATTGGAGTGCGTGCCCTTGTTGAAGCAGGCTATGACATTACAGCAATTTATACTCATCCGGATAATGCGGCTGAGAATAACTTCTTTGGGTCCGTGGCACGCACCGCGGTAGAATTCGGCATTCCGATATTTGCCCCTGAAGATGTGAACCACCCGTTGTGGGTTGAGCGTATTAAAGAGGCTCAGCCTGCGGTGATTTTCTCCTTCTACTACCGCCACCTGCTGGGCGAAGAGATTCTGAACTGTGCCTCCGTGGGGGCGTTCAACCTGCATGGCTCTCTGCTGCCGAAATTCCGTGGCCGTGCGCCGCTAAACTGGGTGCTGCTGAAAGGGGAAACCGAGACGGGTGTAACCCTGCATCGCATGGTTAAACGCGCGGATGCGGGCGATATCGTTGCTCAGGAGCGCGTGGCGATTGCGGCGGAAGATACCGCGCTGACGCTGCACCACAAGCTGTGTGAAACCGCAATGTCGCTGCTGGCTAAAACGCTGCCGACGATCAAAACCGGCCATTTTCCGCAGATGGCACAGGACGACGCTAAAGCCACCTATTTCGGCGGGCGTTCGCCAAAAGATGGTGCTATCTGCTGGGAAAGCAGCGCGGCGGAAGCCAACAACCTGGTGCGCGCGGTCACCGAACCGTGGCCGGGTGCTTTCAGCTTCGTGGGCGGAAGCAAATTTATCATCTGGAAAAGCCGCGTACTGGCAAGCAATAACGGTGCTAAAGCCGGTACCGTAATGTCCGTTAACCCATTGATTATCGCCTGCGGTAGCGGCGCGCTGGAGGTGGTGACCGGTCAGACCGAAAACGGCGTCTACAAGCAAGGCTCGCAGCTTGCCCAGTCTCTGGGCCTGGTGAGTGGCGCTATCCTGAGCAGCAAACCGGTTTCAGCTGTTAAGCGCCCAACCCGCGTGCTGATTCTTGGCGTGAACGGTTTCATCGGTAATCACCTGACCGAACGCCTGCTGCGCGATGACAGCTTCGAAATTTTTGGTCTGGATATCGGTTCCGATGCGATTTCCCGCTTTATCGGCAATGAACGCTTCCACTTCGTTGAAGGGGATATCAGTATTCACTCCGAGTGGATCGAATACCACATTAAGAAATGCGACGTGGTGTTGCCGCTGGTCGCCATTGCAACGCCGATCGAATACACCCGCAACCCGCTGCGCGTATTTGAACTTGATTTCGAAGAAAATCTAAAGATTATCCGCGACTGTGTGAAGTACAAAAAACGTATTATCTTCCCGTCCACCTCCGAAGTGTACGGTATGTGTACCGACAAGTCGTTTGATGAAGATAACTCTCCGCTGATCGTTGGGCCAATTAATAAACAGCGCTGGATTTACTCCGTCTCTAAACAGCTGCTGGACCGTGTTATTTGGGCATATGGCGAGAAAGAAGGCCTGCGCTTTACCCTGTTCCGTCCGTTTAACTGGATGGGCCCGCGGCTGGATAACCTGAACGCCGCGCGTATCGGCAGCTCCCGTGCTATCACCCAGTTGATCCTCAACCTGGTGGAAGGCTCGCCAATCAAACTCATTGACGGCGGCAAGCAGAAGCGCTGCTTCACCGACATCAGCGACGGTATCGAAGCGCTGTTCCGCATTATTGAAAATACACACAATAACTGCGACGGCCAGATCATCAATATCGGCAATCCGGACAACGAAGCAAGCATTAAAGAGTTGGCAGAGATGCTGCTGGCGAGTTTCGAGCGTCACCCGCTGCGTGACCGGTTCCCACCGTTTGCCGGCTTCCGTGAAGTGGAAAGCAGCGCTTACTATGGCAAGGGCTACCAGGACGTTGAGCATCGTAAGCCGAGCATTAGAAACGCTCGTCGTCTGCTGAACTGGACGCCGGAAGTACACATGGAGAAAACCATTGATGAAACGCTGGATTTCTTCCTGAAAACCGTTGACCTTGCGGGTCCAGCCTCATGAAAAAAGTCGGCCTGCGTATTGATGTCGACACCTGGCGAGGCACCCGTGAAGGGGTGCCTAACCTTCTGCAGACGCTAAGCTTGCATGAGACGCAGGCAACCTTTTTCTTCAGTCTTGGGCCTGACAATATGGGGCGCCATCTGTGGCGCCTGATCAAGCCAAAATTCCTGTGGAAGATGCTGCGTTCTAACGCAGCATCTCTGTATGGTTGGGACATTTTGCTCGCGGGTACCGCCTGGCCAGGGCGGATTATCGGTTGCGGCAATGCGGAGGTCATTGCCGCAGCAGTGGATCACCATGAAGTTGGTCTTCACGCCTGGGATCACCATGCCTGGCAGGCACGGGCCGGCGTCTGGGCACATAGCGAACTCGAACGCCAGACCCGTCTCGGGCTGGAAGCACTGCAAAAGATTATCGGCCAGCCAGTGACCTGCTCGGCGGCGGCGGGCTGGCGTGCCGACCAGCGCGTGGTGCAGGCAAAATCGTCGTTCCCGTTCAGCTACAATAGCGACTGCCGAGGCACCATGCCGTTTATCCCGCTGCTGGATGACGGTACGCCAGCGGCGGTACAAATCCCCGTCACGTTGCCGACATGGGATGAGGTCGTTGGAGGCAACGTCAGTAAAGAAGCGTTTAATCGCTTTATTCTGGATAAGATCCATCAGGACAAAGGAACACCGGTTTACACCATTCATGCGGAAGTTGAAGGCATGGTGATGCGAAAGTCTTTTAGTGAATTGCTGGTGATGGCCGCGGCTGAAGGGGTCCAGTTTTGCCCGCTCAGCGAGCTTCTGCCCGACGATTTAACCACGCTGCCGACAGGCAAAATTGTGCGCGGGACAATCCCTGGCCGTGAAGGCTGGCTGGGTTGCCAACAACTTATAGAGTCGTGAACCGATGAAATCAGCAAAATATGGAATGGCCCTGGTGGTCTGTTTTGCCTTACTTTACCTGATACCTCTGGAGTTTCGTGGTCTGTGGCAGCCGGATGAGACGCGTTACGCGGAAATTAGCCGTGAAATGCTACTGTCCGGTAATTGGATCGTTCCCCATTTTCTTGATTTGCGCTACTTCGAAAAGCCGATAGCCGGTTATTGGATCAATAACCTTAGCCAGCTGATTTTCGGCCACAATAACTTTGCCGTACGCTTTGGCTCTGTCTTTTCAGTTACCCTCAGCGCTTTGCTGACCGCCTGGCTGGCGTTTCGACTGTGGCGCGATAAAACGGTCGCGACGCTGGCGGGCGTTATCTTCCTGACCTGCTTACTGGTGTACGGCATCGGAACCTATTCGGTACTGGACCCGATGATCACTCTCTGGCTGACGGTGGCGATGTGCAGCTTCTGGCTGGCCAGCAGCGCCAAAACGATCGGCGGCAAGATTGGCGGCTATCTGTTGCTTGGCCTGGCCTGCGGCATGGGCGTGATGACCAAAGGATTCCTGGCGCTGGCGGTACCGGTGATCGGCGTATTGCCGTGGGTGATTGCGCAAAAGCGCTGGAAAGAGGTACTGCTGCTCGGGCCGCTGGCGGTGCTGAGCGCTATCATTATCACGCTGCCGTGGGCATTGGCCATCGCCAAGGCCGAGCCGGATTTTTGGCACTATTTCTTCTGGGTCGAGCATATTCAACGTTTTGCCGAGAAAGAGGCGCAGCATAAGGCCCCGTTCTGGTACTACATCCCGTTCCTGATCGCCGGGAGCCTGCCGTGGCTCGCGCTGTTGCCAGGGGCGCTGAAGCGTGGCTGGCAACAGCGCGGCGAAGAGGGGGGGGCGTTTTATTTGCTTGGCTGGGTAGTCATGCCGTTCCTGTTCTTCAGCATCGCGAAAGGTAAACTGCCGACCTATATCCTGCCGTGCTTTGCGCCGCTGGCGATCCTGATGGCACGCCATGCGGTAGAGCTGGCGAAAGCGGGCTCTAAGGTGCTACGCGTTAACGGTTGGATAAACCTGCTGTTCGGATCGGCCTGTGTGATTACCCTGGCCTTCTTCCTCGCGCCGTGGGGGCTGACAAGACACCCGGTTTATACCGGTAATGCAATCCTCAAGGTCGTGCTTGCGTGCCTGGCGTTTGCTGTCTGGGGGCTGTTCGGTCTGCTGACCTTAAGCCAGACAGAAAAACGTTGGTACTGGGCGGCGCTCTGTCCGTTGGGCCTGGCGCTGATGGTTGGTGCGGTCATTCCGTCGAAAGTGGAGAACGCCAAGCAGCCGCAGGCGTTTATTCATGCAATGCGCCCGCAACTGGAAGACAGCCGCTATATCTTTACCAACAACGTGGGGATTGCCGCCGGCATTGCCTGGGAAATGAAGCGTAGCGACATTAACCTCTACGATCAGCAGGGCGAAATGCGCTACGGCCTGAGCTATCCGGACGTGAAAAAACGCTTTGTCAGCGCCAGCGCCTTCAGCGACTGGCTTGCTGAACATCGTAAGCAGGGCAAAGTCTCGTTGCTGTTGCTGGTTTCTAATAACAGCGATCAGATCGACCTTAAACTGCCTGTGCCAGATCACCGGGCTAACAGTGGGCGCTTTGTCCTGCTTGAATACGATCCGCTGCCATGAGCATTGCGCTAATCGTATTAGTCAGCCTGCTTAGCTGCGGCGGGCAGCTGTGCCAGAAGCAGGCGGCCCACGGTGCGGGGGGGCGCCATCTGATACTGTGGCTTGGGCTTAGCGTGGCGCTGCTTGGGCTGGGATTACTGGTCTGGCTGCTGGTGCTACAGCACGTTGACGTCAGCATCGCTTACCCAATGCTCAGCCTGAACTTTATCTTTATCACCCTGGCCGCCCGCTGGATCTGGAAAGAGCAAATTTCTCCGCATCACTGGTTGGGTGTGATGCTGATCATCCTCGGTATTATCACGCTGGGAGGCTATACCTGATGGGGTACATGTGGGCATTAATCAGCGTGCTGTTGGTGAGCGGGGCGCAGCTCAGCATGAAATGGGCGATGATGCAGTTCCCCCCAGCCACTCTGAGCATCGATTTTGCCCGGTCTGTGCTGTTTGGCAGCGGTGGTCTGGTGGCGTTACTGTGCGGGCTTGCCGCCTATGCATTATCAATGGGCTGTTGGTATCTGGCGCTGCGGCGTATCCCCCTGAGTAAAGCCTACCCCCTGCTTAGCCTGAGCTATGTTCTGGTCTGGTTCGCGGCCATTGTTCTGCCGTGGCTAAATGAGTTGTTCAGTCCGGTAAAACTTATCGGGGTGGCGGCTATTTTCGTCGGCCTGATAATGATTTGTCTGCCGCGCAGCGTTCGACACAAAGAGCAAAAGTGATGGGTTAATTATTCAGGCAAACTGCTGATAACCTGATGGGGAATGGGGGCAGAACATGGATCAATATATCATTCAAGGGCCTTTAGAAAAGCCTTACTGCCGATCAACCATCGCCAACGGAGCGGGTCTCAGTCCATCAGGACGTCATGGACGATGTCGTGACCGTCGCTTGGGCCTGTGCGCTGGATTTCACTCCCACCAAACTGATGGTAGTGTTGGATAAGATCATGCGAAACTTATTGCGTACCCTACGCAGAGAGTCATGTTGTGCTGAAAGCATAATAATGATCTGCGATGAGCAACTAATGGTTACCGGTGAGTAAATATCCGTACTGTGGAGAGCCCGGTACGGATATTACCCGTTATTCCTTATAGCGTTCAGCAGCCACAGACTACCGGCGTACCTTCCCTGCCTTCAGCCCCTTCGGTGGTATAACCGTCACGCTTCCACCAGTCCAGGCCGCCAGTTAACTCTTTTACCTGAAACCCCAGCGTCAATAATTTCATTGCAGTTTTAGTGGAAGCATTACAGCCAATACCATCGCAATAACAAATATAGATTTTTGTTTTATCTAATTCTGCGGTGTGATTAAAACAAATCTCTTTATGAGGAACATTTATTGCGCCAGGAATATGTTCACGCTGGTACGCCTCTTTACTGCGGCCATCTACAACAATAATATTTTCGCCATTTTTGATTGCCAGATACAGATCCCATGAATCGGTTTCAAACGCGAGTTTCTTTTGGTAATAAGATAATTGTTCAAGAGCAGACATAATAACCTCATTGTGTATAAGTAAGTTCGTCATGAATATTCAACGACCTGAAGTCTGTCCAACAGCCTGTTGTGCCTGTATACAAGCAAAAATCATGTGGCAACCCCGGATGATGATAGTACAGTAAAGGTGCGTCGGTCTTCCGGGCAAGACGGGCAAAAGCGATCCTACCCACGTAATGTGGACACGGTCCTGAGCGAGGTTCTGGTTTTCAAATTGTTCCGGGCTGAGACCACCGCAGGCGCTGTGGCGTCGCCAGCGATTGTAATCACACTCTATATAATTAAATACCGCCGTTCGCATTATTTCCCGGCTGGCAAAACGTTCTCCGTGGATGCATTCCACTTTCAGCGTGTGGAAGACGCTCTCCGCACAGACATTATCGTCGCAGTTGCCCCGGGCGCTCATGCTGCCCCGCCACGGTTTTCACGGTGAAACGATAACCCTGCGCATGCAGTTCATCCGCCAGACACGGTGCGCCGTAGTGCTTTTTTTACCCGGTTGGAAGCGCCACTCACCACGCTGTCGCAGACCTGCTGAAGGGTATTAATGGCGATACGCCGCCTCTTCCACGCATACCAGCCGCTGCGGGCCACGCACAGTACCCAGCCTGATGTTTTTCGATAAAGACAGTCTTCATTTCAGGCGCTTCGCGGAGTATGTCGCGGCCTTTTGGAGAATGGCAAGCTCTTCATCCCGTTCAGCCAGCTGATGTTTCAGGCGGCCAGTTTCAGAGCTTCTTCACGAAATTCAGGCGTATGTTGCTTACATGGCTTTTTGGTGGTTGATGCTGGTTTTGTCATATTGGTCTGAATCGCCACGGATAATCTAGACACTTCCTGTTCCCGCTCTCCTGGCTGGAGAGCCAGATAGCTTTCAGTGTCGCGTGGTGAAGTCAGCGAGTCGGTGCGGTACAGCCGTTGAGTGAGGATTTCGCGGGCCTGATTAATGATTTCAACGTGCATGATTCAATCTCCTGTGTTGATCTGCACCTTTCTTGTACCGGATAGGGCGGGGGATGTTGGAAACGGCCCCGAAAGGAGCCGTTGTGGTTGTTACCAGCGGAGTTCTGATGTTGGCAGAAAGGTTATCTTTCTAGCGTAATCGTTCAGTTCATAGTCAACCTGTAAAGTGAGCGGAATATGAAAGTCGAGTAACGTAAATCTTTCTGTCCAGCCAATCTCACGCCTTCCCCTTTTTCTAGGGGGAAGAGCTTTATCTGGCTCACCTAGCCGATTATGAACCCAAGGACGAGCCATCACTGGCTCCAGTGGCGTCGGTAAAGTATTCGGGAACACCCAATTCTTCTTTTCTTGGTCTAGCAATGTTAATGTTATTTCTTTCAATGTGTTGGAGTCGCGATGGAAGGCTAAAAAGATTCCCTCTTTTGCCATATCAAGAGTAACAACATCAGAACCAGAGAAGCCTGTAGGTTTAGATTTGTATGGAATCAACCCAGCATTAAAGAGTTGCTCGTAAGTTTTCCCGAGGTTACGGATCAGACTTTCTACATTGACTGTCATTTTTTATATAGCTCCACGCTCTCATTCAATTCGTGTATTTTGGCCCTTGCTGCTTCCAGTTTTTCCTCGGTGATACCAGATTCTTTCAAGGCGGGCTTTATCACGTCAAAGTTTCGATCAGCTGCAGCTCGAAGGTCTCGGGAATCACGATCCACTCTTCCCGGCTCCCTGTTACGGCCCCCATAGGTTTCACTTATTTTCCTATGCACACCCTTTGGAATCACTATTGCAGCAACTTCTTTCGCTAACATTTCTAATTCCTTTTCGTCAGCATCGGGGTAAAGCCGCTGATAATACAATCTAACGGCTGCTGCGGATGGCATGTGGTCAGCTTCGTATTCACCCTGCCGCGAGCGGCCATTGAAGTCGATATAAAGCTCAACTTCCAGCAGTTCTACTGGAGGCTTGCTGAGATAGATGTAAATTGGCGGATGGACGTTGCCCGGAAACACCAGAATGTAATCCCGGAAGTCCTTTTCCTCTGGCAGTGGCGTGGTGGTGATGGTCACATTCTGAATATCCGGGTGTTCAAGCCCCGGTATCGTGACGGTTCCTGCCTGTGGGTTGTTATTCCCTGTGTTCCAGCCGTTCTGTGACCCCGGCGTGTTTGCTGGTGTCCATGTGATTAATGGTTTATCGCTTCGTTCGTCGCCCCAGAATTCATAGCTGCCATCGGTCTGTTTCTCCAGCATTCTGACTCGCACCTGATCACGGCCACTGGCGGCAGTAGTGTGATAGCCAACTGCTTTCAGCTTCCCGCTGTTGTCATCGGTGATCCAGTTATAACGGACGCGGGTAGGGACGGTACCCTTGCTGTGAGCCACTTCCAGCAGGTTCTGAGGCGTCAGCAGGTCGCTCTGTTCGCCTTTGAGATTCGACTGAATGATTGCACCCATGACAACGAACGGCAGATTCATCGCCAACTGCCCGTTCCAGACTTCGGGGCCGGAGAGGCGTTTCATGGAGTGAGTTAATGCTGTAGCGGCGTCCTGACTGGCTTTAGCAGTTGCTCCTCCGGCAGAGGCAGCCATCCCGGCTTCGGTGGTCCCAGCCATGACTGGCGGCGGGGGAAGAGACATCGCTTCAGCTTCACCAAAGAAAAAGCCTGTGACTTTATCGAAGAGTGATTTCTTCGGTGGCTCTGGTGGCGGTGCAGTTTTCTTTTTCTTTGCGGCCTGTGCGTGTTGTTCTGGCCCAGGGGCTGGCCGAGTGGGTTGTGACTGATAGAAACTCATTTCGCCGATGTTGCTTTGTGGTTCTTCTGACTCCCCGGCATCGGTATTACCAGTACCACGCAGGACAGACTTTGCGAACACCGGAATAGCGGCTATAACGGCGGCGGCAGCTATTTTGTTAATTGGCCATTCCGCTGCCCGCTTGCGATGCTCCTCAAAAGGATCGCTCGGACTATCTTCCACCCAAATTGTCGTACTGCCCAGCACTTGGTTGTTTTTGCAGTTACAAAGTACCCGATCGCCTGTGGCTACACAGGGTTTGTTTTCAGAGAAGTAATACGCAGTGCCATTGATCTGAAATGGCCCGTTGCAGGTTTCTTTCGGGCACCATGCCATATCGCCATTCAGGGCAATATTCCGTTCTTCAATAATCGTCGAGGAAGCTGAAATCACTTCACCGCCGCTCGTGGTTTTGTCTCCAAACCTTACCAGTGCTCTGGTCATAATCCCTCATGAATCATACTGATATCGTAGGCATAATACCCAACACATGACTAAAGCTAAATCAATCAGGGTGAAAAATGTTCGGTTTGATACAGGGATTGTTGTTGAGGGCTGGGAGGTAGAGTTAGTGCTGGTGGTTCGCGTTTGACTTCCGACCGGACAAAGACCGGATGTGGCCTTGCAGTAATGAATCCGTCAGCCGGGTACTCATGTGAAATATAGTGTCTATTGGGGATTTGAAGTCTGACAGACAAGGCTACCGCGACCAGAGGGGGGTTGCCACTTAGAAGAAATGCTCAGGCTGGATGGAAGAGGTAAAGCAGCGACATCAGCGGTCATCGCGACCAGAAATCTACCGGAACCCCAGAAAGCAAAAAACCAGCCGTTAAGCTGGTTTCTTTAAAGAGTGGTGCCCGGACTCGGAATCGAACCAAGGACACGGGGATTTTCAATCCCCTGCTCTACCGACTGAGCTATCCGGGCAACGGGGCGCATTAAACCGTAAAGCCTGAAAAGCGTCAAATGCTTTTGTCATGAAAACTGACTGACTGCGTTCTTTTCCACCATTTGATGTGAAAAACAGCAAAAAGAGCAGGGCAGGCGTGGCGCGAATGGAGAAAAAATAGCCTGCTTTGTGGGTAGCATTAAAAATATGCAAAATGCATAAAATTGCATAACTTACGGATAATAAAACAGTTTGATTTTTTCATATTTTTTAATTTTATTAAAAATCAAGTGGTTGTAATTTATTAGGAACTAAGGGGTGATTTGTTTTTATGGGTTGTATGCAAAAATAAAAAATGCCATTATTGCGCGAATTTTGTTACCCCCCTTCATCCTGTTTTATTGAGGTCGCCGCTATGAACGGTTCAATGCTGCAAAAGAGCACTTGTTCCCGCCATCTTCGGATGTCGTTGCGCGCGCGATCGCTATCCTGTCGTCATTTATTGATTCCCGCACTCACCACCATGCGGTGAGGTTTTCTATGCCTGACTTCTGGCCATGAGTAAAAGCAGACGCGTTCTGATTTTACTGATGTCTATCGGTCGAGGCGGACCCCAGTCTGCTGCGTACTAATCTGACACCTTTTCGCCGGGACGGGCATTTCTTTGCCTGCTTCCCATTGCCGTGCCTGTGGCACTGATTCATCCTTGACGTTCAGGGATTGTGTTATGACAACATTGAAAATTGCGGCCAGCGCTTCAGTCGCGCCAAACCTTCGTACCGGGCGTGATATCGTGACGCTGGACAGAACCGATTTCACCGATGTAGCGGCCGTGGTCGTCTCCGTCGCGGATTCCCGCAGTGGCATACTGGCGCTGTTGCGCCATACCGGCTTTAATCTGCCGGTATTTATTGCGCTAACGCCCGAAGATGACAAACAGGGTTTACCTGAGGTCAGTGGTTTTCTGACGGACAGCGAAGACGCCTGCACGGCACTGGAAGCCGCGGCGGATGGCTATGAAGCCGCGCTGCTGCCGCCGTTCTTCGATACGCTAACAAAGTATGTGGCGATGGGAAACAGTACCTTCGCCTGTCCGGGACATCAGGGCGGCGCCTTCTTTAAAAAGCATCCCGCCGGGCGGCAGTTCTTTGAGTTCTTTGGCGAGAATCTCTTCCGTGCGGATATGTGCAATGCTGATGTCAAACTCGGCGATTTATTGATTCACGAAGGCTCAGCCAAGCATGCACAGAAATTTGCGGCAAAAGTCTTTAACGCCGATAAAACCTACTTTGTCCTGAATGGTACCTCCAGCGCCAATAAAGTGGTCACTAACGCATTATTAACGCGTGGCGATCTGGTGCTGTTTGATCGCAATAACCATAAATCCAACCACCACGGTGCGTTAATCCAGGCTGGCGCCACGCCAGTTTACCTGGAAACGGCGCGTAACCCCTTTGGCTTTATTGGCGGTATTGATGAGCACTGTTTTGATGAGCGCTATTTGCGTAAGCAGATTGCAGCAGTCGCGCCCGATCGTGCTAAAGAAGCACGGCCATTTCGTCTGGCGGTGATACAACTCGGAACTTATGACGGCACCGTTTACAATGCGCGCCAGGTCGTGGATCGCATAGGCCACCTGTGTGATTACATCCTGTTTGATTCCGCCTGGGTGGGCTATGAGCAGTTTATTCCGGTCATGGAAGCCTGTTCTCCACTGTTGCTGGATCTGCAGCCGAACGACCCGGGTATTTTCGTGACACAATCGGTGCATAAGCAGCAGGCGGGCTTCTCTCAGACGTCACAAATCCATAAGAAAGATAACCATCTGCGTGGACAGACGCGTTTCTGTAGTCATAAACGGTTAAATAACGCCTTTATGCTGCATGCCTCAACCAGTCCGTTCTACCCGCTGTTTGCTGCCCTGGACATCAACGCCAAAATGCATCAGGGGGAAGCCGGCCGTCGGCTGTGGCATGAATGCGTCACATTGGGAATCGACGCGCGTAAAGCGATCTTAGCCAACTGTGAGCTGATTAAGCCCTTCCTGCCTGACAACGTCAATGGCGAGCCCTGGCAAAATGCGGCTACGGAAACTATCGCCAGCGATGCCCGTTATTTCAGTTTTGCCCCCGGCGCACAGTGGCATGGGTTCGCGGGCTATGCGCAGGATCAGTATCTGATTGACCCCTGTAAGCTATTGCTGACGACGCCGGGGATTGATGCGGCGAGCGGCGAGTATGCTGCGTTTGGTATCCCGGCGACCATTCTGGCTAATTATCTGCGTGAGAATGGCGTGGTGCCGGAGAAGTGCGATCTCAACTCGATTCTGTTCCTGCTAACCCCGGCGGAAAGTGCAGAAAAGATGGCGCATCTGGTTGCGATGCTGGTGCGGTTTGAACAGCACGTAAAAGACGATGCGTTGTTATGCGATGTCCTGCCAACGATCTACCGTAAGAATGCTGAACGCTACAAGGGTTACACGCTGCGTCGGTTATGCCAGGAGATGCACGATCTCTACGTCAGTTACGGCGTGAAAGATTTGCAGAAAGCGATGTTCCGCCAGCAGAGCCTGCCGAAGGTAGCGATGAATCCCCAGGATGCCAATATTGAATTTATTCGTGGCAACGTGGAATTAGTTCCACTTGCCAAAGCAGAAGGGCGCATTGCTGCGGAGGGTGCGCTGCCTTATCCGCCGGGCGTGTTGTGTGTTGTTCCTGGCGAGGTGTGGGGCGGCGCGGTTCAGCGTTATTTCCTGGCACTGGAAGAGGGGATTAATGTTTTACCCGGTTTCTCGCCGGAGCTACAGGGCGTTTATGCTGAAACGGACGACCAGGGAATTAAGCGCCTGCATGGCTATGTGATTGCCTGATTGCGTACCGGCGGGCGGCTTGTGGGGCCGCTTGCCTGTGTTGCAGCATGTTTTTTCGGCCCGTCCATGGGCCGGTAATCAGATTCTCAGTAAAGATGATAACTTTTCTGAGCGGTACTGACTTTGTACAGATAACGCCGTGATTCTGCTGATGGGTGATTACGGCTTAACTTCTGGTAAACCTCTGCAGCTGACATGGCGTTAATAAGACTAAACGCCTTGTTTTTATCGCTGGAGAAGACGCGCAGTACGCTACCTGCGCCGCCGTTATAGGCGGTAATCACCGCGTAGCGGCGTGATATCGGATCGTTAATTCCCGCCAGATAGCTGCCCTGAAGAATCGACAGATAAGCGGTGCCCGCGTCAATATTGTTCTCCGGATCGAAAAGATAACTCCGGCTGGGTTTGCCCCATTTGCCCTTCATGCGGAAAACATCCACTCCGGCAGTATGCTGTACCACCTGCATCAGCCCCAGAGCGTCAGCATTACTGACCGCATACGGGTTAAAACTGGACTCAATCTGCATAATCGCCAGGATTAATGACTGATCGACGCCATACTTCTCGGCTGCTTTGCGCACCATCGGTAAGTAGCGGTGAGCACGCTTATCAAGGTGGTTAGGTACCATTGGAATGGTCACCGACCAGATAACATGCAGGCCTGAGCTGCGGCGCTGTAGCTTATTTTGAAGCAGATAGTCAGCAAAATTTGCCGCGCGGCCCTGCCAGCGGATAGGTTGGCCGGTATTATCCAGCACCTGGCCGTAGAGTAACGGCTCTTTACCGAGCTGAATATCATTTGCATCAGAGTAAAGATCGACGTTACCGGGATCCTCGCCAACTAATAAGGTCGTAATAATCGCCTGACGCAGACTTTGCGTTGGGTTTGTTCCCGCAATTGTTTCGATAGTAATGCTACCGGCATCGAAGTTGATGTGGCTACGGGTGTAATACTGATCGCTATATTTTACGTAGTCTTTTGGGCCTGCAATCAGTACTTCATTGATGCCCCAGATGTTTTCAATATTATGGGCAAACTGGCCCATTAAAATGTCAAAACCGTTGGTATCCTTCACCCATTCTTCGTGGTAAGTCTCTTTTTTATTACTTGAGCAGGAGATCAACAGCGGTGCTATCACTAGCAAGGCAATAAATTTTTTCATCGTTATCTATACGTAGCCCGAAAATGGGGCCTCAGCGCGCGAGGCCCAACGTATTACTCTTCTGGTGGGGTGTAGCCTTCAATATGGACGTCATGCCCTTCAAACAGGAACTTCACCATCTCTTGTTCCAGCTGTTTGCGATCATCAGGGTTCATCATGCTAAGCTTTTTCTCGTTAATCAGCATGGTTTGCTTTGACATCCACTGGGACCAGGCCTCTTTGGAAATCTCGTTATATATGCGTTTACCCAGCTCGCCAGGGTAAAGCTGGAAGTCCTGACCTTCAGCATCTTGTTGCAGAAATGTACAAAAAATTGTGCGGCTCATTACTCTTCCTCTTGTATCACGCGTGTTGTCAGCGTCATTTGCTGTGGTTGCCGTAATTCTTGTAGCAGACGCTCAACCGGAGCGGCTAGTCCCACAGACGGCGGCTGGGCTAAGTTATACCAGAGACCTGCGCCATCATCCATTGCTGCGCCCGCAGAAGAGAGTTCCAGCCACATTGGCACGATATCCAAATGGAAGTGGCTGAACGTGTGGCGGAATGCGGTCATCTGGCTCAACTGACTGCTATCAAGGCCGTAAGTCCGGAGCCAGTGTTGCAGTTCCAGCTCCGTGGCAAATTGTGGAAAACAAAATAAGCCGCCCCAAAGGCCCACGGGCGGGCGTTGTTGCAGCCAGACCTTTTCTCCGCGCTGCAACAGCAGAAACCAGCCGGTGCGCTCGGGTAGGATTTGTTTGGGCTTTTTACCGGGGTATTGTGCCCAGCTGCTGTTGGCGTAAGCGATGCAGCCGCTATTCAGGGGACATATTTCGCATTTTGGACGCGAGCGGGTACAAACCAGTGCGCCTAGATCCATCATCGCCTGGTTAAACTGGCTGACGCCGACAGCGGGCGTCACCTCTTCGCTAATCTGCCACAGCCGCTTTTCAACCTCTTTTTTGCCCGGCCAGCCTTCAATTGCGTAGCAGCGTGCCAGTACGCGTTTTACGTTGCCGTCGAGGATCGGATAATGCTGTCCTAAAGAGAGAGACAGAATGGCCCCCGCCGTCGAGCGTCCAACGCCCGGCAGGTCGGCAACCTCATCAAAGGTCTCCGGGAACCGGCCGCCGTGAACGTCGACAACGCGCTGCGCGGCTTTATGTAAATTGCGCGCACGTGCGTAATAACCAAGCCCGGTCCATAAGTGCAACACTTCATCCAGCGGCGCAGCCGCCAGATCGGCAATGTCAGGAAAGCGCGCCATAAATCGTTCAAAATAGGGAATGACGGTGGCAACCTGCGTTTGCTGCAGCATGACTTCAGAAAGCCAGACGTTGTAGGGCGTTTTTTGTTGCTGCCATGGCAGGGTTTTGCGACCAAAGCGCTGATACCAGTCCAGCACCTGTCGCGCGAACGGTTGCGCTTGCATCATTTGAAGGAAATTTTCCGTTAATACTCTAAACTCAGGCAGGAATTCCAGCACAGAGCCTGTAAGGTGTAAACCAGAACTTTGTGAAGCTTGCTTCTCAGCAGTAACTTTGCATAATGCCCGCATTTCCTGAACAGGTTGATTAACAGGCAGACACATGATTAATGACGTCATTTCACCCGAATTTGATGAAAACGGTCGCGCAATGCGACGTATACGCAGCTTCGTACGTCGCCAGGGACGGTTAACCAAGGGACAGCAACTGGCGCTCGATAATTACTGGCCCGTAATGGGCGTGGAATATCAGCCGCAGCCGCTCGATCTGGTTGAGCTATTTGGCCGCGACGCACCGGTGGTGTTGGAAATTGGATTTGGTATGGGTGCCTCGCTGGTGACCATGGCGCAGAATAATCCTCATCAAAATTTCCTCGGTATTGAGGTTCACTCACCTGGCGTGGGTGCCTGTCTTGGCATGGCACATGAAGCGGGTGTCACCAATTTGCGCGTGATGTGCCATGATGCGATTGAAGTGCTTGATAAAATGATCCCGGATAATGCATTGCGGATGGTGCAGCTGTTTTTCCCGGACCCATGGCATAAAGCCCGCCATAATAAACGGCGTATCGTGCAGGTGCCTTTTGCCGAGCAGGTAATGCGCAAGCTGAAGTTGGGCGGTACTTTCCATATGGCCACCGATTGGGAAGCCTATGCGCAGCATATGCTGGAAGTGATGAGCAGCATTCAAGGCTATAAAAACCTGTCAGAAGACCAGACGTATGTGCCACGTCCTGCGTCACGTCCATTAACAAAATTTGAGCAGCGTGGCCAGCGTCTTGGACACGGTGTGTGGGATCTTATGTTCGAGAGGGTTAAATAATGGCAACACAACGCAGTCGTCGTCTCCGTAAAAAAATGCATATCAATGAGTTCCAGGAACTCGGTTTTTCCGTGGGCTGGAGCTTTCCTGAAGGCACCAGCGAAGAAGAGATCGATACCACGGTTGATGCGCTGATCAATGAAGTGATTGAGCCGAATGGCTTAGCGTTTGATGGTAGCGGTTATCTTTCATGGGAAGGATTAATCTGCCTTGAGAAGATCGGCAAATGTACCGAAGAACATCAGGCACTGGTGCGCAACTGGCTGGAAGCCCGCAAATTACAGGATGTGAAAATATCTGAACTCTTCGATGTTTGGTGGGACTAACTACGCACTAAGCGGGCCCGTTGGCCTGCTTCTTTGCCCCGGCTGAGAGTGCTTTCCAATAGGCGATTTATGCAGCGGGAAGGTTCAGTCGGATGGGAAGGCAGATAACCTTTATGGTTGTCAGAAAATGATTTCAGGAGATTCCATGATTCGTAAAGCGCTGGTCGCAGCACTGTTACTCACCGCCAGTCAGGCGCAGGCGGCCTATGAATGCAGTGTCAAACCTCAGGACGATGTTGTTATCACGCCAAAAAATGTGCAGGTGGTTGGCGCCAGCGGCAATATGGTGATCTCCCCTGAGGGCAATGTCCAGTTCAATGGCAAATCGGTAGAGGTTGACACCGCCACCCGCCAGAAAGCGATCGACTATCAGGCGGCACTGCGTCGCGATCTCCCCTGGATCGATCAAGGGGCGACACAGCGTCTGGAGAAAGGTCGTGCCGCGTTAGATAAAGTGATCGTTGATAAGCTTGGCAGCGGCAGTAAGGCACGCTCTCGTCTGACTACACTGGATACCCAGTTAAAACAGCAGATGAATCGCATCATCGAGCATCGTAGTGACGGGCTCACTTTTCATCATCAGGCCATCGATCAGGTGCGGCAGGACGGCGAGCGTCTGGTGCAGGGCGCGCTCGGTGGACTCGTGCAGGATAGCCTGAATGAACTGGGCAGCCAGCAAGGTAGCAAGAGTGATAACCCACTGCAGGCGATTATGGGCAATCTTGGCGGGTTACAGCAGGCTGTTCAGGCCGAGTGGCGCACTCAGGAGCAGGATTTCCAGAATTTTGGGCATGAGGTATGTAATCGCGTTACCTCGCTGGAAACGCAGCGTAAAGAGATTCAGACCCGCTTAAATTAGGGAACTGGCTTAATATGAAAAAAGACGCCTTTATCAGCGTCTTTTTTTATTGTCGGAGTTTATCAGCAGCCAGTTATTCCGCTAAAAACAGTTCCAGCAGAGAGTTCAAAAATAACTTCCCTTTTTCAGTAACCTGCCAGCTTTCAGCGGTTTCCGCCAGATAGCCTTTACTCAGCGCTTCATCAATTTGCGCGCGGATCGCCGATTCATCCAGCCCGGTATAACGTCCGAACTCCTCACGCGGAGCAGGTTCCAGCAGACGAAAACGGTTCATGAAAAATTCGAACGGCTTTTCACTGTCTGGCACCTCATGCTGGCGCTCAAGATAGCGCCCTTCCATAAAGCCGCGCGGATGACGCGTTTTCGCCGTGCGAATGATACGTCCGTCGCGCTGCGTTAACTTGCCGTGCGCACCGCAGCCAATACCGAGGTAGTCACCAAAACGCCAGTAGTTAAGGTTATGCTCGCAGCGGTAACCGGGTTTGGCGTAGGCGGAGGTTTCATATTGCTGATAACCCGCCGCGCTTAGCAGGCGGTCGCCCTGTTCGAAAATATCCCACAGCGCATCATCGTCCGGCAGCACAGGAGGACGTGAGCTAAAGAGTGTGTTTGGCTCAATCGTCAACTGATACCAGGAGAGATGAGGAGGATTGAGCGCAATGGCTTGACGTAAATCATCCAGCGCCTCTTCCAGAGTCTGATCGGGTAGGCCATGCATCAGGTCCAGATTGAAGCTGCGCAAGCCTAAACCTTCGGCCAACTGTGCGGCACGTACGGCCTCTTCCGGTCCGTGTATCCGCCCAAGCCGCTGCAGCTTCTCCGGACTAAAACTCTGGACGCCAATCGAAATCCGGTTAATCCCGGCGCGCTGATAGCCTCTGAAGCGATCGGCTTCAACCGTGCCAGGATTCGCCTCCATGGTGATCTCGGCATGAGGAGAAAGCGGCAGGCGGGCACGTACGCCATCCATCAGCAGCAGCATGGCTTCGCTGCTGAGTAAGCTCGGGGTTCCACCGCCAATAAAAAGGGTGCTGACCTCGCGCCCGGCGGTTAGCGGCAAATCCTTCTCAAGATCGGCCAGCAGATGACGAACGTACTCTTCATGGGGAACGTCACCCTTCAGCGCGTGTGAGTTAAAGTCGCAGTAGGGGCACTTCTGCACGCACCAGGGAATATGAATATAGAGGCTCAGCGGTGGAAGATTAGCCATTACGCATCGCTTCCAGCAGTAGCGTCAGGGCTTTACCACGGTGGGATACCGCCTGTTTCTCTGCTTTGGTTATCTCAGCGGCGGTCTTGCCCAGCGAGGGAACGTAGAAGATGGGATCGTAGCCGAAGCCGCCTTCACCAGCCGCGGCATGCGTAATAACGCCTTCCCAACTGCCGTGAAAGACCAGCGGTGTAGGATCTTCCGCATGGCGCAGATAGACCAGTACACAGTGAAATTGTGCCTGACGTCGGTCATCAGGCACATCCTGCAAGGCATCCAGCAGCTTCTCAAGGTTTTGCCGATCGCTGGCATCGATTCCGGCATAGCGCGCGGAGTAAATACCCGGCGCGCCGGCGAGGGCATCCACGGCAAGCCCGGAGTCGTCGGCGATAGCAGGCAAACCGGTAATCTGCGCTGCGTGGCGCGCTTTCAGAATCGCGTTCTCAATAAAGGTTAAACCGGTTTCGTCGGCTGATTCAACGCCGAGGTCGGTTTGCGCCACAATATCCAGCCCAAACTCCGCCAGCAGATGAGCCAGTTCGCGGACTTTGCCCGGATTGCCGGTGGCAAGCACAACTTTTTGCATAACAGTTCCAGTATTCATCTATTCGTTACAGCAAATACCACAGTCCCGGGAACAGGTCCATGCCAAGGTAATTCAGCATATACAGGATCAAAATCACCACCATTGCGGAGAAATCGATACCGCCCATTGCCGGAAGAATGCGGCGGATTGGTGACATTAACGGCTCAGTTAACTGAATCAGCACCTGATCGACGGGGCCACGGCCCTGGCTGATCCAGCTCATTAGCGAGCGAATAATAATCACCCAGAACACCAGATTACCGGCGGATTTCAGTAGCGATAGCAGCCCAACCAGCAGATTCATTGGATCCACTGAGAAAGCGCCCACCTGAATCAATAGCAGTAGCGGGTATTTCAACGTAGTTAGCACAAAGGCCAGTAGCAGTGATGCGGTATCAATCGGCCCAACTGCCGGGATAATGCGGCGTAGGGGCTTCACCACTGGCTGGGTAATTTTGACGACAAACTGCGCCAGCGGATTGTAAAAATCACAGCGTGACCACTGCATCCAGATGCGTAACAGCAGCACCATTACGTAGAGATCGATTAAGGTTTTGACCAGAAAAGTCAACGTCAGCATGAGGTTCCTCAGTTCTTGTTGTGGGTAACGTTTGTGTAATCACGTGCGCCAAATATTGCGGTTCCAATCCGCACCATGGTGCTGCCCGCCGCGATGGCGGCTTCCATATCGTCGCTCATTCCCAGAGAAAGCGTATCAACGTATGGATAATCCTGTTTCAACTGCGCCAGTGCCTCGGCCATTTTCTGACAGACGCTAAGCTGGCGTTCATAGCTGGCTTCCGGAGCGGGTATTGCCATGAGTCCGCGCAGCCGTAAACCTGGAAGCAGGGCAACGTCTTTGGCTAACTCAGGTAGTGCAGCCAGCATGATGCCAGATTTACTGTTTTCGTCACTGATGTTTATTTGGATCAGCACATTAAGCGGAGGTAAATGTGCGGGTCGCTGCTCACTCAAACGTGAAGCGATGCGCAGCCGATCCACGGTATGACACCAGGCAAAATTTTCTGCAACCAATCGACTCTTGTTGGATTGTAATGGGCCAATAAAGTGCCAGGTAAGTGGGGAAAGCGTCGTCAGTGCCGCTATTTTATCAACGCCTTCCTGTACATAGTTCTCGCCAAAGGCGTTTTGCCCGGCGAGCGCGGCTTCTTCAACTGCGCTCGCAGGTTTTGTTTTACTGACTGCAAGCAGCGTAATTTCCTGTGGATCGCGCCCGCAGCGTTCTGCTGCCGCTGAGATCCGCTGGCGCACTTGCTGTAGGTTGTGCTGAATTGAGGTCATAGTCAGGAGAACTTATATGAATATGGAAGATATTTTGGCCCTTAGTGTAAAGCATAATGCTGCCGATCTGCACCTTTGCAGTGGCCATACACCGCAGTGGCGCTGTCACGGTAGGCTAGGGCCGATTCCGGGGCAACGGCCCGTCTGCTCTGAGGAGCTGGAAGCACTGGCGCTGAGCTGGCTGAATACGTCACAGCGCGCCTGTTTTGAATCGACGGGGCACGTTGATTTTGCGATTACTCTATTCGGTGGTACACGCGTGCGGGCTAATCTTTTTCAACAGCGTAACGGATTATCGCTGGCGTTGAGGCTAATTGCCACGGATTGCCCAACGCTTGAAGCGCTGTCCCTGCCCGATGCTGTGCCTGCATTGTTACGTCAGGATGACGGATTGATATTAATCACCGGGGCCACCGGCAGCGGGAAGTCCACTACGTTAGCGGCGATGATCGCAGCATTAAACCAGCAGCGGGATCTGCACATTTTAACTCTGGAAGATCCGATTGAGTTTATTCATGACAGCAATAAGTCGCTCATTCAACAACGCGAGGTGGGGGAGCACTGCGTTTCGTTTCATGAAGGGTTACGCGCCGCGCTACGTGAAGATCCGGATGTAATTTTGCTGGGTGAGTTACGGGATGGGGAAACCATTCGCCTGGCGCTGACCGCTGCGGAAACCGGCCATCTGGTACTGGCAACGCTGCATACGCGCGGCGCTACGCAGGCGATTGACAGGCTGGTAGATGTTTTTCCTGCCGCGGAAAAAAATCTGGTACGCAGCCAGTTGGCGGGTAGCCTTAACGCCGTGATTGCACAAAAGTTATTAGCGGCAAAAAGCGGCGGACGTATTGCGCTGTTTGAAGTGCTGATCAATACGCCCGCGGTTGGCAACCTGATCCGTGAAGGAAAAACGCATCAGTTGCCCAGCCTGTTGGAAACCGGGATGCAGGCCGGAATGCAAACCTTTAAGCAGAGCTTACAGCAGCGTGCGTCTGCCGGTTTGGTTTAGCTCCCGGCTGAGTGTGCCGCAGTATTAATGTGTTTCAAACCAGCTTTCTAAAATAATGACCGCCGACTGTGAATCCACGCTGCCTTTATTAAGTGCGCGAAAACCGCCGCGTGAGAAGAGATCGGCACGCGCTTCAACGGTGCTCAGGCGCTCATCGTGCAGCTCAACCTGCACACCGAAGCGGCCATGAAGCCGGTTAGCAAATTTGCGGGCGCGGGCAGTTAAGGGTTGCTCAGTGCCATCCATATTCAGCGGCAGCCCGACAACAACATGATCTGGCTGCCACTCTTTTAACAGCAACTCGATTTTATTCCAGTCGGGAATGCCATCATTGGCTTTGATGGCTGTCAGTGGTCGCGCGGTACCGGTTAATTGCTGCCCTATCGCTACACCAATGCTTTTAGTACCGAAGTCAAAAGAGAGTAAGGTCATCATCGACATCAGGCGTGACCTGCTTCGCTGGTGATATTGTGAATATCAACACCGATACTTCGGGCCGCTTCGCGCCAGCGTTCTGCAATCGGTGTATGGAACAGGATATTGCTATTGGCTGGCGTAGTTAGCCAGGCATTTTCCAACAACTCGCCCTCTAGCTGATCTTTTTCCCATGCGCAGTATCCCAGCGCCACTAACACATGATCCGGCTGTTCAGGAGTACCAATAGATTCGAGTACATCACGTGATGTGGTGATGACTGTGTTATCGGAGACGCGAATACTGGAGGTAAATGTCCGTTGCGCAGAGTGCAGAATAAAGCCACGATCTTCCGCCTGCGGTCCGCCGGTAAATACCGGCTTGTCATGCGTGACGATGACATCGCTTGCAACGGGGGCAATTTTCAGTTTTTTAAGAATACCGTCAACCGTGAGGTTATCCATCGGTTTATTGACGATCAGTCCCATGGCGCCTTCTTCGTTATGCTCGCAGATGTAGACAACCGAGCGTTTGAAAAAAGGATCCTGTAATGTGGGCATGGCAATCAAGAAATGATGCTGTAAATTCATTGTCACTCGTTCAGTATTCAGGTTAAGTGCTCGAGGGTTTTGCCGGTTTAAACATCTTATACTCTCTGGCACTTAACGGGTTACAACGGGGCGTAAACCCCGTTTGAATAATCAGGACAGACGTTTCTCGATGGCATCCATCAACATACCAGTGATGGAGATGGGGAATGCAGCTTCGATTTCACGAATGCATGTCGGGCTGGTCACGTTAATCTCGGTAAGTTTGTCACCGATAATATCCAGCCCAACAAAGATCAGTCCTTTTGCTTTTAACGTAGGTCCTACGCGGCGGGCAATTTCCCAGTCGCTCTCTGTCAATGGACGCGCTTCGCCACGGCCACCGGCCGCCAGGTTGCCACGCGTTTCACCGGATTTGGGAATACGGGCAAGGCAGTAAGGCACAGGTTCACCATCAACCACAAGGACGCGTTTATCACCATCTTTGATAGCGGGAAGGTAGTTCTGCGCCATGCAATAGAAGTGACCATGTTCGGTCAGGGTTTCAATAATCACTGACAGATTAGGATCCTCCTGCTTAACACGGAAAATTGAAGCGCCACCCATACCGTCCAGAGGTTTCAGGATGATATCGCCATGCTGTTGCCAGAACGCGCGAATTTGCTCTGCGCTACGCGTCACCAGCGTATCCGGCGTGAGTTCGGCAAACCAGGCGGTGAACAGTTTCTCGTTACAATCACGCAGGCTTTGCGGTTTATTAACGATCAGCGTGCCTTGCTCTTCCGCACGCTCAAGGATGTAGGTCGCGTAGATAAACTCGGTGTCGAATGGTGGATCCTTACGCATCAAAATCACATTCAGATCGGCCAGCGCAATATCCTGTTCGCTGCCGAATTCAAACCATTTATCGTAGTTTTGCTCAACGCTCAGCAGGCGAGTACGGGCGCGTGCTTCGCCGGTACGCAGGTAGAGATCGTTCATCTCCATATAATGGATTTCGTAGCCGCGGCGCTGTGCTTCCAGCAGCATGGCGAAACTGGAGTCTTTTTTAATATTGATGGAGGTAATCGGGTCCATCACAATGCCTAATTTCATTTTATCTCCTTGCCTGCCATGAAGAATTGGTTATGTGTAGTTTTGCACAAAATTAGCGCTAATCTTTTACCCATTGAGCCAAAATAGTGTTTAGCCTATATCACCAAACCGTACCTGTAATGCGGTGATAGCCGTCAGTGCTGTGGTTTCGGTACGCAGGACACGTGGCCCGAGCAGGATGTCGGTAAAGCCATATTGCGCCGTCATCGCAATCTCATCGGTGGACAGGCCGCCTTCGGGACCAATTAACAACCTTACGCGCTCAACCGGCTGCGGCAGCGTATTAATGCTGTGATGCGCACGCGGATGTAAGTTCAGCTTCAGGCTATTATCCTGTTCGGCACACCACGCTTCCAGCGTCATAGCCTCACGGATTTGTGGAATGCTGTTACGACCGCACTGCTCGCATGCTGACAGGGCAATTTTCTGCCACTGCTGAATTTTTTTTGCCAGTCTTTCTGTATCCAGCTTTACGCCGCAGCGTTCAGAAAACAAGGGGGTAATGACATTTACACCCAGCTCTATCGATTTTTGAATGGTGAATTCCATTTTTTCACCCCGGGACATCACCTGTCCTAAATGGAGATGAAGCGGTGATTCACGGTCGTCCGCGTGGCTTTTGATGATTTTCACCGTGACGTTTTTCTTCCCGGCCTGAATAATTTCAGCGGCAAAAGTCAGATTACTGCCATCAAACAGTTCCAGAGTCTGGCCTGCGTTCATACGCAATACGCGTCCAACGTGGTTTGCGGCATCTTCAGCCAGTGAGATTTCACTGCCAACCAGTAATGCTTCGGGATGATAAATGCGAGGTATGCGCATGTAATTCCTGATATCAGCAACCGCAGGATGCATCCGGCGGTATAAAAAATAACAATATGAGATTGCTGACTTCGTCAGCGACAGAACGGTTATTCTACCTCTGACAGGCGCGCTGTACATAAGGATTATGATTGCCCTGCACGCGCGCGATGCGTGAATCACGTTCACATTCCCACTGGCTTACCGGATACTGGTTGTTCCAGGCGGTCATCAACTGCGTTTGTTGTTTTGACATGCGTAAATGGTATTGGTCACGCATATAAAACCAGGTTCGAGCGATGGTGCCGCGTGCGCGTGCTGGCGGCTCGGCCAGCTTGTTCTTAAAATCGATCTTCATTTCGCACCGGCCATATTGCTTCTCACCACCGTTCCACTGGCCGTACATAAAGTTGCCCCGATCGCCATTCACCTCGCCAATAGCCGGTTGCAAATTATGCAAATCGGTTTCAATACGGCGATACTCCGCGTCTTCGCTACAATTTTTACGCCCGCCATTCTGCCAACACTGGCGCTGGTGGCCAAACTGCCAGGCCGGTACCACATGTTCCCACTCAATTCGCTGCGCACGGTTGGCGTTCTTACGAACCTGGTAACCGCAGGAGGCCAGGTCGGGAATACCTTTCTTACCCTTCCAGCTGATCTTACAGCCACAATAGAACGTCCCCGGGGCATCAGCATTAATTTTAGCCGCGTAGGTTTTGGCTTGTTGAAAATTATTTTGATGGTAATTATTCAGGCTAAGGCTTTGTGCCATAAAGGCTGGGAGAAGCAGTGATAACGCGATCAGCGGGATAATTTTGTGAGACATATTCCAGAAATTCAATTGCCAAAAACAGCGCGCAGGGTAGCAGGTTGACAATAAAAGGGAAAAGGATTCCGGAAATGCGTTTACATCATGTGCTGAGTGGTCTTAACGTGGTTTTCGCGTGGATTAAGCGGCAAAATCCCCGGGCTTCAAAATATCCCCGCAGTGTACACAGCGGTACTCACTCTCTCCGCGCATGACGCGATTGTGACGTCGCACCGTTAATTGGTGTTGTTGGCAGCGGCAGCGATAAGGGAAAGCACGACTACGCACGGAGGCAATTTCGAATTGGTGCGTTCGCCGTGCGGGCACATTGAGCACCGTCTCCATCATCCATTTCCATTCTTTGCCGTGTGGCGCGACGCGTCCAAAGTATCTCCATACCAGCAAATGCGCCAGCTCATGGGGAATAACTTCGTCAATAAACGCCTGCTGGTTTTCCAGCAGCAGTACAGGATTAATACGGATTTCCCAATGCTGTAACCAGGCGGTGCCTGCGGCCGTACCGCGCTGCTGATAGATCAGTTTGGGTTCATCATAGTTTCGCTCAAGGCGCTGATTAGCCAACTGCAGTTTATCACGCAGACAACGCATAACGGCCTGCTGCAGAGCAATGGGGAGTCGAAGAGATTTCATAGCCGGAGAATAAAACCGCGTTGACGGATAATCAAGTATGTTGGGCGACATTGCTGCCGCCCATAACCCGAAATTATCCGGCCATTTTTAGTCAGTCTTGCGTGCCAATATCACGTAGTTTCTTGCCGGATAGCAGGTTTCGCTCGATATGTTCAAGTGAAATGCCTTTGGTTTCCGGGATTAACCACAGTGTTAGCACAATAAAGAAAATATTCAGACCAGCGTATACCCAGAAGGTATTCGCATTTCCCAGCGTATTGAGCATGGTCAGGAAGGTTGCGCCAACGATCATATTGGCGATCCAGTTTGTTGCGGTAGAAACGGTGATGCCGAAATCACGCCCTTTAAGTGGCTGAATTTCTGAGCACAATACCCAAATCAATGGACCGGCACTCATCGCAAAGCCAATAATAAACATTAACAACATGGCGACAGCAAAGTACTGCGCGGCAGGAGAATGGATGCCCAGATGTAACATTGTGCCCAGGATACCCATTCCGGCCGCCATCACCAGGAAGCCTAATGTCAGGGTTGGTTTACGTCCCCAGCGATCCACCAGCCCAATGGCGATAAAGGTAGCCAGAACGTTGACCAGCCCAACAATGACCGTCCCCCACATCTGTTCGGTGGTGTTAGCGAAGCCTGCAATCTCAAAGATTTTTGGCGCGTAATACATAATCACGTTCATTCCGGTGAACTGCTGCATCACCTGCAGTAATACACCGAGGAATACTGCGCGCCGGAAGTGACTGTTGCTCTGAAACAGGCTCCAGCCTGACTGTTTGATTTTCAGACTTTCACGAATTTCATCCAGCTCACGCTTTGCCTGCTCGCTGGTATCGCGCAGGCGATCGAGAACGCGTTGTGCGTCGCGGAAATGACCTTTTGCAGCCAGCCAGCGCGGGCTATTTGGCAGGAAAAATACGCCGATCAGCAATAACAACGCGGGAAGGGTAATGACTCCGAGCATCCAGCGCCAGTTCCCGGTAAAGCTGAATGCCGTGTCGGAGAGGTAGGCACCGAGAATACCGATGGTGATCATCAGTTGATAGAGCGAAATCATGCTGCCACGGATTTTCTCTGGTGCAATTTCAGAGAGATAAAGTGGCGCAGTATACGAGGCGATACCGACGGCCAGCCCCAGCAGTACGCGAGCGACGATCAGCATTTCCGGGTTAGGGGAAAATGCGGACCACAGTGAACCGATAACGAACAGGATCGCTCCTGCCATCAGGCTTTTTTTACGACCAAGACGGGAAGACATCCAGCCACTACCGATGGCACCGATAGCAGCACCAAACATCATTGAACTCACGATCCACTCTTGTTGGTGGCTGGTCACGTCAAAGTCTTTCGCGATGAAAGGCAGTGCGCCAGCAATAACGCCGATATCAAGGCCAAATAGTAGGCCTGCCAGTGCTGCAAGGAAACAGACGAAATAAGTCATCGCTTTGTTCGACGTCCTGTTTTTGTGGGTATTGCCAGGCATATTGCCTCCGTAATAGTAGCCATCGTTGTTTTGCCCCCTTCAACAGCGTTGGCAGTAATGCTGAATTCACCGGCCCGAATCGCTGATTTAGCACAGCGAATTGGGCCGATCGATCTCAGCATGGCTGCAACGTCCGTGGCGTGGGACAGGTATCCCGTCATCTCTCACATTGCCAGTGCGTTGACCTGGTTATCCGACTCCAGGGCGAATTTTCTGGCGGTCGTGGTCTTCACACAGCCTGAATGAGTTTGGGTATAGGTTGTTTTTATAAAAGGTAGGAAACCTGTGTAGTCGAGAAAGTGAGTTAGATCACAATGATGTAATCGCTTACACACGTTAATGTCATTCAATACAGCATTTATCGCTTTTCTGATATCAATTAACCAGTCAGGAATAGCGCCAGATAAGTTTCTGACATTATACCAATTATAAGCAATAAGATGACGCTGAAAATAGCGCATTGCATTAGTTAATTATAAGTTATTTTATAATTAACTAATTGATTAGTAATAAATATTTATAGTGTAATCGTTATCAAATTGAATATTTGATAAGCACAATAAGCGTAGTCAGTAACGGGAAGAATGGCGGTGTAGGGCGTTAAAAAAGAATCAGGGCGGCTTTTTTGGCCGCCCTGATGAGCAAAATACGATGTTATAAAATCAAAGATTTACAGACCAGCGGCTTCACGCAGCTGTGCTGCTTTGTCGGTTTTTTCCCATGGGAAATGTTCGCGACCGAAGTGGCCGTATGCAGCAGTCTCACGATAGATTGGGTGCAGCAGATCCAACATGTTGATCAGACCATAAGGACGCAGATCAAAGAACTCACGGACCAATAGAGTCAGCTGTTCCGTTGAGATTTTCTCGGTGCCAAAGGTTTCAACCATAATTGAAGTCGGTTCTGCGACGCCGATAGCATAGGAAACCTGAATCTCACAGCGATCGGCCAGGCCTGCGGCAACAATGTTTTTTGCAACATAGCGGGCAGCATAAGCGGCAGAACGGTCAACTTTCGAGGGATCTTTACCCGAAAAAGCACCGCCGCCGTGGCGCGCCATGCCGCCGTAGGTGTCAACGATGATTTTACGGCCCGTCAGGCCACAATCGCCCATTGGGCCACCGATAACGAAACGTCCGGTGGGGTTGATGTGATATTTAGTACTGGCGGTCATCCACTCGGCAGGCAGAACCGGCTTGATGATCTCTTCCATTACGGCTTCTTGCAGGTCTTTTTGCGAAATATCCTCAGCGTGCTGGGTAGACAGTACAATGGCGTCGATACCCACTATGCTGCCGTTATCGTACTGGAAGGTCACCTGACTTTTCGCATCAGGGCGCAGCCACGGTAGGGAACCATTTTTACGCACTTCAGACTGACGCTGAACCAGGCGGTGTGCATAGGTAATTGGGGCCGGCATCAGAACGTCGGTTTCATTAGTTGCATAGCCAAACATTAATCCCTGGTCGCCCGCGCCTTGCTCCAGCGGATCGGCACGGTCAACGCCCTGATTAATATCCGGAGACTGCTTACCAATGGCGTTCAGTACGGCGCAAGAGTTTGCATCAAAGCCCATATCAGAGTGAACATAACCGATTTCACGTACTGTATTACGGGTGATCTCTTCAATATCAACCCAGGCCGTTGTCGTGATTTCACCACCAACCAGCACCATACCGGTTTTTACGTAGGTTTCGCAGGCTACACGCGCTTTAGGATCCTGTTCAAGGATGGCATCAAGAACGGCATCTGAGATTTGGTCAGCGATTTTATCGGGATGTCCTTCTGATACGGACTCGGACGTAAAAAGGTGTTTAGCCATTTTATTCTTTACCTTACTAAAACGGGTTGAAAACGACTGCATAGCAAAGGAGTCAATTCTGGGCCCCTCAGGCAAAGCCGTGAGCAGTTCATTTGGGAAGTTTACTTCATATTTGAAGCCGTATCGGTATCGGCTGTGCTCGCTAGCTGAGCTGGCCGCCGGTCAAATACCCCGAATACCTCTTCAATATATTCTGGTATAGAAGTTAACCAGTATAGACGGATTAACATCTGGATGGCTATTTTAGGTTACTCATTAAACGAAATGCCAGTCATTTTTGCCGTTGCGCATTTTCCGCAAACTGGCAGGTGGAAAATTATCCTGACAGCCCTGGCAATAAACGTATTTATGCTTTGCATTTTTATTGCTGCGGCTGTATAAAACGCCGCTGCTGTTAGCCAGCATCTGCCTGTCATATTTGATGTTGTTCTGGTGTCTTGAACGCGTTTAACCGGTTGGGAAGCCTGCTTCCGAAGCGGCTTAAATTGTAGCATCGACAACGCTCAACAATGTGAAAGACGAAGGCAGAAGAGCGGGATATGACCCGCAACCAAGAGCCTGTCAGATAACTCCTGTGTATCTGATTTCACCCTCTGACCCGTTTTCCGCGTGCCGTATAAGGTATGTGTGGAGGTGATGCGAGTAATGAACCAGAACGTCGGTCTTTCTCACTGTTCACCACGCCGCTCTGGCGTGTTTCTGCCCCGGTCTTTTGCTCCTTCCGTTTTATTTTCTCGCCGAAGTTTTATCCGCTTCGGTCATAATCACGACACCTGCGCTGGTTAACCTTTTGCTACAGTATGGGATGAGCTTCTCCCGGATACTGAGGTTGGGTTGCGCTTTTTCTGATCCGTTGTACGGAGTTCGGCGACGTGTTTAACACTGATTATTTACAGACGCCTGTTTTCATCCCGCTTCAGCGCGTTATGCTAGCTTTAACGGCAGACAATGGGTTGTCCTCGCAGGATCGACCTGCGATAGTAGTTAACTATTTCACAGCATTATCAAAAATCGAGGTTCGTGATGTCTGACGACATGAAGACAATTAAGGGTTCGTCAGCAGGCGAACAGGGTGGACTCCGTTCAATGCAGGAGGTGGCTATGAGCGATCAGGATGCCAGCAAAATGCTCCGCACCTACAATATTGCCTGGTGGGGTAATAACTACTATGACGTGAATGAGCTGGGCCATATCAGTGTTTGCCCCGATCCCGATGTGCCGGAAGCGCGCGTCGATCTGGCTCAACTGGTCAAAGAGCGTGAGGCTGATGGCCAGCGTCTTCCGGCCCTGTTCTGTTTCCCACAAATTCTTCAGCATCGCCTGCGTTCAATTAACGCGGCGTTCAAACGCGCACGTGAATCCTATGGATACAAAGGGGATTACTTCCTCGTTTATCCCATTAAGGTTAATCAGCACAAGCGCGTGATTGAATCCCTGATCAACTCTGGCGAACCGTTAGGGCTTGAGGCAGGTTCCAAAGCTGAGCTGATGGCGGTGCTGGCTCACGCGGGTATGACCCGCTCAGTGATTGTCTGTAATGGTTATAAAGATCGCGAATATATCCGTCTGGCGCTGATCGGTGAAAAGCTGGGCCACAAAGTTTATCTTGTGCTCGAAAAAATGACTGAAGTGAAGCTGGTGCTGGAAGAAGCGGAGCGCCTGAATGTGATACCGCGTCTGGGTATCCGTGCGCGCCTGGCTTCGCAGGGTTCCGGTAAATGGCAGTCGAGCGGTGGTGAAAAATCTAAATTTGGCCTTTCAGCGACTCAGGTTCTTAAGCTGGTTGAGATTATGCGCGATGCGGGCCGCATCGATAGCCTGCAGCTGCTGCATTTCCATCTTGGTTCACAGATGGCGAATATTCGCGATATCGCGACCGGCGTGCGTGAATCTGCCCGTTTCTACGTCGAGTTGGCGAAACTGGGTGTAAATATTCAGTGCTTCGATGTGGGCGGTGGTTTGGGTGTGGACTATGAAGGAACGCGTTCGCAGTCTGACTGTTCCGTGAACTATGGCCTTAATGAGTACGCTAACAATGTCATCTGGGCGATTGGCGATGCTTGTGAAGAGCATAACCTGCCGCATCCAACCGTTATCACGGAGTCTGGCCGTGCCGTAACCGCGCATCACACCGTATTAGTCTCTAATATTATTGGTGTCGAGCGTAACGAATTCAGTACGCCTCAGGCTCCGGAGGAAGAGGCTCCTCGCCCATTGATGAGTATGTGGGACACCTGGCAAGAGATGCATGAACCGGATACGCGTCGTTCATTACGTGAATGGTTACATGATAGCCAGATGGATTTGTTCGATATCCATACCGGATATTCACAAGGTCATTATGATCTGAAGCAGCGAGCCTGGGCAGAGCAACTCTATCTCAGTATTTGCAACTATATTCAGCAGCATCTGGACCCGAGCAATCGCGCACACCGGCCGATTATTGATGAATTACAGGAGCGGATGGCGGATAAAATTTACGTCAACTTCTCCCTGTTCCAGTCAATGCCGGATGCATGGGGGATCGATCAATTATTCCCGGTATTGCCGCTTGAGGGGCTGAACAAATCGCCGGAACGTCGTGCGGTGCTATTGGATATCACCTGTGATTCAGACGGCACAATTGACCACTATGTTGACGGCGATGGCATTGCGGCAACGATGCCAATGCCGCAGTACGATGTGGATAATCCACCGATGTTGGGCTTCTTTATGGTCGGTGCTTATCAGGAAATCCTCGGCAACATGCATAACCTGTTTGGTGATACCGAAGCCGTTGACGTGTTTGCTTTTGCAGACGGTAGCGTTGAAGTACAACTTTCTGATGAAGGCGATACCGTTGCCGATATGCTTGAGTACGTACAGCTTGATCCGAAAGAGCTGCTAACCCATTTCCGCAATCAGGTGAAACAGACCGACCTCGACGAAGAGCTACGTGCACAGTTCCTGCAGGAGTTTGAATCTGGGTTGTATGGTTATACTTATCTCGAAGATGAGTAATTACCCGTCATACTTCACACAGCAGGTTTGTTGGCTGCACCCGCTCACCCCGGTCACATAGTTGCCTATGCTCCCGGGGATTTGCTGATTTGCCGCCGCCCTGCAGTGCGAATTATTTAGGGTAATCCGACGACTTCACACTGCAGGTTTGTTGGCTGCACCCGCTCACCCCGGTCACATAGTTGCCTATGCTCCCGGGGATTTGCTGATTTGCCGCCGCCCTGCAGTGCGAATTATTTAGGGTAATCCGACGATTTCACGCTTATTCCGCGTTAAATTCCGTATCCCAGCGTGCACAGAAGCGTTCAATATCCCCTGACTGAAACTCGGCAAGGTGTGCCATCAGCTGTTCCAGTGGCCAGTTCCACCAGGCAATACGCTGTAGGCTTGTCGAAATATTTGCAGCAAAGCGTGGGCGGATGGATTTGGCCGGGACGCCGCCGACAATGGTGTAAGGTGCAACGTCTTTGCTTACCACTGCACCGGCAGCCAGCACTGCGCCATCACCCACGGTAACCCCCGGTAAGACGATCACGCCATGACCGATCCATACATCATTGCCGATGATCACCTGTGCGGTACGACGATCCGCAAAAAAATGGTGATCGCGTTCAGCTCCGGAATGATAATACTCGGGACAATAGGTAAAACGGTGTTGAGATGGGCGATCCATTGGATGATTGGGGGCGCCAATACGCACTTGATTTGCAATAGCGGTAAACTTTCCAATCACGCTATCGGCAATACAACAGTGTTCTCCAGCGTAAGAAAAATCGCCTAACGTGCTGTATTCGAGATAACTGTGGGCGAGGATCTCACATTGTTGGCCGATCTGCGTTTCACGCATACGCACGCTGGGATCGATAACGGTTTGTTGCAGTTTGGGCCGGCTTAAGGCGGCGAGAGACATGCTGTTACATCCTTCTTAATCGGGGCTGGGAGGTGATATACGCCCAGTGGCGGGCACTCTCAGGATCCTGACGGCAAAAGATGACAGCATGATGTCGATTTTGGCCTCCAGGTGGAGGGCGGGAAACATTATGCTGAGCCTCCAGCAACAATATCGCAAAATGACATTGTCGTTAGTGTCGGTTGCAGCGATAATTACGCCATCATACCCGCGGTTGCATCAGCAATCCGACTTATTCAGGGTATAAAATATTATGCGAATCTGATCCCTTCCTCGTCGGGTTTAACGACGCGGAAGGGATTTTTTTCATCTATACCTGCCATGCTTCCGGCTGCCTGACAGCCAGAGAAAAAGAGGAAAGACTATGGTGAATAATACCTTAGGCAATGCATACGATAATTCCCTGGTTTCCAACGCGTTTGGCTTTATGCGTTTTCCGGTGAACTTTCAGCCCTACGACAGTGATGCTGAGTGGGTGATTACCGGTATTCCTTTTGATGCGGCCACCTCTGGTCGTCCGGGAAGTCGTCTGGGGCCAGGCGCCATTCGGCAAATCTCGACCAATCTGGCGTGGGAAGGCTGCCGTTGGCCGTGGAACTTCGATCTACGTCAACGTCTAAAAGTTATCGACTGTGGCGACCTGGTATATGCATTTGGCGATTCCCAGGATCTGACTGATAAACTGCAAGCGCATGCGGAGAAATTGCTGGCAAACGGTAAGCGTATGCTGACTTTCGGCGGCGATCACTACATTTCACTGCCGCTGCTGCGCGCGCATGCGAAGTATTTTGGTAAAATGGCGCTGGTGCATTTTGATGCCCACACAGACACCTACTCTAACGGCCCAACGTTTGATCACGGCACGATGTTCCATCATGCGCCAGCAGAAGGCTTGATCGATCCACAGCACTCGGTGCAAATCGGTATTCGTACCGAGTTTGATAAAGATCTAGGCTTTAATGTGCTGGACGCCGCGCAGGTTAACGATCGCGGCGTCGATGATATCCTGGCGCAGGTTAAGCAGATCGTTGGCGATCTCCCTGTTTATTTGACCTTTGACATTGATTGTCTCGATCCCGCTCATGCGCCTGGTACCGGTACGCCGGTGATCGGTGGACTGACTACGGATAAGGCACTGAAGCTGGTTCGTGGTCTGCAAGGGCTGAATATTGTGGGTATGGATCTGGTTGAGGTTGCGCCGGGTTACGATCAATCCGATCTCACTTCACTGGCCGCAGCAACTATCGCCCTTGATATGCTGCACGTTCAGGCGGTCAATAAAGGCGAATAACGGCAACGAGTTTGCGCTGTTTTTCTCTGAAAACGCCGTGGGTAACGATGTCTCGCGGCGTATTAAGGGGGCAGATGCCATGATAATGCTATGCCGATCGCCCGTATATTACCCCAACCACTCTCCCGCATTGCATTGTTCGCTTTTGTCACTACCCGCTACACTTATGGTGCGAATCCTCCAGTAGTTCATGTTGCGGCGTGGCGTACTCAACCCGCTGGCAGCCTGAAGTATGGTGGGTCTATTCAACCATTTTGACAGGAGCAAAGCCTCATGGGATTACTTGATGAAATTGTCGGTTCGCTGGGAGATAAGCCGGATGGGCAATCTGCCGGAGCCGGGCTCGTACAGCTTCAGGCCATCTGGCAATGGGTACAGGAGCAGGGGGGGATTCAGGTGTTACTGGAGAAATTTCAGCAGGGGGGATTAGGCTCTGTCCTCGGCTCCTGGTTGGGTAACGGGCAAAATCAGGCCATTGGTGGGCACGATGTGCAGTCAGCATTGGGGGAGTCAGATTTACAGTCGTTGGCGGGTAAGTTGGGAACCGATAAGCAAAGCGCTTCTGACATACTGGCACAACTGTTACCCCATCTGGTGGATAAAGCCTCACCGCAGGGCGAGATTGATCCGCAGGCGACACAAAATTCACAACTTGATCTTGGTAGCCTGGTTGACGGTATTTTTGGTAAGCGTTAACACGGCTCAGGCGGGGATATTCCCGCCTGAAATTGCGACAGTTGACGCTTATTTTTCAGCTGCGATGCGTGCTTTAATGTGCTCGGCACGTGATGCAGAGGATGGATGTGAATCGAACATGCTGCTTTGATGGCTCCCTTCCAGCTTCGCTAATTTCTCAAAGCTAGTAACCAACCCGTTTGGATTGATTTTACGTTTTTTCATCAGGTCGAAGGAATAGTCATCCGCCTGTGATTCTTGCGTTTGTGAGAATTGGGCATTGACCAGTTTCTCTCCCAGATCTCCCAACTGTGACTGTGACAGTGAGGCCGCAATGCCTCCGGCTGCGCTGGCAGCTGTCCGTGCGGCAGTAGTGGCATAAGCAAGCTGCATCGCCTTACGCGTATGCCCCAACGCAACGTGACCCATTTCATGGCCGAGGACGCCTTCAACCTCGTTATCCGTCATCATATCCATCAGGCCGCTATAGACACGAATACAGCCGTTGGCCATTGCCCAGGCATTCACATCTTTCGTCAGATATACCTTGTAATTAGCCGGAGTGCCGTTGATGTTGTCGCCAAGCGCGGCGGCGATTTTTGTCAACCTTTTGGCGTATTCACTGTTAGCGGGTGCAATTTGCGCCTCGCTGTCCATTTGCTGGCAGGATTTATTGCTCAGCTCTTTTACCTGTTCGTCATTTAACGTTACCGCCTGAAAAGCCTGCGCGCCCGACTGCATTAACGAGTTCGCATCAAAGTTTTGGCAGCCAGAGAGTAAAGAGGTCAGCGTAAGCGCTAAAAAAGAGGTACGTATTTTCATTCTATTTTATCCCACCATGGTAACAAGGCCATAAAAACCAACCTTTAGCAAAGCCCGTTCGCTAAAGGTTTGCAGAGAACCTGGATTTTATAGCGGTTTAAATGTGCGATGCATAGCGGCCATGGTCTTAAAGCACTAAATGCGCGTGAATTTAGCACCTCGCGCCATGTACATTTCACCTGTTTTTCATGTACATTGATGGTCGACTTTACTTTGACTTTGCCTGATAACTAATTAATTTCAATAGGTTAAATAGGGTAAAGCGCATAAATCCTATCTGGAGTGAATCATGTCTTCTCGTAAAGAGCTTGCCAACGCCATTCGCGCATTAAGTATGGATGCCGTACAAAAAGCGAAATCCGGTCATCCGGGTGCACCAATGGGCATGGCGGATATCGCTGAAGTGCTGTGGCGTGACTACCTAAACCATAACCCAACTAACCCTCTGTGGGCTGACCGCGACCGTTTTGTTCTTTCCAACGGCCATGGTTCGATGCTGATCTACAGCTTGTTGCACCTCACGGGTTATGATCTGCCGATTACAGAGCTGGAAAATTTCCGTCAGTTGCATTCTAAAACGCCGGGTCATCCGGAATATGGTTATACCGCGGGTGTTGAAACCACTACCGGGCCATTGGGTCAGGGTATTGCGAATGCGGTCGGTTTTGCTATCGCGGAGCGCACGTTGGCGGCGCAGTTCAACCGCCCGGGCCATGATATCGTTGACCATAATACCTACGTATTCATGGGCGATGGCTGCATGATGGAAGGTATTTCTCATGAAGTGTGCTCGCTGGCCGGTACCCTGAAGCTGGGCAAACTGGTTGCGTTCTACGACGATAATGGCATCTCTATTGATGGTGAAATTGAAGGGTGGTTCACCGACGACACCGCGAAGCGTTTTGAATCCTACGGCTGGCATGTTGTTCGTGGTATTGATGGACACGACGCGGATGCGATTAAAAAAGCAATTGAAGAAGCGAAAAGCGTTAGCGACAAGCCTTCTCTGCTGATGTGTAAAACTATTATCGGCTTTGGCTCGCCAAATAAAGCGGGCTCGCATGATGCGCACGGCGCCCCTCTTGGCGACGACGAGATCGCGCTGACGCGTAAGCAACTGGGCTGGAACTACCCGCCGTTCGTGATCCCGAAAGAAATCTATGCAGAATGGGATGCGAAAGCACAGGGCCAGGCGAAAGAGTCAGCCTGGGACGAGAAGTTTGCTGCCTATGCCAAAGCACACCCTGAACTGGCTGCCGAGTTTAAACGCCGTAGCGTGAATGCGCTGCCGGAAAACTGGCAGGCGGAGTCGCAGAAGTTTATTGAGCATCTGCAGGCAAACCCAGCGAAAATCGCTAGCCGTAAAGCTTCGCAAAATACGATTGAAGCTTTCGGTAAACTGTTGCCAGAATATTTGGGGGGCTCAGCTGACCTGGCTCCAAGTAACCTGACGATGTGGTCTGGCTCTAAACCAATCAATGAAGACAGTGCCGGTAACTATATCCACTATGGCGTGCGTGAGTTTGGTATGACCGCTATTGCTAACGGTCTTGCTCTGCACGGTGGTTTCCTGCCTTACACCGCCACGTTCCTGATGTTTGTAGAATACGCACGTAACGCTGTGCGTATGGCTGCGCTGATGAAAATTCGTCAGGTGATGGTATACACCCATGACTCTATTGGGCTGGGTGAAGATGGTCCAACCCATCAGCCGGTTGAACAGCTTGCCAGCCTGCGCGTTACGCCAAATATGAGTACCTGGCGTCCGTGTGATCAGGTCGAATCTGCCGTGGCGTGGAAATATGCCATTGAACGCCAGGATGGCCCAACGGCGTTAATCTTCTCCCGTCAGAATCTGGCTCAGCAGGATCGTACCGCTGAGCAGTTAGCAAACGTGGCGCGTGGCGCATACGTGCTGAAAGATTGTGAAGGTGGTAAGCCTGAGCTGATCCTGATTGCGACCGGTTCAGAGGTTGAACTGGCTGTTGGTGCGTACGATAAACTGACTGCTGAAGGGCGTAATGTTCGGGTGGTGTCGATGCCGTCTACGGATGCGTTTGACAAACAGGACGCGGCTTATCGTGAATCCGTGCTACCAAAAGCGGTTAGTGCTCGTGTGGCCATCGAAGCCGGTATTGCTGATTACTGGTTTAAGTACACCGGCCTGAATGGTGCGATCGTCGGTATGACCAGCTTTGGTGAATCGGCACCAGCAGAACTGCTGTTTAAAGAGTTTGGCTTCACGGTGGAAAACGTGGTAGCAAAAGCGAAAGAGCTGCTGTAATTCCCGGGAGTTCGCCTGCATGCAGGCGAACTCCGTTATATCTCTGTATGAATAACCGGGCTAAGTGCCGGAGAGATCGCCGCTAAGACGGTTTGATCTGTTCTTCAATTCTGGAGAGCGTCTCCACGATATAGGGTTCGGCAGGGCGCTTTGTGCCGGAAGCCTTATCCGTTACCGTCTGGGTGCTAAAGGGTTTAGACACACCATAAAAGCGGCCTTTTTTATTGATCGACAACGCTTCGCACTCAATTGTCCCGTCGACAAATCCATTTACGTTTATCGCGACTTCGCGACTGCGGCACAGACCGGTCAGTGAACCCGTCACTTCAATTTTATCGGCAGTGATTTCACCATCGACTTTTCCTTCAGACAGGACATAAACTGTTTTTTCAGAACGAATAATTCCTTTAATTGAACCGCTTATGTGAACATCTCCCGTTGCATTAATTTCGCCCGTTAAATGGCAACTTTCCGGGATTGTTGTTGCATCCATAGGGCTCGCCGCCTGTATTGCTGCCTCTGCGTTATCGGTGAGGTGATTGGGATCGCTGCTGCGATTATCATCGGACGGTGGGGAGGTAAAAAAGTCATTTTCAATGGACTTTATCGTATTTTCTTTACGTTTAAACATCTTCATTCCCTTGTTAAAAACAACTATTCCGAGTGTGGTAATAACGACAGTCATGGCAGAAAAAGAGGGTGCGCTCAGGCCACGCCACAATGGCAACGCATGGTTTCCTTTCAGACAGTAAGCAACCAGGCCCGCAGCCCAAATTAGCCAGACAAACCAAAGAAGGTTGTAATTCATATCCCTGTTCTGTTAACAACGCAGAGTGCGCAGTTCCGCTATCCGTTCGGCAGAAACAATCTCCAGCTGACGTGATCTATTTCCTTAATTTACCCCTCATACTTCAGAATTGCTGATGACCTCTGACCGTATGAATCGGGGCGAGTATAGCCTACTATGAACGATTATCTTATTGAGCGTTTTTTGTTCGTTCTTGTGCATTTATTGTGATCTTCGTCAGAACTTTATCGTGCTATTGATCTGTCTCATTCCAATTATTCCTGATTACTATTATTCTGGCTGAACCGTTTCAGTTGTTGTTTGCGCGGCAGCTGTGACGAATGTTGTTGCGAGAGAATTCCCTGTACAAATAGAAACGCGTGGCCCAGGCTATTGCCTCGTTTATTTCATGGATTCTGATGCAGGAGTGATATGACCGTTCGTATTGCTATTAACGGCTTTGGTCGCATCGGGCGTAATGTGCTACGTGCACTGTACGAAACCGGGCGCCGGGCAGAAATAACAGTGGTTGCCATCAATGAGTTAGCGGAAGCCTCAGGCATGGCACATCTGCTGAAATATGATACCAGCCATGGCCGTTTTGCATGGGATGTCCGGCAAGAGCGTGATTTATTGTGGATAGGGGAAGATACCCTGCGTATCCTGCACCATGCCGAAATCGCCGATTTGCCCTGGCGCGAATTGAACGTGGATGTGGTGCTGGATTGCACCGGTGTCTATGGCAGCCGGGAAGATGGCGAAGCGCATCTCCAGGCGGGTGCGAAGAAGGTGCTGTTTTCTCATCCCGGAGGCAATGACCTTGATGCAACGGTGGTTTTTGGCGTCAATGAAGCTACCCTCAAACGCAATGATCGCATCGTATCCAATGCCTCTTGCACCACCAACTGCATTATTCCGATCATCAAGTTGCTGGATGATGCTTTCAGCATTGAATCGGGCACGGTCACCACGATTCACTCCGCCATGCACGATCAGCAAGTGATCGATGCTTATCATTCGGATTTACGTCGTACGCGCGCGGCCAGCCAGTCTATTATTCCCGTTGATACGCGGCTTGCTGCCGGCATTACCCGGTTTTTTCCGAAATTTAACGATCGGTTTGAAGCCATTGCCGTGCGAGTGCCAACGATCAACGTGACGGCGATTGACCTGAGCGTTAGCGTACGTGAATCGGTGAGCGCAAATGACGTTAACGGCTTACTGCAAAACGCGGCAGAAGGGGCATTTAGTGGTATAGTTGACTATACGGAATTGCCGTTAGTCTCAATTGATTTTAACCATGATCCGCACAGTGCCATAGTGGATGGTACGCAAACGCGGGTCAGCGGTCAGCACCTGATTAAAACCTTAGTCTGGTGCGATAACGAATGGGGCTTTGCTAACAGAATGCTCGACACCACGTTAGCAATGGCCGCAAGCGGTTTCAGGTAAGGCGCGGTTTGCGCCTGGCAAAACTTAAGAGAATCAACGAGAGGGTTCACCATGTCTGTAATTAAGATGACCGATCTGGATCTTGCTGGTAAACGTGTTCTGATCCGTGCGGATTTAAACGTGCCAGTCAAAGAAGGGAAAGTGACGTCGGATGCACGTATCCGTGCTTCTTTGCCCACAATCGAAAAGGCTTTGCAGCAGGGCGCTAAAGTGATGGTGACATCTCACCTGGGACGCCCAGTTGAAGGTGAATATAGCGAAGAGTTTTCTCTGTTGCCTGTGGTTAATTACCTGAAAGATAAATTAGGTGCAGATAACGTTTCTTTGGCGAAAGATTACCTGGACGGTGTTGAACTGACCGCTGGTAAGCTGGTTGTGCTGGAAAACGTGCGTTTTAACAAGGGTGAGAAAAAAGACGACGAAGCCCTCTCCAGGAAATACGCTGCGCTGTGCGATGTATTCGTGATGGATGCCTTTGGTACCGCGCACCGCGCACAGGCTTCAACTCACGGTGTTGGCAAGTTTGCTCCGGTTGCCTGTGCTGGCCCGCTGCTGTCAGCAGAGCTGGAAGCCCTGGGTAAAGCATTGAAAACCCCTGCACGTCCAATGGTTGCCGTGGTGGGGGGCTCTAAAGTGTCCACTAAATTTGATGTGTTGCAATCGCTGGTCAATATCGCTGATACCGTTATCGTTGGCGGCGGCATTGCGAATACATTTGTTGCTATCGACAACAACGTCGGTAAATCTCTGTATGAACCGGATTTTGTGGCGGCGGCGAAAAAGCTGCGTGATGAGCATGGTATTCCCGTACCAACTGATTCTCGCGTAGGTACGGAATTCTCTGAAACAGCCCCGGCAACGGTGAAAAAGGTTTCTGAAGTTGCAGACGATGAAGAGATCATGGACTTCGGTGACGACACCGCGCTGGCTATGGCGAAATTGCTGAAAGAAGCAAAAACCATTCTATGGAATGGCCCGGTTGGCGTATTTGAGTTCCCTAATTTCCGTAAAGGTACTGAAATCATTGCCAATGCTATCGCCGACAGCGAAGCATTTTCCATTGCCGGTGGCGGTGATACGCTGGCGGCGATCGATCTGTTTGGTATCGAAGATAAAATCTCCTACATCTCAACCGGCGGCGGTGCCTTCCTTGAGTTTGTAGAAGGTAAAGTCTTACCAGCGGTTGCCATGCTGGAAGAGCGTGCAAAGCAGTAAGTCACTTTTGAGGCGGGGCAGTTTTCCCGCTATCACGCTTGTCCTCGCCTGTCGAGGTAAGCTGAACCGACTTCTTTTTCCCGTTGCCGAAAGGTGAGGGCCAATGAAACAGGACAAAAAGCATGTCTAAAATTTTTGATTTCGTAAAACCTGGCGTTGTCACCGGTGATGATGTTCAGAAAATTTTTAAAATCGCGAAAGAAAACAAATTCGCTCTGCCAGCGGTAAACTGCGTGGGTACCGATTCCATTAACGCAGTGTTGGAAACGGCTGCGAAAGTGAAAGCGCCGGTTATTATTCAGTTCTCTAACGGCGGTGCCGCATTTATCGCTGGTAAAGGCCTGAAATCTGATAAGCCGCAGGCAGCGGCTATCCTGGGAGCTATCTCAGGTGCGCATCACGTACATCAGATGGCTGAACACTATGGCGTTCCCGTCATTCTGCACACTGACCACTGCGCGAAAAAATTGCTGCCGTGGATCGACGGTCTGCTGGATGCCGGTGAAGCGCATTTTGCCAAAACCGGTAAGCCGCTGTTCTCTTCTCATATGATCGACCTGTCAGAAGAGTCACTGGAAGAAAATATCGAAATCTGTAGTAACTATCTGGCACGCATGGCGAAAATCAACATGACGCTGGAAATCGAACTGGGTTGCACCGGTGGTGAAGAAGATGGCGTAGATAACAGCCATATGGACAGCTCTGCGTTGTACACCCAACCGGAAGACGTTGACTATGCGTATGAAAAACTGAACGCTATTAGTCCACGTTTCACCATTGCCGCATCATTCGGCAACGTACACGGTGTTTACAAGCCTGGTAACGTGCAACTGACGCCAAAAATTCTGCATAACTCCCAGGAATTTGTCAGCAAGAAGCATGGCTTGCCGCATAACTCGCTGGATTTCGTTTTCCACGGTGGTTCCGGTTCTTCTGCTGCTGAGATTGAAGAATCTATCAGCTACGGTGTGATCAAAATGAATATCGATACCGATACTCAATGGGCAACCTGGGACGGTATCCTGCAGTATTACAAAAAGAACGAAGGTTATCTGCAAGCACAACTGGGCAACCCGGAAGGCGAAGATAAACCGAATAAGAAATACTACGATCCACGCGTTTGGTTGCGTTCAGCTCAGGCTTCAATGATTGTGCGCCTGGAGCAAGCATTCAAAGAATTGAATGCGGTAGACGTGCTTTAATCTCGTGATGTGCAAAAAAGGCCCTTCGGGGCCTTTTTTTATCAAGTAGTGTCGCTGGCACGAGCTTTTATCACTTCAGATTACGATTACGAATCATCTCTGTGAGTTGCTTAAGCCCGGGATGAACCTGCCTGCGACTGGGGTAATACATCACAATGGGTTCACCCAGCGTTGCCCATTCAGGCATTACGACCTCCAGTTCCCCGCGTGCGATAAACGGTTGTGCGTATAGCTCTAAACAATACGCAAGGCCGACTCCCCCCAGCGCAGCATCAATCACCATATCAGTTTCATTAACCGTCAGTGAACCAGGAACGTCTAACTGGCACGCATTACTGCCATTGCCTAACTCCCACTTATAAATAACCTCATCGCCTATGCGCATGCGAACACAGTCATGGTTAAGCAGGTCGGCTGGCGTATTCGGCCGGCCGCGTCGGCGTAAATAGTCCGGGGAGGCGACGATGACCCACTTAAGTTTCTTTGTCAGCGGCATCGCGATCATATCGCGCGGTACGCTTTCACCGTAACGGACGCCAGCGTCATACCCGCTACTGACGATGTCGACCAACTTATCTTCGACGGTGATTTCCAGCTGTACTTTTGGGTATGCCGCCGTATACTGCGCCAGAATCGGGCCAAAAAGCAGGCGTGATGCATCCCGCGGGATATTAATACGCAATCGCCCTACCGGGGATTCGCGGTACTGTTCCAGCCGGGCTAGTGCGCTATTAATAAAGTTGAAACCCGTCTCCAAATGTTCTACCAGTGCCAAACCGGCTTCGGTAGGAGCAACCGACCGGCTCGAACGGTTAAGTAACTTCACGCCGAGTCGCTCTTCCAGCCCGCGAATGGCATGGCTCACTGCCGAGGTGGAAACCCCCAGCTCCGCCGCCGCTAGCCTGAAGCTTTTCCGTCGACACACGGCGGTAAATACGTTCAAATCCGCTAACTCACTGCGCGTCAGTGAAGGCATGTCCTACTTACTCCCCATAGCGTCGATGCCCCTTTCGCCGTCATAGCGTGGGGGGTAAATGCGTAATATCTCAAGGGACCGTTGAAAATAGTTCAACGATAGATGAGGTATACTCTACCTTAAACCCTCCCGGAGCATAATATATGACTATTGAAACCCTTCAGATTCCAGGTATTCCTCAGCCAGTATCCCGAATTGCATTAGGAACATGGGCCATTGGTGGTTCGATGTGGGGCGGAGCGGATGATGGACAGTCGATCGCAACCCTGCGTCAGGCAGTTGATCAGGGAATTAACCTGATTGATACCGCACCGGTATATGGATTAGGGCACTCTGAATCTGTGGTCGGTAAAGCGCTGGAAGGTATTCGCGAGCGCGTAGTGATTGCCACTAAAGTGACACTGGACTGGGATAAGGACGGTAAGATCGTGCGTAATTCTTCTCCGGCACGTATTCGTGCAGAGGTAGAAGATTCACTGCGCAGGTTGCGCACTGATTATATCGATCTCTATCAGGTGCACTGGCCTGATCCGCTGGTGGCGATTGAGGAAACTGCCGCCGAGATGGAAAAATTAAAGCAGGAAGGCAAAATTCTTGCGATCGGTGTGAGTAACTACTCGCTTGAGCAAATGGAGAAGTTCCGTTCTGCTGCATCGCTAGCCACGTTACAACCGCCATATAACCTGTTTGAACGTGATGCAGAGAACGACCTGTTTGCTTATGCCCAACAGCATCAGTTGGTCGTGCTGGCATATGGTGCCCTGTGTCGTGGCCTGCTTTCTGGCCGTATGCAGCAGGATACCACCTTCGATAACGATGACTTGCGTAGCTTCGATCCTAAATTCCAGGCACCCCATTTTGGACATTACCTTGCCGCGGTTGAAGAGCTGAAGCAGCTAGCTCATGAACGTTACGGGAAAAGTATTCTGGCCCTTGCAATTCGCTGGGTATTGGATAATGGCCCGACCATCGCGTTGTGGGGCGCCCGTCGTCCGGAACAGCTCCAGGGCGTTAATGATGCTTTTGGCTGGCGTTTGACGGCGCAGGATATGGCGGATATTGACGCGATTCTGACTCGTCATATTCCTCAGCCGATTGGACCAGAATTTATGGCACCACCGGTACGTAAGAACTGATTATTTAACGATTATCTACCCTTATTACCTGCATAAACCGGGGCGTTCGCAGCAGAACACCCCGGTTTTTCGTTCGTATACTTTTAACTGAAACATACTTATGACATTGACTGAACAACAACTCTCGCCGGATGAACCGGTTCTTGATCAATCTACGGACAGCTATCAGCCGGGTTATCGTAAAGCGCTGTTTGCCTTGGGGATGGGGGGATTTGCGATTGGTACCGGCGAATTTGTCATTATGGGGCTACTCCCCGATGCGGCAAAAGGACTTAATATCAGCATACCCGATGCCGGACACTTAATTAGCATCTATGCGTTGGGTGTTGTTATTGGTGCTCCCCTGCTGGCGGTACTGGGCGCACGCTGGCCTCGCCGCAACTTTTTGATGATCCTGATGGGATTGTTCTCCATTGGTAATTTACTCAGCAGCTATGCGCCAACGTTTATGACGATGGCGGCCGCCCGTTTTATGGCGGGCTTTCCGCACGGCGCTTTTTTCGGCGTAGCTGCATTGGTGGCAGCCAGTCTGGTCGATCGGCGGCGGCGTACTCAAGCCGTTGCGATGGTGTTGATGGGATTGACGGTTGCCACACTGCTGGGTGTACCGATGGTGGCGGCGATTGGCCAATTGTTTGGCTGGCGTTCGGCTTTTGCCATTGTTGGCGCACTCGGCGTGCTGACGATGTTGCTGGTGTATCTGTGGGTGCCCTATCAACCGGGAGATAAGTCGGCCAGTCCGCTGCGTGAATTGTCTGCGTTTAAACGCAAACAGGTATTGCTGACGTTGGGGATTGGTGCCATCGGAACCGGCGGCCTGTTTTCTGTTTTCAGCTATGTGAAGCCCGCCATGCTGGAACTGGCTCATTTACCGGAAAGTCTTATTCCCGTGGTTCTGGCACTTTTTGGCGTGGGCATGATTAGTGGCAACATTATCGGCGCGAAGTTGGGCGATCGGGCAATGGAGCCGACTATCCGCCGGGTGCTTATTTGGGCTGCGTTAATTCTGGGGGCTTACACCTTTACCGCACATAGCGCGTGGATAGGGCCGATAAATATTCTGCTGATTGGCACTATCGTTGCGCTCTCTGCGGTATTACAGACGCGTTTAATGGATGTTGCCGGAGATGCACAAACGCTGGCGGCAGCAATGAACCACTCCGCATTTAATGTTGCCAACGCATTGGGAGCATGGTTGGGGGGGATCACCATCTCTGCCGGTATGGGCTGGTCCTCGACCGGTTGGGTTGGCGCATTGCTGGCGATAGGTGGGTTGCTTATTCATGGATGGGCGTTAGCCGACAGCCGTAAGCAACGTTAAGAATCCGGGCATCAGCGACTCACGCTGATGCCCTGTGCTAATGATAACAACAGGAATATCAACAGGTGAAACTCACGTTAGCGATGGCTGAATCCATTATTGCCGAAGCCAGAGCATTTATTGCGAAGCACAACTATCCGCCGGTTTGTATCAGCATTCTTGATGATGCCGCGCACCCGTTAGCTTTTATACGGATGGATGGAACATTTCTGGCGACCATCGATATTGCGCAGCGTAAAGCTAAGACGGCAGCGTTGTTTCAGGACGATAGCCATTGTGTTGGCGCCAATTTTATTCCGGGTGCGCCAGCTTACTCGCTTGAGAACAGCAATGGCGGGTTAATAGGAATAGGTGGCGGCGTGGTGATTTATGATAAGCAGCAGCGCTTTCTCGGCGCGATTGGTGTTTCTGGCGCAACGATGGAACAGGATCTGGATATTGCCCGGGCTGCTGTGAAAGTGGCGCTGTTGTAACTTTTTGTCATAAAAAAATATCCGCATCAATAGACAAGCCAGCATTGCCGCTGGCTTGTTTCGTTACAGGCCCCCGCCTCATACCGATTTGGCAGTACACCGATTTTTGAGTACGCTTCACCGAGGGTTGTCAGAATTTACTGACAATATGAGGTCATTTCCCGTTGGGGTTCACTATAGGGTTACTATATGGAAGATTTAAACGTGGTCGATGGTATTAACAACGCGGGCGGTTGGCTGGTGCGTAACCAGGCGTTGCTGCTCAGTTATGTGGTCAATATCGTGGCCGCGATTGTCATTATCGTTATTGGCTTTATTGTGGCGCGCGTAGTTTCGAATGGCATTAACAAGCTGTTAGTCGCGAGAAAGCTTGATGCAACGGTCGCTGATTTCCTCTCCGCACTGGTTCGTTATGGCATCATTGCTTTTACCCTGATCGCTGCGTTAGGTCGTGTTGGAGTGCAAACAGCGTCAGTCATCGCCGCGTTGGCAGCCGCCGGTTTTGCGGTTGCTCTTGCACTGCAAGGCTCTATGTCGAACCTGGCCGCAGGGGTTTTATTGGTGACCTTCCGTCCGTTCCGTACCGGTGAGTATGTCGATCTGGGTGGGGTGAGCGGTACCGTAATCAACGTGCAGATTTTCTCGACTACGCTGCGCAGCGCTGATGGCTGTATTGTTGTTGTGCCAAACGGCAAAATCATCGCAGGCAATATTATTAACTACTCGCGTGAGCCAGTACGCCGCAATGAGTTCACGATTGGAGTGGCCTATGATGCGGATGTGGATGAAGTGAAGCAACTGCTGCTTGATGTGGTGAAAGCCGATGATCGGGTTATTCAGGATCGAGGTATTCTGATTGGGCTGAAAGAAATGGCACCCTCATCACTAAACTTTGTGGTGTACTGCTGGAGCAAAAGCAGTGACTTGCAAAGCGTTTACTGGGACCTGATGGCCAATTTCAAACGGACCCTGGACAGTAAAAATATTGGCATCCCTTATCCACAAATGGATGTGCACTTGCATCACAATAAATCCGCTGAACAGACGCCAGCTACACCTGAGATTCCGCGTACTGAAGCCTAATCATGGCGGGCCAGAATTACATGGTCGGTACATTAGTTTGGTTAATGGTGCATTAAATTTTAAAGTTTCCGCTAATAATTAATTCCCGGTAAACTCCCCGGCATCGGATTAAATGTCGGGGGCATACTGTGTTAATAGTTTATTTTCAAGGCATTATGTTGGGTGCTGCGCTTATCATGCCGCTTGGACCACAAAATGCGTTTGTCATGAATCAGGGGATAAAGCGGCAGTATCACTTGATGACAGCGAGTCTGTGCACGTTGAGTGATGTCATGCTAATTTGCGCAGGTATCTTCGGTGGAAGTGCCCTCCTGCATCAGTCACTCCTGTTGCTGAACATTATTACATGGGGTGGGGTGGCGTTTCTATTATGGTACGGCTGGAGCGCATTACGTGCTGCTGTAAGTGGCGATATTGCGATCGCGGACGAAACGATCCTGATACCAGGACGCTGGCGTATTATTTTCACCATGCTGGCAGTGACCTGGCTGAACCCGCATGTTTATCTGGACACATTTGTGGTGCTGGGCAGCCTGGGAGGACAACTCCCGGCTGAAGCAAGGCGATGGTTCGCTCTGGGTACGATCAGCGCCTCTGCTCTGTGGTTCTTTGGTTTAGCGCTTCTGGCGTCCTGGCTCTCACCACGGCTACGCAGGCATAATGCTCAGCGCATTATAAATATGCTTGTGGGATTGGTGATGTGGGGGATTGCCGTCCGACTGGCCCTTCAGAGTATTGCTGGGCTTCATTGATGTAATGGATTATTTGAGTCGGATTACTGGCCTGCCAACGATATCAGGTAGAGTAAAATCGATGAGTAAAAAGAACTTTTGTCGGAAAGAAAACTCAGAGAAGCACGCATATTGACGTTTAACGTAATTCGCTATGCTTGACGTTGCCTGGGTCGGCTGACCGTTTGGAGTATGCCGATGCGGTTAGGCTATCGAAGGGCGAGTAATACACTGAGCTGTATTTGCCGTAGCTGTTTTCAGAGTAAACAGAATCTTAATATGTCTTCAAGGAGGACCTCAGGTGAAATTTAAAGCACTGGCTTTAGCCGCATTAGTGGGGAGCGCAGCATTACCGTTCGCTGCGCAGGCAGATGAGTTGCCAAATGGGCCGCATGTTGTCACGTCCGGGCAGGCGAGCGTTGATGCTACGCCGGATATTGCGACGCTGTCTATTGAGGTTAATGTTTCGTCAAAAGATGCAGCAGAAGCCAAAAAACAGGCAGATACGCGGGTGGCTCAGTATTTTGACTTCCTGCAAAAAAATGGCATTGAGAAAAAAGATATCGATGCAGCCAATTTGCGCACTCAGCCTGAGTATGATTACACCAAAGAAGGGAAATCAATACTTAAAGGTTACCGTGCAGTACGCCAGGTTGAGGTTACCCTGCGTCAGTTAGATAAATTAAACGATCTGCTGGATGGCGCACTCAAGTCAGGTTTGAATGAAATTGGTTCTGTTGAGTTGGGTGTGGCCAACCCGGATGCCTATAAAGATAAGGCGCGTAAAGCGGCTATTGATAATGCAACACAGCAGGCTGCGGTGCTGGCGGAAGGTTTTAATGCGAAGCTGGGCCCGGTTTACAGTATTCGCTACCACGTAGCGAACTACCAACCGATGCCGATTGCCCGTATGTATAAATCCGCTGATGCAGCGCCCATGGCATCTGCTGCTGAAACCTATGAAAAACAGAGCATCCATTTTGACGATAAAGTGGATGTAGTGTTCGAAATCCAGCGTAATCAATAACGCTGCCAGAGCGGGCGGCTGACAAAATATTTTTTCGTCACAAGCCCGCCAGCCCGAGTTGTTTGGGCATTGGCGCCTGCGTTATCTTTTTGCTTAAGCCGGGAATTTCCGGCTTTTTTTATGCTGTATCCTGGCGGAGTACGCGGTGACCATGTGCTAAGAGGGCATCGGTTACTCTGCGCATCAGACGGCTCTCCGGGGCAAAACGATGCCAGTAAAGCATGCGGCGCTGCAGCAGACCTGGTGTCAGGTCGATCAGTTCGCCGCTGGCTAACTCTTTTTCTATCTGCAAATGCGGGATCATACAGCAGGTTGACCCCTGGCGTGCCAGCTGCACGAATGCCTCTGAAGAGTTAACGATATGGCAAGGGACGCTACCGGGAGAAAGGTCAAAATTTTGCTGCAGAAAAGCCTGGTGCATATCATCAAGGTGGTCGAAAGCAACGGCTGGCGCTTTAAGTAACGCGGAGCGGGTGACCCCGTTTGGGAAATAACGGTCAGCAAAGTCTTTCGAACCAACAAACAAATAGTCCAGTGCACCTAAACGATCAACCAGGCAGCTTGGCAGCGGCTGTGGTTGAATACTAACCGCACCAACGACTTCACCACGGCGCAGGCGTTCCTGGGTGCGGGTTTCATCCTCAACCTGGAGATTAAGCCGTACCGGCGAGTCAGTGAGGACCGTTTTTAGCGCAGGCAGCAGCCATGTAGCAAGGCTGTCGGCGTTGACCGCTAGCGACAGCAGTAGCGGCGTAGTCCCACCGTTCTCATCGCCCAGCCACTCTTCTTCCAGTAACTCGACCTGATGTAGTAACGCCAGCAGTTTCTGTCCCTGTTCGGTTGGCCGTGGCGGTACGGTTCGAACCAGTAGGGGCTGGCCAAACATATTTTCCAGCTGTTTGATCCGCTGTGAAACGGCAGATTGGGTAATACACAGCTTTTGCGCGGCACGCTCAAAACCGCGTTCGCGAATCACAGAATCCAGCGCCTGAAGCGTTCGATAATCCGGGCGTTTCATTAGTTTTTATATCCTCCTTCAGCGATGGTGTCTGCACTATACCTTAAAAAGTTGAAGTTGCATCGGCGCGGGCCGATGGCTGACGCGAAGCGTATTTTCACACAAACCGACTTTTCAGAAGAGTGTTTAGCTAAATATGGCGCGCTAATCGCGCATCTGGCCACGTCAGTCGTTTATTCCGGCCCAGATCCTGAAGGATGATGAACCTGCAACTTGAATTATTTAGGGTATATACTAACCACACTTACGTGCAGAACAGGTTTAAAAATACCATGACGCAGGATGAACTTAAAAAAGCGGTTGGATGGGCGGCTCTGGATTATGTGAAGCCCGGTACGGTTGTGGGCGTTGGGACGGGGTCTACCGCCGCTCATTTTATCGATGCGTTGGGATCGATAAAGCATCAGATTGAAGGTGCGGTTTCCAGCTCGGAAGATTCCACGGCGAAGCTGAAGCATCTGGGCATTCAGGTGTTTGATCTGAATGAGATTGATGCATTATCGATTTATGTTGATGGCGCCGATGAAATTAACCATCAGATGGAAATGATCAAGGGGGGCGGTGCGGCGCTTACACGGGAAAAAATTATCGCGGCGGTGGCGGATACGTTCATCTGTATCGCTGACGAGTCTAAGCGTGTTGATATTTTGGGACGTTTTCCTCTACCTGTTGAGGTGATCCCGATGGCTCGCAGCTATGTTGCAAGGGAATTAGTTAAGCTGGGTGGACGACCTGAATACCGACAAAATGTAGTAACCGATAACGGTAACATCATTCTGGATGTGTATAACTTACAGATTATGGAACCGATCGCGTTAGAAAAAGCGATCAATGCTCTCGCAGGTGTTGTTACTGTTGGGTTGTTTGCTAATCGTGCTGCAGATGTTGCACTCATTGGTACTGCGTCCGGCGTTAAGGTTTATCGCGGCTAACTGTTATCAGGGAATTTTATCGCTCTGACGCAGTTGGCGTTTGACGGAGAGAATCTCCCATTTGATTGCCTGGCCGGTACAATAATTTCGATAAAAAATATCTTTTCTGCATCAGGTTAAATTTAGTGACTTATATCACATAGCTTTGACCTGATGCGCTATCGTACTGAGCAGTGAGATTGCCCCGGTATATTCTCCCGTGATGCCTGGCGTCATAACGCCGATATGCAGGCAGTAAAACAATCCTTTGTGTTGCCGCGGGCGTAATTTTTGATATTTTGGCAGAAGGCTGGCTTATACCCGCTCGTATCCGGGATGCAGCCAGGCGGTTATCTCATATGTTCCAGGCAAACGATTGTCTGTGTTGAATACGGGGAAATGCCGGCAGTATCGTGAAAGATACCGGGCAAGCGAGTCACATCTGAAGTCTGCAAAATAAGGTCGGGAAATGGCAAAGGTATCACTGGAGAAAGACAAAATTAAATTCCTGCTGGTGGAAGGTGTTCACCAGAGCGCGTTGGATAATTTGCGTGCGTCAGGCTATACCAACATCGAATTCCATAAGGGCGCGCTGGACAGCGAGTCACTGAAAGAATCCATCCGTGATGCGCATTTCATTGGCATCCGTTCGCGTACGCAACTGACAGAAGATATTTTTGCTGCCGCAGATAAACTGATTGCGGTGGGCTGTTTTTGTATCGGAACGAATCAGGTTGACCTGACTGCGGCGGCCATGCGCGGGATCCCGGTTTTCAATGCGCCTTTTTCCAATACCCGATCTGTTGCTGAACTGGTCATCGGCGAGCTGTTACTGCTGCTGCGTGGCATTCCGGAAGCCAACGCCAAGGCCCATCGCGGTATCTGGAATAAGCTGGCAGTCGGTTCTTATGAAGCGCGTGGTAAAAAGCTCGGTATCATTGGCTATGGGCATATCGGTATGCAGCTTGGCGTACTGGCGGAAAGCCTTGGCATGCACGTTTTCTTCTACGATATTGAAAATAAACTCCCGCTGGGGAATGCCACCCAGGTTCGCCACCTTTCTGATCTGCTTAATATGAGCGATATTGTCAGTTTGCATGTGCCGGAAACGGCCTCTACGCAAAATATGATGGGTGCTCAGGAACTGGCGCTGATGAAGCCGGGTGCACTGCTTATCAATGCGGCACGCGGTACCGTTGTGGATATTCCTGCGTTGTGCGAAGCGTTAGCTAATAAGCATTTGGCCGGAGCGGCAATTGACGTGTTCCCGGTAGAGCCTGAAACCAATACCGATCCCTTCAGTTCACCGCTATGTGAATTCGATAACGTGATTCTGACGCCGCATATCGGTGGGTCGACTCAGGAAGCGCAGGAAAACATCGGTATTGAGGTGGCAGGCAAACTGGCGAAGTATTCGGATAACGGTTCTACGCTCTCTGCGGTGAACTTCCCGGAGGCGTCACTGCCAATGCATGGCAATAATGTAAGCCGTCTGCTACATATCCATGAAAATCGCCCCGGGGTTCTGACGGCAATTAACCAAATTTTTGCCGAGCAAGGGATCAATATCGCGGCCCAGTATCTGCAAACTACACCGCAAATTGGCTATGTGGTTATCGATATCGATGCTTCTCACGAGGTCGCGGACAAGGCGTTGCAGCTGATGAAAGCGATTCCTGGTACAACGCGTGCGCGTTTGCTGTACTGATCGTATGGGTGAATAGGCAAGAGAGGAGCAAATACGGCTCCTCTTTTTTATTCATTCAGCATCCTGCTTTCACCATTGCCAGATCGTCGAAGGCGTGATCACCGCCGGAAGCGGTACATCCCATTCCGCCACCGGTAATTGTGTCACGTGCTGACAATCATGCGCGATGCCGACCGGTAACAGGTTATGTTGCTGCCAGTTTTGTAGGGTTCGGTCATAAAATCCTCCCCCCATCCCTAAGCGTTGCCCCCGAAAATCAAAAGCCACCAGAGGCACGACAACAACGTCCAGTTGGCTCAGTGGGATGAGGTGCAAAATATTCAGCTGAGGCTCCGGAATGCGCAGGCGATTAGGTGTGAGCGGTGTATCTGGATCATAGCGGATAAAAAGCAATTGCCCATGCGCAAACGGATGTAGTACCGGCAGATACACTTTTTTCTTTTGTTGCCACAGCGCAGCGATAAGCGGATGGGTATTCAGTTCACCATCAACGGAAAGAAACAGGGCAATGTGTTCTGCCTGCTGAATGGGGGAAAAGTGAAGTGCACGTTCAGCCACTTGCTGTGCGGCTAGCTGTTGCTGTTCTTGAGTAAGTGCACGTCGCAGATGACGTACATGCTGACGAATGTCCTGTCGATTTAACAGAGTAAGCGCTGTCATAAGGAACTCGTTGCGATAACAATACGCCCGAAGGCTGAAACGGGGTAGCCGTTTTTAAAGAAGGGAATCTCCGAGATGCCGCAGCAGGCTGTAACCCTTGAACCCTTGGTTCAAGGTGAATGTGTCGTCGTAACCATCAGGCTTCTCGGACGGACCGAGCATGCACACAGGTTGCGGAGCGCCACATTCTGTTGGTATGAAATATCGGCTCAGGGGACTGGCCCGCTTGCAAACATCTCAGAGAAAATTTACTTCACCGTTACTGTATCACAGCTAACCATGAAGTGTTATTCGAACTTTGCACCCTGACGTTCAGATATGCGACCTTGCTCAAGCAATGCTTGTTCAATGGTCTGTTGCAACATCCGTATGCGTTGTTCCATGTTAGCCGCATAGTCATGTGTTTTGACTTTTTCCTGCGCCAGTTCATGGCAAATATTTAATGCCGCAATGAACACCAGTTGCTCTGTATTTGTGACTCTAGTGCGAACTTTTAAATCTTGCAACCGTTGATTAAGATCTTCTGCAGCCATGTTCAGCGCATCTTGCTGTTCAGGCGGACAATTCACTCTCAATGAACGGCCAAAAATTTGAATATCTACCGGTTGTGCAGACATGCCACCTTCCTGACTGATTACTGCGCCCGCATTCGCCCTTGCCACTCAGAGGGCAGGGAGGGGCGCCACTATATATACCCCAAAGAGAAGAAACAAGCCCTTTCTGGAATCGTCGAGGCACCTGGTGGTAGCATAACACGAACTTATCCTGCCAACGATGATGAATACGTATGTCTATACAGAACACAATGCCAGATTATAACACTCTGGCTTCAGCCCTCACGCAGCAGGGCACCGGTATGACGCCGGCTGAAATGCATGGTTTGATTAGCGGTATCTTGTGCGGCGGTAACCAGGATCGCAGCTGGCAAACACTGGTTCACGATCTGACCAACGAAGGCCTGGCGTTCTCACAGGCGCTATCACAGCCATTGCAGCAGTTACATCAAAGCCTTAGCGACACGCTGGAAGATGAGGGTTTTCTCTTCCAGCTTTATCTACCCGAAGATGACGATATCACGGTATTTGACCGCGCTGATGCGCTGGCTGGCTGGGTGAATCATTTCCTGCTAGGGCTCGGTGTGACTCAGCCAAAACTGGATAAAATAACGGGTGAAACCGGTGAGGCGATTGACGATCTTCGTACCATTGCGCAACTGGGTTACGACGAAGACGAAGATCAGGAAGAGTTGGAGCAGTCGCTGGAAGAGATTATCGAGTATGTGCGTGTCGCCGCGCTCCTGTGCCATGATACGTTTACGCGTCCCGTGGTCACCGCGCCGGAGATACAGAAGCCGACGCTACACTAATTACAGGTCATGCTTCACGTTGCGTTCTGTCAGCAGTGCCCTGCGTCTCCCCGAACACAGTATTTATCTTTTGTTCCCGGGGCGGGCAGATTGACCGCCGTGATATAGCTTGAGTGATTTTGTATGCAGGGCTCACCGGCATGCTGCCTGATTTTCAGGCATATACAGACAGCAACTGGCGACTGATCGCCCGCAGCGATGCTATGTTCTACGCTTGAATAGACGTCAATTTAACAGGGAGTCTTACGTGATCAATCTACCTGCGTTCTTACAGCGCCGTCAGGCACTGCTTTCCAGAATGGCCCCCGCCAGCGCTGCGGTGATCTTTGCTGCGCCAGAAGTTACGCGTAGCGCCGATAGTGAATATCCCTACCGTCAAAACAGTGATTTCTGGTACTTCACCGGCTTCAACGAGCCTGAAGCCGTGCTGGTATTGATCAAAAGTGATGACACCCATAACCACAGCGTCCTGTTTAATCGTACGCGTGATAAAAATGCAGAGATCTGGTCCGGTCGCCGTTTGGGTCAGGATGCCGCGCCGGAAAAACTGGGCGTCGATCGGGCACTCCCTTTTGATGGTATCGCTGAACAGCTACCGCTATTACTGAATGGCCTGGACGCGGTGTACCATGCACAGGGGGAATACGCAGGCGCGGATGCTATCGTTTTTGGCGCTCTGGAAAAACTGCGTCGTGGTTTCCGGCAAAATATGCAGGCACCGGATACGCTGACTGACTGGCGTCCGTGGGTGCACGAAATGCGCCTGTTTAAATCGCCGGAAGAACTTGCCATTATGCGTCGAGCCGGAGAGATTAGCGCACTGGCGCATACGCGGGCGATGGAGGCATGCCGACCGGGCATGTATGAATATCAGTTGGAAGGTGAAATCCAGCATGAATTTAATCGCCACGGCGCGCGTTTCCCAGCTTATAACACCATCGTTGGCGGGGGAGAAAACGGCTGCATTTTGCACTACACCGAGAATGAATCCACTCTGCGTGATGGCGATCTGGTACTGATTGATGCCGGTTGTGAACTTCATGGCTACGCGGGGGATATCACCCGAACGTTTCCGGTTAATGGTAAATTTACTGCTGCGCAGCGCGCTATTTACGATATCGTTCTCGCATCGCTTAATAAGTCTCTGACGCTTTTTGCTCCGGGGATTAGCATCCGCGAAGTCAACGATGAAGTCGTACGTATAATGGTCACTGGTCTCGTTGAACTCGGCGTTATGAAGGGCGATATCGATCAACTGATCGCCGAGATGGCACACCGCCAGTTTTATATGCATGGACTGAGTCATTGGCTGGGGCTGGATGTGCATGATGTGGGGCATTATGGCACTCCGGATCGGGGACGTATCCTTGAACCGGGCATGGTGCTAACCGTAGAACCCGGCCTGTATATTGCCCCGGATGCCGATGTTCCAGCGCAATACCGCGGTATTGGCGTCCGTATTGAAGATGACATTGTTATTACTGAGACGGGCAATGAAAATCTGACCGCCAGCGTAGTGAAAGATGCGGATGCAATTGAATCGTTAATGGCGGCGGCACACGCATAATGAGCATAATTATTGCAGGTGGCGGAATGACGGGCGCGACGCTGGCGCTGGCGATATCGCATCTGACGCAGGGCAGTTTGCCAGTCACATTAATTGAAGCCAGCGAACCGAATAAACGCAATCATCCAGGATATGATGGTCGCGCGATAGCGCTGGCGGAAGGGACCTGCCGTCAACTGTCGGCCATCAATGTTTGGCCTTCGCTGGTGGAGTGTGCCACGCCGATTAACCAGGTTCATGTTAGCGATCGTGGCCATGTCGGCGCTGTTTCGCTGGACGCCAGGGATTATGGCGTGTCGGCTCTGGGTTATGTGGTTGAGTTACATGATGTCGGGCAGCGGCTATTCGCGCTATTAAAACGGGCTCCGGGCGTGACGCTGCGTTGTCCGGCATCAGCGCACCAAATTACGCGCTCGTTACAGTCGGTGGCGGTCACGCTGGATAGTGGTGAACAGCTTAATGCCAGCCTACTGGTAGCGGCGGATGGAACGCGTTCGAAGCTGGCCGCCTCGTGCGGTATTCAGTGGCAGAGCGATGCGTATCAGCAGGTTGCCGTTATTGCTAACGTATCAACTCAACTGCCGCATCAGGGCCGCGCTTTTGAACGTTTCACCCCGCATGGCCCACTTGCGCTATTGCCAATGTCGGATGAGCGCTGCTCGCTGGTCTGGTGTCATCCGCTGGCGCATAAAGGTCGGGTGGATGGCTGGAGTGATGCGGTTTTTTTGCGTGAATTACAACAGGCATTTGGCTGGCGATTGGGCAAAATCACCCATGTCGGACAGCGTTTCAGCTATCCACTGGCGCTGCAAACGGCCCTGCGCAACGTTACGCATCGGCTGGCCGTGGTTGGAAATGCGGCGCAAACGCTTCATCCTATTGCTGGTCAGGGGTTTAACCTTGGGCTGCGCGATGTCATGTCACTGGCTGAAACCTTAGCATCGGCACATCGCCAGCAGCAGGATGTGGGGAGCTTTGGCGTATTACAGCATTATCAACAGCGCCGTGAGCCGGATCGCCAGGCCACGATTGGTATTACCGATGGTCTGGTACGGTTGTTTGCCAATCGTTACGGGCCGCTGGTTGTCGGACGTAACCTTGGCTTAATGGCGATGGATAATTTACCGCTGATGCGCAATATTCTGGCTGAGCGTACGCTCGGCTGGGTGGCGCGCTGAGAAGAGGGATTGAATGCAAACTTTTGACGTAGCAATTGCCGGTGGCGGAATGGTCGGCCTCGCGGTTGCTTGCGGATTGCACGGTAGCGGCCTGCGCGTGGCGGTTTTAGAGCAATCTTTGCCGCAAGAGATCGATCGTACTGCAGCACCCGGCCTGCGCGTTTCAGCAATTAACGCGGCCAGTGAGCGGCTATTACGACATCTTGATGTCTGGTCGGCGATACTTGCGCTTCGGGCAAGCGCTTATCATGGTATGGAGGTATGGGATCGCGATAGCTTTGGCCATATTAACTTTGACGATGAGCAGCAGGGGTTACCGCATCTCGGCCATATCATCGAAAATCAGGTGATCCATCAGGCGCTGTGGCAAAAAGCGGGTCAACTGAGTGATATCACCTTAATTTCACCCGCCCAATTGCAGCAGGTAGCATTTGGTGATAACGAAGCGTTTGTTACGCTGCAGGATGGCAGTATGCTCAGCGCCCGTTTGCTGATTGCTGCCGATGGTGCCAATTCCTGGTTGCGCAATAAAGCCGATATTCCACTCACATTTTGGGATTACGATCACCATGCATTGGTGGCCAATATTCGGACTGAACAGCCGCATGATGCCGTAGCGCGTCAGGTGTTTCACGGTGAGGGTATTCTCGCTTTTTTACCGTTGAGCGACCCTCATCTCTGTTCAATTGTCTGGTCGGTTGCCCCGCAGGAAGCCAGCCGACTGCAATCAATGCCTGATGATATATTTAATCAACAGCTTTCCGTCGCCTTTGATATGCGTTTGGGGTTGTGTCAGTTGGAAAGTGAACGTCAGACCTTTCCGTTAATGGGGCGCTATGCCCGCAGCTTTGCCGCTCACCGCCTGGCGCTGGTCGGTGATGCTGCCCACACTGTGCATCCATTAGCGGGGCAGGGCGTCAATCTCGGCTTTATGGATGCTGCTGAACTGATTGGCGAAATTAAACGCCTGCACCAACAAGGAAAGGATATTGGGCAGCATCTTTATCTACGCCGCTACGAGCGTAGCCGTAAACACAGCGCTGCATTAATGTTGGCGGGTATGCAGGGGTTTCGCGAGTTGTTTGCCGGTAATCATCCTGCAAAGAAACTGCTACGTGATGTCGGACTTAAGATGGTCGACACGTTGCCGGGTATTAAACCCCGGCTGTTGAAACAGGCAATGGGATTGCATGATTTACCTGAATGGTTGAGGTAGGCGCAACGCTGCTCTGGTCTTAACTATGTAATCTGTGCTGCGTCCGTACGTTCTACGTGCGGACGCTTTTTTTATGTACGTATCATCACCTGCATACGCTTTTGGCAAGCCCGATTTCAGAGGCGCATCTACCTTGATGGTGCATGATGTTGCACCATTCCTGCCATCATTTGAAATATTCTAATTTAACCTACATTTTCGCATTAAAATTTTTTATGCATAAACACTTTCGCTCACCAGATTATTTATCTCTTTAGCTTTATTTCTTTATCATTAACCTGAATTGTTAGCGTTTTGTTGTCATTTGTGTGCCATGTGGCACATTTTTTTAGTTAAAAATTCTGCAATATCATTGGCGCGTTGTAATGGTGCAACCTCGTTTCACCCTCGTACAGCTTATGGTTAATTACTGCATTCGGTGATAACTTCAGATGAAAGAGAACGTTTGCGTCGGATGCTTTGATGAATAAAAGCGCGACCAGAACCCGAGTAGTTTGCGCTGTGGCGGAGGGGCTAAGCTCGCAGGCAAAGCAATTCATTTGCAGCGTGAAATAGGAAGGAACATCTGAACAACTCGCTTATACACCCTAAAGAATTCGGGTTGCAGGGCGATGGCGAAATAGGGGGAAACCCATTTAGCGGCTTGGGCAGCATTAGCCGCTAATTGGCCAGCTAAAGGTCTGGCAGCCACTAAACCTGTAGCTTGAGATACGACGGGTATACACAGGATTGATATGACTCAGCAGACTCCTTTGTTTGAACAGCATCAGGCTTGCGGTGCGCGTATGGTGGATTTTCATGGTTGGATGATGCCATTACACTATGGCTCGCAAATGGATGAGCATCATGCGGTTCGTCATGATGCTGGAATGTTTGATGTCTCCCACATGACCATTGTTGATTTGCACGGTGCACGCACCCGCGAATTTCTACGTTATCTGTTGGCGAATGATGTCGCCAAACTGACCCAGCCAGGTAAAGCACTCTACTCCGGCATGCTTAATGCTTCTGCGTGTGTCATTGACGATCTCATTGTCTATTTCATGTCAGAAGACCATTTCCGCTTAGTGGTGAATTCCGCAACCCGTGAAAAAGATCTCGCCTGGATCGGCCATCATGCAGAACGCTTTGGTGTCGCGCTTACGGAGCGCGACGATCTGGCTCTCATTGCCATTCAGGGGCCCCATGCACAGCATAAAGCGCAGTCTCTGTTTGATGAGGGGCAGCGTAAGGCCGTAAGCGGCATGAAGCCCTTCTTCGGCGTGCAGGCGGGGGAACTGTTCATCGCGACAACCGGCTATACCGGCGAAGCCGGTTATGAAATAGCGCTGCCGAAAGAGCGGGCGGTCGAATTTTGGCAGAGGCTGCTGGCCGCCGATGTCAAGCCTGCTGGCTTGGGTGCACGTGATACGCTGCGTTTAGAAGCGGGGATGAATCTGTATGGCCAGGAGATGGATGAAAGTATCTCTCCTCTGGCGGCCAATATGGGCTGGACGATAAGTTGGGAACCTGCCGATCGTGATTTTATCGGTCGCGAAGCACTGGAAAGCCTGCGTCAGAAAGGCACGGACAAGCTGGTTGGTTTGATTATGACGGAAAAAGGCGTACTGCGTAACGCTCTGCCGGTCAGTTTCACTGATGAGCAGGGTAATCTGCAGCAGGGCGTCATCACCAGCGGGTCATTCTCTCCGACACTGGGCTGTAGCATTGCACTGGCGCGCGTACCTGCAAGCATTGGTGATAATGCAGTCGTACAGATTCGTAACCGCGAAATGCCGGTACGTGTCACTAAACCTATTTTTGTGCGCGCCGGTAAGCCGGTCGCTCAGTAACTTTTTCTAATTCTGGAGAGTGTGACGATGAGCAATGTACCAAATGAGCTGAAATACCGTGATAGCCATGAGTGGGTGCGTAAAGAAACCGACGGTACTTACACCGTCGGTATCACCGAGCATGCACAAGAGTTGCTCGGTGATATGGTTTTCGTCGATCTGCCTGATGTGGGCAATAGCTACGCTCAGGGTGATGATTGCGCGGTAGCTGAGTCCGTTAAAGCAGCGTCTGACATCTATGCACCCGTCAGCGGCGAAATTGTCGCCGTCAACACGGCGCTGGAAGGTTCGCCTGAATTGGTTAACAGTGCACCTTACGCTGACGGGTGGTTATTTAAAATTAAGCCCAGCGATGAATCTGAACTCGATTCTCTGCTGGATGCCGATGCGTATAAAGCCAGTATTGATGAGTAACTGACGATCTTATTTGCCATTTCGGGAATACAGCGCTGCGTGTACCCGAACGGGCAGAGCCGCTAGCGTTAGCGCATTTGGCGGCGCTGCCCCTGCTATTCAACATCAGGATTTTCCGCTAATGACCCAGACTCTCAGCCAGCTTGAACACAACGGTGCCTTTATTGACCGCCATATCGGCCCATCACAGGAACAACAGAATGCAATGCTGGCAGCAACCGGCGCCAGTTCGTTACGCGATCTGATCGCTTCGATTGTACCCGCCGACATTCAGTTACCCGGGCCGCCGGCGATTGGCGATGCCCTGACCGAACATCAGGCGCTGGCCGAGCTGAAAGCCATTGCCAGCCAGAATCAGGTCTATAAGTCTTATATCGGGATGGGCTATACCTCGGTGCTGACGCCGCCAGTGATTTTGCGCAATATGCTGGAGAATCCAGGCTGGTATACGGCTTATACTCCTTATCAGCCGGAAGTCTCTCAGGGCCGTCTTGAGGCATTGCTTAACTTTCAGCAGGTGACGCTTGACCTGACGGGGCTGGATATCGCCTCGGCTTCGCTGCTCGATGAAGCAACTGCTGCCGCTGAAGCGATGGCGATGGCAAAGCGCGTCAGTAAACTGAAAAATGCCAATAAGTTTTTTGTGGCCGATGATATCCATCCTCAAACGCTGGATGTGGTGCGCACGCGTGCTGCCACCTTTGGTTTTGAGGTACTGGTAGATTCGCCAGAGAAAGCGCTGGATCATCAGGATCTCTTCGGAGTGTTGTTACAGTATGTCGGCACCACCGGGGAAGTTCACAACTACAACGCGCTAATTGCTGAGCTGAAAAGTCGCAAGGTTGTGGTCAGCGTTGCCGCAGATTTTATGTCGCTGGTGCTGCTGGAAGCGCCGGGCAAACAGGGTGCTGATATCGTATTTGGTTCTGCACAGCGCTTTGGCGTACCCATGGGTTATGGCGGACCCCATGCGGCCTTCTTCGCGGCACGCGATGAGCACAAACGGTCAATGCCGGGACGTATTATTGGCGTATCACGTGATGCTGCGGGCAATACGGCACTGCGTATGGCAATGCAAACCCGCGAGCAGCATATCCGCCGTGAAAAGGCCAACTCGAATATCTGTACCTCACAGGTATTGTTAGCCAATATCGCCAGTTTGTATGCGGTCTATCATGGTCCGACCGGCCTGAAACGTATTGCCAGTCGTATTCATCGGCTGACTGATATCCTGGCGGCCGGTCTGAAAAAAAGTGGTCTGAAACTGCGTCATACCCGCTGGTTCGATACCTTAACGGTTGAGGTAGACGACAAGGCCGCAGTGATCAATCGTGCGCTGAGCTTTGGTGTTAACCTGCGTACGGATATCCACCATGCGGTCGGAATTACGCTGGATGAGTCCACGACGCGGGAAGATATTGTGGCCCTGTTTGCCATTTTATCAGGTGACAATCACGGTCAGGATATTGACGCGCTTGACGCGGTATTATCAGCCAGCAGCGATTCTCTGGCGGTTGAATTGCTGCGTAAAGATGAGATTCTTACCCACCCTGTATTCAACCGTTATCACAGTGAAACTGAGATGATGCGTTATATGCATAGCCTGGAGCGTAAAGATTTAGCGCTGAACCAGGCGATGATCCCGCTGGGCTCCTGCACCATGAAGTTGAACGCGGCGGCAGAGATGATCCCGATTACCTGGCCTGAGTTTGCGGGCTTACATCCGTTCTGTCCGGCGGATCAGGCGACCGGCTATCTGCAGATGATTGGCCAACTGTCACAGTGGTTGGTGCAACTCACAGGTTATGATGCGCTCTGCATGCAGCCGAACTCCGGCGCGCAGGGCGAATACGCGGGCCTGCTGGCTATCCGTCGCTATCATGAAAGCCGCAATGAGGCCGAGCGCCATATCTGCCTGATCCCCAGCTCGGCACACGGGACTAACCCAGCCTCGGCACAAATGGCAGGGATGGACGTAGTGGTGGTGGCTTGCGACAAACAGGGCAATATCGACCTGCAAGATTTGCGTCAGAAAGCGGAGCAGGCGGGCGATAAACTGTCGTGCATTATGGTGACTTATCCCTCAACGCACGGCGTTTATGAAGAAACCATCCGTGAAGTTTGCCAAATTGTTCATCAGTTTGGCGGCCAGGTTTACCTCGATGGCGCCAATATGAATGCTCAGGTGGGTATCACCACACCGGGTTATATTGGTGCGGATGTTTCCCATCTTAATTTGCATAAAACTTTCTGTATCCCTCACGGCGGCGGTGGGCCTGGTATGGGACCGATTGGCGTCAAAGCCCATCTGGCCCCGTTTGTTCCGGGTCACAGCGTGGTGCAAATTGATGGCGTACTGACGCAGCAAGGTGCGGTTTCTGCAGCACCGTTTGGCAGTGCATCCATTCTGCCTATTAGCTGGATGTATATTCGTATGATGGGCGCCGAAGGCCTGAAGCAGGCAAGCTCGGTCGCTATCCTTAATGCCAACTATATTGCGACACGTTTGCAGTCAGCTTACCCGATCCTCTACACCGGCCGTGATGGGCGTGTGGCACATGAATGTATCCTGGATATTCGTCCACTCAAAGACGCGACCGGCATAAGTGAGCTGGACATTGCCAAGCGATTGATCGATTACGGTTTCCATGCGCCGACCATGTCCTTCCCGGTGGCGGGAACGCTGATGGTGGAACCGACGGAATCGGAAAGCAAGATCGAGCTGGACCGCTTTATTGATGCGTTGTTGTCGATCCGTATGGAGATCGATCGCGTTTCGAAAGGGGAATGGCCGCTGGAAGATAACCCGCTGGTCAATGCACCGCACACGCAGAAGGAGATTGTTGGTGAGTGGTCGCACCCTTACAGCCGCGAACTGGCGGTTTTCCCGGCGGGTAGCGACAATAAATACTGGCCAACCGTGAAGCGTCTGGATGATGTATTTGGCGACCGTAATCTGTTCTGTTCTTGTGTGCCAATCAGTGAGTATCAGTAACCCACCGATATTCAGGGTTCAACGGCGCAGCAAAAAAGCGTGCTGCACGGTATCAGGTGTTCAGTAACGTATGACTGGCCGGGCTCGCCCGGCTTTTTTTATGGGAGCTAAAAATGAATATTGCATTGATCACTGGCGCAGGGCGCGGTTAAACAGAACCAGGCCTCCTGGGTTACCGGGAGTATTGTCGATGCCGCGGGTGGTCGCTGACACCCTTGTATTGATTGTCACACGGTGATTAAGGGGGCCACTTGGAAAACGGAAAATCACACTCGATATAATTAAATACCGTCGTCCGCATTATTTCCCGGCTGGCAAAACGTTCTCCGTGGATGCATTCCACTTTCAGCGTGTGGAAAAAGCTTTCCACGCAGGCATTATCGTAGCAACAACCTTTCGCGCTCATGCTGCCCCGCAGATGATGCCGCTTCAGCAGCCCCTGATAGTCCGCTGAGCAGTACTGACCGCCACGGTCCGTATGAACAATGACATTTTCCGGGCGTTTACGCCGCCACAGCGCCATCTGCAGCGCATCACAGGCAAGCTGTGCGGTCATCCGCGATGACATCGACCAGCCGATAACGGCACGAGACCACAGGTCGATGACTACTGCCAGATACAGCCAGCCTTCATCCGTGCGAAGGTACGTGATGTCACCCGCCCACTTCTGATCCGGGCCGCTGGCACTGAAGTCCTGCTTCAGCAGGTTCTGCTGACACAGGCAGACCATGTTCACGGTAGCTGACCGGGCTGAAGCTGCGGGAGGCTTTTGCCCTCAGGCCCTGACGGCGCAGGCTGGAGGCTATCGTCTTGATGTTGTATTCCGGCAGCTCGTCTGCGAGACGGGGCGCACCGTAACGTTGTTTTGCTTCAGTAAATGCCTGACGGACAGCCTCATCGCAGACGAGCCGGAACTGCTATCGCGGTCCCGTTCGATGACGACGCAGACGCCACGCATACCAGCCGCTGCGGGCAACCTGTAGTACCCGGCACATGGCTTTGATGCGGAACTCAGCCTGATGTTTATCGATGAAGACAGTCTTCATTTCAGGCGCTTGGCGAAGTATGTCGCGGCCTTTTAGAGAATGGCCAGCTCCTCTGCCTGCTCAGCCAGCAGGCGTTTAAGGCGAGCATTTTCTGCGGCCAGTTAGTTTTCACGTTCGCTGGATGTGAGCTGCTGCTGTTGTTTGCTGCGCCAGTTGTAGAGCTGGGATTCATACAGGCTGAGTTTGCGGGCTGCAGCAGCGACACCGATGCGTTCGGCCAGTTTAAGGGCCTCATCGCGGAATTCGGGTGTGTACTGTTTACAGGCTGTTTTGCTGGTTGATGCTGGTTTTGTCATGAGTCATATATGGACGCCCAGTGTTATGCAAATACTGATTTGATACGGTTCGCTGTCATATATCCGGCGTCATGTATGGAAAGAGGTTTCCTGCGCCATGATGTCATCCGCACCCTGTTTCCTTATCACCTCACCGGTATGTTGCTGCCAGAACTCACGCCAGAATTTTACAGGGTCGGTCTGCCGTTTTCTCATCAGTGTATGCAAACTCGGTTAAACTATGGCGATTTCAGAAAAACCGGCAATTAGTTTGTTGCAAAGGCTTTGTTAATATTGAAATTTTCTGTTCCTGTTAATAATCGCCAGATAATGCGTGTGAGCTTATTAGCCAATGCCACCGTCGCTTTCATTTTGCCTCTTCGCTCAATAAGATGTTTCATCCAGCTTCCCGGTGCATCATCGCGCTTCTGTGACCAGAACATTACTGACCGTGCCCCATGGATAATCAGCGTTCGGAGGTCACGGTTTCCATTTTTTGTCATTGAGGACAGGTTGTTTTTTCCTCCCGAACTACGCTGCCCGGGTACAAGACCGCACCAGGAAGAGAGTTGCCTGCCATTCTGACCTCACTAAGAAATGCAGCGGCAATGAGAGGTCCTACTCCCGGAATCGTCATCAGTACTTTGTATTTTGGTAGCTGTTGACATAAAGCCAAAATGTTGTGTTCCGTCGAACGGATGCGCTCATCAAGTAAATGAAGGTTTTCCAGTAACGAAAAAAGTAAACCGCGTAATACAGGGGAAATATCCAGCGCGGGATCTTCAATAACTTCAGGTAATCGTTGTGACAGGATATTAATGCCGACAGGGAGTTCAATCCCCTGTTCAGCAGCCAGTGCCCGAGCTTGATTTGCCACCGCCGTGTGTTGTTCGACCATTAGCTGACGGGCGCTGCGAAGAGCTTTAATATCCTGTTGCCCGACGGTTTTTATCGTCACAAAATGGATACCCGGGCGTAGCGCAGCCTCACAGATCGCCAGTGCGTCATTAGCATCATTTTTCTGATGACGGGTAAAAGCCTTAACATGTTGGGTTGGGATAAGGCGAACGAGAAGCCCGATTGACTGGAAGGTTCGTCCCCAGTAATGCGAAGTAGCGCAAGCTTCCATTGCAATCAACGTATTAGCTGGAAACTGGCGAAGGGTATCCAAAAGTTTATTTCTGGGAATTTTTCGATTGGATGCAACAGTTCCATCACTCATCCAGACACATACCTGAAAAACAGACTTAGCCAAATCGATCCCGACAACTTTTATCGAGTTCATGATGTTGTTCCTCTGCGAATAGACATTCAGCATAAGTGTGGCAGAACTTAGGCTGGGAAGGGGCGTCCATCACATCACCTCTGATTGAGAGTTTACTCACTTAGTCGCGTGTCCACTATTCGCGGATAGGATCATAAAAAAGGATCTCAAGAAGATCCTTTTAAATTTTATTTCCATACCTTATATGTTGTCAGAAAGCTCAGCCAACTCCTTCCCTCTGGTTTCTGACATTTTTGCAACACACTCATTGACGGTCGTTTGATATGCCGAGCTTTTGTTATCTATTTGGAATGAGTATAACTTACAATTAGAATCCCTAAATTTAATCCAATCCCTCTGGGAAATTTTAATGTTGTTTACGAACTCCTGCTTTAAAGATTCATCATTCATATATGCAGAATTAACTTTAGATAGCAACATCGAATATTGCTCGTTCAAAAATTTATCAGCTAAATCCTTTTTACTTTCCGAGCACAAAGCAACCTGATCAGATGTTGTTATATTGTGACAAACATCTGCACTATGTGAAAATGACGAATACAGTAAAATAATAGCTAAGGCTCGTTTCATTATCTACCCTCCAAATAATCAACTCTATGTCTACCTGGTTCGTATTGTGAAATTGCAGGTGTGTTTTGTATGTAATCAATTAACTCTTGTTTACTATCATTTGAACCTGCAAGCATAGGCTTAGGTCCTTTGGTAAACCCTTGGTAAACGAAGTCGACCAACACTTCTTGGATAGATGTATCCAAGCTTTCCCATTGCTTCGCACTGGAAATACCATTAATCCACTTTTTATAATTAACAATAGCCCGCTCAACATATTTAGGGTAAATAATAGAAAAGAGCGACTCTTGCTGCTGCAAAGTTATCTCTCCTATATCTTTCTTATGAATACTTACATAATCACGAGCAGCAATTCCTTTAAGCCCTGCGCATTTTGATATTTTAATAGCCTGAAAATTAGGTATTCCTGATGCAATCATATCATTATAAACATCACTCTCAGAACGATCCCCCATATCATAACCACGGCCAAGAGTTACGCCTGAAAGATCATTTCCTGGCCAGTGAATAACCCGGCTATAATATATAGATGATGAAATATCATTTCCTTCAGCGTTGTAAGTCAACTTACCTTCTAAAGTTTTAACTTGAGGTTTAATAGCATCGAGAAAAACCAGCGGGTGCATATGCCACTGATTTTCTACCATGCTCGGCACCCGGTGCATCCAGCGCGTGTCCGTCAGAACCTTCACCGTGTAGGCGTACCATTCCGGTGCATCTCTCTTCATCGTGGGTGATAAGAAAGATTTCCAGATTGGATCTTCCGACGAGTAGTACCACTCACAGGGATGCTTCACGCACAGACGGTACAGATGATCGCGCATTGACGGGTTCTGCACCGCCCGCCGGTACTGTTCCGGGTAATACCAGGTGGATTTTGTGTCATCAATCTTGTTCAGCAACTGCCGGTAATTGAACGCAACCTCCTTGCTGTAGGGCTTTCCGTCGTTGTCCGCCACATTGAAAAACCGCTCAAAAATCGTCTTCACCAGCCCTTTCGGCTGCGTCTTCCCGTCGAGATGGTCAAAGCTCGCCGGGCTGTCTTCTGTGGTCTCAAAACCCCGACCGGCCAGATCGTACCGGGACAGCAGCTGCACATCCGACTCTGCCAGCAGTCCGCGCGACGAACCACCCGGCCAGTAGCGTTTACCCTCTTTGTCCGTCACCGCCTGACCGGGCAGCGGCATCACCGTTTCGCTCTGTGTTGTTATCAGGCCCTTCTGTATTTCCCCGCCGGTGACCTTCAGATACACCGGTATTCCCTTCGGACAACAGGCAAAGACGGGCGCGTCGCGCCCCACGCCTTCCGGGTTGCTCAGGAAGTGCGGCAGATCGTCCGTAGTCAGACATTCGATATGCGCCTGATAGCGTTTTTCATGCCCGTCCTCGCTGGGCACCTGAAACCAGCCCAGATGGCCCACCGGGTCCCCGGCCTTAATCGGGTAAGGGGTCGGGCACACCACCGTATCAAACTGCACGGTTTCGCGTGACGGCGGCAGGAATGGCAACCACCACGCCGGACGGGTGGCGCTGTCGCGGGCCGTAACCAGATTTTCTTTGTCGCATACCGTCCATACACGATCCCCGGTTTTCAGGCTCATGCTACCCGAAACCGGCTCCACCAGCGTGACGTGTGCATACTGTCGCCCGTTGCTCCCGATCATCGTGTCGACGCTGACCGCTTTATCCCACGTTACCCGTGTGCCGGATGGCAGTTCCGCCGCTACCCACTGCCGGGACACGTCCACATACGCATTCAGATGCTGGCCGTCTGCCACCTTAAACGCCGTGCTGTGCTGATCCGGGTAGGCCAGCCAAGGCGCGAGGTGCATATACAGGGTGTAAAAGGTCAGCCCGCTTTCTGCCGCTTTTCCTGGTTGTATACGGTGGCGGACCAACACAAAAGACCCGGAGTAGTGCAAATCCCCCCAGTACCACGGCACGCTGAGGTAATCCCGGTTAATCCGGTAGGCCACCACCTCGCCGTCAGCCATGCAGCGTACGGCCTGCTCCCCCTGAAACGGCACAGGAAAATCAACTGCCTCATTCATCGCCTGACCGCTGAGGGCACACCAAGGTGTGGTGGTATCACTGATGTGGATACCACCGTGCCACATACCATTACGGCCAATAAGCCAGTGCCCGGCAGCCTCACCCTCCAGATGTGCCAGCATCTCCTCGATATTACTGAACTCCCCGCCCCGGCTATTTTTCGGCACCGGCCAGCGGATGGTCGGGAGCTGCGGGCCGCTTTCCGGCTTCGACATAGCAAATCCTTTTTGTTTATCGGGTTAAATGCAGGGCTATCATACACCGGCGGACATTTTATCGCCGTTTTCGGAAGGGAACACAAAAGTAAAATTTTGTAAGATGCGGCGATCTAACTCTCTGAACCTGCTGCTTTTACCCTGAGAATAGTCTGTCGGGTTGTTCCAAATTCAGTAAACCACTTCAAAACCCACTGGAATGAGGTGCTGCGTCTGGCGAGTTCTATAAAGCAGGGAACGGTAACAGCATCACTTATGATGAAAAAGCTGGCCAGCTATCCTAAACAGAATGGTCTGGCAAAGGCGCTGAGGGAAATTGGCCGCATAGAAAGAGCATTGTTTATGCTGGACTGGTTCCGGGATCCTTCCCTGCGACGACGCGTACAGGCAGGGCTGAATAAAGGTGAGGCCCGCAATGCTCTTGCGCGAGTAGTCTTTATGCACCGACTGGGTGAAATCAGAGATCGGGGTTTGGAAAATCAGAGCTACCGAGCCAGTGGGCTGACATTGTTGACTGTGGCAATCTCACTCTGGAATACGATGCCATAGATTCTCTGAAGCGAAAAGGGATCCCACTAAATGAACAGCTGATTTCTCATCTGTCCCCGCTGGGATGGGAACACATCAACCTGAGTGGGGATTACGTCTGGCGAACAAACCTTAAGCTGGGCAGGGAAAATACCGTTCGTTACGCTCAGTAGATAGCAGCCTGTACAAAAAAAAAGCTTAACGTAGGATATTTTCCGTTTTCCAAGCGGACCTCATTACGGGCGTAATACTGAATCGATAAATCAGCAGATACCTCGCTATTCTCTCCTGCAGTCATATATCTGATGGGAATATCGCGTTATAGAAAACACTAATTATTTCTTTCGCAGATAGACGCAGAAAAACAAATAAGTGCTGCTTAAGGCGGCTTTCTGGAAGCTAACTCGATCAATAAGTGTTTTTATATTTTTATTAAATGCGATTGGGTTTAGTAATTGATATTTCTATTTTAACATTTATGATTGCTATCAACAGGTTTGATTTCCAAAAGATTCCAGTAAAAGTGAGAGATATGATGTGCGTCAAGTTTATCTTTCTCACCGTATGGAATAGTACCGACGCGCTACATTCCGTAGGTGCAGAAATAAGGATATTTTATGAAAATGCTGAGTATTGACGAAATGGAGAAGGTATCTGGTGCAGGTAATTATGCGGATAAGCATGGTCCGGGGAGTGGGAACAGTAGTGGTGGCGGCCGGTCAGGGAGCCGCTCCAACGGAAACCCCCATTATAGTCAACCGGGAACATCAAATTGTAATAATGGAATTATCGGTGGGATGATTACGGGGGCTCTTGGTGGTGCTCCAGGCCTGGCGTTGGGGGTTGTTGGCGGGGCGATCGCAGGCGGATGCTTCGAAAGAGGAAACGGCAGTAGAAGTAAGCAATCTTCTTCTTCATGTAATGGCGGTAATAATCGCGGGGGAGGAAGTATCGGCGGGCAGTGTTCCTGGTAATTAATTTCTGCCCTGGTGAAGAGCCTGTTCTCTGTTACCTGTTTTAGCCCGGGAGGTTATCCGGATAATATTTTGGACGCTTTTTAAGGAGAGCGTAGGGCGTAAAACAGTGAGTAATCCAGATATGCCTGAGCTGGGCTATCTTTTTTTACGTTTATCCTGTGGGGTTTTTATTGGATAAGCGGTTGTCTGCAATCCTTGAGATAAGGGAACAGGCTCTTAACACGGAAGGAACTGGAGTGTGATGTGAGTAATTATATTAAGGGCGTTATCATTTTTATTTCTGTTTTTATTTCAGCGTCATTGCTGAAAGGTGCAGGTGTTGGATTTGAATCCTGGTATGCGGCGCCAGAAAACCTTTCTAAAGCATTGGTGACCATCCTTTCAATGTGCGCAGTGGCAAAGATTGGCATCTTTTTATCCCGGCTATTTTTAAAGAAAAATAATTAGGGAATTATGAGTGATGTAACCAAATACGGTTATGGCAATACCGCCGATAAATTTATTGTTCAATGGGTAAGTCGCCAGCAAACCGGGAAAAGATTGGAAATTAAGCTAAAAGAGCAAGTAACGCGAATGCATTGAGGCGCTGAAGTGTCCCGTCAGAAGGCAATTCAGCGCCCGGGCGATTCAGCCGTTCAGAGTTTCTCACCATTGCTGGCAATAACCTGCTGATACCAGCTGAAGCTCTTTTTCTTCGATCTCGCCAGCGTACCGCTGCCATCATCGTTTTTATCGACGTGGATAAACCCATAGCGCTTGCTGTACTGGCCAGTGGTAAAAGAAACGCAATCAATACAGCCCCAGGGCGTATATCCCATCAGGTCAACGCCATCGTAAAATACCGCTTTTTTCATCTGCTCAATGTGTTCCCGCAGATAAGCGATGCGGTAATCATCCTCAATGAATCCATCGGCATTGGGCTTGTCGATCGCGCCGAAGCCGTTCTCAACGATAAACAGCGGTTTCTGATAGCGCTCATAGAGTGCCGAGAGTGAATAACGCAGGCCAACCGGGTCAATCTGCCAGCCCCAGTCGGAGGCTTTCACGTGTGGATTAGGCACGCTTCCGGCAAATCCGGCAACCGCACTGCCGCTGCCCTGAGCATTCGCCTGCACCGCGTTGCTCATGTAGTAGCTCAGGCCGATATAATCCGCACAACCTTCACGCAAAGTCTGCGCATCATCTGGCTGCATCTCAATGTGATAGCCCTTGCGCGCCCACTCATGGAGTATGTATGACGGATAATAACCGCGGACATGCACATCGCCGAACAGAAAACGCTCGCGCATCGCTTCCTGTGCGTACATCACGTCATCAGGATGGCAGGACCACGGATAGAGCGGCACCATTGCGATCATGCAACCGATTTGCAGTTCAGGATTGATCTCATGCCCAATCTTAACGGCCTGTGCGCTGGCGACAAACTGATGATGTAATACCTGATACATTGCCTGTTCAGGATTAGGATGCTCGGTAAAAACCACACCGGAGCAGCAATAGCCAAAGAGTGGGTATTGCCAGTTACGCTGGTTATTGATCTCGTTAAAGGTCATCCAGTATTTGACTTTATGCTGGTAGCGCTGCATGACGACGCGACTGAAATGCGCAAAAAAATCCACGACCTTACGGTTGAGCCAGCCGCCATACTCTTTCACCAGGTGATAGGGCATTTCGAAATGCGACAGGGTAATCACCGGCTCAATGTTGTGCTTAAGCAGCTCATCAAACATATCATCATAAAACTGCAGGCCTGCTTCGTTTGGTTCCTGCTCATCGCCATTGGGGAAAATACGCGTCCAGGCGATGGAGGTACGAAAACACTTGAAACCCATCTCGGCAAACAGCGCAATATCCTGCTTATAATGCGAGTAAAACTCGACTGCCTGATGGTTCGGATAACTATAACCGGGTTTGACGCCATCAGTCATGACGCGGTCAACACCGTGCGCGCCACCGGATAAAACATCGGCGATACTGACGCCTTTTCCGCCTTGATCCCAACCGCCTTCCACCTGGTGAGCGGCCACTGCGCCGCCCCACAGAAAATCTTTTGGTAACTGCTGATGTGAGGTCATCAATACCTTCCTTACGTCTATTCAATAAGTGGGCGAGTCATCCCGCCCGATGCTCTTTTCAGGCCTTCGACGGTTCCAGTGAGGGTGCTGCAGCTGTTGTACCTGACTGTTCTTTAAATCCGGCGATATAGGTAAACAGCGCCCCCAGCACAAACGCCACGCTAATCGAGAGCAGGAAGCCCAGGAATTGCGGCATATGCCCTTCTTTAAAGAAGACGGGTAAAACGGCAATTCCTGGCAGGCAATAGCTCCATGAGACGGCCTGGAAAGCGCCAGCAATCGATCCGCCAATGGCTCCGGCCAGACAGCCGCAAATCATGGGACGTTTCAGGCGCAATGCGACGCCGTATATCGCGGGCTCGGTAATACCAAACAGCGCGGTCATACCGGCAGAGAGTGAAATACGCTTTAATTCCATATCTTTAGCTTTCAGATAGACGCCCAGCGTTGCACCCGCCATGGCAAACACCGGTGAGGCTTGCAACCCCGTGAAGGTGTCGTAACCTAACGTTGCATAGTTGCCGACCGTGACCGGCGTGATTCCCCAGTGCACGCCGAGGGTCACCAGCGGCATCCACAAGGCGCCGACGACGAAGCCAGCAATGGCCGGACTGAGGTGATACAGCGTGTTATAAACACCACCAATGGCGCCGCCGATGGCATTACCGATAGGGCCGAATGCCAGTAGCGTCAGGGGAACCATAATGGCCAGACAGAACATCGGGGTGAACAGATTACGGATAACCAGCGGCAGAATGCGTTCAAAGAAACGCTGCACGTATGACATCGCCCACACCATCAATATGATCGGGATAACCGAAGCGGTGTAGCTGAGGTATTTCACGGGTAAACCAAAGAAGTCCAGTGAAGGGGAATTAATGGGGATTCCGGCAACTTCCGCCAATACTTTAGCTATCTCCGGATTGGAAACTGCTTCCTTCATCAGTTGTTGCATCGCCGGATCGGCGGAGTTAGCCAGTATAATTTTATTGGCAGTCAGCATATTCATATAGTCCGGGCTGACCAGCGCACAGGCCGCGATAACCGCGGTAAAAGGGTTGACGCCAAATTTTTTCGCAGCGGTAAATGCCACCATCACCGGCAGGAAGGTGAAGCCGGTCCATGACACAAAATTCAGAATACGGTAAGCACCACTGGCGGGATCCATCCAGCCAATTGCAGCAAAGAGAGAAATAATTCCCTGTAGCACGCCACAGGCGGCAAGTGGGTAGAGGAAGGGCGCAAAAATACTGGAGATGATATCCATCAGTCGGCTAACAATGCCCACGTTTGGTGCCGCCATGGCCGCATTTTCATCAACGTTAACCAGTTTTAACACCTCGCGATAGGCATCGCCAACGTGGTTACCGATCACCACCTGTACCTGACCGCCGGCCTCAATAACGGTAATAACCCCTTTGACGCGATTTAATTGTTCTCTGTTAACTTTGGCTGTGTCTTTTAAAATAAAACGCAGTCGGGTTGCACAATGTGTGACATTAATCACATTTTCGTTGCCGCCAATTAACTCAACGATCTCTACAGCAGACTGGGCGTAATTTATCGCCATCTGTTCTCTCCTCAGTAGGTACAGGCAATCCGTAGGGTTTATATATCCACAATGCTTCAGTTTGTCTCTGCGTTAGCGACTTATTCGAATCATTTATCATTGTAACTTCATCGGAATAGGTGGTTTTTCCGCTTTGAAGCAATCTGATTTATTCAGGATATAAAAACGTCCCCGGAAAGGTTTTGCTTTATTATCTGCAGTGAGTGTAACAAAGGATCAATGAATGTCACGATATAACAAATTCATCCTGATGTGATTTGTTACATAAGAAAAACATCCTGTTTTATGCACGTTATACATCAGGTTAGGACTTTGTTACCCGCTTCTTCATGATTTCAGGTTTGCTGGGGAGAAATCACTATTCTGGTAATTTGCTGGCCAGTTTTCTGCCGATGGTTTCCAGCATATACATAACAGGTACCTGCGTTGTGATATCATATTCACCCGATATACGAATTTGTGGCATATGGTAAGAAAGATTGAAATCTGCCATTTTAGCCAGAGATGAATTTTCACTATTTGTCAGGCTGATGATTTTACAACGATGTAAACTAAATTGGCTGGCCAGACGTAGTATTTCATCAGTTTCGCCGGATACTGATAAAATAATAGCAATGGCATCTTTATACATATCACTGCTTACCGGATAATAAGGATCGTCAATGTAGCTACTGAATTTACCCACATTTGAGAAAAAACGTGCACCATATTTCCCTAGCGTACCTGATGTGCCAGCACCAACGAAAATAATACGCTCTGCGGCGATGATATGCTCAACCGCCTGTTCAATTAAATTTTCGAACTCATCATTATTAATGCTTTTAAAAAAACTCACAATTTCGTTTACGCCATAATTCACTGGGCGCTGTTGTTCCTGCTCCAGATATAATTTAAAACGAATGCGAAATTCTGAATAACCATCACAATGCATCTTTCGGCAAAAACGCAGTACGGTGGTGGTGGAAACGTCCGCCGCATCTGCCAGTTCGCGGATCGTCATATACATGACTTTGTCACGGTTCTTGATAACAAAGTTGTACACCATCAATTCCAAACCGTTCAGGGCAGCAATGGTATTGTGAGTGAACATAATGCGCTCGAAATCTGTTAAAAATGGAGAATTACGATAGCAGATTTTAACCCGTCCGGGGCGGTATTAATGCTGCTTAGGTTACAGATTTATTTACCGGTTTTTCCTGCGCGATAAGAGAACGTTCTCTCTCATGCAAGGCGTGCTTGTGCGATATGGTCTCCCTACACGTTCACGCGATGTGTCAGTCTGGGTGTTACATCGACTCACACATTAAATTGGCGTACAGTTGTACACTGAAACTATTCTCAGTTACGCTATTTGTGCTCTCGACTACATAACAAACCGCCTTTTCCGGAGTTAACCGATGAGGACGCAAATTTATGGCTAAGCATGCCTTATTAGCGCAAGGGTATACGTTGGCAGAGGAGATCGCTAACAGCATTAGCCATGGCATCGGCTGCGTCTTGGGTATTATCGGTCTGGTAATGTTAGTGACACAGGCGATTGACGCCCGTGCTGATGCAATGGCTATTGCCAGCTATAGCCTATATGGCAGCAGCATTATTATCCTGTTTCTTGCATCGACGCTTTATCATTCAATCCCTCATCAGCGCACTAAATTCTGGCTGAAAAAATTTGATCACTGTGCCATTTATTTGCTGATTGCTGGTACTTATACGCCGTTTCTGCTGGTGGGATTGAAATCACCACTCGCGCATGGATTGATGGTGGTGATTTGGGGGTTGGCACTGGTAGGGATCATCTTTAAATTGGCCTTTGCACATCGATTTGAGGCGATGTCACTGATCACCTATCTGTTAATGGGATGGCTCTCATTAATTGTGGTTTATCAGCTTGCGCTGACCTTATCGGCAGGCGGGATCTGGTTGCTGGCTGGCGGTGGGATTATCTATACACTCGGCGTGATTTTCTATATTGCTGACAGGATCCCCTACAATCATGCCATCTGGCATGGGTTTGTGCTGGGGGGCAGCCTGTGTCACTTTCTGTCGATCTACTTATACATTCTCTGATACTGCGGGGCGGAGGATTATCCACCCCAACCGATCACACTATTCTACCGTGTAAGGTAAAGGCTGGATGAGCAGTTCACCACCTTCATCACCTTGCAGGCGTAAGATGCTGTCGGGTTCGAGGTCGTTATTCAACACGGCCTGCACCCAAACTGTCCCGTCCTCTAACTGGACCGCAGTCAGAATAGTACCGGTACGGCGCCAGTTTTCACCCATTTTTAGTTCAAGTGAACGCTCTGCTTCTGGTACGTGGCTGGCTTTACCCGCCAGCCAGTACAACGCTCGCTTATTAGCGCCACGAAATTTGGCCCGCGCCACCATTTCTTGTCCGGTATAGCACCCTTTTTTAAAGCTTATCGCGTCAAGGGCCTGGAGGTTCGTGGCCTGCGGAATAAACTGCGCGCTGGTTTTATCATCGATAACCGGGAAACCGGCCTCAATGTCCAGTGCCAGCCACTGCTTGCTGTCATTGAGCTGAGCTTCTCCAGTCAGTTTCTGCTGTAGCGTCAGCGCATGCTCAGCGTTAGTGACTATCAGGAAACGTTCGGCGGGGAGCCCAAACCACAGGATCGTGGAATCATCTTGTTGGATTACCGGCGTTTCGGCATCCGGCAGGGCGGTAAACATCCCCGACAGTGCGGCTTTGGCCTGAAATCCAGCTACGCCTAACAATACCGATTCGTCCTCCGGGGCAATCGTCACCTTAGAAAAAACAGCGTATTTTTTTAGCTCAGCAATTTGATTTTCACGTAGGCTACGACGTTCAATGTAAGCCAGACCTGCGCCGCGGTGGAACAGGCGCAAGTTGCTCCACATTTTTCCTTTGGCATCGCAGTGCGCGCAGGGAAAATGTTTTTCTGGCGTCAACGCTGCCATATCCAGTGTGACCTGACCATTCAGATAGCTGATGCTGTCCGCACCCTGCACGGTTGTCAGCGCCCAGTCTTCCAGGGAGATCAGTGTCAGCGGTAAATGTGTTGAGGCGGCTGGCTGACGAGGCGGTAATGTAAAGATAGGCATAGTGAAATCCCAAATCATATGTGGCGAGGTTTCTTTATTGCTCTCATGTTAAAAGAGCGTGCTCGCAATGCAACCTGTTTCCTGAAAATGACGCACAAAACGCGTGATAACCTTGTGCCTTGTGTCAGTGAATTGCGCGTCGGCACGAAATGCGGGAATTTGCGTATCGCATCGGCTGAACAAAAAGCGCTACACTAGCGCCTGTGTTTTGCTAACCGATGATTGAGAACATGGATATAAATAACCGATCACGTATTCACTGGGCATGTCGACGCGGAATGCGCGAACTGGACATCTCAATTATGCCTTTCTTCGAATATGAATATGATTCGCTTAGCGATGATGATAAGCAGGTATTTATTCGACTACTGGAAAGCGACGATCCCGATCTCTTCAACTGGATGATGAATCACGGCGAACCAGCCGACCCTGAGCTGAAGCGAATGGTTCAGCTTATTCAAATAAGAAATAAACAGCGTGGCCCGGTGGCAATCTAATCTGCGCGTGTCTCGCTGCGCAAAGCGCGTCTCACTGGCGCTGCATGGCGGGGCGATTCTGTTCCTTGTACTGGCGCCCTGGCCGCCTGCTTACATTCCCGTCTGGGTGCTGTTATTTTTGATGGTGCTTGAATGTTGCTTCAGTCTGCGGCGGATAGAACGTCGGCAGGGGGAAATTTCACTGCTGGCTCCGCGCTTATTATACTGGCGCCAGCAAGAGTGGCTGATAGTGCGATCTCCCTGGATCTCACCGCAGGGCATTTTACTATCGCTGCGAAGCAGAAAAGGCCAACGTGAATGCCTCTGGCTAATGCGGGATAGCATGAGTCAAGCTGCCTGGCATTTATTGCGGCAGGGGCTGCTGACCCGATGGTATCGTGAACGCTGAGATCACCGTCATATTTGCGGATTAATTTATCTTTCTTACAACAGACCATTACAGCAGGTCGGCCATCTCCGTGAGGATCTGCTCGCACCACTGTTCAATGCGCTCGTCACTCATATCAAACTGGTTAACATCATCCAGCGCCAGTCCAACAAACTGTTTGCCATCCGCGGTTAGCGGTTTCGGGCTGGTAAACTCATAGCCCTCCAGAGGCCAGTAGCCAACAAACTTTACACCCATTGGGGTGAGCAGATCGTGCAACATGCCTAACGCATCAAGAAACCATTCACCGTAGCCTAACTGGTCACCCATTCCATAAAGCGCAACCACTTTATTACGCAGGTTCAAGGAGGGAATATCCATCCAGATAGCTTCCCAGTCTTCCTGAAGTTCGCCGAAATCCCACGTTGGGATACCGAGAATTAACAGGTCATAGTGTTCCATCAGTGCTGGAGAGTCATCTTTGAGATTGTGCAGGGTTACCAGCTCTTCACCGACAAAATCACGGATTTTTTCTGCTGCCATCTCGGTATAGCAAGTGCTTGAGCCATAAAAAAGGCCGATTTTCATGCGAGGAAACTCATTCTTAATGCATTTAGTGAGATTGTATCAGAATGACTTCCTGATGAGGCATAATGAGCACAAATGCTTAAATTGGCGATCGTTCACGTTGATATAAGGCGTGCCGCTAAATGCGCGATGGCCTGTTGCACTGCAACGTGAATTCGGATTAATTAAAGTATCACTTTAGCGATATGAGGTACCCGTGCAGGACAGCGATCTTATCGAACAGTTCCTTGATGCTCTGTGGCTAGAACGCAATCTTGCGCTCAATACGCTGGCTTCTTATCGCCTTGACCTACAGGCGCTGAACGACTGGCTACAGCACCGCGATCGATCGCTGCTTAATGCGGAGGCTGGCGATCTGCAGGCGTTCCTCGCCGAACGGCTGGAAGGCGGGTATAAAGCCAGCAGCTCGGCGCGTATGCTTAGTGCGATGCGGCGGTTGTTTCAGTATCTATACCGTGAAAAGCAACGCGATGATGACCCCAGTGCGTTACTCTCCTCGCCTAAATTGCCCCAGCGCCTGCCAAAGGATCTGTCGGAGGCGCAAATTGAGCGTCTGTTACAGGCGCCCGGGGTGGAAGAACCTATTGAACTGCGTGATAAAGCAATGCTTGAATTGCTCTACGCAACAGGATTGCGCGTGTCAGAACTGGTTGGTTTGACTATCAGCGATGTCAGCCTGCGGCAGGGCGTTGTGCGAGTTATTGGTAAAGGCAATAAAGAGCGTTTGGTCCCGCTAGGGGAAGAAGCCGTACACTGGATTGAGCAATTTATTGAGTACGGGCGTCCGTGGCTACTGAACGGTCAGGCTATTGATGTGCTGTTTCCGAGTAATCGGGCACAGCAAATGACCCGACAAACATTCTGGCATCGCATTAAGTATTATGCCACGCTGGCAGGTATTGATAGTGAAAAGCTCTCACCACACGTTTTGCGACATGCCTTTGCTACGCATCTTCTTAACCACGGTGCCGATCTGCGTGTCGTACAGATGCTGCTCGGTCATAGTGATCTGTCAACGACCCAAATTTATACGCATGTTGCCACCGAGCGTCTGCGAAAATTACATCAGCAGCACCATCCACGAGCCTGATGAGCGAAGCCATGGCATAATAGGCAAACAGGCGCCACGATGGCATGCAGTTTGAACGCCTCAGAGCGGAATGGAAAATTAAATAGTCTGATTACCAGGCGTTAAGGATCGATATGAAAAAGAGTTACATGCTGCTTTCACTATTAGTAGCAACCGTTACTGGTTCAGCTTATGCCGATGATGCGGCGATTCAACAATCGCTTAAAAAGCTGGGTATCCAGCAGGCAGAAATTCAACCCTCACCACTGGCCGGTACGAAAACAGTCCTTACGGAAAGCGGTGTGCTTTACGTGAGCGAAGACGGCAAGCATTTTATTCAGGGGCCACTTTATGACGTCAGCGGTGCGCAGCCAGTCAATGTAACCAACACGCTGCTTGGGAAAAAAGTTGATGCGCTAACTAATGAGATGATCATTTACAAGGCACCGAAAGAACAGCACGTTATCACCGTATTTACCGATATCACCTGCGGTTATTGCCGCAAGCTGCATGAACAGCTCGCTGACTATAACGCATTGGGCATTACCGTACGTTATTTGGCTTTTCCTCGCCAGGGCCTGAATAGCCCGACGGCAAAAGAGATGAAATCCATTTGGTGTGCGGCCGATCGTAACAAGGCCTTCGATGCGGCGATGAAGGGCGATTCCGTTTCTCCAATCGATAACTGCAAAGTTAATATCGAGGATCACTATAAGCTCGGAGTGCTCTATGGCATTCAGGGAACACCGGCTATTTTATTGCAAAATGGCATGATGATCCCTGGCTACCAGGGGCCAAAAGAGATGAAGCAGATGCTCGATAGCCAGAAAAGCGGTGGCTAAGCTGCAGTGAATAAACCAACGCAACTTCGCCGCCGACAGGCGGCGAAAGAAGCGGTATGGCCTGCGGACTTACCCCCGCTGCTACGCCGTCTTTATTCGCACCGTGGCGTGCAACAGGCAAGTGAGCTTGAACGCGGTGCCAGCAATCTTCTCCCTTATCACTCGCTCAGTGGTATTCAGCAAGCCGTAGACATCCTGTATCAGGCTCTGGTCGATGAACGCTGCATTATGATCGTCGGTGATTTCGATGCTGATGGTGCCACCAGTACCGCGTTAAGCGTGTTGGCGCTGCGTCGTATGGGGGGGAAAAACGTGCAGTATCTGGTGCCCAACCGTTTTGAGGATGGGTACGGCCTTAGCCCGGAGGTTGTTGAGCAGGCTGTGGCGCGTGGAGCTGAGCTGATTGTCACGGTTGATAATGGTATTTCCTCCTTGTCTGGTGTTGACCGTGCGCACGAAAAAGGCATTCCGGTGGTGATCACCGACCATCACTTACCTGGAGAGCGACTTCCGGCCGCCGAGGCCATTGTTAATCCCAACCTCAATGACTGTGCATTTCCTTCTCGTTCGCTCGCGGGTGTTGGGGTCGCTTTCTATTTGATGTTGGCTCTGCGTGCACATTTACGTGAAAAGGGCTGGTTTAACGATCGAATGGCTGCCCCCAATCTTGCCGAGCTTCTCGATTTAGTGGCGTTGGGTACCGTTGCTGATGTGGTACCGCTGGATGCTAATAACCGCATCCTGGTGTGGCAGGGGCTAAGCCGTATTCGTGCCGGAAAATGCCGACCGGGCATCCGGGCGTTGCTGGAAATTGCTAATCGTGATGCGCGGCAGTTGGCCGCCAGCGATCTTGGTTTTGCGCTAGGGCCACGCTTGAACGCGGCGGGGCGACTTGATGATATGTCGGTGGGGGTCGCGCTGCTGCTCAGTGAGGACATTAGCCAGTCGCGTATGCTGGCTAATGAACTGGATGCTCTGAATCAAACACGTAAAGAGATCGAGCAAGGAATGCAATCCGAAGCGCTGGCACTGTGCGATAAGCTTGAGCGGAGTAACGAAGCGCTGCCGCTAGGGATTGCTATGTATCATCCTGAATGGCATCAAGGCGTGGTCGGGATTCTGGCTTCCCGCCTGAAAGAGCGTTTCCACCGACCGGTTATTGCCTTCGCTCCTGCAGGCGACGGCTCGCTGAAAGGTTCAGGACGTTCTGTTGCGGGCTTGCACCTGCGCGATGCGCTGGAGCGCATGGATACACTGCATCCGGGGCTGATCATAAAATTTGGCGGTCATGCAATGGCAGCGGGGCTGTCGTTAGAAGAGAAACACTTCGATACTTTCCGTCAGCATTTTGCAAACCTGGTGGGTGAATGGCTGGATGCTGAAGCATTACAGGGCGTAATTTGGTCTGATGGCGAGTTACAGAGCCAGGAATTGACACTGCCGACTGCAGAGCTGCTACGTGATGCGGGCCCTTGGGGGCAGGCGTTTCCAGAGCCAACTTTCGACGGCAAATTTGTTCTATTGCAACAGCGCATCGTTGGTGAGCGCCACCTGAAAGTGATGATTGAGCCGGTTGGTGGCGGACCCTTATTGGATGGTATTGCGTTCAATGTTGATACCTCCCTATGGCCCGATCCCAGCGTTAAGCATGTTGAATTAGCTTATAAGTTAGATGTAAACGAGTTCCGGGGTAATCGTAGCGTACAGCTGATTATTGAGCACCTTTGGCCGTTATAGATCCTCAGTCGTCTCAAACGGGGGCCTCCATAATTACGCCCCCGTTGTATTAAAGAGGCATACCGAGAATTGGTCTGTTCAATGCTACAATCCTCGCCCTAATTCAGTTAAACTGCCTCGTTATATTACAGTCACCCGTGAAAAGATTCTAAAATCATGTTTGAAATTAATCCGGTAAAAAACCGTATTCAGGATCTCTCTGAGCGCAGTGGCGTTCTTAGGGGGTATCTTTGACTATGATGCAAAGAAAGAACGCCTCGAAGAAGTCAACGCAGAATTAGAGCAACCTGACGTCTGGAATGAACCTGAACGCGCGCAGGCGCTGGGTAAAGAGCGCTCCTCATTAGAGGCCATCGTGCAGACCCTCGATCAGATGATGCAAGGTCTGGAGGATGTTACGGGCCTGCTGGACCTGGCCGTCGAGGCTGACGATGAAGAAACCTTCAATGAAGCCGTTGCTGAACTCGACGGGTTAGATAAAAAGCTTGCCGAACTCGAATTCCGACGTATGTTCTCTGGCCAATATGATAGCGCTGATTGCTATATCGATATTCAGGCGGGTTCGGGCGGAACGGAAGCTCAGGACTGGGCCAGCATGCTGGTGCGTATGTATCTACGCTGGGCTGAGGCTAAAGGGTTTAAAACCGAAATTATTGAAGAGTCCGAAGGTGATGTTGCAGGTATTAAATCTGCGACGCTGCGTATTATGGGTGACTATGCTTTCGGCTGGCTGCGTACGGAAACCGGCGTTCATCGTTTGGTACGTAAAAGCCCGTTTGATTCCGGCGGTCGCCGTCATACCTCATTTAGCTCCGCTTTTATTTACCCTGAAGTGGATGACGATATTGATATCGAAATTAATCCAGCCGATCTGCGTATTGATGTTTATCGTGCGTCAGGTGCCGGCGGCCAGCACGTTAACCGTACTGAATCTGCCGTACGTATTACACATATCCCAACTAACACGGTGACGCAGTGCCAGAATGACCGTTCTCAGCATAAGAACAAAGATCAGGCGATGAAGCAGATGAAAGCGAAGCTGTACGAGCTTGAGATGCAGAAGAAGAACGCTGAGAAACAGGCGCTGGAAGATAATAAGTCTGATATCGGCTGGGGTAGCCAGATTCGTTCATATGTTCTTGATGACTCACGTATCAAAGATCTGCGGACCAGCGTTGAAACACGCAATACGCAGGCGGTACTGGATGGCGATCTGGATCGATTCATTGAAGCAAGTTTGAAAGCAGGGTTATAAGGAACCGACATGTCTGAACAACAACCGCAGGGCGCTGATGCCGCACTTGAGCTTAATAATGAACTGAAAGCGCGTCGCGAAAAGCTCAGCGCGCTGCGTGAGCACGGCGTGGCGTTCCCGAACGATTTCCGTCGCGATCGGACTTCTGACCAGCTACACGCTGAGTTTGACGATAAAGATAACGAAGAGCTGGAAGCGCTTAATATTGAGGTTAGTGTTGCGGGTCGTATGATGACGCGCCGTATCATGGGTAAAGCGTCGTTTGTGACATTGCAGGATGTTGGCGGCCGGATCCAGCTTTATGTGGCGCGTGACGATTTACCCGAAGGTCTCTACAACGAGCAGTTCAAAAAATGGGATCTGGGCGATATTCTTGGCGCGCGCGGCAAGCTGTTCAAAACTAAAACCGGTGAATTATCTCTTCATCTGACCGAGTTGCGTTTACTGACCAAAGCATTACGTCCATTACCGGATAAATTCCATGGGTTGGCCGATCAGGAAACTCGTTATCGCCAGCGTTATCTTGATCTCATCGCCAATGATGAGTCTCGTAATACGTTCAAAGTGCGTTCACAAATCATGGCGGGCATTCGTCAGTTCATGGTCGGTCGTGACTTTATGGAAGTAGAAACGCCGATGATGCAGGTGATCCCCGGTGGTGCTTCTGCCCGTCCTTTCATCACCCACCACAATGCGCTGGACATCGATATGTACCTGCGTATCGCGCCGGAACTTTACCTGAAACGTCTTGTTGTTGGCGGCTTCGATCGCGTTTTCGAGATCAACCGTAACTTCCGTAACGAAGGCATTTCTCCACGTCATAACCCAGAGTTCACCATGATGGAACTCTATATGGCGTATGCGGATTATCGCGATTTGATTGAACTGACCGAGAGTCTGTTCCGTACGCTGGCACAAGATGTGTTGGGCACTACGGTGGTGCCTTATGGTGACCAGTCGTTTGATTTTGGTAAGCCATTCGAAAAACTGACGATGAAAGAGGCGATTCTGAAGTATCGCCCTGAAACGCCACTTGCCGATCTGGACGATATGGAAAAAGCTTCGGCAATTGCCACATCGCTCGGTATTAAAATTGAGAAAAGCTGGGGATTGGGGCGTGTTGTTACGGAAATCTTTGAAGAGACAGCCGAAAGCCATCTGATTCAGCCAACGTTCATTACCGAGTACCCGGCTGAAGTTTCGCCGCTGGCCCGACGTAACGATGATAATCCAGAAATTACCGATCGTTTCGAGTTCTTTATCGGTGGGCGTGAGATCGGTAATGGATTCTCCGAATTAAATGATGCGGAGGATCAAGCCGAGCGTTTCCTGCAACAGGTGAATGCAAAAGATGCTGGCGACGATGAAGCGATGTTTTACGACGAAGATTACGTCACGGCGCTTGAGCATGGCTTGCCGCCAACCGCGGGTCTTGGTATCGGAATTGACCGTATGGTGATGCTGTTTACCAACAGCCATACCATTCGCGATGTGATCCTGTTCCCGGCGCTGCGTCCAACTAACAAATAACTATCGCTATGCTTCACGATTACGCTGAAGCTGAAGATCACGCCAACGCCCCTGCCAGTTGATCTGCCCGGGGCGTTTTTACGGGCAATACCATCGTATCCGTGCGGGATATAAGACGTGTTTTCATGCGTGATTCAGGGCAGGGGAATTGACCCGTGATACAACGGGCTCTCATCGCTCTGGGGCAGATGCATCTGAATATCCGTGCCGGATTATGATTTTGTGGCGTCATCCAGCCAGTCTTTAAAGTTGGCATACGGAACATAAAGTGCGACATCTTTGTAACGCATTTTGCCCGTTTTCTTATCGCTTATTTTGCTGGTATAGCCTACGATGACACCCGCAACGCTATCATCGGAGGCGTTGTATACTGCACCTCCAGACATCCCTTGTACCACTCCTGCATTGGTTGCTACGACCACACAGCTTAACTTATTCCATTTATTCTTGAGGCCGGTGTTAATGAGGTTAGTGCCAGAGGAAGAGACCGGCATTGCTGACAGAAAACTGTAGCCATACAGATTAACCCGATCGCCCATTTTTCCATTACGGAAGTGCACAGGTTGAGACATCCCACTATTCTTATGGTACACCACGGCTAAATCACATTCCGGGTGATACGATTTCACTTTATAAAGTGAGAACTTCGCGACGTGAGCTGCGGTCAGGCTATATTCCGGCGTTAATGGAATTGTTGTACCTAAGGTTCCGAGTCCCAGTACCGTGGGGATCCCGGTAACTGTCATATCGACTCTATCAAGTGCTTCCTTGCTGTACTCATACTTCCCCACCGAGCATCCACTCAGGCACAATGCCAAAAAGACAATAAAAGATCGCATCTGTATTCCTCGATTTGATTATCAAGCACTACATATTCGCTTGGTGAATTCGTTACCGAGGTATCGGCCTCAAACCTCTGTTCTTTACAATTAAATGCCTGGCAAATCGTAACGGTATCAATTTCTATGGCAACGAATTCCCTGTGAAAACGCCAGAATCAGGAGCAATCTGAGAGAATGCATCGATGTATCATCAGCTAGTCTTCATATAGCTTAGAATAAATATTTCATCCATGGTCCGGCAAGATAATATTCGGATTATTCCTGTTTTTGGCGCTATACCTCGTTAGATTATTGCTGTTTTGGCAATACATCTTTGCGTGATGTGAGGTGTATACCTATTTTAAGCTATGGTTTAATGTTCAGTGTGATCTGGATCAAATTTTTATTCATGTTAATTTTCATCAAAAAAAAACTTTACCGTTGTAATTAACGGAAAGCTCGTCGCCTTACCTACCTTTTTTGGAGAGCATGTGACATGCCTGTTTCATTACTGGCTCTCGCGCTGAGCGCATTTGCCATCGGGACAACTGAATTTGTCATCATGGGATTATTGCCCGAAGTGGCTAACGATCTTCAGGTATCAATTCCCTCTGCGGGATGGCTTATCAGTGGCTATGCCCTTGGCGTGGCAATTGGCGCCCCAGTTATGGCGCTATTAACCGCAAAGCTGCCACGTAAGCGCACGCTCATTCTGCTAATGTCGATATTTATTATAGGGAATATTCTTTGCGCATTAGCCTATAGCTATAACCTACTTATGTTGGCACGCGTGGTCACAGCGTTATCACATGGCGCATTTTTTGGTATTGGTGCCGTCGTGGCTGCAAGCCTGGTGGCTAAAGATAAGCAGGCTTCAGCCGTTGCGTTAATGTTTACCGGCTTGACGTTGGCAAATGTGCTGGGGGTGCCTCTTGGTACCTGGTTTGGGCAGATCTTCGGCTGGAGAGCGACCTTCTGGGGGGTTTCCATTATTGGCGTGCTGGCATTCATGGCCTTAATCGTGAGTCTGCCCGTAAACAAAGGTGAGAAACCGGTTCATCTGGCAAGTGAAATCAGTGCGCTAGCCAATGGAAAACTATGGCTGTCGCTATTAATGACGGTTTTTTTTGCCGCCGCGATGTTTGCACTTTTCAGCTATATTGCACCGGTGCTGACCCAAGTGACGGGTATTAGCGATCGCGGTGTGAGCTGGACGTTATTTCTGATCGGCGGCGGATTGACGGTAGGTAACCTTATTGGTGGCAAGCTGGCAGACCGGCGGGTTTCTTCTAGCCTGTTTCTTAGTTTTTCACTGATTGTCGTGTTCTCATTGCTTTTTAGCTGGACGAGTCAGGCTCTATGGCTGGCAGAAATTACGCTTTGCCTGTGGGCGATGGCGACTTTTGCGACTGTACCCGCACTGCAAATCAACGTGGTCCGTTATGGACGAGATGCACCAAACCTTGTTTCTACACTGAATATTTCAGCGTTTAATGTGGGTAATGCGTTAGGAGCATGGATCGGTGGCCTGGTCATCGAACGTGGCTTCGGCCTGACTGCTGTTCCGGCGGCGGCGGCGGCACTGGCAGCGATTGGACTGCTAATTTGCCTCATCACCTTCCGTTCTGTGCGTGGTGAACCGCAGCCGATAGTGGCTTAATCTAACAGGGCATCCAGCCGCTGGTTGAAGGCCTTTATGTTCTGGCATAAATGCTGACTGAAGGCATCAACCAGCGCGGATGCGGGTCGATGACGTGGACGAATTAAACTGACGGTAAATGGCACCTCGACGCTGAACCGTCGAATAACGACGCCATTACCGGCATAATCCAGCGCCGTCAATGGATTAACAATTGAAACGCCTACACCCGCTTTCACCATTGAACATACCGACGCCGCACTGTGCGTTTCTACCACCATGCGCCGCTGAATACCGTGTTCTTGAAACAGAGCATCCAACAATTGCCGATAGCTATCGCTTCGCGAAAGACTGATATAATTCTCACCTGAAAAATCTGCAGGCTCCAGTTCTGTGCGCACTGCAAGATGATGCCCTTCTGGCAGTACGCAAACTTCATTATGAGTTAATAACTCGATACGATCGGTTCCGGCGGGTGTCGCACGGGTTTCCGTTAGCCCTAGATCATGCCGCTGTGCCGATAGCCACTCTTCCAGCAGGGGGGAATCTTGCGGAATAATATTCAGGCTGAGGTCGGGATAACGCTGCAAAAAAGGTTGGCAGATTAGGGGCAGCAGCGATTGCGAAAACACCGGCAGGCAGGCGATTGATAATTCACCTTGACGAAACTGGCGTAGTCCTTCGGCGGCATCAATGATGCGATCAAGCCCGTACCACGAACGTTGTACCTCTTCGAATAGCCGTAATCCCTGCACGGTTGGGTGCAGGCGTCCTCTTATTCGCTCAAACAGCTTCAGACCAATCAGTTTTTCAAAGCGCGCTAATTCGCGACTGACGGTAGGTTGCGAGGTTACCAGCATGGCTGCCGCTTCGGTAAGGTTACCGCTGGTCATGACGGCATGAAAAATTTCGATATGACGCAGACTTACAGAGGCCATTTTCCTGTCCCGATCGTAAACCTATATCATATTTGCATAGACTTGAATAAAACAGATATTTTTCAGCGGGTGCTACGTATGGCGTAATCAACGTATGATTCCAGGAGATCCTATATGCCACGCACACTTGATAACGCTGAAACCACACTGAACGTCACAAACTTGCTGCCGCTAGCACATCGTTATGATTGCCCGGTATGGGTTTATGACGCCGATATCATCAAATCGCGTATCGCGCAGTTACAGCAATTTGACGTTATCCGCTTCGCACAGAAAGCCTGTTCAAATATCCACATATTGCGACTAATGCGGCAGTCAGGCGTTAAGGTGGATTCGGTCTCTTTGGGAGAGATTGAACGCGCGCTGGTAGCGGGTTTTCAGCCTGGTGGTGATGAAATCGTGTTTACTGCAGATGTTTTTGATACTGCGACATTGGCGCGCGTGGCTGAATTAGCTATTCCTGTCAACGCTGGCTCGATCGATATGCTGCATCAACTTGGACATGTTTCACCTGGCCACCGCGTTTGGTTGCGGGTGAATCCTGGGTTTGGTCACGGACACAGTCAGAAAACCAATACCGGTGGCGAAAACAGTAAGCATGGTATCTGGTATAGCGAATTGCCTCAGGCGTTGGAAACATTACAACGCTATGGACTGCAACTGGCTGGGATCCATATGCATATTGGCTCCGGCGTAGATTACGCTCACCTTGAGCAAGTTTGCGATGCGATGGTCAACCAGGTAATAAATGCAGGGCATGATCTGCAGGCGATCTCTGCAGGAGGCGGTCTGTCGATCCCATATCATTTCGGTGAGGAAGCGATTGATACTGCCCACTATTATGGATTATGGAATGCGGCACGCGAGCGTATTGCCGCGCATTTGGGCCATCCAGTCAAGCTGGAGATTGAACCGGGCCGCTTTCTGGTCGCGGAGTCCGGCGTGCTGATTTCTCAAGTACGAGCGGTAAAAACGATGGGCACACGTCATTTCGTTCTGGTTGATGCGGGTTTTAACGATCTGATGCGTCCGGCAATGTATGGCAGTTATCACCATATTTCTGTTATCAGCGGTGACGGGCGTCAGATCGATAGCCAACAGACCATTGATAGCGTGGTAGCCGGTCCGCTTTGCGAGTCGGGTGACGTATTTACACAGCAGGAAGGCGGTAAGGTGGAAACACGGACGCTGCCGATTACTCAGGTCGGTGATTATCTGGTGTTTCACGATACGGGAGCTTATGGTGCCTCAATGTCCTCAAATTACAATAGTCGGCCGTTGTTGCCGGAAGTGTTATTTGAAGAGGGAAAACCACGTGAAATTCGTCGCCGCCAGACGATTGCGGAGCTACTGGCGCTTGAAGAGTAACATCGATCTGGCCGGGGCGACTTGTCAGCCCCTTGTCGTTCGCCTTCACGGATGCCGAGTTAGGCGATAATCCTGTCAGCGGTCGAGCCCATCCGCTAAACCTGGGGAGCCTGGCCGCAGCAATAACCACATTATCCCTCTTGCCGGGGAACGCTAACCGAATGTCGCCGCACCAGCGTGGGACTGAACATGTTCGTCACTTCCGGAAGCGGTTGGTTGCTCGCCAGCGCCAGCGCCAGTTCGGCAGCCTGGTGCGCCATCGTCACAATTGGATAACGTACCGTGGTCAGGCGCGGACGAACATAGCGTGATACCAGTACGTCATCAAAGCCGATGAGTGACATCTCTTCTGGCACGTGCAAACTGTTATCACTCAACACGGCCAGCGCACCTGCGGCCATCGAATCGTTATAACAGGCGATGGCGGTAAAGCTTTTGCCGCGTTCAAGTAGTTCGGTCATTGCCTGCTCCCCGCCGACCTCATCAGGCTCGCCAAATGCCACCAGACGATCATTACAGACCAGATTGTGCTCTTTTAACGCATCGTAATAGCCTTGCAGCCGATCTTCGGCGTCGGAAATCGCATGAGTAGAACAGATAAAACCGATCTTCTGGTGACCTTGTTGTATCAGGTGGCGGGTTGCCAGCCATGCGCCGTAGCGATCATCGAGCGCAATACACCGCTTTTCAAAACCGGGTAATAAACGATTAAGTAGCACCATACCAGGTACCTGTCGCATCAATGGGATCAATACCTCATCCGGGAGCTTTTTCGCATGGACCACTAAAGCGGCACAGCGATGACGCATTAGTTGCTCAATAGCCTGACGCTCTTTTTGTTCGTCGTGATAACCGTTTCCAATCAATAAAAAGTTACCAGTTTGCCATGCCACATCATCAACTGCTTTCACCATGGCGCCAAAGAAAGGATCGGACACATCGCCAACGACAAGGCCTATGGTTTCGGTCGATTGCTGTGCCAGCGCCCGGGCGTTCGCATTAGGATGGTATTGCAGCTGTTCCATGGCACGATTGACGGCTTCCCGGGAGCTCTCGCTGGCCTTCGGTGAATGATTGATCACACGTGATACCGTTGCGACGGAAACGCCCGCGAGCCTGGCAACGTCCTTTATAGTAGCCATCTGTTTACTTACATCCTGGGAAAACGTTTACACATGCGTCCAGTGTTGCGGAAATTGTCCGCCACTTCAAGCTGCTATAGCGCCGATAACATTGCAAGACTTAGGAAATATGACTTATTAGAACGGAGATATCCGATGAGGGGGACGAAAAATGATATGCTGCTCTCTCCCTCTTTTTACCGCCCTTAGAATCTTAAACGATGATAAAAAAAGTCCCGCATCTTGCCCATTGGGGAGCCTTTACTGCAGTCACTGAAAATGATCGGTTAATTGGCTGCGAGCCTTTTTTTGCTGACGCCGATCCTTCGCCGATGCTGAACACTATTCCTGAACTGGTTTATTCCGACAAACGTATCCGCCAGCCAATGGTGCGTCGTTCCTGGCTCAAATCTCGTGAGAGAAGTGACCGAACCCTGCGTGGCCGTGAAGATTTTGTTGAAGTTGATTGGGAAACTGCACTCGATCTGGTGGCGGAAGAGAACCGCCGGATTCGTGATCGTTACGGTGCGTCTGGCATTTTTAACGGTTCTTACGGCTGGTCATCGGCAGGACGTGTGAATCACGCACGCACCTTAGTGCGACGCTTCTATTTTGCTGGCGGAGGTGGTGTCGACCAGCAGGGGAATTATAGCTGGGGTGCGGCGCAGTTCTTTCTGCCCTATGTCATCGGCACATATATGCCGTTAACGGGGCGCGTAACCGACTGGCCGGATGTTATTGAACACTGCCAGTTATTCATCGCTTTCGGCGGTTTAGCACTGAAAAATTCGCAGGTTGCATCTGGCGGGGCGGGGCAACACAGCCTGCAACCTGCGTTAAAGCAGTTGGCGGCAAAGGGCACGCCAGTTATTAATATCAGCCCGATGCGTGATGATTGCCCTGCATTTCTTAACGCGGAATGGATCCCTATACGTCCTAATACCGATGTGGCTTTGATGCTGGCGCTGGGGTATGAAATTGTACGGCTTGGTGCGGTTGATGAGGCTTTTTTGCAGTCCCACTGTGTGGGTTACGCAGAGCTGCGTACCTACCTTGATGGTCAGAGCGATGGTTTCGCTAAAACGCCTGCATGGGCCAGCGCTATCACCGGCATATCTGCCGCGCGAATTACTCGACTGGCGCAGCAGCTCATCGGCATACGTAGCTTCATGACCTGTTCCTATTCAGTACAGCGTGCTCATCGTGGTGAGCAACCTTACTGGATGATGATTGCCCTGTCGTCAATGCTCGGACAACCGGGGCTCCCGGGCGGCGGTTTTTCTTTCGGCCATGGTTCAATGAATAGCGTCGGGAATCCCCGCATTGAGGGGCCCGCTCCGCTAATGTCAACCGGCGTGAATCCGTCAGGTTTATCCATCCCGGTGGCCCGTATCAGTGATATGTTGCTCAATCCACATCAGCCCTATTCATTCCAGGGTAAAACGCACCATTATCCCGATATTCATTTAGTACATTGGGCGGGTGGCAATCCTTTTCACCACCATCAACAGCTTCATCGTTTAGTCGAGGGGTGGCAGCGGCCAGATACGGTGATTGTCCAGGATATTGTCTGGACACCTGCGGCGCAGATGGCCGATATCGTACTGCCCGTTACAACCTCACTTGAACGTAATGATATTGGGGGATCCTCACGCGATCGCTATATTCTGGCGATGCATCAGGCGATCAGGCCGCAGCACCAGGCACGAAATGATTTCGATATTTTTGCTGATATTGCAGATCGTTTGGGGTATCGCGAACAATTTACGGAAAATCGGAGCGAAATGCAGTGGATTGAGCACTTATACCAGCAGTGCGCCGCTGCGTATGCCAGTAATGGCGCCAGTTGGCCTGAATTTGCCGCGTTCTGGCAACGTGGTTATGTAGAGGTCCCGCAGGGCGATAAGCCGTTTATCTTTATGGAGGCCTTTCGGAATAACCCACAGGCAAATCCCATCAAAACCGCCAGCGGTAAAATTGAGTTGTTCTGTAAAACGATTGCCGATTTTCAACTGGATGATTTTGCCGGTCATCCACAATGGCGTCCACCTAAAGAGTGGCTGGGGGCCGATCTGAGCGAGCGTTATCCTTTACATATGATTTCGATTCAACCTGACGATCGTTTGCACAGTCAGTTGGATGCGACGACAACCGTACAGGCGAATAAAACCGCCGGACATGAAACATTGTGGATGCATGTGCAGGATGCGACGAGACGGGGTATCCTGGAGGGGGATGAAATTGAAGTTAGCAATGCCCGAGGAATAATATTGGCGGGCGTACGATTAACGGATGGCGTCATGCCGGGTGTGGTGATCATTGCGACCGGTGCCTGGTTTGATCCTGGGTTCGGTAAAGCGTGGCGCCCATATGACAGGGCGGGGAATCCCAATGTGCTGACGTTGGATATCGGAACCTCGTCCCTGACCCAGGGACCGAACGCGATGAGTTGTTTGGTTGAGGTTAAAAAACATACCTCAAATAATGCGAATTACAGTGTGGCAGCGAGCTCATAACACCGCAAAATAGAGATAAAACGGATAGACAGGAGTAAGTATAACCTGCTAATTCGCACGTTAAGTATAGTGAAGAGGTATTCGTTGCAAAACTGCCTAAAGATCACATAGCTGGTTACACTTTGCGGGCAACTGTTGCGAATCAATGATAGCGGCCCATCGCTGAGACTTGCTAGATTTTAAGTCCCAGAGGTATTGATGGGTGAACATCAAAAGTTTTCTTTTACTTGATTACACCGACCTGCGCAGATGCGCAGGTTTTTTTTGCCTTCAAAAAAAGAAGGATTGAATATGCCCCGAATGAAAAAATTATTGGGTAAAGATCAAATTAAAGCCCCGTTTAATCCTTTTCGTTTCCGCCTGATCTGCTTGGGTGTGCTGGGCTGCCTGGCGGTATTGCTGATACGTGTTGCTGACCTGCAATTAATTAATCATCCGATGCTGGAAAAGGAAGCGGACCAACGTTCGTTACGTACCGTTACGTTGCCTACTAATCGAGGGACGTTGCTGGATCGTAATGGTGAGGCGCTGGCACTTAGCGTTCCCTCGCGCGATATCATTGCCGATCCGCTGCGGGTGATGGAATCAAACCCGGATTTTACCAGTGCGAAATGGCAGTATCTCGCCAATGCACTGAATCAGCGCCCGGATGATATTGCCAAACAGATTACCGCTAACCCCCGTCGCCGCTTTCTTTATCTGGATCATAAAGTCGAAATGGGGATTGCCAACGATATCAGCAAATTGCACCTTTCCGGTATTAGCACGGTCTATAACGATAGTCGTTTTTATCCGATGAGTGAGGCTACCGCGCCGCTTTTAGGCATCGTTGGGGCGGATAACAAGGGGCTCAATGGGTTAGAACATGGCTACGATAAATGGCTGCAGGGCGAACCAGGGCAAGAGCAATATCGGCAGGATGGCGACGGGAATATTATTGCTATGCTCAGCTATAAGCCGCCTCAGCAACCACCAACGGTGCAACTCAGTATCGATAAATTTGATCAATACACGCTCTATACGCAACTTCGCAATGGCGTATTACGCAATAAGGCGGATTCAGGTGCAGCCGTATTGATTAAAATTGATACGGGCGAAGTACTTGGAATGGCTTCATACCCGTCGTTTAATCCTAACAATTTTGCCGATGTGTCACCGAGTCAAATGCGTAATGCTGCGATCAATGACAGTTATGAGCCCGGTTCGACGGTGAAGCCGCTGGTCGTAATGGAGGGACTGGAGCGTAAGTTGGTACGTCCAGACTCGGTGCTTGATACGACGCCTTACCGGGTTAACGGGCATTTAATTCGCGATGTGGGGCATTGGCCGCGCCTGACCATGACTGGTATTTTGCAGAAATCGAGTGACATCGGCGTTTCACACATTGCGCTGGCGATGCCCGCTGAAGTGCTGGTTAATACGTTCCATAATTTTGGTCTTGGTAAACCAACCGGTTTGGGACTGACAGGGGAGAGCGTGGGTTATTTTCCGCTGCATCGTCAGCGATGGGCCGATATTGAGCGTGCGACTTTCTCCTTCGGTTATGGTTTACGTGTCACACCGCTGCAGATTGCTCGGGAATATGCCACGCTTGGCTCTTATGGTATTTATCGACCGCTTTCGATCACTAAAGTCACGCCGCCAGTGATGGGGACGCGCGTAGCGAATGCTGATACGGTGAAGGCCGTTGTGCATATGATGGAGAGCGATGCCCTGCCGGGAGGAAGCGGCGTGCGAGCCGCGGTGCCGGGGTATCGACTGGCTATTAAAACCGGTACGGCGGAAAAAATGGGTGCCAGCGGCAAGTATGATGGAGGATATATTAACTATACGGCGGGGGTTGCGCCAGCCAGTAATCCTCAGGTGGCGCTGGTAATTATGATCAACCATCCAACAGGTGATGATCACTTTGGTGGCTCCGTTGCGGCACCAGTGTTCGGCAATATCATCGGACCGGTGCTGAAGCATATGAATGTTGCGCCTGATGCGATCAATCAGGTGCAGTAATCCGGCCTCCTGGGCTGACGAATCCGGCACAAAACCGTTCCGCTTTTCCTTCGGATGATCAGGCAGAGCCGGTTAGCGCCGGCCCTGCAACTGCACTATTTTCAATAAACCTCTTGTTCGCTGCACGCGTACCCCAGAAACAGTGCTGTCCTGCACAAACGAAACGCCATTTCTGGGTTAACGCGCGCGCTCACAGTCATTCGGGTTGCCGTGCTGAAAACCTGGCGTTCCTCAGTGTTTCGGCACTCTCCGAAAGAGCAATGTCAAAACCCAAACGCCAAATAAACAAAATTCTGTAATGATGAGGTATGAAAGGTATTGTCCGTATCGCCGAGCGTTTCCTTGTCGAGTCACATAGACGTAGCGAGAGGGCGTGCTGAGCAGGAGCGTGTGAACCTACAATGAAAAATGAAGCACCCGGCGGCTATACTTTCGCCCCGTGATAAATTTATCCATTATGCCCTATCGCACGTTGTGTAAATTCACCATATCCTGCATCGTTACGGGTAAAATTTATATGTGCTAAGGAGTTGGCATGTTGTTCGCTTTTTTACGTTTTATTCTTCGCCTGGTTTATCGCGTGCAGTTGCGTGGCGATCTCAGCGCCTTGTCAAAAGATAAAGTGTTGATCACCCCGAATCATATGTCCTTTCTGGATGGCGTATTGCTGGCGGTATTCCTGCCAGTGAAACCGGTTTTTGCCGTTTATTCTTCCATCAGCGAAAAGTGGTTTATGCGCTGGCTGAAATCGATCATCGATTTCGTCCCACTCGATCCAACTAAACCCATGTCGGTCAAACATCTGGTTCGCATGATTGGGCAGGGGCGCCCTGTCGTGATCTTTCCTGAAGGACGAATCACGATCACCGGTTCTCTGATGAAAATCTACAGCGGTGCAGGTTTCGTGGCGGCCAAATCGCAGGCGACGGTAGTGCCGGTGCGTATTGAAGGTGCTGAATACACTCCGTTTGGACGGCTTGGTGGCGTTTTTAAACGTCGCTTCTTCCCTCGCATTACGTTAACCGTGTTACCCGCGACTTTTATTCCGATGCCAGAGGCACCGCGCGCGCGCGAACGTCGTCTGCTGGCCGGGGAGCACCTGCATCATATTATGATGGAAGCGCGAATGGTGGTTCGTCCACGCGAAACATTGTATGAGGCTTTTCTCAGTGCCCGTACCCGCTACGGTTATTTCAAACCCTGTATTGAAGACGTCAATTTTAAAACGGATAGCTATACTGGCCTGCTAAAAAAATCACTTGGTGTGGGGAGGATTCTGGAGCGCTACACCCAGGTCGGAGAATATATTGGTCTACTATTGCCAAACACGACCGTGACCGCTGCAGCGATTTTAGGTGCCTCAATGCGCGGTCGCGTACCGGCAATGCTCAACTATACGGCAGGTGTGAAAGGAATAACCAGCGCGCTGACGGCGGCACAAGTGAAAACGGTATTCACCTCCCGTCAGTTCCTGGAGAAAGGGCGATTGCTGCATTTACCGGAAGAGATCACACAGGTGAAGTGGATCTTTCTTGAGGATCTCAAAGATACCGTTACCGCGAAGGATAAAATGTGGATCCTGAGCCGCTTGCTGATGCCGAGTATGGCAGCAACCCCGCAGCGTCCTGAAGATGCCGCGATGGTGCTTTTTACCTCTGGTTCTGAAGGTAATCCAAAAGGGGTGGTTCATTCACATAAAAGCCTGTTGGCAAACGTTGAACAGATCCGCACCGTTGCTGATTTTACGCCCCGCGATCGATTCATGTCAGCATTACCGTTGTTCCACGCTTTCGGCCTGACGGTTGGTCTGTTTACGCCGTTAATGACCGGCGCAGAGGTTTTTCTCTATCCCAGTCCGCTACATTATCGTATTGTTCCTGAGCTGGTCTATGACCGCAATTGTACCGTTCTGTTTGGTACGTCGACCTTCCTGGGAAACTATGCTCGTTTTGCTAATCCTTATGATTTTGCTCGTTTGCGCTATGTGGTGGCCGGCGCTGAAAAATTGCAGGAAAGCACGCGGCAGATATGGCAAGAGCGCTTTGGTATCCGCATCCTTGAAGGTTATGGCGTCACTGAATGCGCGCCAGTGGTTGCGATAAATGTGCCAATGGCAGCGAAATTCCATAGCGTGGGACGTATTCTGCCAGGTATGGATTCACGTCTTATCTCTGTACCGGGTATTGAGGAAGGTGGTCAGCTACAGTTGCGCGGGCCTAATATTATGAAAGGCTATCTGCGCGTTGAACGCCCTGGCTACCTTGAGACCCCCGAGGCTGACAACGGTGAGGGACAGCGCGAGGCCGGATGGTACGATACTGGTGATATCGTTAGTTTTGATGAACATGGTTTCTGTCAGATTCAGGGGCGGGTAAAACGCTTTGCAAAAATCGCTGGAGAGATGGTTTCGCTGGAGATTGTCGAGCAGATTGCGTTGAAAGCATCAACTGAAAAACAACATGCCGCTTCGATAAAACCTGATGGTAATCGGGGAGAAATGTTAGTGCTATTTACTACTGATAGCGATCTGAAACGTGATTCGCTACAGCACGCCGCGCGTGAACTGGGCAGTCCTGAGCTGGCAGTACCACGCGATATTCGTTACCTGAAGCAATTACCACTGCTGGGTAGCGGTAAACCAGATTTTGTCGCATTGCGCAAAATGGCAGAAGAAGAGATCGAGCACGAATGAGCACGTCAATAGTAACCGAGCAGTCTTTATTGTCCCGCAATATGATGGCGGTGATCGCCGCCCAGTTTCTCTCGGCTTTCGGGGATAATGCTCTATTATTTGCCACCCTGGCAGTACTGAAAAATCAGCTTTATCCCGATTGGAGTCAGCCTGTTCTACAGATGGTATTTGTGACGACTTACATCATTCTTGCTCCGTTTGTGGGTCAGGTTGCCGACAGCTTCGCCAAAGGGCGGGTCATGATGTTTTCGAATGCGCTAAAGTTGCTGGGCGCACTGGTAATTTGCTTCGGTCTAAACCCATTTTTGGGGTACGGCCTTGTTGGTGTGGGGGCTGCGGCTTACTCTCCAGCAAAATATGGCATTCTCGGCGAGCTCACTACCGGTGAGCAATTAGTCAAAGCCAATGGTGTGATGGAGGCTTCTACCATTGCGGCCATCCTGTTGGGATCGGTGGTAGGTGGCGTACTGGCAGACTGGAATTTGTTAGCGGCACTGGCCGCCTGCGTGCTGGCTTATGCCCTGGCGGTGCTGGCGAACACGCTAATCCCCAAATTGAGCGCGGCGCGACCAGGCCAGAGCTGGCATCCGAGCCGTATGTCACGCAGTTTCTTCCATGCCTGCGCCATATTATGGCGCAGTGGCGAAACGCGTTTTTCGCTGGTTGGAACCAGCTTATTCTGGGGAGCTGGTGTCACATTGCGCTTCCTTTTGGTGCTGTGGGTACCCGTTGCTCTGGGTATTGACGACAATAAAACGCCGACGTTGCTTAATGCAATGGTCGCGATTGGTATTGTCATTGGTGCCGCGGCGGCTGCGCGGCTGGTCACATTAAAAACCGTTGGGCGCTGTATGCCCGCAGGGATATTAATCGGTGTAGCGGTAGTCGTTTTTGCCTTACAGCACAGCTTGATCAATGCCTATATATTACTGGTCATTATCGGTGTTTTGGGTGGATTTTTTGTGGTGCCGCTGAATGCGCTGCTGCAGGCACGCGGTAAGGAAACCGTCGGTGCCGGAAATGCGATAGCCGTACAGAATCTTGGGGAAAATAGCGCGATGCTCATCATGCTGGGGCTATACTCGCTGGCAATTAAGCTTGGAACGCCAGCCGTCGCCGCGGGAATCGGTTTTGGCGTGCTGTTTGCGTTGGCTATTACCATCCTGTGGTTATGGCAACGCGCACAGCGCAGTAAAGCCCAGGTATAAAGAATATTCATACTCCTCATTGGGAGTCTTGCTGGACATATAACGGGGCGATGATTTGCCCCGTTATATCACCATCGGCGACAGGCGATTATGGTGCCGGGTAGGTATAACGGCGATGAATTGCTTCCAGCCCCAGTAACACATCTTCATTGAGCGTCAGGTTGAAGCTGTCGATATTAGCCTGAAGCTGTTCCAGCGTCGTTGCTCCCAACAGTGTGCTGGCAACAAAGGGTTGTTGACGCACAAAGGCTAATGCCATTTGTGCTGGATCCAGATTATGCTGTTTCGCCAGCGCAACGTACTCCGCAATAGCTAACTGTGACTGCTCGCCACTGTAACGCGTAAAGCGAGTAAATAGCGTATTGCGCGCACCTGCGGGTTTCGCGCCATTCAGGTATTTGCCGCTTAACGTGCCGAAAGCGAGGCTTGAATAGGCCAGCAGTTCAACGCCTTCATGGTTACTGATTTCTGCTAAACCGACTTCAAAGCTGCGATTTAACAGGCTGTAAGGATTTTGAATGGTGACAATTCGCGGGAGCTCGTGTTTTTCTGCCAGTTGCAGATAACGCATTACGCCCCAGGAGGTTTCATTGGAGACGCCAATATAGCGAATCTTGCCGGCTCGCACCTGTTCAGTCAATGCTTCAAGCGTTTCCAGCAGCGTAACCGGCACGCTTGCGTCGTTATACTGGTAACCCAGCTTACCAAAAGAATTAGTCTGCCGCTGTGGCCAGTGTAGCTGATACAAATCCAGATAATCGGTATTAAGGCGCTTCAGGCTTGCATCCAGCGCTTCCCGAATATTTTTACGATCGAGAGCCTGGTTTGAACGGATTGAGAAGTCATTCGCGCGTGCTGGCCCTGAAACTTTCGAGGCCAGAATGATTTTATCGCGGTTACCACGCGATTTAATCCAACTGCCAATATAGCTTTCTGTTAATCCTTGAGTTTCCGGGCGGGGGGCACCGGATACATCTCGGCAGTATCAATAAAATTGATACCTGCGCTGATGGCCAAATCCAGTTGAGCGTGGGCGTCGGCTTCGCTATTTTGCTCACCAAACGTCATGGTTCCTAACCCCAGCGTGCTGATTTCCAGAGTGCTGTGGGGTATACGGTGATATCGCATTTGCCGGCTTCCTGTTTTCATTATGGAATGGAAAATTAATGCTAATGGGATCTCTTTTGACTATAACCGTGCAAGGAGAGAGGGGGAAGAGGGGATTTATCAGGACTTGCGTTTACGGAGCCAGCCTACCACCTTTAACCATCGCAGCAGGCAAGACTCAAATCACTATCGCTCAATAATGGTAGAGATTTCATCACCGTTGATTTGTAACTCATGGCCGGATTGATCGACATATTTTACCAAACCTGTATCCTTATCGATAACCGGCTTGCCTTCGGTCATAATCATCTCGCCATTTTTAGTTGCCATCACATAATCGCTGCTACATCCGCTGAGCATCAATACCATTGCTATCGCGGCTGCACTTAACGTCCACTTCATTCACTCTCTCCCTTAAAACCCGTTCGGCTTACTAGTGTAGTAATAAATATTTCCTCGTGCCGTGTTAATCGTACCATTCTGAAAAAAGATGGCGAGCATCGCTCGCCATTGACTTTGTCTAAAGCGGGTTTTTTTTGTTACGGATCAAGTTTAGGCTCTCCACCGCCATAGAAAAGAACATCGCGAAATAGATATAACCTTTTGGCACGTGGATATTGAAGCTTTCCAGTAACAGCGTAAATCCAACAAGAATCAGAAACGCCAGCGCCAGCATTTTTACAGATGGATGACGTTCAACAAACTCACCGACGGCTTTTGCGGCGAACATCATGACACTGACAGCGATAACCACGGCTGCCATCATAATAAACAGATGATCGGAAAGACCGACTGCGGTAATGACGGAATCAAGGCTAAAAATAATATCCAGCAGCATGATCTGCACAATAGCGCCGAAGAAAGAGTGAACGTTAGTTTTATGCTCCTCCTCGCCACCTTCAATGGTCTCATGGATCTCCATGCTGGATTTCCACAGCAGGAACAGACCGCCAAACAAGAGAATAAGGTCGCGGGCGGAAAAAGCATGCTCCATGATGGAAAACAGAGGGGTCGTCAGGCGTATAACCCAGGCAATAGAAGCAAGTAACCCTAAGCGCATTAGCATTGCGCCGGCCAGACCAAGACGACGGGCCCGGTTTTGTTGGTGCTTTGGAAGCTTTGCTACCACCAAAGAGAGGAAAATAATGTTATCAATACCCAGAACAATTTCGAGAATGGTAAGCGTTCCGAGGGCTAGCCAGGCATTGGGATCTACAATCCAATCAAACATTCTAACATCGCATCCTAAACGAAAGGTAAACGATGATTATACTCATCATATTTATCAATGTGAGACATTTATAGTAAAAAGTGGCGCGCCAGCAATGGACCGGTAAAAGTCTTCTTGAGATAAAAGCCGCGTGGCAGCGTCATGATGGGTTGCCCATTCTCGCCAATAGCCTCGGTTAGCGCTTTACTGTTCGCGGCCTTGGGGCGGATCTGCAAAACTTCACCATGGCGCGCGGTAATACGTTCTACCTGTCCCAAAACGATCAGATCCATCAGTTCTTCCCAGTCGCGCTGAAGCTGTGCTTCCTCTTGCTGATTGGGACTCCAGAGTAGCGGAGCGCCAACCCGGCGCACAGCAAGGGGGATAGTACGTTCACCCTCAACCGGAATCCATAATACTCTTGCCAGCTTGTGACGTACGTGGCTGGTTTGCCAGGTTACACCGCTGTTGCCCGTCAGGGGGGCAACGCAAACGAAGGTCGTCTCTAACGGCCGACCTTGAGCATCAATAGGGATGGTTTTAAGTTCTACGCCAATATGGGCGAAATCCTGTTCTGGCTTGCTGCCAGCGCTGGCTCCCAGATGCATTTCCAGCAGCATTCCCACCCATCCCTTTTCGCGTTTTAAATCCGCAGGGATTCGTATTTGTGCTTTTAGCGCCAGCTCGCCGAGAGTGAAGCCTGCTAATTTCTGGGCCCGCGCCAGCAGCTCGCTTTCATTTTTGGGTGGGGGAATAGCGGGAAAATCAATCGACATCACATTTCCTGACGTAGGGTTAAAAAACGCACAACATTATATCAATGGTAAGCAAACGAAATGTACTGGGAGTAAGACATTAATAATAGCATGATAAATCATGCTTTTTTAACCGTTTCCCATGAGTAATATGCGCAAAATGGAAAGAGTTTTCCCATGTTGTCATCGACAATGAACAGGATCTTACCCCCGGTTATCCACAGAAATATGGGATAACTCAATTTTTACAACAATACTGTTTCCATTTACAGCCTTGACGGGCGGCTTTTTTCGGTAATTAGCGGTTTTTTTGCATAACTTATTGGGATATGTTGTGGATAAAAATGCTGGCGCTCGATCTTTCGCCAGTGGACGCGAGGTGGGAAATATATCGGCTAAAGTAAGAGCCGATTTCTAGTGGGTAACTATATTAACATTATGATTTTAAATATTTAATTTATATTTCTTTTCACCGTGTTATCAGCTGAATGGAAAGTTTTACCCTGCTATGTACCGAGTTCTGCACAAACCTATCCACAGAAAACGTGAATAAGATCGCCTTTTCAGGCCCCCTTCTGTTTATAACTTTGCTTATATCTGTGAGTTATCCCATTGTTATTCGCGCGGTACAGCCGTAACCAGTGGTTTACCGCCTGTAAGGAGTATGAAACAATCAGGCCATCCAGATTTTATATTGAGGTAGTCCGGTGATCGATGATGATGGCTACCGCCCGAATGTTGGTATCGTAATCTGTAACAGGCAGGGACAAGTGTTGTGGGCTCGGCGTTTTGGACAACACTCCTGGCAGTTTCCGCAGGGAGGGATTAATCCCGGCGAAACGGCGGAACAGGCGATGTACCGCGAACTTTTCGAAGAGGTTGGACTACACCGGAAAGACGTTCGTATTCTTGCTTCTACCCGTAACTGGTTACGCTATAAGTTACCAAAACGTTTGGTGCGTTGGGACACAAAGCCGGTTTGTATCGGCCAGAAACAAAAGTGGTTTCTTCTGCAGTTGATGTGCAATGACGCAGATATCAATATGCAAACCAGTAGTACGCCAGAATTTGACGGCTGGCGATGGGTGAGTTTTTGGTATCCGGTACGCCAGGTTGTCTCTTTTAAACGCGATGTTTATCGACGCGTGATGAAAGAGTTTTCTGGCGTGGTAATGCCGTTGCAGGAGAGTTCTGTGCAGCGCAATGCGCCTGCTTATCGACGGAAAAGAGGTTAAGCCACGCAGATTATGCTCACTCAGTTGCGCGAAATTGTAGAGAAAGTGGCAGGTGCGCCACGCTTGAACGAAGCGCTTGAGATTCTGGTTAACGAGATATGTTTTGCAATGGATACCGAAGTTTGCTCGGTCTATCTCGCTGATCACGATCGCCGCTGCTACTATCTGATGGCAACGCGCGGGCTGAAAAAGCCGCGCGATCGCACGGTTGCGCTGGCTTTTGATGAAGGGATTGTGGGGCTGGTCGGTCGTCTGGCAGAGCCTATCAACCTTGCCGATGCGCAAAAACACCCTAGCTTTAAATATATCCCTTCGGTAAAAGAGGAGCGATTCCGTTCTTTCCTCGGCGTGCCCATTATTACGCGGCGTCAGTTGCTGGGGGTGCTGGTCGTTCAGCAGCGAGAGCATCGCCAATTCGATGAAAGTGAAGAATCTTTCCTGGTAACCCTTGCGACACAGATGGCGACCATTCTTTCTCAGTCACAACTGCATCAGCTTTTTGGCCAGTTCCGTCAGACGCGTATTCGTGCTTTAGCCGCAGCGCCGGGTGTTGCTGTCGCGCCGGGTTGGGTTGATGTCACGCAACCATCGCTTGATCATGTTTTTGCTGCATCCACGCTGAATACCCAACGCGAGCGTGAGCGGTTGACACTCGCGATGGGAGAAGCGGCCAATGAGTTCCGTCGCTTCAGTAAACGATTCACTGCCAGCGTCCAGAAAGAGAGTGCGGCGATCTTTGACCTCTATTCACACTTGCTTAGCGATGCCCGGCTTAAAAAAGATTTGTTTGCCGAAATTGACGCGGGTTCCGTTGCCGAGTGGGCGGTAAAAAAAATAATTGAGAAGTTCGCCGCACAGTTTGCGAATCTACAGGACACATACCTGCGTGAGCGGGCTGGCGATCTACGCGTACTCGGACAACGCTTACTGTTCCATCTCGACGATAGTCTTCAGGGACCCAATACATGGCCTGAGCGTTTCGTCTTAGTCGCTGATGAGCTGACGGCGACGACCCTTGCTGAACTGCCGCAGGATCGCCTTGCGGGTGTGGTCGTTCGCGACGGAGCTTCCAATTCTCACGCCGCCATTTTGGTTCGTGCGATGGGGATCCCCACGGTTATGGGGGCCGATATTCAGCCTGAGTTACTTAACAAGCGGTTGCTGGTGGTTGATGGCTATCGCGGTGAGTTGCTTATCGATCCTGAACCGGTACTGGTGCAAGAATATCAGCGGTTGATCGTTGAAGAGAACGAACTCAGTAAGCTGGCGGAAGATCTTGTAGAGCAACCGGGCGCATTGAAGAGCGGAGAGCGTGTACAGGTGATGCTGAATGCTGGTCTGAGTGCGGAACATGAAAAAGCGCTAGGCAGTTGGGTGGATGGCGTTGGTCTTTACCGCACGGAAATCCCTTTTATGCTACAAAGTGGTTTTCCCTCAGAGGAAGAGCAAGTGGCACAATATCAGGGCATGCTGCAGCTGTTCCTTGATAAGCCTGTCACGCTGCGTACTCTCGATATCGGGGCCGATAAGCAATTGCCCTATATGCCTATCAGCGAAGAGAACCCTTGTCTGGGCTGGCGCGGTATTCGTTTGACGCTTGACCAACCCGAAATTTTTCTGGTTCAGGTGCGCGCCATGCTGCGAGCCAATGTGGCAACGGGTAATTTGAGCATTTTGTTGCCGATGATCACCAGTATTGATGAGATAGATGATGCGAAACGGTTGATAGAAAGGGCCGGGCGTGAAGTTGAAGAGATGCTGGGTTACGAAACCCCGAAGCCGCGTATCGGTATCATGATTGAAGTGCCATCAATGCTGTTTATGATCCCTCATCTGGCCTCCCGCGTTGATTTTGTCTCAGTGGGAACCAACGACCTGACACAGTATCTGCTGGCGGTTGATCGTAACAATACGCGCGTAGCCAGCCTCTACGATAGCCTGCATCCGGCGATGTTGCAGGCGCTTAAAGGGATTGCCATTGAATCACAACGCGCTGGTATTGAGCTTTGTTTGTGCGGTGAAATGGCTGGCGACCCGATGTGTGCAGCTTTGCTGGTGGGAATGGGGTATTACCATCTCAGTATGAACGGTCGCAATGTCGCCCGCATCAAATACCTGTTGAGTCATATTGAACTTTCAGAAGTTGAACAGCTTGCCGAACTCGGCCTACGTTCACATACCGCAGCTGAAGTACGACACCAGGTTGCGGCTTTTATGGAGCGTCGCGGCCTTGGTGGTTTAATTCGCGGCGGGCGTTAAGCCCGCTTTAGTAAAGTTTACAGTTACATCGGGTCGCTTTAATTCACGCTATGCTATGATGCGCAACCCTGTACCCGTCATACTTCAAGCTGCAGATTTGTTGGTTGCGCTCAGCCACTCCGGTAACCTACCTATGTCAGGTCCCCCGGGAATGCTGTCGCCCTGCAACTCGAATTATTTAGGGTATGTGTCTTTAGTGTAATGACGTGATGCATAGGTGGAAGTCGATGACAAGGAAATGGTTGTGGAAACCGCCAGTATTCCCACTGACACCGCCTGGCACAAGAATTTACTCGCTTAGTCGCCCACCATTCAGGGCAAAAATTTTATGGTGAAAGATGAATAACGGCTACCTGGCTTTCCCTCAGTTCGATCCGATAATCTTCTCTATTGGGCCGATCTCCCTTCACTGGTACGGTTTAATGTATCTTGTGGGCTTCCTGTTTGCTATGTGGTTGGCGGTACGTCGTGCTAACAGGCCCGGAAGTGGCTGGAAGAAAGAGGAAGTTGAAAACTTACTTTATGCGGGTTTCCTCGGGGTGTTCCTGGGCGGGCGTATTGGCTATGTGCTGTTCTATAACATGCCATTATTCCTTGATAATCCGCTCTATCTTTTCAAAGTCTGGGATGGCGGTATGTCTTTCCATGGCGGCCTGATTGGTGTGATTTGTGTCATGATTTGGTTTGCGCGCCGCACTAAGCGCAACTTTTTCCAGGTTTCCGATTTCATTGCTCCGTTAATCCCGTTTGGTCTGGGTGCGGGGCGTCTTGGCAACTTTATCAATGGTGAACTTTGGGGCCGTGTCGCACCCGATCTATCCTGGGCGATGCTGTTTCCCGGTTCGCGCAGTGAGGATGTAGCACTCGCGGCGACGCACCCAGAATGGCAATCTTTGCTGGCGACTTATGGCGTATTGCCTCGGCACCCTTCGCAGGTTTATGAATTGCTGCTGGAAGGCGTTGTGCTGTTTATTATCCTCAATCTGTTTATCCGAAAGCCGCGCCCAATGGGGAGTGTTTCTGGCTTATTCCTGATCGGTTATGGCGCATTCCGTATTATTGTTGAGTTTTTCCGTCAGCCTGATGCTCAACTCGGTTTGTTCGACAACGCCATCAGTATGGGGCAGATTCTGTCGATTCCAATGATTCTGGCCGGTGTTATTATGATGATCTGGGCGTACCGCCGTCGCCCGCAGCAACAACTTTCGTGAGGAAAAATGAAACAGTATCTGGAATTAATGCAGAAAGTGCTTGATGAGGGCACGCCGAAAAACGATCGTACCGGAACCGGCACGCTGTCGATTTTTGGTCATCAGATGCGTTTCAATCTGCAGGACGGTTTTCCGTTGGTTACCACTAAGCGTTGCCACCTCCGCTCTATTATTCATGAACTGCTATGGTTCCTGAAAGGTGATACTAACATTGCCTATCTGAAAGAGAATAATGTCTCTATCTGGGATGAGTGGGCCGATGAAAAGGGTGATCTCGGGCCGGTGTATGGTAAACAGTGGCGTACCTGGGGAGCGGCGGATGGCCGTCAAATCGATCAGATCGCGAATGTGCTCAAGCAACTGAAGCAGGACCCCGATTCGCGTCGTATTATTGTCTCTTCCTGGAACGTTGGTGAGCTGGACCAAATGGCGCTGGCGCCGTGCCACGCATTTTTTCAGTTCTACGTTGCTGACGGAAAGCTGTCCTGCCAGCTCTATCAGCGCTCCTGCGATATTTTTCTCGGGCTGCCGTTTAACATCGCGAGTTATGCGCTATTGGTTCATATGATGGCGCAGCAGTGCGATCTTGAGGTGGGCGATTTTGTCTGGACCGGCGGCGATACGCATTTGTATAGCAATCATATGGACCAGACCCATTTACAGCTCTCTCGCGAACCACGTGCGTTACCAAAACTGGTGATCAAACGTAAGGCAGACTCCCTTTTTGATTATCGCTTCGATGATTTTGAAATCGAGGGCTACGATCCTCATCCTGCAATTAAAGCACCGGTAGCGATATAATTCCGGTGCTTTAAGGCGAGGTGGGTGAACCTCAACCTCGCCTTAGTCGCTCGGAGACTCCGCAGGTTCAACGCAACCGAAACGATCGCTAAGCAGCGGATAATCCGCCGAGTTGGGAAGCTCGAAGTGCCACCATTCAGTTTTAATACCAGTAAATCCACCCGCAAACATAATACCGTTCAGCAACAGCCGGTTGCGTTGTGCGAACAAGGGCACGGTGGGGTGGAAAGGGTGGGAGCGTTCGTGCATTTCATCAAAAGCTGCGCCCATATCCAGGACGTCACCGTTTTCATCGATTAATGTCACATCCACCGCAGTGCCGCGGCTGTGGTTCGAACCGAGTGAAGCTTCAACGACATATTGTGGATCGGGGCAGGCTAACCAAAGATAGTCCTGCGCTTTTTGAGGCCGCCATGCATCGTAAATTAGCAGGGTAAATCCTGCCAGAGCCGCAACCTCAACGCTACGGGACAACGCTTTTGCGGCATCAGGATGCAGTAAACAGCGGTTCTCGCGATAAATAACCTTTCCTGTCAGGTTGTCGGTAGTGGCATATTTCAGGTCAATCACCACTTCTGGTATTAGTCTGGCAATATCAATCAGTTCGACATCATCATTCACAAATAAAATCCTTTTTGCCTTCCGGTTATTCAACGTTGCGTTTTCCCACAACAATACATCACCCGCGTCAGGATAAAACCTCCTGTAAAAATTTATCGGCATCCCTCGCAAATTTTTCATCTGTTACTGAAAAGTATCAGGAAGAGCGGAAAGCGTCCCGAAAATCCGAAGAGTTCTGCTGGTAGCTGCGACTTTTATGGGAAACACTGCGCTGATGAAATGTAAAGCATCGCAAGGGTTTACTCTGCCAGAGATCCTGATAACGCTGGCGATCGTTGGGATCTTGAGTCAAAGCGCTTTTTACAGCTGGCATCAATGGCAACAACAGCGGCGGTTGGCAGAAACATCGCTGCACATCCAACGTTTCCTTTACCGATTACGTGCCTGGGCCAACTGGCATAATAACGAACAGGTTTTGTGGCATCAGCCGGGTGAGTATTGGTGCCTGGGAAGTGGTGATAAACCTGCAACGGGTTGTGAAGCGGGCAGGCGCAGACAGCTGATAGCGTTGTACCCCGACGTGAAGATAACCCATGTCACACGTGATATGGGTTTTTATGGAAAGCGAAACGTAGCTAAGCCGGGGAGCATTGAGTTTGCTAACGCAGCAGGGCGCTGGCGCATTATTGTTTCAGCGCGCGGACGTATCCGGCTCTGTAAGCCTGAACGGGAGCCATGTTTTGAAAGAACAGGGATTTAGTTTGGTGGAGCTGCTGGTTGCGATGGCAATTAGCGGTACGCTGATGCTGGGGGCGGCAAAACTGCTGCCACTGCTTCAGATACAGAACCTGCAGATATTGGCAGGATTTCAGCTACGGGAAGAGCTGCAACAAATCATGTTAACGCTGGAAAAGGCAGTCCGGCGTGCAGGTTACTGTAACGGACAATGTGGAGGAGAAGGGCTATATATTGATGCTGCCACCGGCAGCTGCATGTTGATCAAATGGGATGAAAACAGTAATGGAAAGTGGGAGGGGATCGACCACTATGAAAGTGAATTTTATGGTTATCGGATACGTAATGCCAGCATGGAGATGCAGCGCGGTGTATCGCGCTGTGAGGGCGCGGGATGGGAGCGAATTTCCGATCCCGGTTTTGTCGTTATCACTCAGTTTACCGTTCGGCGTGAGAAACGTCTTATTAAGCTACGCCTGGCCGGTTATGCAGTGGCTTTTCCCTCACAACGCATTACGATTGAGCACTGGGTTAGCGGGATAAATTTACGATGAAACAACAGCAGGGAAGCAGTGCTCTGGTCATGGTTGCGGTGATATTACTGTTGGGAAGTGCTTTGTTGCACAGTACGCGTCAGCAACTTGCCGCTTCTTTTTCATTAGTTGCCGATGAACGCGAGTATATCACCCGTTTTTATCTGGCCCAGGCCGCGTTAGCATGGGGAATGCAGCAACACTGGCAAAAAAATAGTCAGGGCTGGCAATGTAAAAGCGACGAGCGCTACAAGTGGCGCGCCTGTCTGCAAGGGAGCGACAAGAACCGCTGGTTATTACGTGGCGATAGCTTCTCTGCCTCAGATCGGTCACTCGCTCTTTGGCAGTGGGTAATGCCGGGTACAACGAACACTCTGCAACCTTTAGCGCACGGTTGGATCGATTTCTGCCCTCTAACCGAGGAGGCTAAATGTGTGCCCGAAATGGGATAAACAGCAGGGCTTTAGTCTGCCGGAAACGTTGTTTGCGTTGTTACTGTTTGCTCTGAGTTTAACGGCTTTGTTGCAGTACCAGCGCGTACTGGCACATGGGTTTGTTATGCAGTGGCAGCAGCGTGAAGCCTGGCGTAACGTTGCACAATTGTTTGAAGGTCGTGAGATCACAGGATGGCGGACACAGTTAACACGACAACTTCAACTGGATGAATGCCAGCTTTTAACTGCCGATGTTAGCAGCCCGCTTGGCCTTAAGGCCCATTTAGTGACTCTTCAATGTGGAAAGTGACCAAGATTAATTTTGCGGATCAATTCATCTTTTCCACGTTTGCATTGCGGTTTTTACACGCTACAGTGTCGGCGCGACAATAGCGCAGCAGCAGGATGAAACAGGAGCAACGATAACGATGTTTACGGTTTATCACTCAAACCAGTTGGACTTATTAAAATCACTGGCAGCTTATCAAATTGAAAACCAACCGTTACGCGATCCTTTTCAGCCTGAGGTCGTCCTGGTGCAAAGCCCAGGTATGGCGCAGTGGCTACAGATGTCACTTGCCGGGCAGTTTGGCATTGCTGCAAATATCACCTTTCCACTACCTGCCAGCTTTATCTGGGATATGTTTGTCAGCGTGTTGCCGGGTATTCCCAAAGAGAGTGCTTTTAATAAAGCCAGCATGAGCTGGAAGCTGATGACACTGCTGCCGCAGATGTTAGATCGGCCTGAATTCATGACATTGAACCACTATCTTATTGACGACGATGACAGGCGCAAATTATTCCAGCTCGCTTCGCGTGTTGCTGACCTGTTTGACCAGTATCTTGTTTACCGTTCTGACTGGCTCAACCGTTGGGAAAAGGGAGAACTGATTGAGGGGATCGGTGACGCGCAGTGTTGGCAGGCGCCGCTTTGGGCCGCCCTGGTGGAGTTTACCCACCAAATTGGGCAGCCGGAATGGCACCGTGCAAATCTGTATTCACGCTTTATCTCCACGCTGGAGAGGGCAAAAACTCGGCCCCCAGGGCTGCCCGATCGCGTATTTATTTGCGGTATATCGGCTTTGCCGCCGGTTTATCTGCAGGCGTTACAGGCGTTGGGCAAACATATCGATATCCATCTTTTATTCACCAATCCCTGCCGCGATTATTGGGGAGATATTCAGGATTACGCTTTCCTGGCCAAACTGCAAAGTCGGCGTCGACGCCATTTTCAGCAGCAGCATGAAAACGCACTCTTTCGCGATCCTGAGAATGCCTCTTCGTTATTTGATGGAGAAGGAATACAGCAGCTGAGTAATCCGTTGCTGGCCTCATGGGGTAAGTTAGGACGCGATAACCTGTTTTTGTTGGCGCAGATGGAGCCGCGTGAAATTGACGCTTTTGTCGATATTGAGCCGGATAACCTGCTGCATGCTATGCAACATGATTTGCTGGTGCTGGAAGATCATGCCGTTGTTGGCCTTACTGCCGAAACAATACAGGACAGTATGACCAAGCGCCGATTAGAACCTGACGATCGCTCCATTACTCTGCATGTTTGTCACAGTCCCCAACGTGAGGTGGAAGTATTACAGGATCGGTTGTTAGCGATGATGGCGAACGATCCCGAGTTAACGGCGAGAGATATTATCGTGATGGTGGCGGATATTGATGCCTATACACCATTCATTCAGGCAGTATTCGGAAATGCGCCCTCTGATCGTTATCTGCCTTTCGCTATTTCCGATCGTCGTGCCAGCCATGCACATCCCGCATTACAGGCATTTATCGCATTGCTTGGCTTACCCGATAGCCGCTTTGCCTCCGAAGAAGTATTGGCGCTGTTGGAGGTTCCGGCATTGGCATCTCGCTTTGATATCGATGAAGGAGGATTGCGCCGTCTGCGACAATGGGTTGAAGAATCAGGCATTCGCTGGGGATTGGATGATGAGAGTGTGCGGGAACTTGGGCTGCCGGCCACAGGACAGCATACCTGGCGTTTTGGTATTACGCGCATGTTATTGGGCTACGCAATGGAAAGCCGGATGGGCGACTGGCAAGGTATCCTTCCATACGATGGGTCGAGCGGGCTTATTGCTGAACTAGCCGGTAACCTGGCCGAGCTGTTGATGCGGATGAATCACTGGCGTCGAATATTGTCACAGTCTCAGCCGTTGAGCGAGTGGTTGCCGCTTTGTCGCGAGTTACTTAATGATTTCTTCATCGTGGATGCGGAAACTGAACCGGCACTGGCGTTAATTGAGGAACAATGGCAACAAACCATCGACTATGGGATTCAGGCACAATATCAGCAGCACGTACCCATTACTTTACTACGTGATGAACTCACTTCGCGACTTGATCAGCAGCGTATTAGCCAGCGTTTTCTTGCCGGGCCGGTAAATTTTTGTACGCTAATGCCGATGCGTTCGATCCCGTTCAAAGTCGTGTGCCTGCTGGGTATGAATGACGGAGTGTATCCGAGAACGTTACCGCCTCTGGGTTTTGATTTAATGAGTCAGAATCCGCAAAAAGGCGATCGCAGTCGCCGTGACGATGACCGCTATCTGTTTCTTGAAGCGTTACTCTCTGCACAAAAACAGCTTTATGTTAGCTATATCGGACGTTCTATTCAGGATAATACGGAACGTTATCCCTCTGTGCTGGTCAGTGAATTAGTTGATTATATTGCGCAGAGCTTTTGTCTTCCGGGGGATGAGCATCTGGACGTTGATGGTAGTGCCCAAAAGGTCGTGGCACATTTGCACCATCTACACAGTCGTATGCCTTTTGCACCGGAAAATTTTTCGGAACAGGCGGAGTTTCGTAGCTTTGCTCGTGAATGGCTGCCTGCGGCTAACGCAGCAGGTGAAGCGCATCCTCCTTTTGTACAACCACTGCCACCTGTTGAACCAGATATCCTGAGCGTTGAGCAGTTACAACGTTTTTGGCGCCATCCGGTGCGGGCGTTTTTTAACATGAGACTTGGCGTAAATTTCAGTCTGGAAGAGAGTGAACTCCCGGACAGCGAGCCTTTTACGGTGGACAATCTTGATCGTTACCACATAAATGCACAGCTCCTGAATGCATTAATTGAAGGTGAGGACCCCGATCGGCTGTACGATCGGCATCGTGCAGCCGGTAATTTGCCTTATGGTGCTTTTGGCGAACTATTCTGGCAGCAGCAACGAGAAGAGATGGATGCTCTGGCCGCACAAATCCGCGATCGACGTAATCCGAGCGAAAGTTGGGAAATTGATCTGCAGATAGGTTCGGTGCGTCTGGTTGGTTGGCTATCACAGGTGCAACAGGATGGTCTGTTACGCTGGCGGCCAGGCAAGCTGAATTTTACAGATGGCTTACTACTCTGGCTGGAGCATGTGATTTATTGCGCCATGGGCGGAACCGGCAGCAGCAGTATGTTTGGCCGTAAAGAAAGTCAGTGGCGGTTTGATGCCATCACGTCTGATGAAGCCCGAACGTGGCTTCATCGTTTTATTGATGGCTATCAGCAGGGATTGAGTGTGCCATTGCTGCTTTTAGCGAAAACCGGCGGGGCTTGGGTTGAGACCAGTTATGATGAAAAACGCGAAGAGTTGTTGTTGGATGAGGTTACCCAAGCAAAAGCGCGAACCAAATTATTACAGGCTTGGCTTGGCGATTATCAGTCTGAAGGAGAGGGGAACGATCCCTATCTGGCAAGGCTATTTCGTACGCTGGATGAAACCCACATACAGGACATTTGTACGGTGGCGCGCCATTGGTTACTGCCACTGATGCATTTTAATAACGCCAGCGTAGGCAACAAAACTGAAACCTGAGGGGATGGCCTCATATGGCAGACACGAACAAATAAGGTAAAGATTGCGGACATCCTATAGGTCATCCTGTAATGTTACTTTATAACGATTTGGGTTATTTACATCGCGTTATTGTCTGTCTGCACAGCTGCAAAGTGCCAGTGTAATCGGTGTTTTGCTAATGTTTTGCACGTTATTTATCTGCGTGGGTTCCGGAAACGGATGCAGGTGCTTACTTGAGTAAGCGATTTGCTTCGTCATGAATGTTATTTGAACTTAGGGTATATACCGACCGGGGAATAGCCAGAAAAGTAAAGAGGTATTAATGGGTAAGTATGCTGTCTGGATTATGAGTTTATTTTTTTGCTTCATCTTTTGGAGCACGCCTTCTCAAGCAGGAACCGGTTGGCAACCCATTGTGGATACGGTGCGCAAAAGTGAGAAAGATCCACGTCAGTATCAGGCTATTACGCTGGATAATGGGATGACGGTACTATTGGTTTCAGATCCTCAGGCACCTAAATCGTTGGCGGCGCTTGCTTTGCCAGTGGGGTCGTTAGAGGATCCTGGCAAGCAATTGGGTCTGGCGCACTACCTTGAGCACATGTTGTTGATGGGATCAAAACGCTATCCTCAGCCTGACAATCTTGCTGAGTTTCTCAAGAAACATGGCGGTAGCCACAACGCCAGCACCGCCTCTTATCGTACCGCTTTCTATCTTGAAGTAGAAAATGATGCGCTTGAGCCTGCGGTCGACCGTTTAGCCGATGCCATCGCTGAGCCGCTGCTCGATCCGGTTAATGCCGATCGGGAACGTCATGCCGTGAATGCTGAACTGACCATGGCACGCTCGCGTGATGGGTTACGTATGGCTCAGGTAGGTGCAGAAACTCTGAATCCTCAGCATCCAGGTGCGCGTTTTTCCGGGGGAAATCTTGAGACATTACGCGATAAACCAGACAGCAAATTGCATGATGCCCTAACCGATTTCTACCAGCGCTATTATTCTGCGAACCTGATGAAAGCGGTGGTATATAGCAATAAGTCGTTGCCTGAGATGGCAAATATTGCGGCTAAAACCTTTGGTCGGGTGAGCAATCGTCATGCATCAGTGCCCCGTATCACTGTGCCTGTTGTGACGGAAAAGCAGAAAGGCATCGCCATTCACTACGTACCGGCACAACCTCGTAAACAGTTAAAAATCGAATTCCGGATTGATAATAATAGCGACAAATTCCGCAGTAAAACCGATACGCTGATTGCCTATCTCATTGGAAATCGTAGCAAGAATACGCTTTCCGACTGGTTACAAAATCATGGTCTGGCTGATTCGATTAACGCTGGTGCAGATTCCGTTGTCGACCGTAATGGCGGGGTATTTTCGATCTCGATATCACTCACAGACAAAGGTTTAGCGAAACGCGATGACGTAGTGGCTTCAGTATTCAGTTATCTGAATATGTTGCGCGCCGGCGGGATCGATCGCGCCTATTTTGATGAAGTTGCTCACGTATTAGATCTGGATTTTCGCTACCCCTCCATTACTCGCGATATGGATTACATAGAATGGTTGGTCGATACCATGCTGCGGGTGCCGATTACGCATACGCTGGATGCGCCTTACATTGCCGATCAATATGATCCTGCGGCAATAAAAGCACGACTTGATAGCATGACGCCGGAAAATGCGCGAATTTGGTATATCAGCCCTAAAGAACCCCACAATAAAACGGCATATTTTGTTAATGCGCCTTATCAGGTCGAAAAAATCAGCGAGGAGCGTTTTGCTGAATGGCGGAAAGCTGCCGCGGCGATCAATCTATCGCTGCCGGTGCTCAATCCCTATATTCCTGATGATTTCAGCCTCATACCTGCAACGGATAAGCCTTTTGCGCATCCACAGGCACTGATAAATGAGCCAGGGTTACGCGTGTTTTACATGCCCAGTCAGTATTATGCTGATGAACCCAAAGCAAATATTACGTTGGCGCTGCGTAATAAAGCGTCCATGAGTACGGCACGGCATCAGGTGCTATTTGCATTAAATGATTATCTGGCGGGTGTTGCACTTGATGAACTGAGTTCACAGGCATCGGTTGGTGGGATTAGTTTTTCAAGCTCCGAAGATGACGGTGTCATGATTAGTGCCACAGGCTTCACGCAGCGTCTTCCTAAGTTATTGAAAAAATTACTTGAAGGTTACGCTGGTTTTAGCCCGACTGAAGAACAACTGGCACAAGCGAAATCCTGGTATGAAGAGCGATTGGATTCGGCAGATAAAGGCAAAGCGTTTGAACAGGCGATCCAACCGGTGCAGATGGTTTCACAACTGCCTTATACCGAACGTAGTGAGCGCCGTGCTTTACTGAAATCGATCACCGTGAATGAACTGAACGCCTACCGTAAAAATCTGCTTCAGAACGCGACGCCTGAAATGTTGGTGGTCGGTAATATGACGGCAGAAAGCGTTACTTCGCTGGCGCATGAGGTAAAAGAGCAACTGAACTGTAGCGGACAAGGCTGGTGGCATAATAGCTACGTTGTGATTGATAAGAAGACGTTAGCTAATATTGAAAAAACAGGAAGCAGTACTGATTCTGCACTGGCAGTTATCTATATTCCTGATGGTTATGCCGAATATGAAGGTATTGCCAGCAGCGCTATGCTGAGTCAGATTGTCCAGCCCTGGTTTTATAACCAATTGCGCACTAAAGAGCAGCTTGGCTATGCGGTTTTTGCATTTCAGATGCCGATAGGCCGGCAGTGGGGGATTGGTTTCCTGCTGCAAAGTAATGATAAACAACCAGCCTGGTTATTGCAGCGCTATCAGGCATTTTATCCTGAAGCGGAAAAACGCCTGAGAGCCATGAGCAAAGAGGATTTTGCCCAGTATCAAATGGCAATGATTAACGAGTTGATGCAACGCCCACAAACGCTGGATGAAGAAGCTGGCCGCTTTAATAAAGATTTTGACCGTGAGAATTATCAATTTGATACGCGTGCCAAAGTGATTGAGGAAGTGAAACGGCTCTCCCCGGAAAAACTGGCCACGTTCTTCCATAAAGCCGTGCTGAAACAGCAAGGGATGGTAATGATGTCGCAGATATCCGGTAGCCATCATGGTAAAGCTGATTACGCGAAATCAGAAGGGTTCAGAACCTGGCGTAACGTTTCAAGTTTGCAGCAATCTTTATCGGTAAAGGGTGTTGAAAAATGATCGTCCCCGTTTCGCAGCGACTGGATCCATTAACGCTGCCATTAATCGGTGAGCGATTAATTGAAGCCTCTGCCGGAACCGGTAAAACCTTTACCATCGGCCTGCTTTATTTACGTTTGCTACTGGGGTTGGGGAGAGATGCAGCTTATCCTCGGCCGCTTTCAGTCGAAGAAATTTTAGTGGTGACGTTCACTGAAGCGGCGACGGCTGAGTTGCGGGGGCGCATACGCGAAAATATCCATCAGTTACGTATTGCCTGTGTACGTGGTGGCAGTGATAACCCAATGCTGATGGCATTGTTATCAGAAATCAGTGATATCAGGCAGGCTTCCGTAATGCTGCTGGCGGCCGAGCGTCAGATGGATGAAGCGGCCATCTTTACCATCCACGGTTTTTGTCAGCGTATGCTTAATCTCAACGCTTTCGAATCTGGCATGTTGTTCGAGCAGCAACTGATCGAAGACGAACACGCGTTACGCAAACAGGCAACAGCAGATTTCTGGCGCCGTCACTGCTATCCACTTCCGTGCTCCATTGCGCAGGTGATTGCCGCAGAGTGGAGCGGCCCGGAACAGTTACTTAATACGCTTTCCCCCTGGCTTCAGGGGGAAACGCCCACCCTGAAATATCCTCCCGCCAGTGATGAAACGCTGAGTGAACGACATGAAAAGCTGATTGCCCGTATTAATGTATTGAAATCACATTGGCGGGTGGCCGCTGATGATTTGCATGCGCTGATTAGCGATTCAGGTGTTGATAAGCGTAGCTACAGCAGTAAAAATTTGCCTAACTGGCTGGAAAAAATTCGCCAGTGGGTAGAAGAAGAGACGCTGGACTATAGCGTACCAAAAGATCTGGAACGCTTTGCACAAAGCACGTTGCGAGATAAAACTAAAAAAGGGGAAGTGCCGCAGCATCCTCTGTTTTTACTGATTGACAACTTCCTCGCTGAACCGCTTTCGCTGCGTGACCTGGTGATTGCCAGGGCTCTGCAGGAAATTCGGTTTACCACGCGTAAAGAAAAGCGTCTACGTGCACAGTTGGGGTTTGATGATTTACTGAGCCGCTTTGATGAGGCGTTACAACGGCCCAGTGGTCCGGTACTGGCCCAGACAATTAGATCGCGTTATCCGGTTGCACTGATTGATGAATTCCAGGATACCGACCCGCAACAATACCGAATCTTCCGCACACTTTACATGCAAAAGCCCGAAAGCGCATTGTTGCTCATTGGCGATCCGAAGCAGGCGATTTATGCATTTCGCGGTGCGGATATTTTTACCTATATGCAAGCCCGATCTGAAGTTAGCGCACACTATACTCTGGATACTAACTGGCGCTCATCCCCTGCAATGGTTGACAGCGTTAATCGGCTTTTTTCGCAACTCGATAATCCTTTCCTGTTTCATGAGATTCCATTCATGCCCGTTAAGGCGGCAGCATCCAATGAGACTTTACGTTTTACCCTAAATGGCGCAGAGCAACCCGCACTTAGGTTTTGGCTGCAGCCGGGTGAGGGGGTCGGCGTGAATGACTATCAGCAATTTATGGCACGCCAGTGTGCGGCGGATATTTGCCGCTGGTTGGTCGCTGGACAGCAGGGAAAAGCGCTTATTGGTAAGGGGAGTAACATGCGCGCGGTGAAGGCATCGGATATCACTATCCTGGTGCGTAGCCGCAATGAAGCATCGGTAATGCGTGAGGCTCTTAACGGACTGCATATCCCGTCGGTTTACCTTTCAAATCGTGACAGCGTATTTACCACGCTCGAGGCACGTGAATTGCTATGGTTAATTCAGGCCGTACTCGCCCCGGAACAGGAGCGAACGCTCCGCAGTGCGCTCGCTACCAGCATCATGGGATTAGATGCGCTGGCACTTGATGTATTGAGCCAGGATGAGCGTGCGTGGGATGTGTTGGTTGATGAATTCGACGGCTACCGGCAAGTGTGGTTGAAGCGTGGCGTATTGCCGATGCTGAAGGATTTTATGGTGTCGCGACAAATTGCTGAGAACTTGCTGGCATCAGAGAATGGTGAGCGGCGTCTCACCGATCTGCTGCATCTTGGCGAGCTATTGCAGGAAGCCTCCTCTCAACTTGATAGTGAACATGCGCTGGTTCGCTGGCTGGCTCAGCAGCTTGCGCAACCGAATAGCCAGGCTACAAACCAGCAGCTACGTCTGGAAAGCGATCGTCATTTGGTACAGATCGTCACGATTCACAAATCGAAAGGCCTGGAGTACCCGCTGGTGTGGTTACCGTTCGTGGCGAATTTTCGAGAGGCAACGCAGGGTATTTATCATGACAGGCAAACTTTTCAGGCATTGCTTGATTTGCAGGGCGATGAAGAGAGCCAGCAATTGGCTGAACAAGAGCGTCTGGCGGAGGATCTCCGTCTGCTTTATGTCGCATTGACCCGCTCTGTCTGGCATTGCAGTGTAGGGATCGCGCCGCTGGTCAAAGGTAACCGTAAAAAAGATCAGGAAAGTGATTTGCACAAAAGTGCACTTGGTTTTCTGGTATTACGCGGAGAAGCAGCAAATAGCAGCACGCTCTTCAACAGGTTGCATGAATTGGCCGATGATACGTTGGCACTGACTACGGATGTACTTATTGACGAAACGCCCTGGCAACCTGCTGCTGAACATTATCCTCTGTTAAGCAGCCAGTCGATGACGCGTCCGCTGCGAGATGACTGGCGAGTGACCAGTTATTCAGGTTTACAGCAGCATGGCACGAGCATGGTGCTGGATTTATTACCCCGCTTTGATGTGGATTCCGCCGGAGAAAACGCGCAAGAAAGTGAGTCCGTACTTACGCCACATAGCTTTCCCCGGGGAGCCTCGCCGGGAACATTTCTGCATAGCCTGTTTGAGAATATCGATTTTACTCAGCCTCTCGATTCGCTCTGGTTGCAGGAGCAGCTTTTGCAGCAGGGTTATGATGATACCTGGCTTCCAATACTGGAGACATGGGTCACACGAGTGTTGAATACGCCGCTTGATGAGACGGGGGTCAAGTTAAGCCAGCTAGCGCCGGAACACAGGCAAGTAGAATTGCAGTTTTATCTACCTGTCGACACTATGTTGACGGCATCGGCGCTGGATAAGCTGATCCGCCACTTCGATCCGTTATCAAAACAGGCCCCTGTACTGGCGTTTCATCAGGTCCAGGGGATGTTGAAAGGCTTTATCGACCTTGTTTTCCGCTGGCAGGGAAAATACTACCTGCTGGACTACAAATCCAACTGGCTTGGCGATGAAAGTCAGGCTTATAGCCAGGATGCGATGGCGCAGGCCATGATTTCGCATCGATACGATCTGCAATACCAACTCTATACACTGGCATTGCACCGCTATCTCCGTCATCGGCTTGCTGATTACGATTATGAACAGCATTTCGGTGGCGTTATTTATCTGTTCTTGCGTGGTATTGATGGGGATATCAGTGGGAATGGCGTATTTCGGACACGTCCAACGGGGGATTTTGTGTCGGCATTGGATGCACTGTTCAGCGGCGAGGTGTCGGAGGAATTATGGCAACCTTGACGGCGCTGCTACGTGAAGCGTGTGATAAGCGCCTAATCCGCGCGCTCGATTTGCAATTTGCTCTGATGCTGGCGGATGAGTCACAGCCAGCATTAATGCTGGCGGCGGTATGTGTGAGTGCTGAAGCGGGTGAGGGGCATGTTTGTCTGCCTCTGAATCAGCTGAATGCAGGACGCTTTTTTTCCGGGCGTCACCCTGAGCTTGCAGCGGCAATCTGGCAGGCAGCGGGAATGCCTGATGACTGGCAAACCTTATTACTTAGTACCAAGGCGGTAAGTGATGGCTCACTGTCAACCCCGTTGGTGCTATATCATCAGCGCCTTTACCTCAATCGTATGTGGCAGGGGGAAGGTCGCGTCGCCGATTTTATTACTGCAATGCCCGGTTCGGAGACATTCACTGACCAGGCATTAGCGGAAGTTCTGAGCCAGCTGTTTGGTCAACGTCCGGATGACTGGCAAAAAATAGCCGCTGCCGTTGCGCTTACCCGCCGAATTTCAGTGATTTCCGGCGGCCCCGGTACCGGAAAAACAACTACCGTGGCGAAGTTGCTCGCGGCATTGATCCGTTTGACTCCCGGTACGCTTCGTATCCAGATGGCCGCGCCTACCGGTAAAGCCGCTGCCCGCCTGACGGAATCGCTAGGGAAGGCGCTGCAGGGACTTGCGTTGAGCAATGAAGAGCAGCAGCGTTTCCCCGCAGAGGCGACAACGCTGCATCGTTTGCTGGGCGCCCAGCAAAATAGCCAGTACATGCGCTATCATGCCAACAACCCCCTGCATCTGGATGTATTGGTGGTGGATGAGGCTTCGATGGTGGATTTACCGATGATGGCAAATCTGATCGCTGCTCTGCCGCCGCAGGCGAGGGTGATTTTTCTCGGCGATCGCGATCAATTGGCCTCAGTTGAGGCCGGGGCTGTGTTGGGGGATATTTGTCGGCTGGCAGAGGCCGGCTATAGTAAAACGCGTGCTGCACAGCTCTCACAGATAACGGGATGCCAGCTAGATGGGCAAGATGATGATACCGCTTCCCCAGTACGAGATAGCCTCTGCCTACTGCGTAAAAGTTATCGCTTTGACGAAAATTCAGGTATAGGGCAGTTGGCTCAGGCGGTCAATATCGGGGATAGTAGCGCCGTTGAATCGGTTTTTAACGGCAATTTTAATGATATCAGACGATTTCCTTTGGTCACGCCTCTGGAGTACCAGGCATTACTGGATGACTGTGTTGCAGGCTACCATGACTATCTGACTCGAGTAGCTCAGGCCGCAGCGCCTGGGGATGTTATTGAGGCGTTTGGTCGCTATCAGATACTGTGTGCGCTGCGTGAAGGCCCCTTTGGTGTGGCTGGGCTAAACGATCGTATTGAGCTGGCGCTACAGCAAAAGAAATTGATTCACCGCCCTTCGGCAACCAGTGGAAAATGGTATCCGGGACGCCCGGTGATGGTTTCCCGTAATGATAGTGCGTTAGGGCTTTTTAACGGTGATATTGGCATCGCCATGAACGATGATACCGGGGCACTCAAGGTTTTTTTCCCGTTACCTGACGGTACGATAAAGTCGGTACAACCCAGCAGGTTGCCTTCGCATGAGACAGCATATGCCATGACCGTACATAAATCGCAAGGTTCTGAATTTGACCATACTGTGCTGGTGCTGCCGAATCATTTTTTGCCGGTCTTAACGCGTGAGCTGGTGTATACCGCCATCACTCGTGCTCGCCGTCAGCTAACGCTGTATGTCGATAATCGGGTGTTTACTAAAGCTATCAAGGTACGCACGATACGCCGCAGTGGCCTTATTGAACGTTTGATGTTTCCTGCATAGTTCAGGCTGCAGCAAACCATGCTGCAGCCTGGGGATGAATAAGCAGATATTCCCGAGAGGGGCGTTTATGCGTAGATAAAAAGTGGCATGCGGGAAGCCAGCGATTAGCTTAAATCGGCCATTAACACTTTTGATCGGCGTTGATAATTGTACATCTGTTTTTTACTCTCTGGCAGGACCTCAATATCCACTGGCGTAAAGCCACGCTCCTGGAACCAGTGAATACTGCGGGTTGTCAGGACAAAGAGCTTCTTCAGACCCATTTGTCTGGCTTGAATTGCCACACGCTGGAGCAGAGCTTCTCCGCGTGAGGAGCTGCGATAATCAGGGTGGACAGCCACACAGGCCATTTCACCTATCTGTTCGTCCGGGAAGGGATACAGCGCCGCACAGGCGATGGTGAGATTATCACGCTCGATGATGGTGAATTTATCGATTTCCATCTCAAGTTGTTCGCGCGAACGCCGTACCAGTATGCCCTGTTGTTCCAGCGGACGTATCAGTTCGAGAATGCCGCCAATATCATTAATCGTGGCTCGACGGATCTGCTCAGCGGATTCCATCACGATCTGCGTTCCTATACCATCACGTGAGAAAAGCTCCTGTAGCAGTGCACCGTCTTCCTGGTAGCTAATCAAATGGCTACGCCGCACGCCGCTGCGACATGCTTTCACCGCGCCACGTAAAAAACGTACTGTAGCTGAGAGATAGTCGCCCTGGTTTTCACGCACTTCAATATGCTGCTGCGCATCGTTTGGGAGCAGTTCAGAAATGATATTTCCTGCATCATCCGTTACACCCTGTTCAGAGCAGAATCCAATCATTTTCTCAGCTTTTAGCTTAATCGCTAACTGTGTGGCAACCTCTTCGGAAGTAAGGTTGAAGCTTTCACCGGTAACGGAAACAGCGACCGGGCCCATCAGCACGATAGCGCCGCTGTCGAGCTGGCGATGGATGGCCTCTTCATCAATACGACGAATACGCCCGCTATGGCAATAATCAACGCCATCATCAATGCCAAGCGGCTGAGCGATAATGAAATTACCGCTAACCACATTAATATGCGCACCTTGTAACGGCGTATTATTCAGGCTCATCGACAAACGAGCGGTGATATCGAGCTGTAATAAACCAGCGGCCTGTTTAACCAGCTCTAGCGACCGGGCATCGGTAACGCGGGTAAACTTGTGGTAAATGGGTTCAAGCTGATGCTCTGCAAGGTTTGCGTCAATCTGCGGGCGAGCACCGTATACCACGACCAAACGGATACCCAGACTGTGCAACAGACCAATGTCATTAACAATGCTGGAGAAGTTCTGATGCTCAATGGCTTCGCCGCCCAGCATGATGACAAATGTTTTACCCCGGTGAGCATTGATGTAGGGAACGGTATGGCGAAATCCCTGAACCAGTTCGGTGCTACGTTCCTTCACAGTAAACCCTCTTTGCATTTTTATTCGAAATTTTTGTATTTTTATTCTTTTATCGTCCGTGATGCAAGAGGCAATTATCCCCAAGTATCATAGAGAACCGAGGTTTTTTATGGTTAATGTGCTGCATTTATTCGCTTTTTCGGGGTGACACTGATTAGCGGATTAGTTAAAGTTTTTTCCCTATTGATTTTTTTGGCTGTTTATTAGACATATCACAGTAAGCTGGAGCGGCATGTCCGAATCAAACTCATATCTTAATCGTCGCCGATTCCTTAAGGGGGCCGGTGCGGTTTGGCTACTTAGCCTTAGTCCGGTTGGCCTTGCCGCCGCTAGTCATGTGGTTGCGGTGCGTATTTGGCCGTCATCGACTTACTCACGCTTAACGCTGGAATCGAATATTCCACTTAAATATAAGCAATTTGCCTTGAGTAACCCCGATAGGGTGGTGATCGATGTTGAAGGCGTTCAGCTTAATCAGGTGCTGAAAGGGGTTGGCAACCTGGTCCGTGCGGACGATCCTTACATAAAAAATGCGCGTGTTGGGCAGTTCGATGCGAATACCGTGCGTTTAGTGCTGGAGTTAAAACAAAACGTCACGCCGCGCATTTTTACTCTGAACCCGGTAGCCGGTATCAAAGATCGCCTGGTACTTGATCTTTATCCCGCGAAGGGAAAAAGTGAAGACGATCCGCTGCTGGCTCTGCTCGAAGATTACAACAAAGGCGACCTGGAGAGCGATCAACCTGCAGAAGCCCCGCTCCCGGGAAAAGCTGGGCGCGATCGGCCTATTGTCATCATGCTGGATCCGGGGCATGGGGGAGAAGATTCTGGTGCCGTCGGTAAGAATAAAACCCGCGAGAAGGATATCGTCCTCAAGATTGCCCGTCGGCTGAAATCAATGATCGACAAGCAGCCCAATATGCGTGCCTATATGACACGCAATGAAGACGTATTTATTCCCCTGAAAGTGCGGGTCGCAAAAGCGCGTAAACAGCGGGCCGATCTTTTTGTTTCGATCCATGCTGATGCTTTTACCAGTCGGGCTGCGCGTGGTTCCTCAGTATTTGCCCTTTCGATTAAGGGGGCAACCTCAACTGCTGCACGCTTTTTAGCCCAGACGCAGAATGAATCTGATCTGATTGGGGGTGTCAGTCGCAGCGGCGACCGTTATCTGGACCATACCATGTTCGATATGGTGCAAAGCCTGACAATTAATGACAGCCTGAAGTTTGGTAAAGAAGTGCTGTCTCGTTTAGGAAGAATTAATCATTTGCACAAGCGTAGCGTTGATCAGGCGGGCTTCGCGGTATTAAAGGCACCGGATATTCCCTCAATTCTGGTAGAAACGGCTTTTATCAGTAATCTGGAAGAAGAGCGTAAATTAAAGACCCCCCGGTTTCAGCAGCAGGTTGCTGAATCTATTTTAGCGGGTATCAAAGCTTACTTCGCTAACGGCGCGCCTGTTGTTGGTCGCTAGTGGTGAGTTTTGGCGCAGACGACGGGCTTACAGTTATGCGAGTTGTGGGTTCGTTGGCCATTAGGTGTGTCTAAATGATGGCATAAAAATATCTGGCGATATGGGCGAAGTAGATTGGATCGGGAGATTGCTGAAATTTAGATACAAAAAAACACCCTTTCAGGTGCTTAGATGATTGGTTGCGGGGGCCGGATTTGAACCGACGACCTTCGGGTTATGAGCCCGACGAGCTACCAGGCTGCTCCACCCCGCGTCCGTCTTACTGTCGCTTCCGTCACGACATTTACTTCTTTTCGCTACTACTTAAAGCGAATTGGTTGCGGGAGCCGGATTTGAACCGACGACCTTCGGGTTATGAGCCCGACGAGCTACCAGGCTGCTCCATCCCGCGTCCGTGGAAGCGCACTATACTCTCCGCGCATTTTGATGCAACCCTTTTTTCAAAGAAACTTATTAAAAAACGGTCTGTTGTTGAATTTATCCCCCGTTTGCTGATTTGTTATGCAATGTGGGCGGTTCTTTTTTGAGAGGCGCATTTAAATATCGTTTCGCCTTTGCTATCTTCGGCCTGAATCGCGGCCAGATAAGAGAAAGCAATGAAAGGATGTTGGGCAAAATATGCAGTTACGGGCGTAATACTTGCGCTGTTGGCGGGATGCTCGTCAAAACCAACCGATCGGGGGCAGCAATATATAGACGGTAAGCTTGAACAGCCGCTCGCATTGGTCAATCAGCCTAACGCCAAAGGATTCCCGGTAAATGGCAAGGATTTTGCCGATCAGGTTGGGGAAATCCAGTTTGCCTCTCCTGCTATGTTTACTCGCCAAAATGGAACTTACAGTGCCATCAAAGGCTGGTTAATGGCCGGTGGTGATACGCGACAGTTGCGGCAGTTTGGGCTTGATGCTTACCAAATGGAAGGTGTTGATAACTATGGTAACGTACAGTTTACGGGGTATTACACGCCGGTCATTCAGGCGCGCTACACCCGCCAGGGCGAATTTCAGTACCCTCTGTATCGTATGCCACCGCGCAGTAAGGGCCGCCGTCTGCCAAGCCGCGCTGAAATATATCGTGGTGCGCTTGATGAACGCTATGTCGTTGCCTGGAGTAACTCGCTGATTGATAATTTCATGATGGATGTGCAGGGCAGTGGCTACGTTGATTACGGTGATGGTCGTCCACTGATGTTCTTTGGTTATGGTGGTAAAAATGGCCATGGCTATCATAGCATCGGTAAAACGCTGATCGATCGCGGCGAAGTGAAGCGCGAAGATATGTCGATGCAGGCGATCCGTAAATGGGCGGATGAACACAGTCCTGCGGAGGTGCGTGAGTTGCTGGAAACCAATGCTTCATTTGTTTTTTTCAAACCGGAAAACTTTGCGCCAGTACGCGGATCCAGTGCCGTTCCTCTGGTGGCTAAAGCCTCGGTTGCGGCCGACCGCTCGCTCATTCCCCCTGGTTCAGTTTTGTTGGCTGAAGTGCCACTACTTGATAATAATGGTAAATTTACCGGCAAATATGAGATGCGGGTCATGGTCGCACTGGACGTTGGTGGTGCGATAAAAGGGCAACATTTCGATATTTATCAAGGGATCGGAGCTGACGCGGGACATATGGCCGGTTTCTTTAATCACTATGGTCGCGTCTGGATATTGCGTTCCGCTCCGGGAGCCGGTTCAACGTTGTTTAGCAACAGCTAAACCATTCGGCTTAATGCCATTCGTCTTAGCCTTATCGCGGGCATGATATGAGACGAATGGCTTGGATACGATCCACACGGATGCAACTGCAGCGATGGGGCGTATAATAGCGCAAATCGAACGCGGGCAAGTTGAACAATCCGCCCGCGCGCCTTTTCATGTTTGAAGATGACGATCGCTTCGCTTTTCTATGGTTAATCAAGGTAATTTCATGACATCACTCTCCGATGCCTGGCTGCAGCGTTTTGGCGGTACAGCGCGTTTATATGGGCAGTCTGCTCTGCAACTGTTTGCCGAAGCCCACGTCTGCGTAATTGGCATCGGCGGTGTGGGGTCGTGGGCAGCTGAAGCGCTGGTGCGTACTGGTATTGGCACCATCACGCTAATTGATATGGATGATGTCTGCGTGACTAATACCAACCGGCAGGTCCATGCGTTGCGTGAGAATGTTGGCAAAGCAAAAACAGAGGTGATGGCCGAGCGGCTCTTGGCGATCAATCCGGAATGTCGGGTGATCTGCATTGATGATTTTATTACCGCAGAGAATACCGCCACGCTGATGAACGCGGGTTACAGCTATGTGATTGACGCGATTGATAGCGTTCGGCCAAAAGCCGCCCTGTTGGCCTGGTGCCGCCGTAATAAGGTTCCGCTGGTTACGACCGGTGGTGCGGGGGGACAAATCGACCCGACACAAATTCAGGTCGCCGACCTTGCAAAAACCATTCAGGATCCTCTGGCTGCAAAATTACGCGAGCGTTTAAAAAGCGATTTTGGCATCGTTAAAAGCAGTAAAGGAAAACTGGGTATCGATTGCGTTTTTTCAACTGAAGCGCTGGTTTATCCTCAGGCAGATGGTACGGTCTGCGCCTCCCGCAGCACAGCAGAAGGCCCTAAACGCATGGATTGTGCTTCAGGTTTCGGCGCGGCCACAATGGTAACGGCAACGTTTGGTTTTGTTGCAGTATCGCATGTGCTTAAAAAGATGATGGCAAAAGCGGCTCGGGGGGCGTAGGTAGCCAACCGGCTGGCTACCCCTGTCGAGCTGCGCGCAGAACCGCGTCGGACAAGGCCTGCAAACCGCTGCTACGAGAACTACTGAGCTGATTGCGTAAGCCCAGCTCATCAAATAGCACCAGCGGGTCACTGTCACGTAGCGTCTGGATAGTTTGTCCTTCTATGGCCGTAAGCAGTACCGCCAGAAGTCCCCGAACAATGCGGCCTTCGCTATCACCATAAAAATGCAGGGTTCCGTCAGCCATGCGTTGATGGCCCAGCCAGACACGATTTTCACAGCCGCTAAGTTCAATCTCACTGGATTTCAGCACCTCGGTAAGCGCCGGGAGCTGTTTGCCCAACAGGATCAACTGGCGGTAACGATCTTCCCACTGATGCAAAGCGGTAAATTTTTCTTTTAACCCGCCTCGGGTAATACTGGTCCCGAATGGGTGTGGTGCAAGTTGAATAATGGTCATCGTTAATCTGCCAGTAAAGCCATTGCGTTTCGTATGGCACTCGTCAGTGCTTCAACATCCTGTAAAGTATTATAAGGAGCAAATGAGGCGCGCAGTGTACCTTCTACCCCCAGCGCCGCCATTAGCGGCTGGGCACAGTGCTGGCCAGCCCGCAGAGAAATCCCCTGTTCTGCCAATAACGTCACCAAATCGCTGTGGTGAACGCCTGCAATGTCAAAAGAGAGTAGGCTGGCATGACTGCAACGATAACTTCGGAAGCCGTCTATTTGTGCCAGTTTTTCTTCTGCCAGTGTCGCGAGGTGGCAGCTCCACGATTCAGCTGCCGCCATATCAACTGTAGCTAGCCATTCCAGTGCGGCACTCAAACCAATGACCCCCGCCACATTTGGTGTTCCGGCTTCAAAACACCAGGGAACCGGTTGTGGGATAAAACCGTTAAAATCGACTTTGCTTAGCATTTTTCCACCACCTTGCCATGGCTGCATTTCCGCCAGTAATGCACTTTTTGCATACAAAGCGCCGATTCCCATAGGCCCGTATAGCTTATGAGCAGAAAAGGCATAAAAATCAATATCCAGAGCCTGTACATTTGGCGGATTATGCACCACACCTTGTGCGCCATCTATCATCACTTTGGCACCTACAGCATGTGCTAACTGAATGGCATCGGCAATGTCCGGGCAGCCGCCCGTGACGTTGGACATTTGCCCCAGCGCCAATAGACGTGTTCTGGCGCCGAGCAACGAGGGGAGTAGGGACATATCCGGGAGTCGGTTGCTGCCCAGTGGCCATTTTACCACGCGGGCGCCTGTTTGCTGTGCCACCATTAGCCAGGGCACAAGATTGGCGTGATGTTCCGCTTCACTGACAAGAATTTCATCACTGGGCTGTAACCGTGGACGCAAAAAACTTTGTGCTACCAGATTGATCGCTTCGGTAGTGCCGCGTGTCCAGACGATATTATGTGCATCGTGAGCGTGTAGCAGCGTTGCGACTTGGGTGCGTGCGTGTTCATAACGCTCCGTGAGTTTACGTGCTTCGGCGAATTGGCTGCGATGCACGGTCCCCGCGCTCAGGCTGTAAAATTGCTGCGTCGCTTCAATGACCGCGTGTGGTTTCAGCGTCGTTGCCGCGCTATCAAGGTATACCCCAGCGTCGTTCAGCGCCGGAAAATGTTGACGAAACTGGGCCGGATTAAATGTTGTCATGCTGCTCTCTGATGATAAAAATTTTAGGACCACGCTGAATTTACTGGGTTAACCTGGCAAAGCTGCAAAAGCGCGTTATGCTAATTAATGCAAGGTTTAAACTATTACTCCCTGAATTAGATTCAGTCCCATTTGGCTATTTATTTGCCAGTTTGTTTTGGGCAGTCGGTATTCAGCGGGTGGTTTATCGCAATTATTATCTGCAAGGAGATAGAAGATGAAAAAACTAACCGCAGTACTGGCCGTTTGCGCCATAACCTTTACCTTAGCTGCCTGTTCCAGCAATTACGTGATGCATACCAATGATGGTCGCACCATTGTCGCCGATGGCAAACCTATGGTAGACGATGAAACCGGTATGATCAGCTATAAAGATGCGAACGGCAATAAGCAGCAGATTAATCGTTCAGACGTGAAAGAGATGGTTGAGATGGGACAATAATCTCAGCGTAAAAAAAAGCACCGCAATTTGCGGTGCTATGAAAATGACTATGGACAGACAGGAAAATCTACAGGAATTAAAAGGTAGTGAGACTACCGGATCTGAAAAGTGTCAGATCAATTGCAAACACAACATCACTACCACAAGCCAAAAGATTTCTAAAAATCCACGATCTCACGCACAAATCTAAAAAAACTTTTCGTTCCGGCTCGGGAAGTGCCGCAACTATAGGTATTTGCTGGAGCTTCCTCAACGGACAATTTATAATGTATCGGATTAAAAAATCTAATACGTAACCTGGCGTTGCTGAGTTGCATCCGGTTGTAACAGAAAAGACTGTGGAAACCATGTCAAAACGTCTCCCTCCTTTGAATGCGCTGCGTGTTTTTGATGCAGCGGCGCGTCATCTTAGCTTTACCAAAGCGGCTGAAGAGCTGTTTGTTACCCAAGCTGCCGTGAGCCATCAAATCAAATCGCTGGAAGATTTTCTGGGACTCAAGCTGTTTCGTCGCCGGAATCGCTCACTGCTGCTTACTGAGGAAGGGCAGAGTTACTACCTGGATATTAAGGAAATTTTCTCGGCAATAAATGATGCAACACGTAAGCTGCAGGCTCGAAGTGCTAAAGGTGCGCTGACGGTCAGTCTGTTGCCAAGTTTTGCCATTCAGTGGTTGGTGCCTCGTCTTTCAAGCTTCAACTCGGCTTATCCCGGCATTGATGTGCGTATCCAGGCGGTTGACCAGGAACTGGAAAAACTAGCAGATGATGTGGATGTGGCTATTTTTTATGGGCGCGGTAACTGGCCGGGGCTGCGTGTTGAAAAGCTATATGCAGAGTATCTGTTGCCCGTTTGTTCGCCGCTGCTGCTCACGGGCGAGAATGGTTTGAAAGTTCCCGGCGATTTAACACGCTTTACTTTGTTGCATGATGCGTCACGTCGCGACTGGCAATCTTATACGCGCCAATTGGGTTTACAGCATATTAACGTACAGCATGGCCCCATTTTCAGCCATAGCGCGATGGTGCTGCAGGCGGCCATTCACGGTCAGGGGATCGCGTTAGCCAATAACGTTATGGCGCAAACCGAGTTGGAAGCGGGGCGGTTAGTCTGCCCGTTCAATGATGTTTTAGTGAGTAAAAATGCTTTTTATCTGGTTTGTCATGACAGCCAGGCAGAACTGGGTAAAATAGCCGCCTTCCGTCAGTGGATCCTGGCGAAAGCCGCAAGCGAACAGGAAAAATTTCGTTTTCGCTATGATCACTAATCTTTTTCATGCGTGGTGAGAACACGGCGCATTTTGTTTTGAGGATCGTTCGATGTCCAGTCGTGCAATGTTGATTTTCTCAGCTATCAGCGGGTTTATCTACGTGATGTTTGGGGCGTTCGGTGCCCATGTGTTAAGTAAATCACTTGGCGAACAGGAAATGTCCTGGATCCATACCGGGTTGGAGTATCAGGCATTCCATACGCTGGCGATCACAGGGCTTGCTACAGCGATGCTGCGCCGCGCTAATATTTGGTTTTACTGGAGCAGCGCTGCCCTGGCTCTGGGAACGGTGCTGTTCAGCGGCAGTTTATATTGCCTGGCGCTCTCGCACTTAACTCTGTGGGTATTTGTGACGCCAGTGGGCGGTGTATGTTTCCTGATTGGCTGGGTTTTGATGTTAATTGGCGCACTGCGTCTGAAAAAAAGGGCGGATCGCCATGAATAAAGTATTGTTGTATTGCCGCCAGGGTTTTGAAAAAGAGTGTGCTGCCGAAATCACGGATAAAGCCACGCAGCGCGAAATTTTTGGTTTTGCCCGGGTTAAAGATGATTCAGGTTATGTACTGTTTGAATGTTATCAGCAGGGCGATGCTGAGAAATTGATCCGAGAACAACCTTTTGGCGAGTTGATTTTTGCCCGGCAGATGGTTGTTGTGGGTGAACTTCTGCGCGATCTACCGCCGGAAGATCGTATTTCCCCTATTACCGGTATGCTGACGGGCGTGGTGGAAAAAGGCGGCGATCTGCGGGTTGAAGTACCTGATACTAACCAGAGTAAAGAGCTACTAAAATTTTGCCGTAAGTTTACCGTGCCGCTGCGCGCGAGCCTGCGTGCTAACACTATTCTGCTGAAATATGAGAGTGCAAAACGTCCGGTGGTGCATGTGTTTTTTATCGCGCCCGGTCACTGCTATGTGGGTTATTCCCTGCCGGAAAATAATTCTCCATTCTTCATGGGGATCCCGCGGCTGAAATTTCCATCTGATGCGCCAAGCCGTTCAACGCTGAAGCTGGAAGAGGCGTTCCACGTATTTATCCCTGCAGATGAATGGGATGAGCGCCTTGCCAGCGGGATGTATGCGGTTGATCTCGGCGCGTGTCCGGGAGGATGGACCTATCAATTAGTTCAACGCAGCATGATGGTTGATGCTATTGATAATGGCCCGATGGCACCGAGTCTGATGGATACCGGGCAGGTAACGCATCATCGTGAGGATGGTTTTAAGTATCGTCCAACACGCACCAATATCTCGTGGGTTGTGTGCGATATGGTAGAAAAGCCTGTGCGGGTAGCGAATCTGATGGCTGACTGGCTGGTCAATGGCTGGTGTCGGGAGGCAATTTTCAATCTCAAATTACCGATGAAAAAGCGGTATGAAGAGGTATCGCAAAATCTGGCAATGCTCGCTGAGCGACTAAAAGAAAGTGGTATCAATGCGCAAATACAGGCACGTCAGCTTTATCACGACCGTGAGGAAGTGACGGTACATATTCGTCGGATCTGGAGTGCAACACCCGGACGCCGCGACGAGCGTTACTGATTGCTATCTGGCCGGATAAATGGCGATCCGGCCCGTTTTGATTATCTGCCTTGTAAGGCGATTCGCAGATCTTTCAGGTTACCATCCAGCGTTAAATCCGTTTTTAATGTAGCAACTTGCTGGCAAACTAATGCCATATCATGGTGCTGTTCCAGTTTGCTGCGCCATTTTTCCGGAATATCAGCCAGATGCTGATAAATTCCCTGAAGAGAACCAAACTCGGTTAAAAGCTGGCTGGCGCTTTTGGGACCAATTCCGGCTACGCCGGGAATTTTGCTGCTACTTATTCCTGCCAGCCCCCAGAAATCCGTCAGTTGCTGTGGTTTGACACCAAACTCTTTTTCGATAAAAGGCATATCCAGCCAGCGTTTCTGAAAATAGTCACGGATAAGAATCGTCGGAGCCAATAGTTGGCAATAGCCTTTATCGGTCGAAACAATCGTTGCCTGGTGGCCGCTAGCGGCCACTTTCATCGCCAGCGTTGCGGCAAGATCGTCAGCTTCATCCTCTATGGCCGTCCAGCAGGCAACACCAGCATGAGTGAAGGCTTCACGTAACTGCGGCATTTCAGCATGCAAATTTTCCGGCATAGGGGGGCGGCCAGCTTTGTAGTCTGGCAGCAATTGATGTCGCCAGCCTTCGCGTCGTTCGTCGTTATCGAACACCGCTACCGCATGCGAAGGATTACTGTGCCGGAGTAACTGCTGGAGTGCGGCCAGGCAGGTTTCCTGACAGGGCGAGCCCTGGACGGCATGGATGCGCCGAATTAAATTCAGCGCATCGATGATTAAAAGATGAATATTCATCGACAATTATCCAGGGTCACGCTGTGACTCTGTGTCAGGTTATTTGATGATTTCATAACAGGGAATATACGCGGTGCCGGGTAATTTCATGCGATGTTGTGCAACGAATCCCTGAAGCAGCAAGTCCATGCGATGCATCATTTCTGCATCGCCGCGCAGTTTATAGGGACCTCGTTCTTTAATCTCGCGGATACCTATCTCTTTTACGTTGCCGGCAACAATTCCTGAGAAAGCACGCCGTAAGGCCGCTGCGAGCTGCTCTGGTGGCTGATTGGGATACAGATTGAGATTAGCCATATTTTCATGCGTTGGCATAAATGGAACCTGCAGCTCTGGTGCAATGCGAATTGACCAGTTAAAGCTATAAGCGTCACCGGTTTCACGACGATGTTGTTTTACTTTCGGCATCGCTTCCTTCATCTGGCGCGCCACTTCAGCGGCGTCGTCAATAATGATGGTGTAGTAACGGCGCGCCTCTTCACCCAGGGTATTAACAATGAACTCGTCCAGTACGCGGAAATAATCGGCACTCTCTTTCGGTCCGGTAAGAATCAGCGGCAATACCTGTTCGCGATTATGTGGATTCATCAGAATTCCAAGCAGGTAAAGGAGTTCTTCCGCCGTACCAACGCCGCCTGGAAAGATAATGATGCCATGTGCGATACGCACGAAGGCTTCCAGACGCTTCTCGATATCTGGCATGATTATCAGCTCATTGACCAACGGGTTAGGTGGCTCGGCAGCAATGATTGATGGCTCGGTCAAGCCGATAAAACGACCATCGCGATAGCGTTGCTGAGCATGCCCGACCGCCGCACCTTTCATTGGTGCCTCCATTACGCCAGGTCCACAGCCAGTGCAAATATTAAGCTCCCGTAAGCCCAGCTGTGAACCGACGTTGCGACAATATTGATACTCTATCGGATTAATTGAATGCCCACCCCAGCACACCACGGTATTGGGTTCTTCTCCGATGTGCAGTGCGCGTGCATTACGCAGAATAGAAAAAACCAGATTGGTGATATGGGTAGAGTTTTCCAGATTCAGATGCTGAAAGCGTCCGGCGTTAGTCATTTGCCCATTAACAAATAAAATGTCCCGTAGCACGGCAAACAGGTTCGCCTGAAGTGAACGGATAATCCGTCCGTCGACAAACGCTTCTTCCGGTGGGTTGATTAATTCCAGTTTTACACCGCGCTCTCTACGTAACACATTGATATCAAAATCTTTAAAGCGAGAGAGTAATTCATGGCTACTGTCAGTTTGGCTGCCGGAGTTAAGCACGGCAAGTGAACAATTACGGAACAGCTGGTAGAGATCGCTGCTGGCCGTACGCTTCAACATGTCGACTTCCAGTTGGGAAAGCAAATCCATAGAGCCCAGCGGGCTAATATGTGTAATCAAGCGAACTCCTTTACACCCATTAGGGCGATTGATGGCCTTGCGCGCATTGTATCGGCCTGCGGCGCAGAGGCGGAAACTCCTTTATAGCCAATACCCGGCTTGTTGGTGACCGGGCCCTGTAACGTGATATTTGTGCTCAGGGTCAGGTTATAGCGATGGGCACCACTGCGGTAATGCAGAGTAGCGTTGTCAGTTAGCGTTTAACAACCGATTCCTTCGTCTGCGATGCGCTCTGCGTGCTGTCTCGCAATTACTGGCGAACCAAACGTGAATACCCGGGTAAAAAATCGGTGTTGGTGCGCCAGGGATTGATATCTAACCCACCGCGGCGTGTATAGCGTGCGTAAACCGAGAGTGTTTCTGGCCGACAGAAGCGCTGGATATCACTGAAGATACGTTCCACGCACTGCTCATGGAATTCATTATGGTGGCGGAATGAAACCAGATAGCGCAGCAGTGCTTCGCGATCGATACGTGGACCACGATAGCGGATTTGTACTGACCCCCAGTCGGGCTGATTGGTGATCAGGCAATTGGATTTTAGCAAGTGGCTGACCAGTGTCTCTTCCACCACCTTGCCGCTGGCGGCGTTGGCAAGGTAATCCGCATTAAACTGATAAGTTTCAATGGAAATATCCTGCTCATCGATGCAATCACCATCAAAATGCCCTATTGGCTGGCCTTCAATTTCCTGAAGGCGGAACAATGCAGCCGTTACCTTTCCCTGTGCACAGGCGCTTAAATCATGCTCCAGTGTCTGACGTACCTCACCCCAGTGAGCAAATTTGGTTTGATTAAAGCTATTAAGGTAGAGCTTAAAACTTTTAGATTCGATCAGATTGATACTGCTGGCATCTAACTGGATTTCGCCGATGGCAACTTGGGGAACGCCTTTGGTATTTAGCCAGGATAGCTCATACAATGTCCAAATATCTGCACCACGAAAGGGTAACGCGGTCGGCTGCAGACCTAACGGTTCCCGATTCAGACTGCGTGGCACTGGCTGTAATAAGCCAGCATCATAATGATCGTGATATTCTGTAGGTTTACCTAACGTCAGGCCTTGCAATGCCTGATATTGATCGTTTGAAGACATACTCTTACCTTAATCGCCCGCTCGGCAGGTTTAACCGTTAAATCGGTACGTTGGTTTATACAATGGGGCTTAAGTGTAACGTAGCCAGACAACAGAGAGAAAATTAATGCAGGACAATACCTCCCAGGCACTTCTGGACTATACCGCACGTTATTGTGCTCTTTGGCAGCGGGAATGCGGACATGCACCCGCCAGCGAGGCGCTGTATGGCGTTGCATCACCCTGCGTTGTGGACTCGCTCGACGATTCTGTTTACTGGCAGCCGCGACCATTTACTTTGGCAAAGAATCTTGATGCCGTTGAACGCGCCATTGAGTTACGTATTCAGCCGTCTGTAGTGGATTTTTATACGAGTCAGTTTGCCGGGGATATGCAGGCACGTCATGCGGAGCGCGTGTTGACGCTGGTTCAGGTGTGGAGTGAAGACGACTTTATTCGGGTACAGGAAAACCTTATTGGTCACCTGGTGATGAAACGACGTCTTAAGCATTCCCCAACGTTGTTTATCGCGACCACCGATTCCGAACTTGAGGTGATATCTGTTTGTAATTTAAGTGGTGAGGTCATACTTGAGCAGTTAGGTACCTCTAAACGTGAGGTACTATGCGCAACGCTTGAGAAATTTCTTGCGTCATTACAAGCCGTTATTTGATGGCTGAGAGATCACCCTGTTTTCATGTGAGAGATCTCTTACATGGTTTGTGAGAGATCGCTAAATAAACCTTGCGGTCATTGCCATGCTGACAGGGTAATTCTTTTAAAATCATTAAGTTAGTTTTATTGTATTTTAACGCGGATTAATAGGCTTGTTTTTTATATGGGTAAGTGTCTTGTTTGCTCCCCTTATTCAGGCAGAATACAACACATCGGAAGGGATGCTGTGGATATCAGGAAGATATCTCTTCAGGACGAATAACGGACTACATCGGGATGATGTATCTACAAGGAAAGGCTTCAGGATGAAGCAGGACAACTCAGGACAGAGTTAAAGGACACCTCCAGGACGGAGAATGAGAGCTGTAGAGGATCTACAGCGGGCCAGGACGCTTAAGGACTATTTGCCATGATGGCTTCGGTGTCAGGAAGACACAAAGGAAAAGTTTTCATGGAAGAGCAGGGAGCACGATAGTAGCTGGATTGCTGCAAACGAACCGGGAGCACTGTTTTTACAGTGCTCCCTTTTTTTCGTCCATACTTTTTACCGCACGCCCGCCGAATGTTATTCTTGCCGCTATTTTGTCATTTGTTCATTTATTATGAGGTCGCTGATGAGCCGAGAACAGCAGGTTCGCCAGAGCTTACTGGCCATAGAGCAGTTATTACACGAGCAGGGATTATGGAAAACCCAGGTGCCCGAAGCGGAAGCTTTCAATAGCAGCGAGCCTTTTTGCGTTGACACTATGCATCCGTTGGAGTGGTTGCAGTGGATCCTTATTCCACGAATGCAGGCACTGCTTGATAGTGAGGGCCCATTGCCAAAAAATTTCGCCATCGCACCCTATTATGACGTTGCACTTGAATCAGACACGCCAGGTCGCCTGGCATTATTGGTTCGTCTTAAAGCACTTGACGATCTCTTTACGGATAGCGCGAACTGATGCTGGAGATCATTTATCAGGATCGCTGGCTGGTTGCCGTAAATAAGCCGGCAGGCTGGTTAGTGCACCGTAGCTGGCTCGATCGTAAAGAAAAAGTGGTTGTTATGCAGACGGTACGGGATCAAATCGGACAGCATGTATTTACCGTGCATCGTCTCGACCGTCCTACATCAGGTGTGCTCTTGATGGGGTTGTCGAGTGAGGTTGGTCGATTGTTGTCGCAGCAGTTTGAGCAGCACCAGATTCAGAAAACCTACCATGCCGTCGTCCGGGGTTGGTTAAGCGGCGCAGAAACCCTCGATTATCCTCTAACTGAAGAGCTGGATAAAATTGCCGATAAATATTCTAATCCGGATAAAGCCCCGCAGCCTGCGGTGACGGCATATCGATCGTTAGCACAGGTAGAAATGCCAGTGGCGATTGGGCGCTATGAATGTGCACGTTATAGCTTAGTTGAACTGGATCCCAAAACAGGGCGTAAACATCAGTTACGTCGCCATATGGTACATCTACGACATCCGATTATCGGTGATAGCAAACATGGTGATCTACGACAAAATCGTGGTGCAGCCGAGCATTTTGGCTGTAACAGGCTGATGTTACACGCCAGTCAACTAGCGCTAACGCACCCGGTTACCGGTGAATCGTTGGTGATCCGGGCGGGGCTGGATCGCGTTTGGCAAAATACGCTGGCGCATTTCGGCTGGCAGGACTGTCTCCCTGATATTCCAAGGGTTGAGTTTGTGTCGCTGTCAGGTCAGGATAGGGACTTATTTTAAGGGGAGCAGCTATGGCGCAGGTGGGTATTTTTGTTGGTACCGTTTACGGTAATGCTTTGTTGGTGGCGGAGGAGGCAGAGCCTATTCTGCAGGATGCGGGCCATGATGTGAAGATTTTCGAGGACCCGACGCTGAGTGATTGGCAGAATTATGCTGATAAAGTGGCCTTGATTGTGACTTCAACCACCGGACAGGGGGATTTTCCCGACAGTATCGCACCGCTTTTTCATAGCATTAAAGACAAGCTTGGGCACCAGCCTGGTGTACGTTATGGCGTCATTGCGCTGGGCGACAGCAGCTATGATAACTACTGTGGTGCAGGCAAGACCTTTGATGCGCTGCTACAGGAACATGGCGCAACACGTATCGGAGAGGTGCTGACGGTGGATGCGACAGAGTATCCGGAACCGGAAGAGGTGACGTCTCCCTGGGTTGAGAACTGGGCGACGCTCTTTTAAATTACTCACAGGTGGGCGGATGCCTGTCACCCACCTGTTTGCCCTGCTATGTCACTGGTGCGGGGTTAAATACAGCCAGTGCATTACGGATGCCCCAGCGATCGGACCAGGTTTGCTTGCGCCCGCTGGCTATCTCCAGAACCAGTTCGAACAGTCGCCAGCCCACTTGTTCTATCGTTTCCTCGCCTGTTGCGATTGTCCCTGCGTTAATATCAATCAGATCATGCCAGCGCTCAGCCAAGGCGGTGCGCGTTGCCATCTTAATGACAGGAATGGCTGCAAGTCCGTAAGGTGTGCCTCGACCGGTGGTAAAAACCTGTAGCGTAATACCGGAAGCCATTTGCTGGGTGCCACAGACAAAGTCGCTGGCAGGCGTCGCGGCGAAAATCAAACCACGTTGTGTTGGGCGCTGCCCGGGAGAGAGCACTTCGACGATTGGGCTACGGCCCGATTTTGCAATAGAACCGAGCGCTTTCTCGACAACGTTGGCCAGTCCCCCTTTTTTGTTTCCAGGTGAAGGGTTAGCACTACGATCGGTTTGCCCCTGATTAAGGTAATCGTCATACCATGCCATCTCTTCCAGCAGACGTTTACCTACGGATTCATTGATTACACGTGGTGTCAGCAAATGAACGGCATCGCGTACTTCCGTGACTTCGGAAAACAGTACCGTCGCCCCACAGCGCACCAGCAGATCGGAAGCATAGCCCACTGCGGGGTTTGCGGTAACGCCTGAAAAGGCATCACTGCCGCCACACTGCATGCCCACAAGCAATTCAGATGCCGGGCAGGTTTCGCGCTGTCGCTGGTTAAGGCGTTGCAGATGGCGATCTGCAACCTGTAAAATGGCTTTCACCATCGCCTCAAACCCCACATGCTGCTCATCCTGAAGGCGTATGATATCGCCCTCATCCAGCGGGATAGCCTGTACGTCATCAGTACCTGCTAATAATTTTTCTGGCTGAAGTTTTTCACAGCCGAGGCTAATTATCATCACTTCGCCACCAAAATTAGCGTTAAGTGCCAGGTTATGCAGGGTACGGATAGGAACGACGGCTGCGGGGGCATTGATGGCTACCCCGCAGCCATAAAGGTGGTTGAGTGCTACAACGCCGTCTACATTTGGATACTGCGGCAGTAGATCACGTTCGATAATATTGACGATATGGTCGACTACACCCGCAACGCAGTGCACGCTGGTAGTAATACCAAGCAAATTGCGTGTGCCCACGCTTCCATCGGGATTGCGGAAACCCTCAAAGGTATACCCTGAAAGTTTCGGAAGAGAGGCGGGGATGTTAGTCGCTAAAGGCAAGTGTTCGAGGGGCGGTGCTTCAGGCAGTGCTACCAGCGACGCCTCAATCCAACTACCCTGTGGGATATCCCGTAGCGCATGGCCAATGATTTCTCCATAGCGAATAATATTGCCGCCTTCTGCGATATTATTTAGCGCCACTTTGTGCCCTTGGGGGATATGTTCAATTAGGCGCAGACCGTCAGGAAAGGTGGTGCCTGACGGCAGACCATTATTATTAACGATAATGGCGACGTTATCCTTCTCATTGACTCTGATATAAAGTGGAATTTCCAGTGCTATTTTATTCATTGCTCCGATGTCCTTTAATGATCATCATCGCTCGATACGTATTTGCGTAATAAAAGTATAAATCGATATTTTTTGTCAGACATTATGCAAGTGTCCGATCATGGCTGCCGATTATTCAATCCTTTCTGGCAAAATGACAACAGCAAGTGAGATTGCTCACAAATAGAATCCTCCACAGGAACATTTCCTTTCATCTGGCCTAAAAAATACAGTTCCGTGAGCTGCGCCGCAGAAGGTTGTGCATTTGCATAAAAATATAAGGGTAATTAACTAAAATATAGTGCATAAATCTAGTGTGTCCCACTGACATGATTTCTATACTCAATCTCGTGTTGAATACTTAGTTATTTTTATCGCCGCGAAATTAACGTATTTGCCAATAAATAAAATCGCCGTATTTACATCAACATCATTCTGATACCCACCAAGATGTGTATGCAGTTCAGAGTGAAAGTAGCTTGTTGCTATATTTCAGGAGTGCATCATGAATACAGTAAGCCAAACAGTGGGTGCGATAGAAAAAAGAACTCACGCCCGCTATTGGATTGTGGTGATGTTATTTATCGTCACCTCTTTTAACTACGGGGATCGTGCCACTTTATCGATCGCTGGTTCTTCAATGGCCAAAGAGATTGGATTAGATCCTGTGGGTATGGGTTATATCTTCTCCGCCTTTTCCTGGGCGTATGTCATTGGGCAAATTCCCGGAGGCTGGTTATTAGATCGCTTCGGTTCGAAGCGCGTCTACTTCTGGAGCATCTTTATCTGGTCGCTTTTCACGCTGTTACAGGGATTTGTCGATATCTTTAACGGGGCCGGCATCATTGCCGCATTATTTGCACTGCGCTTTCTCGTTGGCCTGGCTGAGTCTCCCTCATTTCCGGGTAACAGCCGTATCGTTGCAGCCTGGTTTCCAGCCCAGGAGCGCGGAACCGCTGTCGCTATCTTTAACTCTGCACAATATTTTGCCACTGTAATTTTCGCTCCGATCATGGGCTGGTTGACGTCACAGGTAGGATGGGCGCATGTGTTCTGGTTTATGGGCGGGCTTGGCATCATTTTAAGTTTCATTTGGCTGAAAGTCATCCACGATCCCGTCGACCATCCGGGGGTGAATAAAGCCGAGCTGGAATACATGGAACAGGGCGGTGCACTGATTAACATGGATCAGAAGAAAGAGGATCGTAAAGTTAGCTGGCGGGAAAAGTTAAACCAAATCAAACAGCTGCTTACATCACGTATGATGATCGGTGTTTATCTTGGTCAATACTGTATCAATGCGCTGACCTACTTCTTTATTACCTGGTTCCCGGTCTACCTGGTACAGGCGCGCGGCATGTCAATTCTGAAAGCAGGGTTTGTTGCTTCTGTTCCTGCGGTCTGTGGATTTCTCGGTGGCGTGCTGGGCGGCGTGATTTCCGACTGGCTGATGCGTAGAACGGGGTCTCTCAATATTGCGCGTAAAACACCTATCGTACTAGGCATGCTGCTCTCCATCACCATGGTGGTATGTAACTACGTTGAGACGGAATGGGTCGTTGTGTTCTTTATGGCTGTCGCTTTCTTCGGTAAGGGGATTGGTGCGCTTGGCTGGGCCGTCATGGCTGATACCGCGCCCAAAGAGATCGGCGGCCTGAGCGGCGGGTTGTTCAATATGTTCGGTAATGCGTCAGGGATCATCACGCCGATCGCCATTGGCTACATCATCGCGACAACCGGATCTTATAACGGCGCACTGATCTACGTGGGGATTCATGCACTCGTTGCGGTACTGAGCTATGTCGTGCTGGTGGGCGATATTAAACGTATCGAACTGAAAGCCTCAGCCTGAAAAAGGTTATTCATGCGTAGCCTGGCACCCTAACCCGAATTTATCAGAATCCATAAGGACAATGATCATGAGCCAACAGAACACAACACCGATTATTAAATCGCTACAGGTGATTCCCGTTGCCGGACTCGACAGCATGTTACTCAATCTGAGCGGTGCACATTCTCCCTTTTTCACCCGCAATATCGTCATTATTAAAGACAATGCTGGCCATACTGGCGTGGGGGAAGTTCCCGGTGGAGAGCGTATTCGTCAGACGCTTGAGGATGCTGCAGCGCTGATCGTAAAGAAAAGCGTTGGAGAATATAAAAATCTGCTGAGCCTGGTGCGGAGCACCTTCGCCGATCGCGATACAGCAGGGCGGGGAAATCAAACGTTTGATTTACGCACCACCATCCACGTTGTGACCGGAATTGAAGCGGCACTTCTCGATCTGTTAGGGCAGCACCTTGGCGTAAACGTTGCCAGTTTACTGGGAGATGGTCAGCAGCGCGATCGCGTAGAAATGCTGGGTTATCTGTTTTACGTCGGTGACTGCAACAGAACGTCCTTGCCATATCAAAGCCAACCGAATGCCTCCTGTGATTGGTATCGACTCCGTCATGAAGAGGCGCTGACGCCAGAAGCTGTGGTGCGTCTGGCGGAAGCAGCATGGGAGAAATATGGCTTTAACGATTTCAAACTGAAAGGTGGCGTGCTGGCGGGGATCGAAGAAGCTGAAGCGGTAACGGCACTGGCAAAACGCTTCCCCGAGGCGCGTATTACGCTGGACCCGAACGGTGCCTGGTCTTTGAATGAAGCAATCGATCTTGGCAAACAGCTCACCGGCGTACTGGCTTACGCCGAGGATCCCTGCGGTGCTGAGCAGGGGTATTCCGGACGGGAAGTGATGGCGGAGTTTCGCCGCGCAACCGGCATGATGACCGCTACGAATATGATCGCGACGGATTGGCGCCAGATGGGGCATACCCTTTCGCTACAGTCGGTGGATATCCCTCTGGCGGATCCTCACTTCTGGACCATGCAGGGTTCGGTCCGCGTCGCGCAGATGTGCAATGATTTCGGGCTGACATGGGGATCGCACTCAAATAATCATTTTGATATCTCACTGGCGATGTTTACTCACGTTGCAGCAGCAGCACCAGGGACGATTACCGCGATTGATACCCACTGGATCTGGCAGGAGGGCAACCAGCGCTTAACGAAACAGCCGTTGGAAATTAAGAATGGGATGGTGCAAGTGCCGGAAAAACCGGGATTAGGCGTGGAATTGGATATGGACCAACTGATGCAGGCGCATGCGCTTTATCAGCGGCATGGGTTGGGCGCACGCGACGATGCACAAGCAATGCAATTTCTGTTACCTAACTGGACCTTTGATAATAAACGCCCTTGTCTGGTGCGCTAACGCGTGCCGTCATGTGACAACTATTTACAGGAGTGACAATGAGCAATTCACACTATCCCAACCGCTTTCGGCAACGTTTGCTGAGTGGTGAAACTCTGATCGGTAGCTGGTGTGCGCTGGCTAACCCGATAACGACTGAAATACTTGGCCTGGCTGGTTTTGACTGGCTGGTGTTGGATGGCGAGCACGCACCCAATGATATCACCACTTTTATTCCGCAATTGATGGCGCTAAAGGGCAGTTCCAGCGCGGCAGTGGTGCGGCCGCCCAGTAATGAACCTGTGATTATCAAGCGTTTACTGGACATCGGTTTCTATAACTTTTTAATCCCTTTCGTTGAAACTGAAGAAGAGGCGATACGCGCCGTCGCCTCAACGCGCTATCCACCAGCCGGTATTCGCGGCGTGTCGGTTTCACATCGCAGCAATATGTACGGTACGGTGCCTGATTACAACGCCAGCGTGAATGACAATATTACGGTGATGGTGCAGATCGAAACCCAACAGGGCGTTGATAATATTGATGCTATTACAGCGGTTGAGGGAGTCGATGGCATTTTTGTCGGACCCGGCGATCTCTCTGCTGCGCTGGGATATCTTGGGCAGCCAGCACATCCTGAAGTGTTAAAGGTCATCAAATTCATTTTTGAACGCGCAACGGCAGCGGGTAAACCTTGCGGCATTCTGGCGCCAGTTGAGGTTGATGCCCGGCGCTATCTGGAGTGGGGGTTCAGCTTTGTTGCCGTGGGCAGCGACCTTGGTGCATTCCGTAATGCCACGCAGGTGCTTTGCGATCGTTTTAAAAAATAGATGAGTAGACAGGGAGAATCGTAATGAAAATAGGCTTTATCGGTCTGGGTATCATGGGTAAACCCATGAGTAAGAATCTGCTGAAGGCTGGCTATCAGCTGGTGGTACGCGATCATAATGTCGGGAATGAAGCTGAACTGCTTGAGGCCGGAGCAACCGTTGCAAAAACGGCCAGGGAAGTTGCCGAGCAGTGCGATGTAGTGATCACCATGTTACCGAATTCGCCACAGGTGAAAGAGGCTACTCTGGGAGAAAATGGCATTATCGAAGGCGCAAAAGCGGGCACGGTCGTGATTGATATGAGTTCGATTGCACCGCTTGCGAGTCGAGAAATTCATGATGCTTTGGCGCAGAAAAATATTGCGCTGCTGGATGCACCGGTTAGCGGTGGTGAACCTAAGGCCATTGAGGGTACGCTGTCAGTGATGGTTGGCGGCGATAAGGCGATATTCGATCGCTGTTACGACATCATGAAAGCCATGGCAGGTTCTGTGGTTCATACCGGCGATATTGGGGCTGGTAATGTCACCAAACTGGCAAACCAGGTGATTGTGGCGCTTAATATTGCTGCGATGTCAGAAGCGTTAACGTTGGCCACCAAAGCTGGTGTGAATCCCGAACTGGTCTGGCAGGCTATTCGCGGTGGCCTGGCGGGGAGTACGGTTCTGGATGCGAAAGCGCCGATGGTGATGGATCGCAATTTTAAGCCAGGCTTTCGTATTGATTTACATATCAAAGATTTAGCGAATGCGCTGGATACCTCCCACGGAGTGGGGGCGCAGTTACCGTTAACCGCAGCGGTTATGGAGATGATGCAGGCGTTGAAAGCGGACGGGTTGGGGAGTTCCGATCACAGTGCGCTAGCCTGCTACTATGAGAAATTAGCGAAGGTTGAAGTGTCAAGGTAAGACAGCGGATTCGGCGCAGAGTTGTGCCGAATCCGCTGTGTTTATTATCCGGCTGGTTCAGGCCAGCTCAATCGCGCTCGGAAATCCTATGAAAATAGTTATCGCCCCGGATTCATATAAAGAAAGTCTCTCTGCACTGCAGGTCGCTTCAGCGATCGAAGCGGGTTTTCGCGATATCTTTCCCGATGCAGAATACATAAAGCTTCCCGTCGCCGATGGCGGCGAAGGAACGGTAGAGGCGATGGTAGCGGCTACACAAGGAAAGATCGTTAAGGTCACAGTGACCGGCCCATTGGGCGAGCCGGTTGACGCATTTTATGGGCTCTCCGGCGATGACAGCTGTGCCTATATTGAAATGGCCGCGGCCAGCGGCCTGGAGCTGGTTCCCAGCGCGCGACGCAACCCCTTAGTGACTACCTCATTTGGAACCGGCGAACTTATTCGTAACGCACTGGATAAAGGTGTACAGCACTTTATTATTGGCATCGGCGGGAGCGCGACCAATGATGGAGGGGCCGGGATGGTTCAGGCGCTGGGCGCACATTTGCTGGATAAGAACGGTAAACAAATTGGTTTCGGTGGCGGGAAACTCTCTGAACTCGACAGGATCGATATCGCTGAGTTCGACCGACGTATTCTTCAGTGTCGGTTTGAGGTGGCTTGCGATGTCACCAATCCGTTAACCGGGGATGACGGCGCATCGGCGATTTTTGGCCCGCAGAAGGGAGCCACCCCCCAGTTGGTGGTGCAATTGGATGAGGCGCTTACGCATTACGCAAGTATTATTCGGCGTGACCTGGATATTGATGTGCTAAAGGTTCCCGGTGGCGGCGCAGCAGGTGGAATGGGGGCTGCACTTCATGCTTTTTGCCATGCCGAGTTACGTCGAGGCATTGAGATTGTTACGGATGCCTTAGGTCTGGACGCGCTGGTGCAAGACGCTACGCTGGTCATTACCGGTGAAGGGCGGATTGATAGTCAAACGATCCACGGCAAAGTACCGATTGGTGTCGCGCAGGTGGCGAAGCGCTATAACAAACCGGTTATCGGTATTGCCGGCAGTTTAACTGACGATGTTGGCGTGGTGCATCAGCACGGGCTGGATGCCGTTTTTAGCGTGCTTTATAGCATCTGCTCTCTGGAGCAGGCGCTGGATAATGCGGCGGAGAATGTGCGGATGGCCGCAAGAAATATTGCAGCCATCCTGGCTATCGGGCAGGGATTCGATCGTTAGCCCGGTGACGAGAGGTTTTAACAGGCTATTGTGCCAGATAACATTCTGGTCACGGTGATTCGAACCTTCGCACAGGCAGGCCAAGGCCCGTAATTTCGTGACTTAGCCTTTTCCTTTTCAGATACAGGCTTAGCAAGCTTTCACCGTCGGGAATGCCTGTCCAGTCTTATTGCTGCAAAATAGATTTTGCTTCCTCAGTAACCTTATCCATCTCGTCCATCAATTCCAGCAGTTCCGGTTCCACATCGGTGATGGCCGCGTCAAGCCGTAAGCTATGTTCAATTTGTTGGCAAAGTTGCTTCATGCGAGGGACACCGCTGTAACTCGCGCTGCCGTGAAGTTTGTGAATAATATCGCGTAGACCCAGCGTATTATCGTCCTCAAGGTTCTGCTCAATGTGCTCGCGTACTTCCGGCAGGAAATCAATTAACATTTGCAGCAAATCGCGGGCAAGGTCCTCTTTATTCGCTGCCTGCTGTAGGGCCAGTTGCCAGTCGAGCGACGCGGGAATATGCGGTAATTTTTGCAATTCCGGCTGGATTCCGGGTGAATAGCGTGCCAAAAGATGGCTCAATTTGACTTCATCAATCGGTTTTGCAAGGTAGTCGTTCATGCCGGCTTTAATCAGATGTTCACGTTCGCCATCAATAGCATGTGCCGTTACCGCAACGATAGGCGTATTAGCATGCTGTGGTAATTCACGAATGATTTCACTGGCGCGAATGCCGTCAATCTCAGGCATTTGGATATCCATCAGGATGATATCGAGCTTCTGCCGTCTGGCCTGTTGGATCGCTTTTTCACCGCTATCGCACATGATTATATTATCAACCTGTTCTTCCAGCAGAGCACCAATAAGCTTCAAGTTTGCCGGATTATCATCCACCGCCATTACCGTCAACGGCAAGCGTTCGCGCTCGGGCAAGTCATAGATTTGGCGCGTCTGTAGGTCCAGTATGATGGGCATTAATCGGGTCATGGTCACGGGCTTAATAATGCAGCCATCAACGCCACGCAGTTTTAACTCCTCAGCGTAAAGCTGCATCTGGCACGGTAGCGCCATAATCGTGCAGTTGGCACGTTCGAACAGGGCATTAAGGAGATCGTCAGAAATTTCATCATCCTGACGTTGAATCACGGGCAATCCCATTAGCAGTACGTCAAATTGCGCCTCGGGAAGATTGTCAATTGAGGTGCTATAGCTGACGCTCATTGGCGTGGCACTCAGCATGTCCAAAGTAGCTTGTGCCGCCGCCGGGTTAGCTTCAACGTAGGCTAATCGCTTACCTTGCAGGCATTCGAGCGCTCGCGGATCGCTGGCCGCGTTGGGATTCAGCTCAAGATTAATGTGGAACCAAAAGGTGGACCCCTGATTCAGGCGGCTGTGGAAGGAGATATCACCGCCCATTTCATTCACCAGCTTCTGAGTGATCACCAAACCTAAACCCGTACCGCCATGGCGACGGGAGATACTGGCATCGGCCTGGCGAAACGCCTGAAATAGCTGAGACTGCTGCTTTTCTGAGATACCGATGCCGGTATCATGCACCTGTACTTCAAGCTCAATACGGTTATTCCCCTGTGAGCGTCTCTCAATGCGTATATCGATATTACCGCGCTCGGTAAACTTGATGGCATTGCCCAGCAGGTTGGTGATGATTTGCTGCAGGCGTAGCGGATCGCCGATGACGTTGTCCGCCACGTCACTCTGAATATTTATCGTTAATTCCAATCCCTTTTCGTGAGCGGATTGGGCTAGCAGCACCACGGTTTCATCCAGCGTAGCACGCAGAGGAAACGGGATAGTTTCCAGCACCAATTTGCCTGCTTCCAGTTTGGAGAAGTCGAGCACATCGTTGATGATACTGAGAAGGTTATTCGCTGAACGCTCGATGGTGTGCAGGTAGTCGCTCTGTGTCACGCTGAGTGGCGTTTTTAGCGTTTGACGCGTAAAGCCAATGACACCATTCAGCGGTGTACGCAGTTCATGCGACATATTCGCGAGGAATTCTGATTTTATTCGCGCCGCCTCCTGCGCCCGTTTCTTCGCCAGATCCAGCTCAACGTTCTGGATTTCCATTTGCTCAAGGGTTTCACGCAGGTCGGAGGTTGCCTGATCGATATTTTGCTGGATCTCTTCGTGATAGGCAGTAAGCGACATCGCCATCGAATTAATACCGTTTTTCAGAACGTCAAGCTCGCCCAGCATATAGCCTTCGACACGGCTGTCCAGTTGACCGCGCCGGATGCGGTCAACGGTACTGACCATGTTGCGAATCGGGCCGGTCACATCCCGCATCAGGCGATAAGCAAACAGCATCGCGATACACAGACAGAACAGCAGCAACAGCGTTGAGATAAAAACCTCTTTGTATTGCTGCATGCGTACCGACTGCAGATCCAGCTCAATGGCCACATAACCGAGAGGATTACCGATCGGTTTGGCGTCTTGTCCCGGTGATTCGTCAGGATAATAGCTTTCAGATACGATCGGTGTGCGCAGTATCATTGAGTTACCGCGTCGCTCAAGGGAGAGGGTTGTCGGTAAGGTTGCCGTATCGGCAACGCGCAGCAAGTCCGGGCTGGGCTGGTAATTTGAGGTGACAAACAGATTGTTTTTATCGTCAAAAACAGAGATGACACGCACGATCTCAGAGTGGCGGCGATGGAGCAAACTCACCAATTGGCGCACCGATTCACGGCTGTGAAAGGTCATACCGTATTCGCTGGAAACGGCGAGTGGCTCAATAATATTCGCACCCGCATCAACCAACTGACGCTGAAGTTCGTTATAACGATGCACAACAAAAAAGGTACTGAGCAGCAGGCCGATCATCAACGTGGGCGCCAGTATTAAAATCATCATTCGCGCCCGCAGGCTGTATTTGGTCATAATATTCCATTTAAGGCAGCAATATCCGCCAGGCGATACCTGCGTGGCATATTTACACCGATGCAGGTCGAAATCATTCAGCCCCTACGGTAGGCTACGCACGTTTTTTAACGAATTCAGAGACTCTATTTCATCATGGCGCAATTCTACTCTGCAAAACGGCGCGTGACGACCCGCCAAATCATTACTGTGATGGTTGACGAGCTTGATGCTTTTGGTCAGGGCGTAGCGCGGCACAACGGTAAAGCTTTATTCATCAATGGTGCTCTGCCGGGGGAGCAGGTTAACGTTGAGATCGTTGAGGATAAGCGCCATTACTCTCGCGGAAACGCGAAGAAAATTCTACATGCCAGCACTGAACGTGTGGTTCCGCGTTGCCCGCATTTTAGTGTGTGCGGAGGATGCCAGCAGCAGCACGCTGCGTTGCCTTTGCAGCAGGAAAGTAAAGCCCGTGCGTTAGCACATTTACTGACGCGGGAAAGCGGCCTCCCGGTCCAGGTCGATGATATTCTTGGCGGGGATGCTTATGGCTATCGCCGGCGGGCGCGGCTCGGACTATATTATCAGCCCAAAACACAGACGTTGCAGATGGGGTTTCGCCGTGCGGCCTCGAACGATCTGGTTACGCTGACGCAATGCCCCATTTTGATGCCTGAACTGGATGCGCTTATTCAGCCGCTGCACCACTGCCTCAGCAGTTTACACGCGGTACGACGGTTGGGACACGTTGAGCTTGTGCAGGCAGATAATGGCCCGTTACTGGTTTTACGCCATCTGGATACATTAAGTACCGCCGATCGACAAAAGCTGGAACGTTTTTCGCATGAGCATCAGGTCGCGCTTTTCCTGGCTCCGGACAGCGAGACGGTTCAGCAGGTTACGGGTGAAATGCCTTTTTATCAGGTTAACGGGATGAACCTGATGTTCAGCCCGCGTGATTTTATTCAGGTTAATGGTGCGGTGAACCAACAAATGGTTGCCAGGGCGCTGACGTGGCTGGATTTACAATCGGACGATCGGGTGCTGGATCTCTTTTGTGGAATGGGCAACTTCACACTTCCGATCGGAAATCTCGTACAAAATGTGGTGGGTGTGGAAGGTGTTGCAGCTTTAGTCAATCAGGGTGCGTATAATGCGCGGCTGAATAATCTTAAAAACGTGACGTTTTTTCATGAGAATCTGGAAGAGGACGTCACGCGTCAGCCGTGGGCTGAACAAGGATTTACCAAAGTGTTACTGGATCCAGCTCGCGCGGGCGCGGCGGGTGTGATGCACCATATTACTAAACTCGCACCGCAACGCGTTGTCTATGTTTCCTGTAATCCGACTACACTTGCCCGTGATAGTCAGACATTGCTGACATCCGGCTACCAATTGGAAAGGGTCGCGATGCTCGATATGTTCCCGCATACCGGCCATCTCGAGTCCATGGTGCTATTTAGTAGAACTTAGCTGCCCACGGTGGGCGCTTTGCAGGAGAGGATATGGTTGCGGTAAGAAGTGCACATTTGAATACGGCTGGCGAGTTTGCCCTCGACCAATGGATCACCAGTTTGGGGATCTCTAACCCGCAGTCATGTGAACGGCTGACCGAAACCTGGCGCTATTGCGAAACGGCCACTACGGGCCATGCCGACCAGGCGATACTTCTTTGGCGCGGCATCGAAATGGTCGAAATTCTGTCAATGCTGAGTATGGATATTGACAGCCTGCGCAGCGCCTTGCTGTTCCCGCTCGCCGATGCTGGCGTGGTGACGGAAGAGACACTGGAAGAAACCTTCGGCAAAGGCATCGTTTCCCTGGTGCATGGTGTGCGAGATATGGATGCCATTCGCCAACTAAAAGCAACGCATAACGATTCGATGGCGTCAGAGCAGGTGGATAACGTTCGCCGTATGCTGCTGGCGATGGTGGAAGATTTTCGCTGCGTGGTCATCAAACTGGCCGAACGTATTGCGCATCTGCGTGAGGTCAAGGATGCGCCGGAAGATGAGCGCGTACTGGCAGCGAAAGAGTGTACTAATATCTACGCACCTTTGGCGAACCGTCTCGGTATCGGCCAACTGAAGTGGGAGCTGGAAGATTTCTGCTTCCGCTATCTGCATCCTGACGAATATAAACGTATCGCAAAATTACTGCATGAGCGGCGTATCGACCGTGAACAGTACATTGATACGTTTGTCGATAACCTGCGTACGGAGATGGCTAAAGAAGGGGTCAAGGCCGAGGTTTATGGTCGCCCCAAGCATATCTACAGCATCTGGCGCAAAATGCAGAAGAAGTCACTGGCGTTTGATGAACTGTTCGATGTACGTGCGGTGCGCATTGTGGCCGAACGGTTACAGGACTGCTATGGCGCGCTGGGGACGGTACATACGCTATATCGCCATCTGCCCAACGAATTCGATGATTATGTTGCCAATCCTAAGCCGAACGGCTATCAGTCCATTCATACCGTGGTGCTGGGGCCTCAGGGCAAAACTGTCGAAATACAGATTCGCACCCGGCAAATGCATGAGGACGCTGAACTGGGCGTAGCGGCGCACTGGAAATACAAAGAGGGCACCAGTGCAACGCAGACGCGCGGTGCATCCGGCCATGAAGAGCGGATTGCCTGGCTGCGCAAGCTGATTGCCTGGCAGGAAGAGATGGCTGATTCCGGCGAGATGCTGGATGAAGTTCGCAGCCAGGTCTTCGACGATCGGGTTTATGTGTTTACGCCGAAAGGTGATGTAGTGGATCTGCCGGCGGGCTCAACACCGCTTGATTTTGCTTATCATATTCACAGTGATATCGGTCATCGTTGTATCGGCGCCAAAATTGGTGGCCGCATTGTGCCTTTTACCTACCAACTGCAGATGGGCGATCAGATTGATATCATTACGCAAAAACAGCCTAATCCTAGCCGCGACTGGTTAAATCCAAATCTGGGTTATGTCACTACCAGCCGTGGGCGTTCGAAAATTCATGCCTGGTTCCGTAAACAGGATCGCGATAAGAATATTGTCGCAGGGCGGCAAATTCTCGATAACGAGCTGGATCATCTTGATATCAATATTAAAGATGCTGAAAAGCTGCTATTGCCGCGCTATAACGTGAACAGCCTTGATGAGCTCCTTGCTGCGATTGGCGGCGGTGATATTCGCCTGGTGCAGATGAGCAATTTCCTGCAGTCGAAACTGAATAAGCCGAGTGCCGAAGAAGAAGATCGCGAAGCGCTGCGACAACTGACGCAAAAAACGCACGCGGCTAGCAGCAAAAGCAAAGAGAGCGGCCGCGTTGTAGTCGAAGGCGTGGGCAACCTGATGCACCATATTGCGCGCTGCTGCCAGCCGATCCCCGGCGATGATATCGTTGGTTTTATTACACAAGGTCGCGGTATTTCCATTCATCGCGCTGATTGCGATCAACTGGCTGAGCTGATTTCCCACGCGCCGGAACGGATTGTTGATGCAGTGTGGGGAGAGAGCTATTCCAGCGGATATTCGCTGGTGGTGCGGGTAACCGCAAACGATCGTAGCGGTTTGCTGCGCGATATCACCACCATTCTGGCTAATGAGAAAGTCAATGTGCTCGGCGTATCCAGCAGGAGCGATACTAAAAAGCAGTTGGCTACCATCGATATGGATATCGAAATTTATAATCAGCAGGTACTGGGTCGGGTACTCGCCAGATTGAACCAACTGCCTGATATCATTGACGCCAAACGTCTTCATTGAGGTGTCAGTCGAGCTGGCGCGGTATTGTCATGATGGCTACAGACAGACCGCGTCAATATTCCCTCTGTGTATTTCCGACAACCCTGACCGAAAAACACATTTTGTTCAAATGCTTATGTCATGTCTTTAAAAGGTTAATCTATGAATGCTCTCGATCGCTTGCTTAACATCATGCAAACCCTGCGCGACCCTCAAGATGGCTGCCCGTGGGATCGGGAACAAACTTACGCCACTATTGCTCCCTATACCCTGGAAGAAACGTATGAAGTGCTTGATGCAATTAATCGTGAGGACTTCGGCGATCTGCGCGATGAATTAGGCGATCTACTATTCCAGGTGGTGTTTTACGCCCAGATGGCGAAGGAGGATGGCCGTTTTAATTTTGATGATATCTGCCATGCCATCAGCGACAAGCTTGAGAGACGTCATCCGCATATTTTTGGGGAGGCTGAGTTGCGCGACAGCACGGCGGTGTTAGCTAACTGGGAACGTACCAAGACCGCAGAGCGGGCGGCAAAAGCGCAGCATTCTGCACTGGATGATATTCCCGCATCACTGCCAGCGCTGATGAAAGCGCACAAGATCCAGAAGCGGTGTAGCGCGGTTGGTTTCGACTGGACGGCACTGGGACCAGTACTGGATAAGGTGTATGAAGAGATTGATGAGGTGATGCACGAAGCGCAGCAGGCGGTGATCGATGAGGATAAACTGGAAGAGGAGATTGGCGATCTGCTGTTTGCAACCGTTAACCTTTCCCGCCATTTGGGTAAAAAAGCAGAAACCGCTTTACAGAAAGCAAACCGAAAATTTGAGCGACGTTTCCGGCAGGTAGAAGAGATTATTGCGGCCCAGGGAATGGCAATGGGCGAGGCTTCGCTCGAGCAGATGGAAGCGGCCTGGCAACAGGTGAAGGCCGGAGAATAACCCGTGAACGGGGCTGGCAGTAGATTTCTCTCCCGGAAAATCCGTATTCCTGTACCAATAATAAATTGCCTGATTCGATTCAGCTTTTGGTAAAAAATCCCCGGTTGTTATGACTAATATCAATCTGATCTGCTAGCCGCTGGGGTATTTTACCGTCTGAAATGCGTTGGCAAGCACACAACCAGAAAGGATCAATTGTGGCGATTAGGGGATTCAAGTATACTGTTTTCCCGTCTTGGTTATTCCATCGTCTTTAAACCTAAACTCTCAGGTTCAGCATGACAACGAACTATATTTTTGTGACCGGCGGGGTCGTATCCTCTCTGGGTAAAGGCATTGCCGCAGCCTCCCTGGCAGCGATTCTTGAAGCGCGTGGTCTGAATGTGACCATCATGAAGCTGGACCCCTACATCAACGTGGATCCTGGCACCATGAGCCCAACCCAGCATGGTGAAGTCTTTGTGACCGATGACGGCGCGGAAACCGATCTGGATTTAGGCCACTACGAGCGTTTTATTCGTACGAAGATGTCGCGCCGTAATAATTTTACGACGGGGCGCATTTACTCCGAAGTTCTGCGCAAAGAGCGTCGCGGCGATTATTTGGGCGCGACCATTCAGGTTATTCCTCATATTACCAATGCCATTAAAGAGCGCATTATCGAAGGTGGCGAAGGCCACGATGTGGTGCTGGTAGAAATTGGGGGTACCGTGGGCGATATTGAGTCGCTGCCGTTCCTCGAAGCCATTCGTCAGATGGCCGTTGAAGTCGGTCGTGAGCATACGCTGTATATGCATTTGACGCTGGTGCCTTATATGGCAGCCGCAGGTGAAGTGAAAACCAAGCCAACCCAACACTCCGTAAAAGAACTACTCTCTATTGGTATTCAGCCTGACGTGCTGATCTGCCGTTCAGATCGCGCTGTCCCTGCTAATGAGCGGGCCAAGATCGCACTCTTCTGTAATGTGCCAGAGAAAGCGGTTATTTCTCTGAAAGACGTCGACTCGATTTATAAAATTCCTGGTATGTTGAAATCCCAGGGGCTTGACGATTATATTTGTAAACGATTCAGCTTGAATGCGCCGGAAGCTAACCTCTCCGAATGGGAGCAGGTGATTTATGAAGAGGCGAATCCGGGTGGCGAAATCACCATTGGTATGGTCGGTAAATATGTTGAGCTGCCGGATGCGTATAAATCTGTGATTGAAGCACTGAAACACGGTGGCTTGAAAAACCGCGTGACGGTGAATATTAAGCTGATTGACTCGCAGGATGTTGAAACCCGCGGAGTTGAACTGCTGAAAGATTTGGATGCGATTCTTATCCCTGGTGGTTTTGGCTATCGCGGGGTAGAGGGCAAGTTGATGACCGCGAAATATGCGCGCGAGAACAATGTGCCATACCTCGGTATCTGCCTCGGAATGCAGGTGGCATTGATGGAGTTTGCGCGTAATGTTGCCGGTATGGAAGGCGCTAACTCAACTGAATTTGTGCCAGACTGTAAATACCCGGTGGTGGCATTAATCACCGAGTGGCGTGACGAAGAAGGCAACGTAGAAATGCGTTCTGAGCAGAGCGATCTTGGCGGTACTATGCGTTTAGGTAGCCAACAGTGCCAGTTGACCAGTGACAGCCTGGTTCGCCAGCTGTACGGCTCAGAGACGATTGTTGAACGCCATCGTCATCGTTACGAAGTTAACAACATGCTGTTAAAGCAAATTGAAGCGGCTGGATTACGTGTGGCAGGCCGTTCAGGGGATGACCAACTGGTTGAGATCATTGAGATCCCTGACCACCCATGGTTTGTTGCGTGTCAGTTCCACCCGGAATTTACCTCAACACCTCGTGATGGACACCCGCTGTTTGCCGGTTTCGTAAAAGCGGCAAATGAGTATCAAAAGCGTCAGGCGAAGTAACGTTTTCATAACGGAGCCCGAACTTTTCGGGTTCCGCTTGTCTTAAGTTTCGTAACTTGTACTGAGGAAAATCTAATGTCCAAAATCGTTAAAGTCATCGGTCGCGAAATTATCGACTCTCGCGGTAACCCGACTGTTGAAGCAGAAGTTCATCTGGAAGGCGGCTTTGTCGGTATGGCGGCTGCACCATCAGGTGCTTCTACGGGTTCCCGTGAAGCGCTGGAACTGCGTGACGGTGACAAATCTCGTTTCCTGGGCAAAGGCGTGACTAAAGCCGTTGCAGCAGTGAATGGTCCTATCGCAGATGCGGTGACGGGCAAAGATGCGAAAGACCAGGCAAATATTGATAAAATCATGATCGACCTGGATGGTACTGAAAACAAATCCAAATTCGGTGCGAATGCTATTCTGGCCGTGTCTCTGGCAGCGGCGAAAGCAGCGGCAGCGGCAAAAGGCATGCCTCTTTATGAGCATATCGCTGAGCTGAACGGTACCCCGGGCAAATTCTCTATGCCACTGCCCATGATGAACATCATCAACGGCGGCGAGCATGCGGATAACAACGTTGATATTCAGGAATTCATGATCCAGCCTGTTGGCGCGAAAACCCTGAAAGAAGCGGTACGCATTGGTTCTGAAGTTTTCCACAACCTGGCGAAAGTGCTGAAATCTAAAGGCATGAGCACCGCAGTTGGCGACGAAGGCGGCTATGCGCCAAACCTGGGTTCCAACGCTGAAGCGCTGGCGGTTATCGCTGAAGCGGTTAAAGCGGCGGGTTATGAGCTGGGTAAAGATATTACGCTGGCGATGGACTGTGCAGCATCTGAATTCTACAAAGACGGCAAATACGTGCTGGCTGGCGAAGGCAACAAAGCGTTCACGTCAGAAGAGTTCACTCACTTCCTGGAAGACCTGACCAAACAGTACCCAATCGTCTCTATCGAAGATGGCCTTGACGAATCTGACTGGGACGGCTTTGCTTACCAGACTAAAGTACTGGGCGACAAAATCCAGCTGGTGGGCGACGACCTGTTCGTGACCAATACCAAAATCCTGAAAGAAGGTATTGAGAAAGGCATCGCGAACTCCATTCTGATCAAATTCAACCAGATCGGTTCTCTGACCGAAACCCTGGCTGCAATCAAAATGGCTAAAGATGCGGGCTACACGGCGGTGATCTCTCACCGTTCTGGCGAAACCGAAGATGCCACTATCGCTGACCTGGCGGTAGGTACTGCAGCGGGCCAGATTAAAACCGGTTCAATGAGCCGTTCTGATCGTGTTGCTAAGTACAACCAGCTGATTCGTATTGAAGAAGCGCTGGGTGCAAAAGCGCCGTTTAACGGCCTGAAAGAAGTAAAAGGTCAGTAAGCAAGCGCAATAGCCGTCCACTGTGGCTGGCGATTTGACAAGGCCCGGATTGATTCCGGGCTTTTTTATGTGCTGACCGCCAGACGGCAGAAGAGGATGGGCGTAGATAACGTAAATCTTTATGGCCAGGACATTTCACCTTTTAATACTTTTGCGCTTAACTCCAGACTTGCGGCACCCTGCAGGTTGGGGTATTTAGTTTTTATGGTATTAATCAGTGCCGCAGAGTTTGGGCTGGCAGATAAGGCTTCTTCTACACTACGGATATAATCCCGGGTGAAGTTTACGGATTTTATATCTTCATCCGCACCCGGCAGCAGGTGCCCGGGAATCACACGAACAGGCCTCAGCGCGCGGATCTGTTGTAGCGTTTCTAACCATGCACTGCGCTCTGCTTTAGTTTGTGAATCAGCCAGCCAGACATGCATATTATTACCATTGACGACAACGCCTCCCATTACGGTTTTCAGTGATGGAACCCATAGCCAGCTACGCTCGGCGTCAGGGCCTTTCAGGCCTTTTACTTCAATCCTTTTATTATCTACGGTAAAGCTACTGCCTTTAAGGGGCTCGGGGACAATAATACGCGCTGGCGCATTTTCTTTAAGCTTCGGTCCCCAATATTGCAATTTACCCTCTTTGCTTTTTTCTATTGCGGCAATAGTTTCAGGTGTGGCGAGAATCTTCGCCTGCGGAAACGCCATATGAAGCGTGTCGAGGCCAAAGTAATAGTCAGGGTCAGAATGACTGATATAGATGGTCGTCAGCGTTTTACCGGTTGCTTTAATACGCTTTACCAACTCAAGCGCATCATTACGCTGAAATTGTGCGTCAATCAGAGCAACTTCTTTTGGGCCGGAGACAATTTCCGAGCTCACCGGAAACAAGCTCGAATTGCCCGGGTTATAAACATCAATATTCAGTTTTTCAGCAGAAAATACAGGTGATGAGCTGCCAGCCAACATCATCAAGGCAAGTAACGAACCAAATTTCATTTTTATTTATCCCGATAATAAACGATATATGTATACTAATCTGGCCATATAAAAAGAAAAATATGATTATCTGCAACAGATTGTTGCTCAAAATGGACGGATAGAATGGATAGAGTCATGGCCAGCCAGGTTTTTATCACCATCGTTGAACGTAACAGCCTGTCTGCGGCAGCTGAGACGCTGGGCCTTTCCCGCGGTATGGTCACGCGCTATCTGACACAGATGGAGCAGTGGGCTGGTGCACGTTTATTGCATCGCACTACACGGCGCCTGAGCCTTACGGCAACTGGCGAGCGAACGTTGGCACGCTGTCGGGATTTGCTGGCGTTGGCGAAAGAGATTGAACAGGATCACCTATATCACAGCGAAGAGTTATCTGGCGCGCTACGCATATCATGTTCATTGTCCCTGGCATGCGGCGCGATGGCACCCGCACTTCATCTTTTTCAGCAGCAACACCCGCAAGTTTATATTGATATGCACATCAGCAACGAGCGTTCGCATCTCATCAAAGAACGGATCGATCTGGCGTTACGTATCACCAGTGAGCTGGAACCGAACCTGATTGCACGTCCACTGGGTGTGTGTGACTCTGTGCTCTGTGCATCGCCCGAGTGGCTGGCAAGTCATACATCGCCGGTGACCCCTGAAGAACTTCAGCGCTATAATTGCCTCACGTATTCCAACTTTGGTAAAAGCATCTGGTATTTCGAACATGATCAACGGACAACCGCAGTTGCCGTTAGCGGTAATCTTGGTGCTAATGACTCGGTTTTTTTATTGTCTTCAACGCTGGCAGGAGCGGGCATCTCAATGCAGCCTCTGCATTCAGTGGCACCATTATTAGCGGCAGGCGAATTGATTGAATTGTTGCCCACCTATCGCCCACAAGCGTTGGGTATCTATGGCATTTATTCTACGCGACAACAGCAATTACCTGCCCTGCGTGCCTTGATCGATTTTCTGGCCGATTGGTTTGCACACTCGTCAGATTGGCGACAGCTAACGTTAAGCGTGTAATATTGAGATTCTTATTCTTACTGCGGATATAACGCTAAGGATTTTCTGAAAAATTAAAATATCGCAAAGTGGTAATTGTCTTTTTGTATTTATATCAACAAGTTGTTTTTAATATTTCCGGTATTGGCGATAAATCATTTTTGGTTAAAATACCATCATTTTCGGTTCAAAAAGTGTAAGCTTTCTGTAATTGATTGTAATGAACTGAAGGTTTAGATGAATTATCGTGCCGATATTGATGGTCTCCGAGCCTTAGCTGTTCTTCCCGTTATTGCATATCATATGGGAGTACCAGGGATTTCTGGTGGTTTCATTGGTGTGGATATTTTTTTCGTGATATCCGGCTATCTGATTTGTGGGATTATTTATCAGGGGGCGATGAAAGGTGCGTTTTCGTACCTCGATTTTTATAAGCGCCGTTGCTTACGTATATTACCTCCATTATTTGTTGTATTAATGGCAACATTGATTTTTGGCTATAATCACTTGCTGCCGGCACAGTTTACTGAACTCGGTAATAGCGCAATTTCCACCACGTTATTCTCTTCTAATATTTTTTTCTGGCAGCAGACGGGATATTTTGCAGGTCCTGCTGAACTTAAGCCGCTTTTGCATACATGGTCTTTGGCGGTAGAAGAACAATTCTATATCCTGTTTCCCGTGGTTTTATTATTTGCTGTGCGATGGTTCCGGCATCGGGTAACACAGGTAATGCTGCTAATTATCGTCGGATCTTTTCTGTTAAGCATTGCTGGCGTATTGAAGAAGCCTGACTTCACCTTTTATATGCTGCCTACGCGCGCATGGGAGTTAGCAATCGGTGGCATTATTGCCGTATCAGCCCTGGAGTCGCGTATAGCGCATCTGAATCAGCGGATTAAACATCTGCTAAGCATTGTCGGTTTAGGATTGATTCTGTTTGGTTTCTTTTGGCTTAATACCAGCAAACCTTTTCCTTCCTGGAATGCGATTTGGCCTTGTGTCGGAAGCTTTCTTTTGATTTTATCTGGCAAAGGTGCAGTGATTAATCGCCTGTTGGCGCTGAAGCCTGTTGTCTATATCGGTATGATTTCTTATTGCCTTTACCTCTGGCATTGGCCGGTTATTGTTTACACCAGGATGTTCTACAATTTTGGCGTAATCGAGCGCAATGTTATTATCCTTGTTTTGACATTTGGTCTTGCAGTGGCTTCGCGTTACCTTATTGAAATCCCGTTCCGCTATAAACTATCGGTCCTGCGTCCTGCAACGATTGCTGGTTTTTCAGTATTAGGGCTGATATTGCTCGCATCAGGTACGCTTTATAAAAGCCATATCAAAAATGAGTCGGGGAAATTCTCTGATCAAGCACTGGCGTTGGCAAAATTTACCCAGTATCGCGGTACTGATGACTACTTTTATCAATTCCGTTTGGGAAAATGCTTTATTGATGGTAATGACGAGGCGAAAGGGGACTATGATCGGACGGCTTGTTTAAAAACATCACTAACGGGGAAAAATTACCTGTTGATCGGTGATAGCCATGGCGCACATCTATGGCGGGCATTGAGTACGGCTGCCGGTGAAAAAATGAATTTAATGGAGGCAACGTCTTCAGGTTGTAAGCCGGTGTTGCATCAGACCTTTAGTAATAAATGTACGGAGCTGATGGATTATGTATATACGCAATGGATCCCACAACATCATATTGATGGGGTAATTATTTCAGCACGCTGGCTGCCAGAAGATGTTGATCAGCTAAAAGAGACGCTGTCGGCCCTCAAAGGTATTAACCGCAATATTACCGTGATGGGGCCAACGATTGAATATTCTGAGGCACTACCCGATTTGCTGGCTTACCAACAGGATGGCCGTAAAGATTTAGTGACCCACTCGATTAATAGAAATATTAAAGAATTTGATGAAAAAATCGGACGCGCTGTTAAAGCAGAAAAAGTAGAATATGTCTCCGTCTACAATATCATGTGCCCACATGATATTTGCCACCCTCTTGCATCTAACGGACAACCAAGTGCATTTGACTATGGGCACTTTACGCTCAGCGGTGCTAATGATGTTGCCCGGCAAGCGATGCTTCAGCTACATAAAAATAAGATTATATAATGTATCTGCGCCCCGCTTATTGTCAGGGGGGAAGCGGGTAGTGCAGCTTGTGCTTTTTATTGTCGGGAAATTTGGCGCGACTGTAGGGATCTGACATAATCGGCGCCCTTAATTTTCCGAAGTGAGCGTAACATGCAGTACCCGATTAATGAAATATTCCAGACATTGCAGGGCGAAGGGTTTTATACCGGCGTTCCGGCAATTTTTATCCGCTTGCAAGGATGCCCGGTTGGTTGCAGCTGGTGCGATACTAAGCATACATGGGATAAGCTGGCCGATCGGGAAACTTCTTTGGGCGATATTCTGGTGAAAACGGTTGAAAGCGATGCCTGGGGCCAGGCGGATGCCGCGGCCTTGCTGGCGATGATCGCACAGCAGGGCTGGACTGCTCGCCATGTCGTTATCACCGGTGGCGAACCTTGTATATACGATCTCACGCCGCTAACCACATTGTTGCAGCAGCGAGGTTTTAGCTGTCAGATTGAAACCAGTGGTACGCATGAAGTGCAGTGCAGCGCTCAAACTTGGGTTACGGTTTCTCCTAAGGTCAATATGCGTGGCGGTTATGACATTCTGCCGCAGGCTCTTGAGCGTGCTGATGAGATCAAACATCCTGTAGCGCGACAGCGTGATATTGATGCCCTGGATGTGTTGTTACTGACGTTGCAGGATAATAAATCCCGTATTGTGGCGCTTCAACCGATCAGTCAGAAAGCTGATGCAACTGCGTTGTGTATTGAAACCTGTATTGCGCGGAATTGGCGATTATCAATGCAGACGCATAAGTATTTAAATATTGCCTGATGGCTGGCCAGCAGGCTGGCAATATATTCTGCTTGCGTGCAGACAAACGATAAGGGCCGGCAGTCGCCCCGGCCCCCTTGACCCTGCACTAACCGGGCAGGCTGTTGACGTTAAGCCGTTAGCCAGGCTGAGGCGGCCAGCGGCACTAAGCTTTATTCTGCGTTACGTTTTGATTTCCAGCTTTCGTATGCCTGCTTGATTTCATTTTTTGCCACCGTCGCGTCTTCAAAGCCATTGAGCTCGACGCTTTTCCGCCCGGTAGGCAGTTGTTTATACACGCGGAAAAAAGATTCCAGGCGCTCTTGCTCGATCTTCGGTAAGTCACTGATTGATTTAATATCATCATAAGTTGGATCGATTTGGCTGGTAGGAACCGCGACGATTTTATCGTCAACTTCTCCCCCATCAATCATCTTCAATACCCCTATCGGCCGCAGTTTTATCAGTGTACCTGGCTGCATTGGCGCACGGGTATAGAAAATGACATCCAGCGGATCGTTATCCCCCCCTAATGACTGCGTCAGGGATCCATAGTTTGCCGGATAGGCGACCGGCATAGACTGAAAGCGATCGGCAAAGATAAAACCGGTTTTCGCATCTGTTTCATATTTGATGATACCGCCAGCCGGGATTTCAGTGAGCGCATAGAACTCATCCGGATTATTCTCTGGTTGTGGGAAGTCGAGGATATTGGCGGCATTCGCTAAAGTACTTGCAGAGGTAAGTAAAACGAGAACAGATAATTTTTTAAAAACGTTCATTGTTGATTCTCTTGATCTTTAATGAAGGAATCAACAACGTAGGGAGGAAAGGTGACAGGAAAATGACATGGTCGGGCAAATGAACGGATCGCCGTAACGATCCTTTCGTCCTCAGCCTCGGTAAATGCAACCTGCTGTACAAGTTTCTTTGATCATTACTTCGCTTAACAGTGGCAGCGTAGGTTTAAGCTGATTCCAAATCCATTGGGCCAACACTTCGCTAGTCGGATTTTCGAGGCCGGGAATGTCGTTAAGATAATAGTGATCGAGGCGATCATAAATGGGTTTGAATGCCGCTTTCAACTCGGCAAAATCCATTATCCAGCCAGTATGCGCATCAACGTCGCCGGTGATTTCAAGGCGCACTAAAAAAGAGTGCCCATGCAGACGACCACATTTGTGGCCTGCAGGCACATGCGGGAGGTGATGTGCGGCCTCGAACTGGAAATCTTTGAATAGCGTAGTTGCCATTATTGCAGTCTCAATCTCTTAAAAAACCGGCGAAGTTTACCGGAAATCACCTGTTTTCACACCTGTTTCTCGTAAGAGAAGGTTAACCACTGAAAAATGATCGGGATTGATACGTTTATTCGCCAGGGGATAAAAACCGGCTCCGGATAAAGAGGGGAGAGACTTAATGCATTGATTACATAATAAATAATCAACCTGTTTTGGCGTTAAGTCTTATCCAAAAAAGTGTTTAGTCGTTTTGGTTATTTATTATTTCTAACCTTTATTTAATGGTTATTATGTGACTCGGTAACCTAGCTAAACACACGTTAACGGTCCGGACGACTGACACTGGAATTTTCAACGCAATGACGACTCAGGCACCTCCAAGTTCTCTGCTTCCGCTGAATCCGGAACAACTCGCACGCTTACAGGCGGCGACAGATGATTTTTCTACCACGCAACTTGCGTGGCTTTCGGGCTATTTCTGGGGAATGATTAACCAAACTCCGGCAACAGCGGCTATTACGGCGGCGCCTGCAGAAGCGCCCGTCATCACTGTACTTTCAGCCTCACAGACCGGAAATGCACGTCGCCTGGCGGAGCAGCTACGCGATGATTTGCTGGCAGCAAAACTGAACGTCAACCTGGTCAACGCCGGTGATTATAAATTTAAGCAGATTGCGCAAGAGAAATTGCTGGTTGTCGTAACATCCACTCAAGGCGAAGGTGAGCCGCCGGAAGAAGCCGTTGCGTTACATAAGTTCCTGATGTCGAAAAAAGCACCTAAGCTAAATGATACCGCTTTTGCTGTTTTTGGCTTGGGCGATACCTCGTATGAATTCTTTAGTCAGGTTGGTAAGGATTTTGACAATAAGTTGGCTGAGCTGGGTGCTGTGCGTTTACTGGACCGTGTCGATGCGGACGTAGAGTATGCGGCAGATGCAGAGAAGTGGCGTAAAAAAATGGTTGAGCTTCTCACATCGCGAGTGCCGACTGAATCAGCGAGCCAGGCGATAATCACTACCGCGGGTGCGGTGAATGACGTTTTCAGCAGCCCTTATACCAAAGAGGCACCGTTGACTGCGACCCTGGCAGTCAACCAGAAAATAACCGGCCGCTATTCCGATAAAGATGTTCGCCATATTGAAGTGGATCTCGGTGATTCCGGTCTGCGCTACCAGCCTGGAGACGCGCTTGGCGTATGGTTCGAAAACGATCCTGCGCTGGTGAAGGAACTGGTTGCGTTATTGTGGCTAAAAGGGGATGAAGAGATTGAAGTTAACGGTGCAACCTTATTGCTGGCCGACGCATTACGGCAGCATTTTGAGTTGACGGTTAACACACCACAAATTGTTGAGCGTTATGCTCAATTGTCGCGTGATGAAAAACTATTAACGCTGATTGCCGATAAGCCAGCTTTACAACATTACGCGCAAAACACGCCCATTACCGATATGGTGCGTCAGGCGCCAACAGAGTTAAGAGCAGAGCAACTGGTTGAATTGTTACGTCCACTGACGCCGCGCCTCTATTCTATTGCCTCGTCACAGTCAGAGAGCGAGAGCGAAGTGCATATCACCGTGAGCGCCGTGCGTTACGAAATTGACGGACGACCACGTGCGGGCGGCGCATCAAGTTATCTGGCCGATCGGTTGGCAGAGGATGCGGAACTCCGCGTTTTTATTGAACACAATGATAACTTCCGTCTACCCACCAATCCGGAAGCGCCAGTGATAATGATTGGACCGGGTACCGGTATTGCGCCGTTCCGGGCGTTTATGCAGCAGCGCGATAATGACGGAGCAAGTGGCGAGAACTGGCTTTTCTTTGGTAATCCGCACTTTACCGAAGATTTTCTGTATCAGGTTGAATGGCAACGTTATGTGAAACAGGGGCTTTTAACCCATATCGATTTGGCTTGGTCGCGTGATCAGCAGCATAAAATTTACGTACAAGACAAAATACGGGCGAAAGGGGCGGAGGTTTGGCGCTGGATCCAGAAGGGGGCGCACATTTATGTCTGCGGCGACGCAAATCGCATGGCAAAAGACGTTGAGCAAGCTTTGCTGGAAGTGGTCGCTGAGCATGGCGGTATGGATATCGAAGCCGCCGATGAGTTCTTAAGCGAACTGCGTATTGAACGCCGCTATCAGCGCGATGTGTATTAGATCGCGTTGATCATCCGCTGCGAGGATAAATCTTCAGCGGCCTTTATGCATAATTGAGAGAGACAGCCTGTGAGTGATAAACATCCCGGACCGCTGGTCGTTGAAGGTAAGCTTGTCGATGCCGAACGTCTGAAAAAAGAGAGTAACTATCTTCGTGGCACCATTGTCGATGATCTGAAAGACGGTCTGACCGGCGGCTTCAATGGCGATAACTTTCTGCTGATCCGTTTTCACGGTATGTATCAGCAAGACGACCGTGATATTCGCGCCGAACGTGCCGAGCAGAAACTGGAGGCCCGCCACGCGATGATGCTGCGTTGCCGTCTGCCCGGAGGCATTATTACGCCGACCCAGTGGCTGGCGATCGATAAATTTGCTGCCGATAACACAATCTATGGCAGCGTGCGTCTGACCAATCGTCAAACTTTCCAGTTTCATGGCATCTTAAAAGGTAATGTAAAACCCGCCCACCAAATGCTGAGCACCGTAGGACTCGATGCACTGGCGACCGCCAATGATGTCAACCGAAATGTACTCTGCACGTCGAATCCGATCGAGTCTGAGCTGCATCAGGAAGCGTATGAGTGGGCGAAAAAAATCTCTGAGCATCTGCTGCCGCAAACGCGCGCCTATGCGGAAATCTGGCTGGATAAAGAGAAAGTCGCGACGACCGATAAAGAACCTATCCTGGGCGAAACTTATCTGCCGCGTAAATTTAAAACGACGGTTGTGGTGCCGCCGCATAATGATGTCGATCTGCATGCGAATGATATGAATTTTATTGCGATTGCCGAAAAAGGAAAATTGATTGGCTTCAATCTTTTGGTCGGCGGCGGCTTGTCAATTGAACATGGTAATAAGGCCACTTATGCGCGCACCGCCAGCGAGTTTGGTTTTTTACCGCTGGACAAAACCTTGGCAGTTGCTGAAGCCGTTGTTACCACACAGCGAGACTGGGGAAATCGCACCGACCGCAAGAATGCGAAAACGAAATATACTCTTGAACGTGTCGGCGTTGATACCTTCAAGGCGGAAGTTGAACGTCGCGCCGGGCTGACCTTTGCACCCATTCGTCCATATGAATTTACCACCCGCGGCGATCGCTTTGGTTGGGTTAAAGGGATTGATCAGAAATGGCATCTGACGCTGTTTATTGAAAATGGTCGCCTGCTTGACTACCCGGGACGTCCGTTAAAATCCGGCGTAGCTGAGATTGCTAAAATCCATCAGGGGGATTTCCGCCTGACAGCCAACCAGAATCTAATTGTTGCGGGTGTGCCTGAAGCTGAAAAAGACAAGATTGAAGCGCTGGCACGTTCACACGGTTTGATGGAAAGCGTCACTACTCAGCGTGAAAACTCCATGGCGTGCGTCTCTTTCCCAACCTGTCCGCTGGCGATGGCTGAAGCCGAACGCTTTCTTCCGGCATTTGTTACGCAGGTTGAAGCGATTATGAATAAGCATGGCGTGGGTGAAGAGCACATAGTGTTACGCGTCACGGGTTGTCCGAATGGGTGTGGCCGCGCGATGTTAGCTGAAGTGGGGCTGGTGGGCAAAGCCCCGGGACGCTATAACTTGCATCTCGGCGGGAACCGCATCGGTACACGTATCCCACGGATGTATCGTGAAAATATTACCGAAGAGGAGATCCTCACTAATCTTGATGAGCTGGTGGGGCGCTGGGCGAAAGAACGTGAAGCCGATGAAGGCTTTGGTGATTTCACTATTCGCAAGGGGATTGTGAAACCTGTCCTCGATCCCGCGCGTGATTTCTGGGAATAACGGAGGCAATTATGCCTGTATTTGATCTTGCTGAACTTAACGCATTGCCAAAAGTTGAACGGGTAATGGTGCTGGCAGAAGTGAATACGCACCTGGAAAAATGCTCCGCCGAGGAGCGCGTAATCTGGGCGCTGGAAAACCTGCCGGGGGATTTTGTTTTGTCATCCAGCTTTGGTATCCAGGCTGCGGTTTCACTGCATTTGGTGACGCGTCAGAAGCCGGATATTCCAGTGATACTGACCGATACCGGGTATTTGTTCCCGGAAACCTATCGTTTTATTGATGCCCTGACCGAGCAGTTGGATCTTAATTTACAGGTTTTCCGTGCCGGGCAATCGCCCGCCTGGCAGGAAGCCCGCTACGGGAAGTTGTGGGAGCAGGGTGTAGAAGGGATCGAGAAGTACAATCAGATTAATAAAGTTGAGCCGATGAACCGTGCGCTGGAAACGCTAGGCGGACAAACCTGGTTTGCCGGCCTGCGTCGCGATCAGTCCGGGAGCCGCGCACATTTGCCGGTACTGGCCATTCAGCGTGGAGTATTCAAAATACTGCCGATTATCGACTGGGATAACCGCCAGGTTTATCAATATCTGCAGCAGCATGGTCTGCGTTACCATCCCCTGTGGGATGAAGGTTACCTCTCCGTTGGCGACACGCACACCACGCGTAAATGGGAACCGGGTATGGCAGAGGAAGAGACTCGTTTCTTCGGCCTTAAGCGTGAGTGTGGCCTGCATGAAGGTTAAAGCACAGTAGCGCGCTAATTTCCCCGCCCGATACAGGCGTGCGCCTCAGATCCCGACCAGTGTTTTAAAGGGATCTGAGGCGCGTGTCACATTCACCTTTGTTACCTCATAGTGGGCAACCGCGACAAAGGGATCTTCTGCGAGGATCGCATCCAGCCGATCGCGATCGATATCTTTTGCCATTAGCATGCCGCCAGTGCGCGGATCCTTACGCCCTGCTGCAAGAAAAACGCCTGCCTCAAAATAGCGTTCAAGCCACTGAATGTGTGGCTCCAGTAGCGCTTCAACCTCATCAACGGGACGATGGTAATTTAGATAAACAATATACATGTTGTCTCCTGATTCTCGTTTGGCCCCGCCCGGTCATTAAGCCGCTGCTGCAGGAGCTTTACGTCCGTGGGGAGTGGTTACGGCCATTAGCCACATCGAGGTTATCACGCACGTTTGGAGGCTGACATGAAAATTTTTTCGCGGGCCATAAGAAAACTGTGCTGTCGCTTACGTAATCTAATTCATGGTGAAAGCGCCTAAATATCATCCGTTAAGCATATTTTGTTATCAGCTTAGTCAGCGTGTTATTCCATTAGGTAACTACTCATTCCAATTAGTAATTTCATCTGCATAAAGCCGCAGTCGTATAGTCGCGTTAACTTTTTGTTATTTCGTATAAGGCCGACGTGGACTATCTTCCGATATTTGCCGATCTCAAATCGAAGCCAGTGCTGGTTGTTGGCGGCGGGGAGATTGCTGCGCGCAAAATTGAATTGCTGCTTCGTACCGGCGCTCAGGTGCAGATTGTGGCACGCGAATTATGCGAGGTGCTGCAATCATCAGTGGATAGCCACGAGGTTACATGGTTGGCAACAGCATTCAGCGAGACGCAATTGGACACTGTGTTTTTGGTCATTGCCGCTACGGACGATAGTGCGCTGAATGCCCATGTTTTTGCGGCGGCAAATCGTCGATATAGGCTGGTAAACGTAGTAGACGATCAGCCTAAGTGCTCTTTCATTTTCCCCTCCATTGTCGATCGTTCTCCATTGGTGGTGGCGATTTCTTCCAGCGGAACGGCCCCGGTTCTGGCGCGCATCCTGCGGGAAAAGCTGGAAGCGTTACTGCCCGCTAACCTTGGTCAAATGGCGCACATTGCTGGTGAGTGGCGCAATAAAGTGAAGCAACGCTTTAGCAAAATGTCCGATCGCCGTCGCTTTTGGGAAACGGCGTTTAACGGGCTGTTTGCCAGCCAGGTTGCTGCGGGGGATGTACAGGGCGCAAAACAAACGCTTGATCGACAACTCGAAGCACCACAGCAGGCGCGGGGAGAGATTGTTCTGGTTGGGGCGGGCCCTGGTGATTCCGGCTTGCTGACGTTGCGGGGTCTGCAGGTGATGCAACAGGCAGATGTAGTGCTGTATGACCATTTAGTGAGCAATGACATTCTCGATTTAGTGCGGCGTGATGCCGATCGTATCTGCGTTGGAAAACGTGCGGGCGCACATTCGGTCGCCCAGGAAGAGACTAATCGGCTGTTGGTATCACTGGCGCAGAAAGGCAAGCGCGTTGTGCGTCTTAAAGGCGGCGACCCCTTTATCTTTGGTCGCGGTGGTGAAGAGTTGCAGGCAGCACAGAAAGCGGGGATCCCGTTCCAGGTTGTACCGGGTGTGACGGCCGCCTCCGGTGCCACTGCGTACGCCGGTATCCCGCTAACACATCGTGATTATGCGCACAGCGTACAATTTATTACTGGTCACTGTCGCCCCGATGGATCCCCTATTGAGTGGGCGGCGATGGCGCGTGGACATCAGACGCTGGCCATTTATATGGGGACGGTTAAAGCGGCTGAAATCAGCCAGCAACTGATGATTCATGGTCGTAGCGCAACGACCCCGGTGGCCGTTATTGGCCGAGGGACGCGCCAGGATCAGCTGGTGCTGATCGGCACGCTCGACCAGCTCGAAGAATTGGCGCAGCAGGCGCCTTCGCCCGCGCTGTTGGTGATTGGCGACGTCGTCAATTTGCATAAGCAGCTCGCCTGGTTTCAACATTCAGCACAGCAGGCCGGACGTGGCTCCGCCGTTGTGAATCTGGCTTGAGGAAAGATTATGGATCAAAAACGACTCACTCATCTGCGTCAACTGGAAGCGGAGAGTATCCATATTATCCGCGAAGTGGCGGCTGAATTCTCAAACCCGGTGATGATGTACTCTATCGGCAAGGACTCCTCTGTGATGCTGCATCTGGCACGCAAAGCCTTTTATCCCGGAACGCTGCCGTTTCCTTTATTGCATGTGGATACCGGCTGGAAATTTCGCGAAATGTATGAATTTCGCGATCGCACGGTAAAAAGTATTGGAGCGGAGTTGCTTGTGCATCGTAACCCGGAAGGCGTGGCGATGGGCATTAATCCCTTTGTACATGGCAGCGCGAAGCATACCGATATTATGAAAACCGAAGGGTTGAAGCAGGCGCTGAACAAATGGGGCTTTGATGCCGCGTTCGGTGGTGCGCGTCGCGATGAAGAAAAATCACGCGCGAAAGAGCGTATCTACTCTTTCCGTGACCGGTTCCACCGCTGGGATCCAAAGAACCAGCGCCCGGAGCTGTGGCACAACTACAACGGCCAGATTAATAAAGGCGAAAGCATCCGTGTCTTTCCGCTTTCAAACTGGACAGAACTGGATATCTGGCAATATATCTTCCTGGAAAATATTGAGATCGTGCCGCTGTATCTGGCCGCATCGCGTCCAGTACTGGAACGTGATGGCATGCTGATGATGATCGACGATGACCGCATCGATCTACAGCCAGGCGAGGTTATCGAACAGCGCATGGTCCGTTTTCGTACTCTTGGCTGTTGGCCGCTGACTGGCGCGGTGGAGTCGCAAGCACAGACGCTACCGGAGATCATTGAAGAGATGTTGGTGTCTACCACCAGTGAACGTCAGGGGCGCGTAATTGACCGCGACCAGGCCGGCTCGATGGAGCTGAAGAAACGCCAGGGTTATTTCTAAGGAACCGCCATATGAATAACGTTATTGCACAGCAAATTGCCGAAAAGGGTGGTGTTGAAGCCTGGCTACATGCGCAGCAGCATAAGAGTTTGCTGCGCTTTCTAACCTGCGGCAGCGTTGATGATGGTAAAAGCACGCTAATCGGCCGTCTGTTGCATGATACGCGTCAGATCTATGAGGATCAGCTCTCATCCCTGCACAACGACAGTAAACGTCATGGCACGCAAGGCGAAAAATTGGACCTTGCATTGCTGGTTGATGGCCTACAGGCTGAGCGCGAACAGGGCATTACCATTGATGTTGCCTACCGCTATTTTTCTACCGAGAAACGTAAATTTATTATTGCCGATACGCCAGGGCATGAGCAGTACACGCGTAATATGGCAACAGGCGCCTCTACCTGCGATTTGGCTATTTTACTGATCGATGCGCGTAAAGGCGTACTGGACCAAACGCGCCGGCACAGCTTTATTTCAACCTTACTGGGGATAAAGCATTTGCTGGTTGCCATCAATAAAATGGATTTGGTGAATTATCAGCAGGAAACCTTTGAGCGAATTAAGCAGGATTATCTGGATTTTGCTGAACAGTTGCCGGGCAACCTGGATATCCGTTTTGTACCGTTGTCGGCGTTAGAAGGTGAAAACGTTGCAGCGCCCAGTAAAGCGATGAGTTGGTACAGCGGGCCGACCTTGCTGGACGTATTGGAAACCGTAGAGGTGCAGCGTGTTGTTGAGCAGCAGCCGATGCGCTTTCCCGTTCAGTATGTAAACCGTCCTCATCTCGATTTTCGTGGCTATGCGGGCACACTTGCATCCGGCACCGTGCAGGTAGGCCAGCGGGTTAAAGTCTTACCTTCTGGCGTTGAGTCGAGCATTGCACGTATCGTTACTTTTGATGGTGATTTACCTGAAGCAGTGGCAGGGGAAGCGCTGACGCTGGTGTTAACTGATGAAATTGATATCAGCCGAGGGGATTTACTGGTTGATGCCGAAGCCACGCTTACCAGTGTTCAGGGTGCAGCTATTGACGTGGTGTGGATGGCTGAGAAGGCATTGGCTCCGGGCCAAAGCTATGATGTGAAAATTGCTGGCAAGAAAACACGTGCTCGTATTGAGCGCATCCGCCATCAGGTGGAAATCAATAGCCTGGCAACCCGTGAAACGGACACGTTGCCTCTGAACGGTATCGGGCTGGTGGACGTTATTTTTGATGAACCGTTGGTATTGGATCAATACCAACAAAACCCGGTCACTGGCGGTATGATTTTTATCGATCGCCTAAGTAACGTGACCGTGGGGGCGGGAATGGTCCGTGAGCCGTTGGCGGAGGCGCACCCTGTTTCAGGCGAATTCAGCGCATTCGAGCTTGAGTTGAACGCGCTGGTTCGCCGTCATTTCCCACACTGGGGCGCGCGTGATTTGTCAGGGGGACAATAATGTCGACCGGGCACGATGAAAATGTCATCTGGCATCCGCACGCGGTAACGCGTACGGATCGTGAAAAACAGCATGGTCACCGCGGGGTTGTTCTGTGGTTCACCGGTCTTTCAGGCTCGGGGAAATCAACGGTAGCAGGTGCGCTGGAAAGCGCGCTGTACCCGCTCGGCATCAGCACCTATTTGCTCGATGGTGATAACGTCCGTCATGGGTTATGTCGCGATCTCAGCTTTAGTGATGGCGATCGTAAAGAGAACATCCGCCGCGTCGGTGAAGTTGCTAAATTAATGGTTGATGCGGGATTAGTGGTGCTTAGCGCTTTTATTTCACCACACCGTGCCGAGCGCCAGATGGTGCGAGAATTAGTGGGCGAGGGGCGTTTCATCGAGGTATTTGTCGATACGCCCCTGGCTATCTGTGAGGCTCGTGACCCCAAGGGATTGTATAAGAAAGCCAGAGCGGGAGAATTGCGAAATTTTACCGGTATTGATGCCGCGTATGAAGTTCCGGAGCAGGCAGAGGTCCACCTGGATGGCGAACAATTAGTAACAAAATTGATAGCACAATTGTTAGACGTGCTGCGTGGTAACGATATTATCAATTCCTGAGATAGCCACGGCAAAACGCCTCAGAGCGGGCCGACAAACGCGTCAACAGGATAACTATGCAGAATGTAACACCCATGCTTGCACGCAAAGAAGAACGTGAACAGGAAGAACATGCCTGGTCATTTCCTGGTGGAGTGGTCGGCTTTGTTTCTTATTGGGTTGCCTTGGCGATTCCTTTTATACTCTATGGTTCTAACACACTGTTTTTCTTTCTTTATACTTGGCCATTTTTTCTTGCGATACTGCCGGTCGCGGTATTAATTGGTGTTGCGATGAACCTGCTGTTGCGCGGCCACCTGGTCTGGACCACGATAGTCACTATCGCGCTTGTCGTGTTGCTCTTCTGGTTGCTGTTCTCTTTTTTGAGTGGCTGGTAGAAGGGGGGAGCCCCTTCATCTTGATGAGCAAACGCATCGCTGCGTTACAAAACTTTACTAAGAAAGGATGCGGTTCGCGGGTTAGTCGGGTGAGTGAACAGCTGTTCAGGTTGTCCCATTTCCTGAATCACGCCCTGATCGATAAACATTACGCGATCGGCAACTTCACGGGCAAAGGCCATCTCATGCGTCACTATCACCATCGTCATTCCTTCCTTAGCCAGGGTTTTCATCACCGACAGTACCTCACCGACCAGCTCCGGATCCAGCGCTGAAGTTGGCTCATCGAATAGCATGATTTTAGGTTCCATTGCTAATGCTCTGGCTATCGCCACACGCTGTTGCTGGCCTCCTGACAAGCTGTTTGGCCAGGCATCGATTTTGTCACTGAGCCCGACTTTCTCCAGCAATATTTTCGCTTGTGCGACTGCCTGCGCGCGGGTCAGCTTGCGTACATCCATCGGCGCCATAATCAGGTTTTCCAGCACCGTCATATGAGGGAAAAGGTTAAACTTCTGGAACACCATACCGATAGTTTCGCGCATTTTATTCAGGTTGGTTTTGATGTCATGGACGGCAAACCCATTCACGTCGACATTCCCACCTTCGATACTCTCCAATCCATTCAGGCAACGTAGGAAAGTACTTTTCCCCGAACCTGACGGGCCAATGACGCAGATCACCTCTTGCAGAGCGATATCGCAGCTGATGCCACGCAGTACATGAGTTTCACCAAACCGTTTCTGCAAATTATTAACGTGAATCACTTTTGCCGAACCTCTTTTCCATATGTTGAACCAGTAATGACAGCAGGAAGGTAAATACCCAGTACACCAGTGAAATGACCAGATAGGGTTCCCAGTAGGTGGCATAAGCACCCGAAACGGTACGGGCGGCATAGGCGAGGTCGGCAAGACCGATGGCAGAAGCCAGTGACGAATCTTTGACTATTGCAATCGCGTTGTTACCCAACGGTGGCAACATACGACGAAAAGCCTGCGGTAAAATGACTTTACGCATCGTACGGCCAAAAGGCATGCCCAGTGAACGGGATGCTTCCATCTGTCCACGATCAATAGACTGGATACCCGCGCGGAAAATTTCCGACACATAGGCGCCCGCGTTCAGCGTGATCGCGACGATGCAGGAGAGAAAAGCGCCATAATCAGCGCGCAGCGCGCGCGCGAAATCTACAGTCATTAGGCCGTTACTGACTAACAGGCCGTCTCTTGGGTTAATAAATAGCGGGATCAGGGCGAAGTGCACCACCATAATCTGCACGAATAATGGTGTACCGCGAAAGGCACTAATATAGATACGCACCGGCCACTGTACAAAATAGTGAAGGATTATTTTCCATGGGCCGTGTGGTGCCTGTGCCAACCGCCCTAAACCGAGCGTCAATCCCCATAGCGTACCGGTTATCACGCAGATAACCGTACACTTAAGTGTCATGAGTGCGCCGTCGATAAACAGCGGCATATATTCCTGAATGATTTCCCAGCGAAATCCTGTCATACAGCAATCCTGTGAAAAGTTATCGCCGCATTGGCGGCGATAAAAAAGACATTATTGAGCGGGTAAAGTGGGTACGTTGCTATCAAACCATGCGCTGTAGATTTTTGCATAGCTACCGTCAGCGACGATTTTTTTCAGCCCCGAGTTGATCTTGTTCAACAGTGGCTGGTTATCTTTTGCAACGGCGATGCCAAAATACTGGCGTTCAAATTTATCATCAGGAACTAGCTTAAACTGCTTATCCGGATGTTGCTTGATATAGTATTTCACCACGCCAATATCACCCACGGCGGCGCCAATGCCATCTTCAGACAGTTCTTGCAACATGAGAGGGGTGTTGTCAAAACGCTTGATAGCGGTACTGTTTTTACCTAAAACATCGGAAACGACAATATCCCCGGTACTGGAATTCACGACGCCTACTTTTTCTGTTTTCAGCGCAGCCAGTGAATCAACTTTGGAAGACTGCGGTACCACGATAGACTGTTCTGCCGGGAAATAGGGAGATGAAAAAGCAACCATCTGTTTACGTTTATCGGTGATAGTAATACCGGAAATAATGATATCGCGGTCGCCAGAGTTCAGTGTGGCAAAGATCCCTTCCCAGGGCGTATTGACCAGTTTGATATCAAAGTTTTCTGCTTTGGCGATAGCTTTAATAATATCAATATCAAAACCTTCCAGTTGTTTTTGTGTGTTCTCAAACTCAAAAGGGCGGTAGGTGCCGCCGGAACCCACCACATAGGTTTCAGCTTGGGCTGTCATAGAGAACAGGGCTAACAGCGTGCCGATTAGGGCCATTTTTTTAAACATGTTTTCTCCTGGGAAAGACGAAGTTATAAGGCTTTATGCATTTTAATTGCATAAAAATACATTCGCAGTGAAGAACAAGCAAGCGATGATTTGTGGCACTTTTATGCAAGTGGATGGGAAAACTGCTCAATTTCACCAGCAGAGTGGAGTCGGATTAAAAGTTGTGGGATGATTGAGCCGTTTTTCAGGGGGCGGGGATGGGAAAACTTACGCTGTTGTTACTTGTACTATTAGGCTGGCTGCAATATTCGCTCTGGCTGGGCAAGAACGGCATTCATGATTATACGCGCGTCAGTGATGACGTTGCGGTGCAGCAGGCGAATAACGCCAAACTAAAAGCGCGTAACGATCAGCTTTTTGCCGAAATCGATGATTTGAATGGCGGTTCGGAAGCGATCGAAGAACGCGCACGTAGCGAGCTGGGAATGATAAAACCCGGTGAGACTTTCTATCGCCTTGTGCCGGATCAAAACAGACGAAACGCGCAACGGGCTGTTCAAAACCAACAACGATAAATAATGACCAACATTGCAGGTTCCTTTCCGGATGTAATCGCCGTTGTGCCTGCGGCTGGCATCGGCAGCCGCATGCTATCTGATTGCCCTAAACAATATTTGACCATCGGCCATCAAACTCTTCTTGAGCACAGTATAGCCAGCCTGCTTGCGCATCCGGCAGTGACCCGTGTAATCGTCGTTCTGAGCCCGGAAGACACTCAATTTTGTCGTCTATCCGTTGCCAGTGATAAGCGAGTTACCTGTGTCGCAGGTGGAAGGCAACGCGCCGACTCCGTACTGGCTGGTCTTCAACTAGCCGAGGGAACGGGGTGGGTGCTGGTCCATGATGCCGCACGCCCTTGCCTGCATCCGGATGATTTAGCACGGTTGCTTGCTATTACCCATACCAGCCGCGTTGGTGGCATTCTGGCAGCACCTGTGCGCGATACGATGAAACGGGGCGAGCCTGGAACGGCTGCGATCGCTCATACCGTTGAACGTAATGATTTGTGGCATGCACTTACGCCGCAGCTGTTTCCGCTTGAGCTCTTGCGTCGTTGCCTGCTTCGAGCCCTCAACGAAGGTGCCGTTATTACTGATGAGGCTTCTGCGCTGGAGTATTGTGGCTATCATCCTGAACTGGTTATGGGACGTAGCGATAACATTAAGGTGACGCGGCCGGAAGATTTAGCGCTGGCGGCGTTCTATCTGACTCAACTTAATAATGGGGAGAACGCGTAATGCGTATCGGTCACGGTTTTGATGTTCACGCGTTTGGTGGAGAAGGACCGCTGGTGATTGGCGGCGTGCGAATTCCTTACGAAAAGGGACTGTTAGCTCACTCTGATGGGGATGTTGCCCTGCATGCGTTGACGGATGCACTGCTAGGTGCTGCTGCATTAGGTGATATTGGCAAATTGTTTCCGGACACCGATCCCGCCCATAAGGGCGCTGATAGTCGGGGACTGTTGCGTGAAGCATGGAAAAAAGTTTATGCGAAAGGGTACAGGCTGGGGAATGTTGACGTAACCATCATTGCTCAGGCACCTAAAATGCTGCCGCATGTCCCGCAGATGCGCATTAATATTGCAGAAGATCTGGGCTGCCATATGGATGACGTCAATGTGAAAGCCACTACGACGGAAAAGTTGGGCTTCACCGGGCGCGGAGAAGGCATTGCTTGTGAGGCCGTTGCGCTTATTTTTAAGGCAGGTTCCTGATGGATATGCTGAATCTCACCCGGCTGTACGGCAAACCGGCAGCGAGCGGTAAGCTGAAGGCCAATCCTGAAGATTTTGTTGTCATCGAGGATCTTGGGTATCGTCCGGATGGGGATGGCGAGCAATTGCTAGTACGCATTCGCAAAAAGGGCTGCAACACACGTTTTGTGGCGGAGGCGCTGGCAAAATTTGTCGGAATTCACGCAAGGGACGTAAGCTTTGCGGGGATGAAAGATCGCCATGCTGTGACTGAGCAGTGGTTTTGCCTGCGTTTACCGGGAAAAGTGACGCCAGATTTATCGGCTTTCGATCTGGAAGGATGCGAAGTGCTTGAAAGTGGACGCCATCGACGCAAACTCCGCATCGGCGCGTTACAGGGCAATGCTTTTAAACTGGTGTTACGCAATGTTAGCGATCGTGCGGCGGTAGAACAGCGCCTGGAGCAAATCCGGGTTAATGGAGTACCTAACTATTTTGGTCTGCAGCGCTTTGGCCATTCGGGTAATAATTTGCTGCAGGCAACCCGCTGGGCTGAAGGTTCGATCCAGGTGCGCGAGCGTAGCAAGCGCAGTTTCTTATTGTCTGCTACGCGTAGCGCATTATTTAATTGGGTGGTCAGCGAACGTTTGGCACAGCAACATTCGCTTTGTCAGGTAATGAAAGGTGATGCATTACAGCTAACCGGGCGTGGCAGCTGGTTTGTGGCCAATGCCGAAGAGTCAGACATGCTGCAGCAACGCGTTCATCATAATGAACTACGCATCACTGCGCCACTTCCCGGCAGTGGTGAATGGGGAAGTCGTGATGATGCGCTGGCATTCGAGCAGCAGTGTTTGGTGGCAGAAACGCGGTTAATGGCATTACTTGAACGTGAACGCATAGAAGCAGCAAGGCGCGCGATGTTGGTTATTCCCGATCAGTTACGCTGGAACTGGTGGGATGATGCCACTCTTGAAATGAATTTTTGGCTCCCCGCAGGAAGTTTTGCCACCAGTGTGGTACGTGAGATCCTTGAACAACAAAGCGATGATGTAGAGATCTCGGAGTAAAGAAAACTTTTTTACATTTTCCCTTCAGATTAAATGATTCGGTTACTCGTTATCAGATTCCCTTTATGAACATGACCTGGAGCTTGTTGTGTAAATGAGCTCCACATTTTTTATCCTTTTATGTGAAGTTTCTCTCATTTTATAAAAACGCCACTTCTGAACGTAACTCCACGTTTTCTCCCTGATTCTCCATCAAAATGCTGTGTTTTTAATCAGTAAAAATCCGTTTTTATTTGATAAATTTATCTTATGTTTTTTTTGAGAGGTTCATCTTTTTGGCGTTGCTTTGGCTGAATTTTGAACTCATTAGCATTGCTGTACAATAATCATAAAACATACTTAATGAATTAATATTGTAAATATCAATAAGTTGAATCAATTTGTAATTTTTAGTCGTAAAAAATGTTAACTTAAGTGGGATTAATCTTGTTGAGAATTGGTTGTGGCGATCGATTGGATCTATATGATAGCCTGTGGCTATCATGATTTGAGTTTATGACCGATTATACCAATTTTTATTCTCTGAATTTAAAGAGTAATATTAAGTTACATTAACGATTGTGCCCCACGTATATGATTTACGTAGTAAATTAATTTCTTAAAGTTGATTTGTAAGTATTTTTTAATCATAGGGGGTAGATACATGAAAGATGGTAATGCTTATCTGTTTAGCTTTGAACCAATCTACACTGTTTCTGGCTCACTCTTTGCATTTGAGCTAATGACTCGATGCGCGGCTGTAGAAAATCCGAACGGATGTCAACAGGCATTGAGTGCAGGAGATTGCCAACGTTCTGTCACTCAGAAAATCACACTCTTTGAAGAGCAGATCGGTGTTATCAGCGATAGATTTTTTTCTGATAAGGACGCGCCCATTATTTCTGTCAATATTGACACTGACATTTCGAAATACATCCTGGGTAATTTATCAATGCGCAATATGCTGAAGAAAATGCCGAGATTACGATTTGAAGTTAATGAGGAAATCTTTCATCTCAACAGTACTGATGCAGAGAACTGGAAAAAAATTACACAATATTGTCCGGTTTGGCTTGATCGGTTTGGATTCGGAAATTCAAGTCTTATTACAGTAATTGATGGGCATTTCGAATATGTCAAAATTAGCAAGGATTTTTTCTGTAAGTATAAAGAAAGTACAGCTTTAAGAAAATTGCTGGATTATATCAAGCCTTACTGCAAGGGTATTATTGTAGAAGGCGCGGGAACTTCCTCTTTCAGAGATCTTTTAACCTCCCTGCAAATATTTGCATTGCAGGGAGGTTTTTTACTTATTGATATATAAATAAAAAACCGACTCCTGCCAGGGTTTGCTAAGTGGTTAACAAAGTAAAAGAAGATGCAAATATACATGTTTCTTATTTACCTGTTTCAGAACCATGGGATCACTATGCGCAAATTTTATTCCAATTTATTTTAGAGGGATAAGACAGATGAAAGCATTTCCAAAAATAAAGGATACGCCCTTGGGTATTCTTAATTATCTGCGTCTGGACTATCCCTAAGAAATTCTCAGTAAGACACAATATAAAGTTAATAACGTTGTGACAAAAAGAGAATGAAAAGTAGTCATTGTGCAGTGCAGTAAGTGTTTTCAATACAGAGTAAATGGACGTTTAGGTGATGGTGATTATTCCGGAACCGCTTAACTCAATCCTTGTTGGGAGTACAGGTTTATGAACAATATATCGATAACTGAGAAAGGTAGTGGCAACACTTCCAGTCTCAATGCTGAAGAGGTCAATTTAGATTCTCCCAGCATAGTTAAATTACAACTGGAAAGGCGCGATATTGCGTCTTTTAACCGATCTGGTAACGATCTCGTCGTTACTCTCCATTCTGGTGAAAAACTCGAGCTGAAAAATTTTTTCCTGGCGGATGCGCAAGGGAATACCAGCGATTTAGTATTGGAAGATGAACAGGGAGCGTTGTGGTGGGTACAGGATCCCGGGGCTGGATTCCATTTTGAGTCGATATCTGGCCTTGAAGATCTCATGATTGCGGGAGAAGGTTCTGGCTACACCGGGCCTTTGGCCATGGCTGCCGCTGGTGCGGTAGGCATCGCCGCAATGTTCCTTGGCGCGAATAATAGCGATGGTCATTCTAATACTGAAACCATCGACGATTCCGACAGCGATGCAGATTCTGACAGTGACGCAGATTCTGACGCTGACGCTGACGCTGACGCGGATGCGGATGCCGACAGCGACTCGGATTCAGATGCGGATGCGGACGCCGACAGCGATTCTGATTCTGACGCGGATGCGGACGCCGACAGCGATTCTGATTCTGACGCGGATGCGGATGCCGACAGCGACTCGGATTCAGATGCGGATGCGGATGCCGACAGCGATTCGGATTCAGATGCCGACGCGGATGCCGACAGTGACTCGGATGCCGATGCCGATGCGGATGCCGACAGTGACTCGGATGCAGATGCCGACGCGGATGCTGACAGTGACTCGGATGCAGATGCCGATGCGGACGCTGACGCGGACGCCGACAGCGACTCAGATTCAGATGCGGATGCGGACGCCGACAGTGATTCGGATTCTGACTCTGACGCCGATGCCGATGCCGATGCGGACGCTGACAGTGACTCGGATTCCGACGCGGATGCGGACGCCGACAGTGACTCGGATTCAGATGCGGATGCGGATGCCGACAGTGACTCGGACTCTGACGCCGATGCGGATGCTGACAGCGATTCTGATTCTGACGCCGATGCCGACGCCGACAGCGACTCGGATTCCGACGCGGACGCCGACGCCGACAGTGACTCGGATTCAGATGCGGATGCGGATGCCGACAGCGATTCCGATTCTGACGCGGATGCGGATGCCGACAGTGACTCGGACTCTGACGCCGATGCGGATGCTGACAGCGACTCGGATTCAGATGCGGATGCGGATGCCGACAGTGACTCGGACTCCGATGCCGATGCGGATGCGGACAGCGATTCTGATTCTGACGCCGATGCCGACGCCGACAGCGATTCGGATTCAGATGCTGATGCGGATGCCGACAGCGATTCGGATTCAGATGCTGACGCGGATGCAGACGCCGACAGCGATTCGGATTCAGATGCTGATGCAGACGCCGACAGTGACTCGGATTCTGACTCTGACGCCGATGCTGATGCGGATGCTGACAGTGACTCGGACTCTGACGCCGATGCGGATGCGGACGCCGACAGCGATTCGGACTCTGACGCGGATGCGGACGCCGACAGTGACTCGGATTCAGATGCGGATGCCGACGCCGACAGCGACTCGGATTCAGATGCGGATGCGGATGCCGACAGCGATTCGGACTCTGACGCGGACGCGGACGCCGACAGTGACTCGGATTCAGATGCGGATGCGGACGCCGACAGCGATTCGGACTCTGACGCGGATGCTGACGCCGACAGTGACTCGGATTCAGATGCGGATGCAGACGCCGACAGTGACTCGGATTCAGATGCGGATGCGGACGCCGACAGCGATTCGGACTCTGACGCGGATGCTGACGCCGACAGTGACTCGGATTCAGATGCGGATGCGGACGCCGACAGCGATTCTGATTCTGACGCGGATGCGGATGCCGACAGTGACTCGGATTCTGACTCTGACGCCGATGCGGACGCCGACAGCGATTCGGACTCTGACGCGGATGCGGATGCCGACAGCGATTCGGATTCTGACTCTGACGCCGATGCGGATGCGGATGCTGACAGCGATTCCGATTCTGACGCGGATGCGGATGCCGACAGCGACTCGGATGCAGATGCGGATGCGGATGCCGACAGTGACTCGGACTCCGATGCCGATGCGGATGCGGACAGCGATTCTGATTCTGACGCCGATGCCGACGCCGACAGCGATTCGGATTCAGATGCTGATGCAGACGCCGACAGTGACTCGGATTCTGACTCTGACGCCGATGCGGATGCGGATGCTGACAGTGATTCGGATTCTGACTCTGACGCCGATGCTGATGCGGACGCCGACAGCGACTCTGATTCTGACTCTGACGCCGATGCGGATGCGGATGCTGACAGTGACTCTGACGCCGACGCGGATGCAGACAGTGACTCGGACTCGGACTCTGACGCCGATGCGGATGCAGACAGCGATTCTGATTCTGACGCCGATGCGGATGCCGACGCCGACAGTGACTCGGACTCTGACGCCGATGCGGATGCAGACAGCGATTCTGATTCTGACGCCGATGCGGATGCGGACGCCGACAGTGACTCTGATTCTGACTCTGACGCCGATGCTGATGCGGACGCCGACAGTGACTCGGATTCTGACTCTGACGCCGATGCGGATGCGGACGCCGACAGTGACTCGGATTCTGACTCTGACGCCGATGCTGATGCGGATGCCGACAGTGACTCGGATTCTGACTCTGACGCCGATGCGGATGCGGACGCCGACAGTGACTCGGATTCTGACTCTGACGCCGATGCGGATGCGGACGCCGACAGTGACTCTGATTCTGACTCTGACGCCGATGCGGATGCGGATGCTGACAGTGACTCTGACGCTGACGCCGATGCGGATGCGGACGCCGACAGTGACTCGGATTCTGACTCTGACTCTGACGCCGATGCGGATGCGGATGCCGACAGTGACTCGGATTCTGACTCTGACGCCGATGCGGATGCGGATGCCGACAGTGACTCGGATTCTGACTCTGACGCCGATGCTGATGCGGACGCCGACAGCGACTCTGATTCTGACTCTGACGCCGATGCGGATGCGGATGCTGACAGTGACTCTGACGCCGACGCGGATGCCGACAGTGACTCGGATGCAGATGCCGACGCGGATGCTGACAGTGACTCGGATGCAGATGCCGACGCGGATGCTGACAGTGACTCGGATGCAGATGCCGATGCGGATGCTGACAGTGACTCGGATGCAGATGCCGACGCGGATGCTGACAGCGACTCGGATGCAGATGCCGATGCGGATGCTGACAGCGACTCGGATGCAGATGCCGATGCGGATGCTGACAGCGACTCGGATGCAGACGCCGATGCGGATGCTGACAGTGACTCTGATGCCGATTCAGACAGCGACTCAGATATACCCGGAGCGGTAGACGATAAAGCGACCCTTGAAATTGGCACCAGTGTTGAAACTACAGACCACGGTGCTTCATCGAAAAGTGGTTTCCTGCTGGCTAACCTCGGGCTGGGTGAAGTATTGGATGTGACGCTGATTGATTTGCAGAATCAGGCCACATTCTCGGTAGACGATAATGAATCGCGTAGCATCACGGTACAGGCGAGTGCGGGAGGGCTTTCAGTTCTGTCCACTTTTGACCTGTTTATCTACCGGTTCAATGAAGATACGCAGAAATATGAGCAGTATCAGCATCTCGATGACTGGTTAAGGGTTGTAGCAATTGGTGGCCGTTCGGAAGAACTGACGCTGACGCTACCTAAAGGAGATTATGTCTTCCTGCTGCAAGCCGATCAGGGACTATCGGTAGCAACGGGCTATACGTTGAACGTATTGGAAGATATCTCTCATACCGTAGAAACCTCTTCTGGAAGCGTGGACGGTAATGTTATTACCGGAGACAGCGAGGGAACAGGTGGTGATACCGCTCCTGCAGGCAGTGTCATTAGCAGTGTCAACGGCATAGCCATCAATGCTGACGGAACCACGGAGATTGAGGGTAAATACGGTACGTTAACGATCGATGCGCAAGGTAACTATACCTATACGCTTACGGAGGGTCTGCCGCCGTCCTCAATTACCGGGCCGGAAAACTTCAACTATGTCCTGACCGGCCCTGGCGGTCAAAACAGCTCGGCTACGTTGACTGTTGATCTGACACTTCCGGAAGTTCAGGCTGTTGACGATCAGGCGACGCTGGATGTCAGAACTGTTGTGGAAGAAACCGACCATGGCGCTTCAGCAAAAGCCGGTGTGCTGCTAGCCAACCTCGGTCTGGGGGACGTGCTGGATGTGACGTTAGTCGATCTACAGAATCAGGCACAATTCAATGTTGCCGATGATTCAGTGCGTACCGTGACGGTGCAGGCGAGTGCGGGTGGTCTTTCAGTACTCTCCACCTTTGACCTGTTTATCTATCAATTTAATGAGGATACGCAGAAGTACGAGCAATATCAGCACATTGATAACTGGTTAAGGATCCTGGCGGTCGGCGGTCGTTCGGAAGAGCTAACGTTAACGCTGCCTAAAGGGGATTATGTCTTCCTGCTACAGGCTGATCAGGGACTTTCGGTAGCAACTGGCTACGTGCTGAATGTTCTGCATGATGTAACCCACGCAGTTGAGACGAGCACTGGTTCTGTCGACGGCAATGTCATTACCGGTGGTGATGAGGGCATCGGAGGTGACTCAGGACCGGCAGGTACGTTAATTTCCACGGTAAACGATGTGGTGATATCACCGAAGGGTACCACGGAGATTGAGGGCAAATATGGCACGCTGACGATTGATGCACAGGGTAATTATACCTATGCCTTAACGCAGGGCTTACCCCCCTCCAGCATTACCGGGCCGGAGATCTTTAACTATGTACTGGCCGGTATTGATGGTTCAAAAAGCGCGGCAACACTGACGATCAATCTGGAACTGCCGGATATTCAGGCGGTAGATGATGTCGTCTCTCTGGAAGCCTCAGCACTACAGGTGGAGAGTGAGCATAGTGAGCCGGGGACCTCGGTAAGCTGGCAAAGTGCGCTGTTTAACTCAACAACCGGCACGGCGAGCAGTACGTTCCATATAGATGATGGTGTGGCGCTGAAGGATATGGCGTTGGGTATCAATATCAGTGGCGCTGCGCTCACTGGTGTGAACATCACTTATACCATCGCTGATGCGAACGGCACGGTACTTGTCACAAATACGGTCTCTGGCGGGACCTTACTTGGCAGCAATCCATCAATTTCTCTGGGAGGACTTGAGCTGACAGAAGGGGATTATACCCTGACGCTTAGCGGCAGAGTGGGGCCGCTGGCTATCGGTACGGTGACAATTTCCTCTACTGTGACCGGAACCGAAGTGGCGTTAAGTGAATTCCATACCGGTGATTCGATAACGGTCGAAGGGCATATCTTCGATGGTTCCGGTTCAGAGGGCATACCGGATGAAATTTCATCGCTGTACACCACTCTGACGATCACTGACGCCAATGGTACGGATACTACGCTGGTTCAAGAGGAGGGCAGTTCTACCGTCGATATTGCTGGTCACTACGGTACGCTGACGCTCAGTACTGATGGCAGCTATAGCTACAGTCTGAATGAAGGTATCAACATAGCGGATATTACGGAGAAAGAGGCGTTTAACTATACCCTGACGGCACAGGATGGCAGTACATCAAGTGCGACCCTGACGGTCAATCTTGACCTGACTATTGAGGGAAGTCGTCATGACGATACGGCAAGCAGCTCGGCTTATGATGATACTTTCACCTTAGGTGCGGGCAGTGACACGGTGATCTTTAATCTGCTGGATGCAGATGACGCAGCGGGAGGTAACGGTACAGATAATACCTGGACTGATTTCTCCGTAGCGGACAACGATCATATTGATGTCAGCAAGCTGTTAAGTGGCTGGGATGGTTCTTCTGCAGATATCGGTAACTTTGTTTCCGTTGAGCATACCGATTCAGGTGACACGGTTGTCTCCATCGACCGTGATGGTGCAGGAGATCAGTTCAATTCAACGCAGCTCATCACCCTGGAAGGTGTGGAAGTCACGCTGGATGAACTGTTACAACAAAACTCCTCCTCATCAGATGCATGATGAAGTGGCGATCTGAGTAGCATTTATCAGCACAGGGATGTGCTTTAAATGGAAATAAAGAGGGAGAGATTAATTTTCCTCTTATTTTTCCAGATAAAGCTGACGCGGCATGACTTCGCGTTAATAAGGATCATCTTTTTCTATTGATTAGCAGGGGCATGTTTTTTGAACGTTAAAAATCACCTCTGGCTTGTTGAGCGTTAATCAATGAATCTGATTTTTAGGAAGAATTATGTTTATTTATCGCCATCGCAGAATAGGTACTACCTGCTTTTTTATCGCCGCCACTACGTTTTTTTATAGTTGTGCGGTAACGGCACAATTGCAAAACCAGTCTGATTCTGCCGGAGTGATCAGTACACAGCATATTATTCCGCAACAAGAACTTCCCAGCCTGTCCGGACCAACGCCAGATAATATGCCGGACCGTGCGCCAGATGTACTTGATATTAAAAATGCCGTACAGCGGGCCGTGCAATGGCATCCCGATATTAGTGAGGCAATCGGGGTACTGTTTTCTCAGTCTGAAAAGGTTGATGTTGCCCGTGCTAAATATTACCCGCAAATTAGCGGAGGATTTAATAACGGTATTACGAATACATATCGTGATAATGGTTATAGTCCATCGCTGGTTTTATCGCTTTCTCAGATGCTCTATGACTTTGGTAAAGTCGACAACGCCGTTCGTGAAGCTAACGCGGCGGTTGCTCAGCAGCAGGCTAACGTTTTGGTTAGCATCGATACCATTGCCCATGATGCGGCAGCAGCCTTGGTACAGGTTCAGGGGTATCAGCAGTTAGTCTCCATCGCTCAGGATCAGCTACAGGCACTCAATAGTATTGGTGACCTGGCTCGTCAGCGTAATGATGAAGGCGCCAGCTCGCTCTCTGATGTAGTGCAAACCCGCACGCGTATTGAAGGTGCCCGCGCGACCTTAACGCAATATCAAGCCAGTCTGGATCGTTGGCGCGCAACATTAGCCACCTATATGGGGTGGAAAATGATCAATCGGGTCAACAACGATTTTCCGGGCGAGTTGGCAAACGCCTGCCAGACAACGCAGGTTGACGATCGGCTTGTGCCTTCGGTGTTAGCCGCGTGGGCCAGAGCCAATCAGGCGCAGGCGCAGGTGGCTTCTGCTGATGCTCAGATGTTGCCCACGATTTCACTGGAGCCGGAGGTCACGCACTACCTCAACGATCGTTACGCCAATAGCGCTGCGCTGGATCGTACTCAATACTCTGCCTGGGTGCGGGTACAGATGCCGCTTTACCAGGGCGGCGCGCTTTCCGCCAGTCGTAATGCCGCACAGCACAGTCTGGAGGCGGCTAATGCTGCGGTTCGTACCGCTCAACTCGACGCGCGTCAGCAGTTAAGTGAAGCGCAAAACGAATCTGGAAGCTTACAGCAAACACTGCAGATCCAGGCACGTCAACAGGCGTTGGGCGAAAAGACCCGTTCGCTTTATCAGGATCAGTATTTACAACTGGGTACTCGCCCTCTACTGGACGTACTGAATGCTGAACAGGAGATTTATCAATCTCGTTTCACTGAGCAGCAAACGCAAAGCCAATTAAGGAGCCTTCAACTGGACTGCCTGTACAGCACCGGCAGAATAAGAAGCGTATTTACTCTGGATAGTCAGGCCATCCAGGGTGTGGAGATTAGACCATGAGCCAGTTGGAAAATACATTCAACGACGTTCCTGATAACGGCGATACTAGCGCAGATTTAACCGATTGGGTGACGGCAATTACCTATATTGCCAGTCATTATCGACTTGATTATTCATCAGGTGAGTTACTGGCGATTGCCCGTTGGCAATGGAATAATCCACTGCCTGTTGTGTTAAAAAATCTGGCACGGCAGGCTGGATTATCGGGAAAAATACTGGCTGCTAAAGATCACGATATTTCTGTGTGGCGTCTTCCGCTGGTTATTCAGCTTAAGGACGGTCAGATTGGTATTATTAAAACGTTTGATGGTGTTGATCAAATCGGCGTTAGTTTTATTCACGATGAGGGATTGGTAAACACGCTCTCATTCTCACAATTATTACCAGATATTAGCAGGATCATTGCTTTTCGTCCGGCAGCGGCGGCAAAAGATATTCGGGCTGACAGTTATCTGGAAAAGTATAAGCCTGACTGGTTACGTAAACTGGTTATTCGGGATTTAAAACCATACTGGCATGTCATGTTGGCCTCGCTGCTAATTAATGTACTGGCGCTTGCGGGTATTCTTTTTTCTATGCAGGTTTATGATCGGGTCATCCCCGCGCAGTCTTTTCCAACGCTTTACGTATTATTTATTGGCGTACTTATTGCCGTTATATTCTCATTTATTTTACGTGTGGGACGGGGGCATGTTACCGATATTTTAGGTAAACAGGCTGATATGCGTGTCTCCGATCGCGTGTTTGGCCACGCATTGCGATTACGAAATAGTGCCATACCACGCTCTACCGGGAGCTTTATTTCACAAGTGCGTGAATTAGAGCAAATACGCGAGATGGTAACGTCAACGACCGTATCAGCCATCGTTGATATGCCTTTCTTTTTACTTTTCTTACTGATGTTGATGATTATCTCTCCTCAGCTGGCATGGATAGCGCCGGCGGCGGCGTTATTGATGATCGCCCCGGGTCTGCTGTTACAGAAAAAATTATCCCACCTGGCACGTCAGTCGGTACATGAGTCAACGTTACGTAACGCGGTATTAGTTGAGAGCCTACAGGGGCTTGAAGATATCAAATTGATGCAGGCGGAAGACCGCTTTCAGCAGCAATGGAACAGTTATATTGCGGTAACGGCGCAGTCGGGCGTACGTACGCGACGGATCACTCAGGGGCTGATTAGCTGGGGTATGACTATCCAGAATCTGGTATATGCCTCGGTGGTTTTAGTGGGGGCGCCGTTGGTCATTAACGGTGATATGACGACCGGCGCGATCGTTGCAGCATCGTTACTGTCGTCACGGATGATTGCTCCGATGTCTACGCTTTGTGGTGTGCTGGCGCGTTGGCAGCAAGTTAAGGCAGCAAAGTCCGGTTTGGACAGCATTATGAAACTACCGGTTGAGAATAGCCGGGAAGAGACAAAGGTTCATTGCGCAGCATTGTATGGACATTATCGGCTAACTGCTGCTGCCTTCAGTTATCACACCGAATCATCTCGCGTACCGTTAAGAGTCGGCAAACTGGAAATTAAGCCCGGAGAAAGGGTTGCGGTGTTGGGGCGCAATGGTGCAGGCAAATCGACCTTTTTGCAGGCGCTGGCGGGGGGGATGGAGCTTACCGAAGGTGAGCTGCTACTGGACGATCTGAGTTTGCCGCATATTGATGTCGCCGATCTGCGACGGAATATCGGTTTACTGACGCAAAATGCCAGGTTATTCCACGGTACGTTGCGGGATAACCTGACGCTGGGCGCGCCACAGGCCAGTGACGACGATATTTTCAGCGTGCTGGAGGTATGCGCTGCGGCTGATTTCGTCAGGCGGCTACCGCTGGGGCTTGACCATCCTATTATGGAGGGAGGGCTAGGCCTGTCGGGCGGGCAGCGTCAATCGATTCTGCTGGCCAGGATGTTATTACGCGATCCGAATATTGTACTACTGGATGAGCCGACCGCTTCACTGGATGAACATACCGAGCAGGATTTCCTGCAACGCCTTTCTTTATGGCTGGCAGGCCGAACGCTCATCGTCGCTACCCATCGGGCTGCAGTACTGGAATTAGTCGACCGGGTCTTAGTTTTCAAAGAGGGTAACCTGGTGATGGATACACCAAAAGAGAAAGCGTTTAACCATGCGGAAAAGCGGGCCCGTCGTCAGGAGTTCAGCAATGAAAATCAATCAGCCTGATCCATTGGCGGATACCGCCGGAACCCGATTACTACTGGATGATAGCGAAGGGCAGGTCAATGACGATAGCGCACTGTCTGGATCCTCGCGGGTTATCGTTATTATTAGCCTGTTACTGGCCGTGGCGGCGGTCTGGGCATGGTTTGGTGTTTTAGATGAAGTCTCGACCGGAACGGGGAAAGTGATCCCGAGTTCCAGAGAGCAAGTATTACAGTCGCTGGATGGTGGGATTTTAGTCGAGCTGAATGTTAAAGAGGGCGATATGGTGCAGGCCGGGCAGGTGGTTGCCCGGATGGACCCAACGCGTTCTGAATCTAATGTTGGTGAAAGTGCTGCGCGCTATCGAGCCTCACTGGCAGCCGGTGCTCGTTTACATGCAGAGGTCAATGATTCGCCCTTAACTTTTCCGGATGAGCTGAAGGGGTGGCCTAATCTGACGGCAACAGAAACCAGGTTGTATAACACGCGTCGTGCTCAGCTTACGGAATCTGAGTCGCGAATTAGAGAGTCGCTGGATTTGGTCGTCCGGGAACTGCAAATCACCGAAAAACTCGCGAAAAGCGGTGCTGCCAGTAACGTAGAAGTCTTGCGCTTACGGCGCCAGAAATCAGATCTGGATCTGAAGCTCACTGATTTACGTTCACAGTATTATGTGCAGGCCCGGGAGGAGTTGGCGAAGGCGAATGCTGAGGTTGATACACTTTCGGAGGTGATTAAGGGCCGCTCGGATTCTGTGACGCGCCTGACGGCTCGCTCACCCGTACGCGGTATCGTTAAAAATATTAAGGTCACCACCCTCGGCGGCGTTATTACGCCGAATGGTGAATTGATGGAAATTGTCCCTCTTGATGATCGGTTGCTGATTGAAGCCAGGCTTTCACCGCGTGATATTGCCTTCATTCGTCCGGGACAGCAGGCTCTGGTGAAGATCACCGCCTATGACTACGCTATTTATGGCGGTTTAGATGGTGTGGTCGAAACCATTTCGCCCGATACCATTCAGGACGAAGTGAAACCCGAGAATTATTACTATCGGGTATTCATTCGTACCGATCTTGATTATTTACAAAATAAAACCGGCAAGCATTTTTCTATTGTGCCGGGGATGATTTCGACGGTGGATATTAAGACCGGCGAGAAAACAATAATGGACTATTTAATTAAACCGTTTAACCGGGCTAAAGAAGCGCTCAGAGAGCGTTAATATTTCGACTGGAGGAAAGAGGATGTCGCTAAGTGAATTATTACAGCTCGCCCGTGGCCAGGCTGAAAAACTAAAGGATACGGCCTTACCATCGGAATACCCGGCCTGGGTGCTTTTTTTCAGTATCGCGAATGGTTCTGAACGGGCCAGTGTGCACATTGCTACTGGTTCGAGTTTTGAAAAAGCCTGGCTGAGCGGTGCTCAAACATTACAGCAATGGAAAAAGAAGCAGAAAAAGCAGCCTGAGTGGCTGCGTGTGGATATTGTTGATCGGGTCGAAGCACTCAGTTGGCAGGTATTACAGGATAAATTACAGCAAACTAAACGTAACTATTTTCGCTTTGGACTGGCGTTTGATCCACAATTTTCCCACGCGATCCTTGAGCAGGAGATCGGTGCCGGAGCGCTTCTTTATGATGGCAAGATTGGTGTTGCGACGCCCAATGCTATAAACCTGAATAACTATGCTAAACGTCGGTTTGGCGAGCCACTTGACTGGCCTGAAAGGGCAGAGCAATCGATATGGCGTTTTACCACCCGGGCTGTTTTTACTGACGGTTCCCGGGCCTGGCGAATTGAACACCAGGGGCGAAATGCTGGTTATCGGCAGATTACCCACTGGCCTGCAGAACATGTTGCGACAGTCATTGATAGCGCTACTGACTATTTATCGCGTCAGATAAAGCTATCCGGTGAATATTATTATGGCTGGTTTCCCTGTTTTGATCGTCCTATCCCCTCTTATAATGCTTTGCGCCATGCCAGCTCAACCTATGCATTACTTGAAGGTTGGGAACTGACCCAGGATAACAGCCATAAAGCGGCGATCGATCGTACGCTACGCTATTTAACGCAGCAGTTAATACACAGTCAGCAGTTGGCTGATGGTACTGAAGCCGATTTTTTAGTAGATGTTGGCGATGAAATAAAGCTGGGGGGGAATGCGGTCAGCATTCTGGCGCTGGCGAAATATACAGAACTCACCGGTGATCAGCAGTATGTTGCCCAGATGGAGCGGCTGGCAAACGGCATTGCGTATATGCAGGACCGCCTCAGCGGTGCATTTGTACATGTACTGAATTATCCTGATCTGTCGGTCAAAGAAGCTCAGCGCATTATTTATTATGATGGTGAAGCGGCTTTTGCCTTGATTCGCCTTTATGCCATCACCAAAAATGAACGCTGGTTACAGATTGTCGAAAGAGCGTTTGATTATTTTATTGCACAGAAACACTGGCGTGCACACGACCATTGGCTGAGTTATTGCGTTAATGAATTAACGATGTACCGGCCGGAGGCGCGTTATTATCAGTTTGGTCTGGATAATGTGCGAGAACATCTTGATTTCGTACTCGAGAGGATAACGACTTATCCGACGCTACTGGAATTAATGATGGCGGCACAGCGGATGATCGCCAGGTTGCTCGTCGATCCTCAGCATCGCTATCTACTGGACGATTTTGATCTTAATAAATTTGGACGTGCGCTGGAATATCGAGCGCGCTATCTGCTCAACGGCTTTTTCTGGCCGGAACTGGCGATGTTTTTTAAAAACCCACAGCGTATTGTTGGAAGCTTCTTTATTCGTCATCACAGTTATCGCGTCAGGATTGATGACGTTGAGCACTATTTATCTGGTTATGTGGCCTATCTTAAATATCTTAATAACCAGCAGATAATGAAATTATCATCTCCGGTACGGGAGGAGTCTCGACAGCAGGTTGTCTTTCTGTGCGCAGATATACGTAATGTGGGAAACGGTATCGAAGCGGCAACGCTGAGCCGAGCCAGATTGTTCGCCAGGCAGATGGATATAGCGCCATGGATTGTTACATCCGAGTGGAATCCGGCGCTTGCTGATAACGTCGAGATGCTAAAAAAAGCGGGAAAATTACCGTCCCGGGTGCAGGTGTTTAATATATATCACTGGCTGATTTCTATGCGCGATCGGGGGGAGATTGGTTTTTTACCGGATAACCCGCAGCGCGTCATTAGCGGCATGCCTCAGTCCGGATTGGGCGGCATAAAAATGATAACGTACACGTTACAGGATCCGGATGGCGAACAACGTTGCCATGAATTTCTTGATGATCAGCACCGGGTATTGTTGCGTAAGTGTTACCGGGAGTACCCGGGGAAAAGCACGCTAATTGGCATTGAAATTAATGATCATCGATATGGAATCATGACGTTTAGCCATCAGGCAGGTTTTAACGCCGCAATGCTGGAGGCGAATCTGGACTGCGCCACCGAATGGCACTTCATTGTTGATAAAAATCAACCCTGGAGCGAGTTTGTGAATTCCAGGCCGCAACAGCGGTTTCATGCAACCGTGACTGCGCTGATTCATTCCTCGCATCGTTTACCGAATGGTGAACGTAAAGGTACCTACAGGCATATCCTCGAACAGCATCAGCGGGTTGATCAATTGGTGGTACTCACGGAGGAACAGCGTCAAGACTTAATTGGTGAGGGATTTCCTGAGCACAAACTACGCGTTATCCCCCATCCTGCAGAGGCACGATATTCAACTGATACGCTGGACAAGATCCCCTCAAAGCAGGTGCTCTATATGGCGCGCTACTCGCCGGAAAAGCAGCATGGTTTATTGATTCGGGCATTTGAGCGGGTAGTAGACGCGATACCGGATGCACAGCTGCAGACCTATGGTACCGGCCCGTTACGCGCAGCATTACGCAAGCAGGTAATGCAAAAAGGGCTGGATTCTCATATTCATATTAATGGTTTTTCCGATGATATCGCCGAAATTCAGCGTCGTTCCTGCTGTGCGGTGCTGTGTTCTAACCAGGAGGGGTTTTCCCTGTTTGGTTTGGAATCACTGGCCCACGGGACGCCGTTGGTGAGTTTTGCGATTAAATACGGACCTCGCGATCTGCTGCACGAATATGACGCGGGTGTGCTGGTCACTGAAGGGGATGAGCGAGCGCTTGCTGATGCGCTGATCGCGATAATCAATGACCCAGGTAAACAGAAGCATATGCAGCAGCAGGCTTTATGCAGCGCCGGACGCTTTTATAGCGAACTCATCGCGGAGAAGTGGCAGCGATGGTGGCTGGATATGCGTCAGTTTGATCATGTTAACCGGCAGTATGACGAGCCCGTTATCGCCGTGTCCGGAATAACCTATCGACAGGAGTAGCCATGATCATGTAGCGGCTCGGGGAAGCGGGCCGCTACAAATATATGGCGATCGCTCTGCGCTAAATAGTGGTCGTGCTTTTCTACACTCGCTATGTTCCCATAGTGAACAACGCCTGCAATTCTCAAAATTTAACAACAGGAAATTTGCGGCTACCACTCCCCACCCCTACGCGATAGAATGCGTCATTTACTGCGGTAAGCGCGGTATCAACCAGGTTTGTGACAAGTTGCCCATTATATTTGGTGTTGCACTTACGTTAGCTGTTGTTATTGAGGGCAGCCAAACTTACCAGAACGTGAGCGTTCTCTGGCCGCTTATCGCTGTCAGTTCCATGGGCGTTCTCGTGCTTCCGGAATGGTTTAGGGCACAGGTATGATTCATTTAAATTATAAGGTTACGCTGTAATGCGGATATTGCTGAGTAATGACGATGGCATCCACGCCCCGGGAATTCAAACGCTGGCTAAAGCTTTGCGTGAATTTGCTGAGGTACAGATTGTGGCGCCCGATCGTAATCGTAGTGGGGCATCGAACTCTCTGACGCTGGAAACACCGTTACGTACTTTTCCTTATCCCAACGGTGATATCGCCGTACAGATGGGGACGCCAACGGATTGCGTTTATCTTGGGGTCAATGCACTGATGCATCCAAAGCCCGATATCGTGGTTTCCGGTATTAATGCCGGCCCCAATCTCGGCGATGATGTTATCTACTCTGGCACCGTGGCAGCTGCAATGGAAGGACGCCATCTCGGCTTGCCGGCGCTGGCGGTGTCACTGGACGGCCATCAGCATTATGATACGGCGGCGGCGGTAACCTGTTCTATTTTACGAGCATTGCAGCGTGAACCGTTGCGTACCGGGCGAATTCTGAATATTAACGTACCGGACCTGCCGCTCGATCAGATTAAAGGTATCCGTGTGACGCGATGTGGCAGCCGCCATCCTTCGGATCAGGTTATTCCCCAGCAGGATCCACGTGGTACTACGCTGTACTGGATCGGGCCACCGGGCGACAAGTTTGATGCGGGACCAGATACTGATTTTGCCGCTATTGATGAAGGCTATGTCTCCGTGACGGCATTGCATGTCGATTTAACGGCCCATGCTGCGCAGGATGTCGTTTCAGGGTGGCTAATCAAAGCCGAGGTTAATAAGGAATGGTAAACAAGCGTATAGATACGCTGTTGGCGCAACTGCGTCTGCAGGGCATTGACGACGAGCGTTTGCTAAAGGCCATTGAAGATGTGCCGCGTGAGCGCTTTGTTGACGAGGCTTTTGAACATAAAGCCTGGGAAAACGTGGCGTTGCCGATAGGTTCAGGCCAGACCATATCTCAGCCCTATATGGTGGCGAGAATGACTGCGTTACTGGAATTAACGCCAACGTCACGCGTGTTGGAAATTGGTACGGGATCGGGTTATCAGACCGCAATTTTGGCGCATCTGGTGGAACATGTTTGTTCTGTTGAGCGCATTAAAGGGCTGCAGTGGCAGGCTAAACGCCGGCTTAAACAGCTCGACCTGCATAATATTTCAACGCGACACGGCGATGGCTGGCAGGGTTGGCCATCACGTGGGCCGTTTGATGCCATCATTGTGACCGCGGCCCCGCCGGAAATTCCTGTTGAATTGATGTCACAACTGGATGAAGGCGGGATTATGGTGCTGCCGGTGGGAGAAGAGCAACAGATGCTGAAACGTATTCGCCGGCAGAGCGGCGAATTTGTGGTGGATACCGTTGAGGCGGTGCGCTTTGTCCCGCTGGTGAAAGGGGATTTGGCCTGACCCAGCATTTCTATACAACTGATTAATGGCACGGTTGTTTCTATATTGTTAGTATCAGCGATTCTCATCGATCAGCGTGAGATACCGTGCGCTTAAAGCGTTTACGGTGGCTACGTCAGGATGTAAACCAATAGTTATTTTTAGTTTTTGCCGTCACGGGGGATAAATGAGCACGGGAAGCCCAGTATTTAAATTAAGCCGTATTGCGGCCGTTTCGCTTGTTGGTTTTTGGTTAGCGGGTTGTTCTAACGATTCAACGCAGGCTCCGATCAGTTCCGTCGGTGGAAACTCCGGTATGAGTAGTAGCCAGAACAGCGCTGGCGCTGCTTCGGGTGGTGGCATGATCGGTGGTGCGGTTCCGGCGATGCCGAGATCTGCTTCCGGTGCAAATTCAAACGTTGTGACCGAAAACGGGCACATTGTTTACAATCGAAGTTATGGGAATATTCCTAAAGGTAGTTACAGCGGTGATACTTATACCGTGAAACGCGGTGATACGCTGTTCTATATTGCCTGGATTACCGGAAACGACTTCCGTGACCTGGCACAGCGCAATAATATCCCGGCTCCCTACGGTCTGAATGTCGGTCAGTCGTTGCAGGTGGCGAATGGCGCAGGAACTCCGATTACCGGTGGTAATGCGATTACCGTCGCGGATGCCACCCAAGGTGGCGTACCGACGCCACCAAACTCTTCCCAAATAAAACCGGGAACGGTTGCACAGCAACCTGTTATTACGTATTCTGAAGATTCTGGAAAATCAAGTGGGGGCAAAATGCTGCCTTCATCGGGAACAACTGTTGCAACGACAACAGCCCCGGTTACTACCCCGACAGTCAGTAGTACAACGAACAGCACCACTCCGGTGGGAACCTGGCGCTGGCCTACTGAAGGTAAGATTATTGATAACTTCTCGGCTTCCGAAGGGGGCAATAAAGGAATCGATATCTCCGGGTCGCGTGGACAACCTGTAGTATCTACCGCCTCTGGGCGCGTTGTATATGCAGGGAATGCTCTTCGCGGTTATGGTAATTTGATAATCATCAAACATAATGATGACTACCTGAGCGCATATGCGCACAACGACACGATGCTGGTCCGTGAACAACAAGAAGTGAAAGCGGGTCAGAAGATCGCGACGATGGGCAGTACAGGTACCAGTTCAGTTAGATTGCATTTTGAAATTCGTTACAAGGGGAAATCCGTAAACCCGTTGCGTTATTTACCGCAGCGATAAACCGGCAGAACCCTGGTGTTCTGCCTTAGGGATCACGGGTAGGAGCCGCTTATGAGCCAGAATACGCTGAAAGTAAACGAGTTACACGAAGACGCGGAATTCGACGAGAACGGAGCTGAGATTTTTGATGAGAAGGCTCTTGTCGGAAATGATCCTGGTGATAACGATCTAGCAGAAGAAGAGTTGTTGTCACAAGGTGCGACGCAACGCGTTTTGGATGCGACGCAGCTCTACCTTGGAGAGATCGGTTATTCTCCATTGTTAACGGCAGAGGAAGAAGTGTTTTTTGCTCGCCGTGCATTACGAGGTGACGTGCCTTCTCGTCGCCGCATGATCGAAAGTAACTTACGTCTGGTGGTAAAGATTGCCCGCCGTTACAGCAATCGTGGTCTGGCACTACTTGACCTGATTGAAGAGGGAAATCTTGGCTTGATCAGAGCCGTTGAGAAGTTTGACCCGGAAAGAGGGTTCCGTTTTTCAACGTATGCCACCTGGTGGATTCGTCAGACAATCGAACGGGCGATAATGAACCAAACCCGTACTATTCGTCTGCCAATTCACATTGTTAAAGAGCTTAATGTTTATCTGCGTACGGCGCGTGAACTCTCTCACAAGCTCGATCATGAGCCTAGTGCGGAAGAGATTGCCGAACAGCTTGATAAACCTGTTGATGATGTTAGTCGCATGCTACGTCTCAACGAACGCATTACTTCAGTCGACACTCCATTAGGTGGAGATTCTGAAAAAGCGCTGCTGGATATTCTGGCCGATGAAAAAGACAACGGACCAGAAGATACCACGCAAGACGATGATATGAAGCAGAGCATCGTCAAATGGTTGTTCGAATTGAATGCCAAGCAGCGTGAAGTGCTGGCACGTCGTTTCGGCCTGTTAGGCTATGAAGCGGCAACGCTTGAAGATGTTGGACGTGAAATAGGTTTGACTCGCGAGCGTGTTCGTCAGATTCAGGTTGAAGGCTTGCGACGTCTGCGTGAAATTTTGCAGGCGCAAGGGCTGAATATTGAAGCGCTGTTCCGTGAGTAAGAGCGGCAGGCTTTAATCATTACGATGAGTAGATGCGAAAAGCGGTGGTTAACCCCACCGCTTTTTTATTGGTCACAATACGCGTTTAATTATTTTCGCCCCAGAATGCGCGATTTCCGGGCGTGAACTTTGCTTCTGAGTTGCTAACGTTTACCTATCTCAAATACGACAGGAATCATTATATTTCTTCCCACCGCACATTGGCTGAGCCAACGAGCTTGCCCAACCGCCGTGCTGCGAAAAAAATTTACACCAGTGACTTCAGTCGATAGATCCATTCCAGGGCCTGACGAGGGGAGAGCGAGTCAGGATCCAGCGCGTCCAGCGCGTCCAGAGCTGGCGAGGTTTCTTCGACCAATAAAGGGAGTTGTGCGCCGTCGATATGTGATGCTGCCGTACTGCCTGAGAGTGCTTCCAGCTCTTTCAGTTTCTGCCGGGCGCGTTTAATTACCTCTTTAGGGACACCGGCTAACGCGGCCACTGCCAGGCCGTAACTTTTACTGGCAGCACCATCCTGGACGCTGTGCATAAAGGCAATCGTATCACCATGCTCAACCGCATCCAGGTGAATGTTGGCAACGCCCTCCATTTTCTCTGGCAGAGTGGTCAATTCAAAGTAATGCGTCGCGAATAAGGTCATGGCTTTAATGCGATTTGCCAGCCCTTCTGCACAGGCCCAAGCCAGCGAAAGTCCATCATAGGTGGACGTCCCACGTCCAATTTCATCCATCAATACCAGGCTGTGCTCCGTTGCATTATGCAGGATGTTAGCCGTTTCGGTCATTTCCACCATAAAGGTCGAGCGGCCGGAGGCCAGATCGTCTGCAGCACCGACACGCGTAAAAATACGATCGACAGGACCGATGGCGGCTTGCTCTGCAGGTACAAAGCTACCGATATAGGCCATAAGCACAATCAATGCATTTTGCCGCATATAGGTACTTTTACCCCCCATGTTGGGGCCGGTAATAATTAACATACGACGCTGGGGTGACAGCGAAAGTGGGTTAGCAATAAACGGTTCTTTCAGAACCTGTTCAACCACCGGATGGCGACCACCACGCAGTGATATTCCGGCTTTTTCGCTCAACACTGGTCGCTTATAATCCAGCGTCCATGCGCGCTCGGCAAGGTTTACCAGCACGTCAAGTTCCGCCAGCGCGGCGGCACTGAGCAATAAATTTTCCAGATGTGGTAGCAACAGATCAAATAACGCCTCATACATCGCTTTTTCTAATGCTAACGCCTTTCCTTTTGAGGTGAGCACTTTATCTTCGTACTCTTTTAACTCCGGGATAATGTAACGTTCTGCATTTTTCAGCGTCTGGCGGCGCACATAGTGAATAGGGACTAAATGGCTCTGCCCGCGGCTCACCTGAATGTAGTAGCCATGTATCGCGTTAAAGCCAACTTTTAACGTATCCAACCCCAGCTTTTCACGTTCGCGAATTTCCAGCCGATCTAAATAATCTGTTGCTCCATCAGCTAGCGCGCGCCACTCGTCCAGCTCGGCATTGTAGCCCGGGGCAATGACGCCGCCGTCACGGACCAGCACCGGGGGGGATTCAATGATAGCTCGTTCCAGCAGCTCGCGTAGCTCATCAAACTGCCCCATTTGCGAACGTAGTGTTTGCAGATGTTCGACATCGATTTGCGCAAGCTGCGCGTTAAGTTCAGGAAGTTGCTGAAACGCGTGACGCATACGCGCAAGATCGCGTGGGCGAGCGGTGCGTAATGCCAGCCGTGCCAGAATACGCTCCAGATCGCCGACCTGGCGCAGAACCGGTTGCAACGCTGAAAAGGGCTCTTGCAGAGCGGCAATACTTTCCTGGCGCTGGTTAATGATGTTGAGATCGCGGATGGGCATATGTAGCCAGCGTTTCAGCATGCGACTTCCCATCGGCGTAACGGTGCGATCCAGCACCGACGAGAGTGTATTATCGATTCCGCCAGCCAAATTTTGCGTGATTTCGAGGTTACGCCGTGTGGCGGCATCCATGATAATGCCATCCTGCTGGCGTTCCATGGTTAATGCACGAATATGGGGAAGGGAAGTACGCTGAGTATCTTTAACGTACTGCAGCAGACAGCCCGCCGCCCGGAGCGCCATATGGGCTTGCTCAACGCCAAAACCACTGAGATCGCGTGTGCCAAATTGCATGTTTAACTGCTGGCGAGCGGTATCCGGTTCAAACTCCCACAGCGGACGCCGCCGTATTCCCCGACGATTCTCAACCAGCTCCATGGCGGCAAAGTCTTCCGGATAAAGCAGTTCCGCAGGATTGGTGCGCTGCAGCTCTGCTGCCATGGTTTCTTTATCGGTTGGTTCGGCAAGGCGGAAGCGACCTGAGCTGATATCCAGCGTAGCGAAGCCAAACCCCCGCGATCCTTGCCAGATGGCTGCCAGCAAGTTGTCCTGGCGTTCCTGAAGCAGCGCTTCATCACTGATGGTTCCAGGCGTGACAATGCGGACGACCTTGCGCTCTACCGGACCTTTGCTGGTTGCCGGATCACCTATCTGTTCACAAATCGCGACGGATTCCCCCAGTTGCACCAGCTTTGCCAGGTAGTTTTCCACCGCATGATAAGGCACGCCCGCCATAGGAATCGGTTCACCGGCAGAGGCACCTCGCTTCGTCAGTGAGATCTCCAGCAGTTGTGAGGCGCGTTTGGCATCTTCATAAAAGAGCTCGTAAAAATCGCCCATGCGGTAGAACAGCAAGATGTCCGGATGCTCTGCCTTCAGGCGAAGGTATTGCTGCATCATGGGCGTATGGCTAGAGAAGTCCTTATCAAATGACTCATTCATATTGATTTTACTCATTTTTATATTCTTTCGTGTGCTCATGTGGTCCAAGGTAAAGCCCCCGTTAAACCCACATACACCCATAAATTTGTCGCTCATTTTTAGCCCGGAACGTGGCAGGTTACCTTCTCACCATTCTTGGGCTACAAATAGTGGTGATACGTTGAAAACAACTCTCAGCCAATCTTCTATTATCAATAAGTTAAGTATCAATATTAAGCCTGTACTCAGTAGTTCTGGAAAAGTTGTTTTCAAACCTAACCCACAACAGAAAGCATACATCGTTTTGACGATCATCGTGGTTCGCCAGTAAGTTTCGGGGTTAAGGTAAGTTTGACGAAAAAAACCTATGTAATCCAGCGAAGAGTAGCCTCGTCATCGTAATGTCAGTGAAGTTAAGAAGCCAAGCTCTGTCTTGAAGGTAAAGGTTGGAAATGTGTCAGATTTTCCAAGTATCGATGACGCAAGGCAAGTTGTCCGACAGTTAGTTCAGACAATGCTCGCAACAAAGAGAAATCCTAACAAAATCAAATGAAAAATGGATGTTGTTGAGCTGAAGTGGTTTACTGAATTTGGTCACTTGTATCCGCTGATCGGCGTAATGAAAGGCAGTTGCGTCAGTTGGCACTAGTCTGTGTCGTGCTACTGACCCCCGCAGACTCCCGCCGATGGGACAGACGAGATTAACGATAGGTCAGTCCCGACACGCGTTGCCGGATGATGCAATGCTGAATGGCGATTGAAGGCAGTCTCAACTGCATTTAGGCGGGCAGCAAGGAGAACGATGGAATGCAGGCAATGGAGCTAGTGAATCGGGGGGGCGCCAGTATTGTTACTTGTTGCCGGAAACGATGAGTTATTCAGCGCCCGGGCGATGAGAGAGTTCACGGAAAAAACGGTAACAGGCAACTGCGCTTCAGCGTCATTGAAAACAGCACGCATCTCGATTGCCTGTTTTTTGCTGAACAAGCGATCCGTCAGTATCTGCTGATGCTACGGCAGGAGGCGGTATGATCCGTTGCAAACTCACCTTACGTAATTCGCTGCGTAACGTAAAAGGTTTTAAGTTCAGCGACAAAAGTGGTGTACAGGATTTACGGTGAGCTGCCGCTAAACATGCGGATTAAGTCAAAATATCAGGTATCTCTTTCTCGTAAGGATAGAACGGGCAAGTGCGTTTTACAGTTTATTGATAAGAAAAGGATAATTTTATGAAAAAAACACTTATTGCACTATTTCTCTCATTTTCAGGTTTAGCCACATCCGCGTATGCGCAAGATGAACTAACCATCAGTAAACTGGCAGTGGATCAGGATACGAAGGCGGAGTTCCTGAAAATGGCGGCTAACCAGCATTTACCCAAATGGATAACTCAGGGTGGAACAGACTCTCAGGGCCAGAAAGTCAACATCGCAGGCAATCAGTATCTGGTGCTGACTTCATGCAAACCGCATGATTGTGGTTCACAACGAATCGCCGTGCTTTACGCCCCGGTAACGAAAAAAATAGCGGGTGTATTTTCCTCAGTAGATGAGAATACAGGTAATGAAAAACTACAGTGGTTAAATATACCTGATGATTTGTCGATTGATGGGAAGACAGTCCTGCTCGCAGCACTGACAGGCAGCCTTGATAATCACCCGGATAGTTTCAATTTTAAATAGATGCTGGCTTGGTGGGGGAACTTTCCCCACCATAATTTTAGTCCAACAGTTCATAGCAAGGCGAAATTTGATTTGCTGTCATCGCTGATAGCAGCAGATTAGGTAGCGAGCCCCCATCATCTCTATGCTCATTTATCAGGCGCTGGACTCCAGGCTTATTGCCAACGCTATACTAGCCTGGCGGGTAAGCGCACTGGCATAAAAATGAGGCAGCAAGCGATCAAACGCATCATAAGTGAGGGCGTTGTTCAATTTGAAACGCCCCGGCAAGCTCTGCCTGTTGAAGGTGAGGTCCGAACAGCAGACAGAACTTGCCGGGAGGCGGGCACTGTCCAGCCGTTTTCCGATAGTCAGCATGCGGGACAGTATGCTTGTTAAAGGAATTAGCCAAAAAGGCTAATAATTAAGACAATAATCAGTCCGACGACAGAGTTAACCAGTTCCAGCAGGCCCCAGGTTTTTAGTGTGTCTTTCACCGAGAGATCGAAGTAGCCTTTGAACAACCAGAATGAGGCATCATTTATGTGGGTCAGGGTATTAGAACCCGCTGCGGTTGCCAGTACCAGTAGCGCCGGATTGACCCCAACCATGTGTCCGGTCACCGGATCCAGGATCGCTGCGCTAATAATGCCGGCGGCGGTCATGGCTGACACAACGCCCTGACCCGTTGCCAGACGGATTAGCACGGTAATAAGCCACGCCATGATGTAAGGCGAAATATTACTGTGGGACATCAGCATACCAATGGTGTTACCAATACCGGTATCAATGATGGTCTGCTTTAGTACGCCACCGGCGCCAATAATCAGAATCACCATTGCGATACTTTTTACTGCATTTTCAAATGCATTCATCACCCATTGCATATCGTGACCACGTGCGGTGCCAAACAGGATGAATGCCACAATCATCGCGATAAACATCGCGATAGGCGAAGAGCCGATAAAGTTAACGACTCCCCACGCAGAAGTGCCCTTTACCAGCCATATGTTCGCGATAGTGGTGGCGATCATAATAATGGCCGGGATCAAGGGGACTAAAATCGATACCCCAAAGGAGGGAAGGTTATTTTTGTCAATCGGGACATCAGCTTTCAGAAATGCAGGGGTTGGACGTTCGAGATTACCGAGAAACTTGGGCAAAATAAGCCCTGCGCAGATAACGCTCGGGATGGTTACCAAAATACCATAGATATAGACCATGCCCATATCTGCGCCGTAAGCGTTCACTAGTGCAACCGGTCCCGGTTGTGGCGGAAATAATGAATGCGCTGTGGTTGCGGCAGCAATAGCCGGGATAGCCAGTTTCAGGAATGGGACTTTGGCTTCAACAGCAATGACAATAATCAGCGGCGCCAGCATAATAAAGGCGACTTCGTAGAACATTGCCAGGCCGAAAATCAGACCGATGATAATCACTGACAGTTGTACGTAGCGCAGGCCAAAACGGGCCAGTAGTGTGTGCGCAATTTGATATGCGGCACCTGAATCTACCATCAGTTTGCCAATAACGGCACCAAATACCACGATAATGGCAAGTTCACCTAGCGTATTGCCAAAACCGGTTTTCATCGTGTGCAGCAGGTCCATCAAATTCATGCCCGCCAGCATCCCGACAGCCAACGCCGCCAATAGTAGCGCGACCATTGAATTTATTCGAAATCGTAGATTCAGAACCAGCATAAGTGCGATGCCGAATACGACCCACAGGATATTGAGAATGTGCATTAACATTCGCCTTTTATTGGTTGAGCTGTTACTGGTTTGGTATGTACGTTACCGGTATTGGTCAACCATTTATGAGATTGTTATCACAGTGTCTTATTTATTTTTATTGATGATGTATGACGTGTTTGTACATGGATAGATGTGGTTTGGTTGTTTTAACGTTTGTTGTTTTTTATAAAAAATGTTTATATTCAATTGCTTGATTGTTTTTATGGCGTTAAGTCTTCGGCTTAGCGTAGTCTGGTTATTCTTCTCTGGTAATTGATAAAAAATCTCATTTTTATTTTAAGGTCAACCAATTTTGATTGGTTGCGTGCTTTAACCACACTTTCATGCTGGTTGGCTGACGGGTTCCCTTTCTCTCTGCGGCAAGCAGAAAGATGATTGATTTTCACGCGATAATGTAAAGTGCTTTTTGTAATGGTATGAATTATTAAATTATATTTTAGTGTTGTCAGGTCATGATATTCGCTCGTTTCAGTATGGGGTACGTCGTCGTATTGCCTTATGAAGCCGACAGGGCAGGTAATCAAATGAATATTGAACGTACAAAAAAGTTATAATTGGTTGACCAGTTGTTTGGTTTTGGCGCGGTGCCGATGCAAACATTTTTGCAGAATGCTATAGTCAGGTACTGAATAATCGCCTTTTACGACATGATTTTATGAAATTTAATTCTTCACAGCACAGGCCTTATCAGGAAGTTGGCACGATGATTCGTGCTCTGATAGTACAAACACCGTACAACCCAGGGGAACGCTTACCGCCGGAGCGCGAAATCGCTGAAATGCTGGAGGTAAGTCGTACGGTGGTGCGCGAAGCGTTGATCATGCTTGAAATTAAAGGTTTGGTAGAAGTGCGACGCGGCGCCGGGATCTATGTCCTCAATAACAAGGTTCAGGAAGAGGGGATTGAGGGCACCGACGCAAACAATTGCAATGTCGCCGGTCCATTTGAACTGTTGCAGGCACGCCAGTTGCTGGAAAGTAATATCGCCGAATTTGCCGCTTTGCAAGCGACCCGTGAAGATATCATAAAAATGCGGCAGGCCTTACAGCTCGAAGAGCGAGAGCTTGCCAGCAGTGTGCCAGGAGGGTCCGAAAGCGGTGATATGCAGTTTCATCTGGCGATTGCTGAAGCGACTCACAACAGTATGCTGGTGGAGTTGTTCCGTCAGTCATGGCAGTGGCGGGAAAACAATCCTATGTGGCTCCAGCTACACTCCCACCTCCGTGACACCCATTATCGTAAAGAGTGGCTGGTCGATCATAAGCAGATCCTTGCCGCATTAATCAAAAAAGATGCCCGCGCGGCGAAACTTGCGATGTGGCAGCACCTGGAAAACGTCAAACGTCGTCTGCTGGAGTTCTCTAATGTGGATGATATTGACTTTGACGGTTATCTGTTCGATTCCTGGCCGCTGGATAACGTTAACGCCTGAACCTGTTATTATATTACGCTGATGCCTTCGTAATATACCGTATCCCTCCTGTGACAGTATGCTGTGAAAACAGCATACTAAGTCTGGTGGCAACGTTAATTGCTTTCTTTATTACCGGCACTGGCTGGCGCGCTCAGTGGTATATTTATCTTAGTCTCACCGTCAACGTTTTAGCCTGACAGGGCTGGCCATCATACACTCGCGAGATAACACAAGAGGCTGATAAATCACCCCGAAATACGCTTGAGGAAATTTCTGATCTTGTAATGTCGGAGGCGTTGCTGGTTATTAGGCGTATATACAAAAAATAGAGCCATCAGTTGCTAATAGTTATCGCTCTTCGCAAAAGTGTCGCGGTTATTCAGAATCTTTGTATATGATTTCTGAATGCATTCACATATAATAACAACTTGTATTATTTCTTTACTCAATCATGAAGGGAGGCTACATGAAAACAATCGTTAAATGTCTGGCTGTTTTTGCAGTGATCGGGACATTAGCAGGCTGCGCACGTACCGCACCCGTCGCGCAAATTCATACCTCTGTGGGCGCAGGCCACACTGAAGCGCAGATGAGAACCGCAATTCTTAAAGCGGGTATCCAGCGTCAGTGGATTATGTCTGAGGCCGCACCTGGCGTAATTAAAGGTCGTCAGCAGTCTCGCGATCACGTTGCGGAAATCAGTATTCCTTATTCTGCAACCAGTTACTCTATTAACTATGACAGCAGCCTCAATCTGAACGCCGCTAACGGTAAAATCCACAAAAATTATAACCGCTGGGTACGTAATCTGGATAAAGATATTCAGGTTAATCTTTCTGCTGGTGCTGATTTATAATCTTAATTACGCGCCAAAGTGCCGGTTAGCATGCCAAGCGAACGAAGTGTGCAGGTATAACCAACTGCCAGTATGGTGAATCCATTATTTCGTGTTAAAACGGGTCAGGGTATGGCCCGTTGAATCTATTATTTTAGGAACGGTCTCTGCGTATATGTACGAAAAGGATACCCTCGGCGCACTGGATGCTATTACCGAAGCACAACGCATCGCTTTCGCGCCAATGCTTTTTCAAACAGCCTTATGCCTGCGTAACGCGGGAGTATTAGCCTATTTGGATCAGCAAGGTAAGCAGGGCGCAACACTTGAATATATCACTGAAAATAGCAGCCTTGACGAATATGCCGTTAGCGTTCTGCTGGATATGGGGTTGAGCGGCCGTATAGTGACGTGTCAAAACGAAATCTATTATTTGGCCAAAGTTGGACATTTCCTGCTGCACGATACCATGACCCGGATAAATATGGATTTCACTCAGGATGTCTGTTACCAGGGACTGTTTTTTCTGCAAGCTGCACTGAAAGAGGCGAAACCAGAGGGACTCAAAGTTTTTGGTAACTGGCCCTCTATTTATCCTGCATTATCGCAATTACCGCCTGCCGCACGGGATAGCTGGTTCGCTTTCGACCATTACTACTCGGATGCCGCATTTGACGCAGCCCTGCCATATATATTCGTCAACCAACCTCTGAGTCTGTACGATGTTGGCGGCAATACCGGTAAATGGGCGATGCGCTGCTGCCGCTATGATGAAAATATCGCGGTAACGCTGCTGGATTTGCCGCAGCAGATTGCGTTGGCACGCGAGAATATCAACAATGCGGGATTATCGCATCGGATTGGTTTTCACGCGGTCGATATGCTCAGTGATGCGCCATTGCCTGGCGATGCAGATGTCTGGTGGATGAGTCAGTTCCTGGACTGCTTTTCTCCGGAACAAATTGTTGCCATGTTGGGGCGTGTAGCCCAGGCGATGAAGCCAGGGGCACGACTTTGCATCATGGAATTATTCTGGGATGCGCAAAAATTTGAAGCGGCGTCATTTAGCCTGAATGCTTCCTCGCTATATTTTACCTGTATGGCGAATGGCAATAGCCGTTTTTACAGCGTAGTGAAGTTTTGCCGCTACCTGGAAATGGCCGGATTCCGAGTCGAACAGCGTATCGATAATCTTGGCATTGGGCATACTTTACTGATATGCGAGAAGTGTTAACCCCAACGCAATCCGCTGGCGGCTATGACGTAAAGTACGTGTTAATCGTACCAGTGGATAGGCGCTAAGCCAATGAACACCACAGATGCGCAAATGAAATTTTCATTAAATCTTATCGACTGGCAGGCCAGGGCGCCTGGAATGAGTGAAGCTTCCCAGTGGCAGCAATGGTCACGGCAGCCTCACGCCATCGATCCTGCCGCTGCGCAGACAAAACTAACCGAACTTCCGATGATGACCGCCCGGCGTTTATACTCCGGCAGTAAGCTTGCCGTGGAATGTGGCCTGACGATGTTGCGCCGCCATTCAGTTGATGCCGTACTGTATACCAGCCGTCATGGTGAGCTTGAGCGTAATTACCGGATTTTGCAGGCGCTGGCGACTGAACAGGCAGTATCGCCGACTGATTTTGCCATGTCGGTGCATAATTCTGCCGTGGGTAATCTGACGATTGTGGCGAAACAGCCGGTGGTTTCTTCTTCACTGTCAGCCGGTATGGATACGTTCCAGCAGGGATTATATGAGGTGATCTGTCTGCTACAGGCGGGATATAAGCGTATCTTGATGGTTGATTTTGATGGCCACTTACCCGCTTTTTATCTCCCGGACCTGCCGCCGCAGATGCCGACGTGGGCCTATGCGGTGGCGATGGTGTTTGAAGGGGGAGAGGCATTGCGGTGTTCAACGCAAAATGGCAGTGAGGGTTCCGAAGCGGCGTTACCGCAAAGCCTGCAATTTTTGCAGCACTATTTGAACGATGACGCCACATTTTCCATTCCCGGTGAGAAAGTACAATGGTGCTGGAGTCGTGCGTGAAAGGCGTGAATGCTTGCCTTAACAGAGCCTGGCGCCTGTTAATGACAGGTGTCTGTTTCGCGCTGTTTGGCCTTGGTGGACTGCTGCTGTCGCTGGTTTGGTTTAACTTATTGTTAGTGATAGTACGTGATAAACATCGACGTCGTCGGATTGCACGACGCAGTATTTCAGCCAGTTTCCGTCTCTTTTTAAAAGTCACCACGTTTTCGGGCGTGTTGGATTACCGCATTCGCGGTGCTGAAATATTAGATAAAGAGCAGGGGTGCCTGGTGGTGGCGAATCATCCCACCCTGATCGATTACGTACTGTTGGCATCGGTGATGCCGGAAACTGACTGTTTGGTTAAAAGTGCCTTACTGAAAAACCCATTTATGAGTGGTGTTATCAGGGCAGCCGATTATTTGGTCAATAGCCAGGCCGATGCATTATTGCCACAGAGCCTGGAGCGCTTACAGCGCGGTGATACGATTTTAATTTTCCCCGAAGGCACACGTTCGCGGCCCGGTGAAAATATGGTGTTACAACGCGGTGCGGCGAATATTGCCGTACGCTGTCACAGCGACGTGCGCATTGTCATTATTCGCTGTAGTGAACACCTGCTGGATAAGCAGAGCAAATGGTATGACGTTCCCTCCACTAAACCACTATTTGAAGTAGTGGTGCGTGAGCGGGTACGAATCGATCGCTTTTATGATGCCAGTAAAGAACCGGCGCTGGCGGCAAGACAGTTGAACCGGCATCTTTTACACCAATTACAACCCGTTGAAACACCTTTTGCAGGAATGAATGATGCAAGCGCTTTATCTTGAAATTAAAAATCTCATTATAAATACATTAAATCTTGACGAGCTTTCCGCTGATGACATTGATACCGAGGCCGCATTGTTCGGCGATGGTTTAGGCCTGGATTCTATTGATGCCCTCGAATTAGGATTGGCGGTAAAAAACCAGTATGGCGTGATATTGTCCGCGGAAAGTGAAGAGATGCGACAGCATTTTTATTCTGTTGCCTCTTTGGCTTCTTTTATAAACGCGCAACAAGCCTGAGAGTAGGTGACTCGTATGACTGAACAACACGCTATTTATCAGGAAGTTTCCTCACTTCTGACCAAACTGTTTGAAATCGAACCCCAGGATATTCATCCTGACGCGCGTTTGTACGAAGACCTGGAGCTGGACAGTATCGATGCTGTCGACATGATCGTACATCTGCAAAAGAAAACCGGTAAAAAGATCAAGCCGGAAGAATTTAAGGCCGTGCGTACCGTGCAGGATGTGGTTGACGCGGTAGAACATCTGTTGCGAAACGCGTAATCCAACGTGCGTGGCGCTTGTTCCCGGCGGGTTTTGCCATTGATAACTGGCGTAATGCTGCTGGTGTGGCCTTTTTTAATCTGGTTTGGACTGGCGCATAACAGCCTGCACTGGCTGCTGCCGTTGATGGCGTTATTACTGATGTTACGCTTATACCAGTCGAGGCATTTTTCCGGGCCGATGCGTTTTGTTATTCAAGGATCGGCGCTGGCGGGAATAATCCTGTGTATTGCCAGTTCGCTGCTCAAAACGCATCAGTTGTTACTCTACTGGCCGGTGGTCGTCAATGGGGTCATGCTCGGTGTTTTTGGCGGGTCCTTATGGACAAGTATGCCGTTGGTTGAGCGGCTGGCACGACTGCGTGAGCCCGAGCTGCCGCCTGCAGGTGTCCGTTATACTCGCCGCGTGACCCAAGTCTGGTGCGTTTTTTTTATCTTCAATGGCGCGATCGCGCTCCTGACCATACTGTATGGCAACCTAAAAGTATGGACGCTTTGGAATGGCATGTTGGCTTATATGCTGATAGGGATATTGATGGCAGGCGAATGGTTGGTACGCCGCCGGGTAATTAAACGAGAAACACGATGAATCCGATCTTTCCGCTGTCCCAGTGGCTCAGTCCGTCTCGCCCTGAAGACACGCTTATTGCCTGGCTTGGCGATCGCCAGTGGACGCTGGGGCAGTTACGCCATGATGTCGCGCAGCTGGTTGATCAGCTGCAGCAGCAGGATGGCGAGCGTTGGGCCCTGTGCTTTGAAAACGGCTATCTGTTCCTCGTCGCGCTACTGGCTACGCTCAGTGCAGGCAAAACGCCGGTGATCCCCGGTCATTGTCGGGCTGCATTGCTGCAGGAGCAACAGGCGCTATTCTGTGGAGTCATCAGTGACAGTGCCTTGATGTGGCCTGGCGTACTGTTGGTCGTCGAAAGTTCAGGTAAAAGCACGGTGGCAGAGACGAAGCTTCCGTTGATTGCAGAGACAGGTTGTATTGAACTCTTTACCTCTGGCTCCACCGGAACGCCCAAGCGGGTGATAAAGTCTGTTGCCAGCCTCGACAGGGAAGCCTTACTGCTGGCGTCCTGTTTCAGCGAGCAGCTTAAGGGATGCCGGGTGGTTGCGTCCGTGGTTCCCCAGCATTTATACGGGCTGACATTTCGTATTTTTTTATCAATGTCGCTGGGGCTGCCGATGCAAGCGGGGATGCTCTACTATGCTGAGCAGTTCGCTACGCTTGATCCTCGTTATCGTTACGCATTTATTAGCAGTCCGGCATTCCTTAAGCGACTCGACCCGCAGCTTACACCTCCACCGGTTGAGATACTGTTTTCCGCAGGCGGAATGCTGCCCTGGCATGACGTATTGCAGACGCAATCGTGGCTCGGGCTCTGGCCCAATGAAATCTATGGAAGCACCGAAACCGGTGTGCTCGGCTGGCGCTTGCGTCAGCAGGATGATATTGGCTGGCAGGCTTTTACCGGCGTGAAGTTTATCGCTGAAGGTGAGGCTTTTCGCGCAATTTCACCGCTGATTGACGATGAACGAGGGGTATTGCTTGATGATGTTTTACACCTTGACGGCGTGGAGCAGTTTCGCCTTGGTGAGCGGCGTGGTCGGGTGGTAAAAATTGAGGAGAAGCGCATCTCGCTCAGCGAAATAGAACGAAGATTAATTGCGTTGGAAGGGATACGCGAAGCCGTGGCGCTACCGGTTTCTCGCGGTGGACGGCAGGGCATCGGGGCGGTACTGGTGCTGGAAGGAGAGACGCGCCATACCTGGCAACAACAGGGGGGCAAAGTGCTGGAGCTCGCCTGGCGTCGGGCGTTGTTGCCCTGGCTGGAGCCGGTCGCGCTACCGCGTTACTGGCGTATTATCGATGAAATACCGGTAAACAGCATGAATAAGCGTATCTATGCGCAATTGCAGGAGTTGTTTAATGAAACCCCGTGAAATTGAACGTCATCAGAGGCAACAGCATCAGTTGGAAATCGTGTTATACCTCGATCGCGCGCTGTTTTGGTTTAGCGGCCATTTTGCGGTACAGCCACTGTTGCCGGGCGTGGCTCAGCTCGATTGGGTGATGCATTATGCGACGACACTGCTGGCGCCGGGATTTCGCTTCCACAGCATTCAGAATATTAAATTTCAGGCGCCGCTGCTGCCAGAGAATACCCTTACGCTAGTGCTGGAGTGGCAGGAAGCACGGCAAGTACTGCTATTCAGCTACTGCCGCCATGATGGCGAGAAACGGCATTTGTCCAGCAGTGGGAAGATTCGGTTATGCCGCTAACCTTTACGCCCTGCGTAGTGATTCCCTGTTACAACCACGGTGCGATGATCACACAGGTACTGGCCCGGATCGCATCATTCGACTTGCCCTGCATCCTTGTCGACGACGGCAGCGATGAGCCGACCCGGCGAGTCCTGGAAGCGCTTGCCGCTCAGCACCAGTCGATCACGCTGATTCGGCTGGCACCAAACGCCGGCAAAGGCGCCGCGGTGATCCGGGGGCTGGAAGAGGCCGCGCGTGCAGGATACAGCCACGCGGTACAGGTTGATGCCGATGGTCAGCACGCGATTGAGGATATTCCCGCGTTGCTGGCGCTGGCGCAGCAACATCCCCAGGCGCTGATCTCCGGCCAGCCGGTATACGACGACTCAATGCCGCGCTCGCGCCGTTATGGCCGTTGGGTCACACACATTTGGGTGTGGATCGAGACGCTCTCCCTGCAGTTGAAAGACAGTATGTGCGGTTTCCGCGTCTATCCCATTGCACCGACGCTGGCTCTGGCGCAGCACGTTGCACTGGGACAACGAATGGATTTTGACACGGAGGTGATGGTGCGGCTCTACTGGCAGGGACACACCAGCTATTTTGTGCCGACTCGCGTTACCTACCCGCGGGATGGCCTGTCACATTTTGATGCCCTGAAAGATAACGTACGTATCTCGCTGATGCATACGCGCCTGTTCTTCGGCATGTTGCCACGTATTCCCTCCCTGTTAATGCGCCGCTCCCGTCATCATTGGGCACGGCAGCAGGAAGTCAAAGGGCTGTGGGGGATGCGCATTATGCTGAGGATATGGCGTTGCCTGGGGCGCGGGGCTTTTTCACTGCTGTTGTGGCCGGTAATCGCAGGCTACTGGCTGACGGCGTCAAGCGCGCGTCGCGCGTCGCAACAGTGGATCGCGCAGGTTCGCCGTGAGCTTTCCGCCCGTGCGCTGCCTGAACCTGCGAATTTTAGCAGCTACCGTCATTTTTTGCGCTTCGGAAACGCCATGCTGGATAAGGTCGCCAGCTGGCGCGGCGAACTGCGGCTCGGACGTGACGTGCTCTTTGCTCCTGGCGCGGAGGCCGCGCTGGATATGTCTGCGCCACAGGGCAAACTGCTGCTGGCATCTCACCTCGGCGATGTGGAAGTCTGTCGCGCACTGGCGCAATCGAAAGGCGGTAAAGTCATCAATGCGCTGGTTTTCAGCGAACACGCGCAGCGGTTTAAGCAAATCATGGAGGAGATGGCGCCGCAGGCGGGACTGAATTTAATCCCTGTAACGGATATCGGCCCGGAAACCGCCATGCTGCTGAAAGAGAAGCTGGATGCGGGGGAGTGGGTAGCGATTGTTGGCGATCGCATCGCGGTGAATCCGCAGCGCGGTGGAGAGTGGCGGGTGATCTGGAGCGAATTTATGGGACGCATGGCGCCTTTTCCTCAGGGCCCCTTTATTCTGGCTGCGCTGATGCGCTGCCCGGTGATGCTGCTTTTTGCTCTGCAGCAGCAGGGAAAACTGCATATCCACTGTGAACCTTTTGCTGACCCGCTGTTATTGCCGCGTAACGCACGGCAGGCCGCTTTGCAGCAGGCAGTCGATCGCTATGCACAACGGCTGGAGCATTATGCGCTGTTGTCGCCGCTCGACTGGTTTAATTTTTTCGATTTCTGGCAGCTTCCCGATGCTGCTGATAAGGAGTAAGGATGCTTGACGATCCTCGTTTTACGGCTGACGTTGAATTAGCGGTGCCATTCCACGACGTCGATATGATGGGCGTAGTCTGGCATGGCAACTACTTCCGCTACTTTGAAATAGCGCGTGAAGCGCTGCTGAACCAGTTTAATTATGGCTACCGCCAGATGAAATCGTCTGGCTATCTCTGGCCGGTAGTCGACACGCGGATAAAATACCGCGATACGCTGACGTTTGAGCAGCGTATTCGCGTGCGTGCTCAGCTGAAAGAGTACGAAAATCGCCTGTATATCGCTTATCAAATTTTCGATGTGCTGACGGGCAAGCGTACGACGGCGGGCTATACCATTCAGGTTGCCGTGGAAGAGAAAAGCAAGGCGCTCTGTTTTATCAGCCCTCCGATCCTGTTTGAGTTACTGGGAGTAAAACCATGAGGTACTGGCCGTTAATGGCGTTATTAGTCAGCCCTTGGGTAAGTGCAGTAACGCTGGATGAAATCCAACAGCGTTTTACCGAGCAGCCGGTTATTCGGGCACATTTCGCCCAGACGCGCGCGATTAAAGATCTGCCGCAACCGTTACGCTCGCAGGGGGAGGTTTTGATTGCCCGCGATACCGGCCTGCTGTGGGATCAAACGATCCCTTTTCCGATGCGTCTGATGCTGGATGATTCGCGCATGGTACAGGTAGTGAACGGCCAGCCGCCGCAGGTTGTCACCGCGGCAAATAATCCGCAGATGTTTCAGTTTAACCATTTGCTGCGCGCGCTGTTCCAGGCCGACCGCCGCGTGCTGGAGCAAAATTTCCGCATTGATTTTCAGGATCGGGGCGAAGGCCACTGGTTTTTACGCCTGACGCCAACGACGACGCCGCTGGATAAAATTTTCACCTCAATCGATCTCGCCGGAAAAACCTATCTGGAAACGATTCAATTGCATGATAAGCAGGGCGATCGTACCGATATTACGCTTTCACAACACCGGTTAACGCCGGCCGGGCTGACCGACGATGAGCGCCAACGTTTTGCCGAACGCTAACGCCCGGCGCTTTGCGCTGTTATGGGGAGCGCTGTGCCTGGTTCTGCTGGGCACGCTGTTGGTGATGTTACCTCATGCCCGAATGAACAGCAGCGTGCTGGCGATGTTGCCTAAGCAGGCGCTGGGCGATATTCCGCCTGCGCTTAACGATGGCTTTATGCAGCGTCTGGATAAGCAGATGGTGTGGTTGGTGAGTCCGGGTAAAACCGCCGATCCCCGTGTTGCTGCATACTGGCAAACCTTGCTGCAGCACTCATCCGTGCTTAACGAGGTGAAAGGGGCAATGGACGCCAGCAGCCAGCAGGCCTGGGGAACGTTTTACTGGCAGCACCGCAATGGTCTGATCGATAGCGCGACGCGCGCACGGCTACAGCATGGCGGCGAGGCGCAGGCGCAGTGGATCTTATCGCAACTGTATTCCGCTTTTTCCGGCGTGAGTGGTAAAGAGCTGCAAAACGATCCGCTGATGCTGATGCGCGGCTCACAGCTGGCTCTGGCGCAAAACAGTCAGAAATTGCGCTTAATGGATGGCTGGCTGGTGACGCAGGATGAACAGGAGAACTACTGGTATCTGCTGCACGGTGAGCTGACGGGTGACTCTTTCGACATGCAGCAAACGCATCAGCGGGTGATGACGCTCACGGCGCTGGAAAAACAGCTACAGGCGCGCTATCCGCAGGCGCAACTGTTGTCACGCGGAACGCTGTTTTACAGTGATTATGCCAGCCAGCAGGCGAAGCGTGACGTCTCGACGCTGGGCGTTGCGACGATTCTGGGCGTGATTTTACTGATCGTGGCGGTGTTCCGTTCGCTACGCCCGCTGCTGCTCTGCCTGATCTCGATTGCCATTGGTGCGCTGGCGGGCTGCGTTGTGACGCTGTTGCTGTTTGGTGAACTGCACCTGATGACGTTAGTGATGAGCATGAGCATTATCGGCATTTCTGCGGATTACACGCTCTATTATCTGACGGAACGGATGGTGCATGGCGCGCAAGCCTCTCCCTGGCAAAGTCTGGTAAAGGTGCGCAGGGCTTTATTGCTGGCGCTGCTCACTACCGTTGTGGCGTATGCGATCATGATGCTGGCGCCTTTCCCTGGCATTCGCCAGATGGCGGTATTTGCCGCCGTAGGGTTAAGCGCTTCCTGCCTGACGGTGATTTTCTGGCATCCGTGGCTTTGTCGTGGTTTGCCGGTACGGCCGGTTCCGGCGATGGTGCTGATGTTGCGCTGGCTGGCGGCATGGCGGCGTAATAAAAAACTGATGATGGGGTTACCCGCGATACTGGCGCTGTTTTCGCTGGCCGGACTGAGCATGTTGCGTGTTGATGACGATATCTCTCAGTTGCAGGCGCTGCCGCAGACGCTGCTGGCGCAGGAAAAATCCATTACCCAGCTGACCGGACAAAGCGTCGATCAGAAGTGGTTTGTGGTTTACGGTCACTCGCCGCAGCAGACGCTGGAGCGGCTGGAGGCCTTTATCCCCGCGCTGGAGCAGGCGAAAAAAGCGGGGCTAATCGCGGGTTATCGTACCGTGCCGCTCAATTCACTGATGCGTCAGCAACAGGATATGGCCTTATTAGATGCCGCGGAACCTGTCGTTGCACAAACGCTGAAAAGCGCCGGATTGCGTGCCGTTAAGCCCGATCTGACGCCGATGTCGGTGAGCGTAGAATCCTGGCTGGCGAGCCCGGTCAGCGAAGGCTGGCGCCTGATGTGGTTGACGCTGGGCGGTGGTGAGAGTGGCGTTTTGGTACCGGTTGACGGTGTCAGTCAAAGCGCCGCGCTTAATGCACTGGCAGAAAAGCAACAAGGCGTTGCCTGGGTGGATCGTAAGCAAGCGTTTGATGCCCTGTTTGCGCTCTATCGCTCGGTGCTGACCGGTCTGTTGTTGGTGGCGTTGGCGGTTATCGCCTGTGGTGCCGTGCTTCGCCTTGGCTGGCGCAAGGGATTGGTCAGTCTGGTACCGTCGGTGCTGTCGCTGGGATGCGGACTGGCAGTCCTCAGCCTCACCGGGCACGCGGTAAATCTGTTCTCGCTGTTGGCACTGGTGCTGGTGTTGGGGATTGGCGTCAACTATACGCTGTTTTTCAGTAACGCACGTGGGACGCCGCTGACATCGCTGCTAGCGATTACGCTGGCGATGATGACTACGCTGCTGACGCTTGGCATGTTGGTATTTAGCGCCACACAGGCAATCAGCAGTTTCGGTATTGTGCTGGTCAGCGGTATTTTCACCGCTTTCCTGCTTTCACCGCTGGCGATGACGAATAAAAAAAGAAGAAACGATGATAAAGCATAATCTCTGGCGCCTTGTCGCCTTATTTATGGCTGCCCTGGTATTGACCGGATGCACCCACCCCGGAAAACCTGATGAGGTTGCCCGCCCACAGGCATGGCTGGAACCTGGCACGCGTGTGACGCTGCCTGCGCCAGGTATCACGCCTACCGTTGCCTCTCAACAGTTGTTAACCGGGACATTTAACGGCAATACGCAGTCCTTGCTGGTAATGCTGAATGCAGATGACAAGAAACTGACCCTTGCCGGACTGTCATCGGTCGGGATCCGCCTTTTTCTTATCACTTACGATGAGAAAGGGCTGCATACCGAGCAATCCATTGTTGCCCCGCAGCTTCCACCTGCCAGCCAGGTTCTGGCCGATGTGATGCTCAGTAACTGGCCTCTCGAACGCTGGCGGCCACAGCTACCGCACGGCTGGACGCTTACCGATAAGGCGGATAAGCGTGAACTGCGTAACGCCAGTGGGAAGCTGGTAACGGAAATCACCTATTTGCAGCGTAAAGGTCAGCGAGAGCCCATTAGTATTATGCAGCATGTATTTAAGTACCATATCACCATGCAATATCTGGATAACTGACATGATCTTTATTTCTGCCGTGGGCATGGTGAATGCATTGGGCAATAACGCTACAGAAATTGCGGCGAATCTGACGCGTGGACTGGCACCTGGCATGCGACTGCGCGAAGGCTGGCTGCAAGGGCACGATGCCATTATGTTGGGAAGTGTGGACGGTGAACTACCGTCCATTCCGGATGCATTCTCTGCGCACCGTACCCGCAATAATCAATTGTTGCTGGCCGCGTTAGCGCAAATTCAGCCCCAGATTGATGAGGCGATTGCCCGTTATGGTCGCGATCGTGTCGCGGTGGTGCTGGGTACCAGCACATCGGGGCTGGATGAAGGAGACCGACACGTCCAACTGACTACTCAGGGACAAAGCAGTCCCCACTGGCGTTATCCGCAGCAGGAACTGGGGGATCCGTCGCGCTTTCTTAGCCGCTGGCTGGCGCTGGAAGGACCGGCGTTTACCTTTTCGACTGCATGCTCATCCAGTGCGCGTGCCATTATCAGTGGCCGGCGTCTGATTGAGGCTGGGCTGGTGGATGTGGCGATTGTCGGCGGTGCGGACACGCTCAGTCGTATGCCGATTAACGGTTTTAATAGCCTGGAGTCACTCTCTGTGACGCGCTGTCAGCCGTTTGCGCGTGACCGCTGCGGTATCACGATTGGTGAAGCTGCGGCCCTGATGCTCCTGACCAAAGAGCCTCAAGCGATTGCTTTGCTTGGCGTAGGGGAATCGAGCGATGCCTGGCATATTTCTGCCCCGCATCCTGCAGGCGAGGGTGCCATTCGTGCGATTCAGCAGGCGCTGGCGGATGCAGGACTGCAGCCCGATGATGTTGGCTATATTAATTTGCACGGCACCGCGACCACGTTGAACGATCAAATTGAATCGAAGGTGATCCACGATCTGTTTGGCGATCGTGTGCCCTGTAGCTCCACCAAACACCTGACCGGTCATACGCTGGGGGCCGCGGGCATTACCGAAGCCGCACTGAGTGCCCTAATATTACAGCAGGATCTGCCTCTTCCCCCGCAGGACTTTAGTTTGTCGCCGTACGACGCTGCGCTGCCTGCCTGCGGCATTCTTGACACGGCACAGCCGCTGGTCAAACCGGTCATCCTCTCTAATTCATTTGCCTTTGGGGGCAATAATGCCAGCATTGTGCTGGGGAGGCAGCGATGAGCCATTATCTGGCCCCGGCGGTCTATTTGCCACATGATGCGCCTATGTTGTTACTGGAACAGGTGGTCAGCGTCGCTGAGAATACGGCCCATTGCCGGGTGACGGTCAACCGGGAGGGTGTGCTCGCCCCTTTCCTCGATGCTGAGAATAATTTACCCGGCTGGTATGCGCTGGAGCTAATGGCGCAAACCGTCGGCGTCTGGTCCGGTTGGCATCGTCATCAGCGTGGTCAGCAGAGTATTGCGCTGGGCATGGTATTGGGCGCAAGGGAGCTGATTTGTGCGTCGGGTGCGCTGCCTGCCGGTGCGACGCTGGAGATCAAGGTCACTTTGCTGATGCAGGATACGCGGTTTGGCAGTTTTGACTGTGCCATTTATACGGCAGAAGAATTATTGGCATCAGGGCGGGTAAACACCTTCCAGCCGACAGAAGAAGAGTTAACTTCGCTTTTTAATCAGGGAATTACTGTATGAGTCGTTCAGTTCTGGTCACCGGAGCCAGTAAAGGCATCGGAAGCGCCATCGCCCGCCAGCTTGCCGCTGACGGGTTTGTGGTCGGCGTACACTACCATCGCGATGAGCAGGGCGCCCAGAAAACGCTGGATGCCATCGTCAATGCGGGAGGCGCGGGGCGCCTGCTCACGTTTGATGTGGGCGATCGCCAGCAGTGCCGTGAGGTACTGGAGCAGGATATCGCCACCCACGGTGCATGGTATGGCGTGGTCAGTAACGCGGGAATTACCCGTGACGCCGCGTTTCCTGCACTGAGTGACGATGACTGGGATAGTGTGATTCATACCAATCTCGACAGTTTCTACAACGTGATTCAGCCTTGTATGATGCCGATGATCGGCGCACGTCAGGGCGGACGCATTATCACGCTGTCTTCCGTTTCCGGCATCATGGGCAACCGGGGACAGGTGAACTATAGCGCCGCCAAAGCCGGCATTATCGGGGCGACAAAAGCGCTGGCCATCGAGCTGGCGAAAAGAAAAATCACCGTTAACTGTATCGCACCAGGTCTGATTGATACCGCCATGATTGAGATGGAAGAGGCGGCATTAAAAGAAGCCATGGCGATGATTCCGATGAAGCGCATGGGGCAGGCTGAAGAAGTTGCCGGCCTTGCGAGTTATTTAATGTCTGACATTGCGGGCTATGTGACGCGTCAGGTGATTTCCATCAATGGGGGGATGTTATGACTCGTCGTGTCGTTATTACCGGTATGGGCGGCGTCACCGCGTTTGGTGAAAACTGGCTGGATGTTTCTCGTCGCCTGAAGGCTTATGAAAATGCCGTGCGCAGGATGCCTGAATGGCAGCAATATGATGGTTTGCATACGCTGCTGGGTGCGCCCATCGATCACTTTACGTTGCCGGACCATTACACGCGAAAGCGAATCCGTGCGATGGGGCGGGTGTCGCTGATGTCCACCCGGGCTACCGAGCTGGCACTGGAGCAGGCAGGATTGATCGATGATCCGATATTAACCAACGGGGAAACCGGTATTGCTTACGGTTCGTCAACCGGCAGCACGGGGCCCGTCAGCGATTTCGCCACGATGCTAACCGAAAAGCACACGAATAATATTACCGCGACGACCTATGTGCAGATGATGCCGCACACTACGGCGGTCAATACCGGACTGTTTTTTGGCCTGCGTGGTCGCGTGATCCCAACCTCCAGCGCCTGTACCTCGGGGAGCCAGGCGATTGGTTATGCCTGGGAAGCGATTCGTCATGGTTATCAGACGGTGATGGTGGCTGGCGGCGCTGAAGAGCTCTGCCCTTCAGAAGCGGCGGTGTTCGATACATTGTTTGCGACCAGCCAGCGTAACGATGCACCCCGCACCGCACCTGCACCGTTTGACAGCCAGCGCGATGGTTTGGTCATCGGCGAAGGCGCCGGGACACTGATTCTTGAAGAGCTGGAGCATGCCAGAGCGCGTGGCGCGACCATTTATGGTGAGATCGTGGGGTTTGCCACTAACTGCGATGCGGCACATATCACCCAACCGCAGCGCGAAACCATGCAGGTGTGCATGGAGCAATCCCTGAAGATTGCCGGGTTACGCCCTCAAGATATCGGCTATATTTCCGCACATGGCACCGCTACACAGCGGGGAGATGTGGCTGAAAGCCAGGCAACGGCGGCTATTTATGGCGATCGTGTGCCTATCTCTTCACTGAAAAGCTATCTGGGACATACGCTTGGTGCCTGTGGTGCGCTGGAGGCCTGGATGAGCTTGCAAATGATGCGCGAAGGGTGGTTTGCACCGACGCTGAATTTGACGAACCCTGATGAGGAGTGCGGCGCGCTGGATTATATTATGGGCGAGGCGCGGCACATTGACTGTGAGTATTTACAGAGCAACAATTTTGCTTTTGGCGGCATCAATACCTCTATTATTATCAAGCGCCAGCTGTAATAGAGCGGATAGAGGTATTTGTGCGAGTGAATATTTACCATGTCAGGTGGTTTGAGCGTCTCACTCGCTGATTACGGCCTCATCCCCGTTATAAGCGTGTTACAGGCGATATTTTGTCAGACCGCTGTAAAGCTTTCGCGTTATTCGTGAAGCTAATCTCAAATGGGTTAAAATAGCGGCGGATGTCTGTATGCGAATGATGTATCTCCAGGACTGGCGGTACATCATTCGCGTATTCTCATCACTGGAAAGTTAGATAGATTGCCCGCCTGAAACTTCAATACGTTGTGCTGTTACCCAGCGATTCTCATCACGTAATAAACAGGCGATCATTGGACCAATATCGTCAGGAAGCCCCGCACGACCTAAAGCAGTTAATGCGGCAAAATGTGCGTTAACATCCGCGTTGTCTCGCACCAGCCCACCACCAAAATCAGTTTCGATCGCGCCTGGCGCGACGGTATTCACAGTAATGCCGCGCGGTCCCAGTTCTCGTGCCATGTACACACTGAGCGTTTCTACAGCGGCTTTAGCCGCAGAGTACGCGGAAAAACCGGGGAAAGAAATACGCGTCAGGCCGGTGGAGAAATTGATGATTTTTCCACCGTTTACCAGTAATGGTAGAAGTGCCTGTACGAGGAAAAATACCCCTTTGACATGAACATCGAATAAACCGTCAAACTGTGCTTCAGTCGTTTCTGCAAACGGGGAAAATTCGCCATGGCCTGCATTGTTGATCAAGTGATCGAACGTATCTCGCTGCCATATTTCAGACAGTTTAGCGTGCAAGTTTTCTGTGAAGGCGGGGAAGGTGGCAATTTTTGCGGTATCAAGCTGAAGAGCGACAGCCTTACGTCCCAGAGCCTGAATTTCAGTGACGACTTCTTCTGCTTGCCGGGCATTTCCCCGGTAGGTGACGATAACGTCTCCCCCCTGGTGCGCGATAGCAAGAGCCGTATTGCGGCCGAGACCACGATTGGCTCCGGTTACCAGTGCTATTTTATTCATAATATTTCCTCTCAGGTTGTTGGACAGTATTACGATAAGATGGGTTGCTTGACATGCATTGCGTAAGCTCTTGTTATTTATTGCCAGCTTCCAGTGCTCTGGCTCTATTCAGCGTGTTACGGTCTAATTTAAGTCTAAATATTGCCCGAATTGATACCCTGCATATCACTTTATTGGATATTTGCTGACGTTACGCCGACGCATGCGATCTTGCTACAGTGCGGATCCTCTCGTGTGTTCTCCATCCGGAGAGCGAACGAGCGGCACCACGGCCGTTTTTTGCTGCGGTTTTTACTGTTGCCAGAGAAATGTTGCGGTGTAGTGTGAGGATGAGCCGTGAAGATGGCAGGGAAAGGAAAAATGAATACGCCCTCTCGTATTATCCGAAAGGGCGTCAGAACGATGGCACTGTAGCATGTCACAGTGTGAATGCCAGGCTGCTATACCATTATTTCACACAGCGCGCGCATTGATTAAGATGGATGGCTTCGAAGAAATCGTTGCCTTTATCGTCCACCAAAATAAAGGCCGGGAAGTTTTCGACTTCGATTTTCCAGATCGCTTCCATCCCCAGTTCCGGGTATTCAACACACTCAAGACTCTTGATGCTTTGCTGTGCCAGTACCGCCGCCGGGCCACCAATACTGCCCAGATAGAAGCCACCGTGCTTATGGCATGCATCGGTTACTTGCTTACTGCGGTTGCCTTTGGCCAGCATAATCATACTGCCGCCGTTTTCCTGCAACTGGTCAACGTAGGAATCCATTCGTCCTGCGGTCGTTGGCCCCAGCGAGCCGGAGGCATAACCCTCTGGTGTTTTTGCCGGCCCCGCATAATACACCGGATGATCCTTAATATATTGCGGCAGGCCTTCACCGTTATCGATACGCTCTTTTAACTTCGCATGGGCAATATCGCGCGCCACAATAATGGTACCGGTCAGTGATAAACGCGTTGAAACGGGGTGCTGTGACAGCTGGGCGAGAATCTCTTTCATTGGGCGGTTCAGGTCGACCTGCACCACCTCACCTTCGCCCTGCTGGCGCAGTGCGGCAGGAATGTACTGGCCAGGATTCTCTTCCAGTTTTTCAATCCAGATGCCATCGCGGTTAATTTTCGCCTTTATATTGCGGTCCGCCGAGCAGGAAACACCCATGCCGATTGGGCAGGATGCGCCGTGACGTGGTAAACGAATCACTCGGATGTCATGCGCAAAGTATTTGCCGCCAAATTGCGCGCCCAGTCCGAGGTTCTGCGCTTCCACCAGCAGTTCCTGTTCCAGTTGAACATCGCGGAATGCCTGGCCGTGCTCGTTACCTTCTGTTGGCAGCTCGTCGTAATAGTGCGTTGAGGCCAGTTTAACCGTCTTCAGGGTGCTTTCTGCCGAGGTACCGCCGATGACAAAGGCGATATGATAGGGTGGGCAGGCTGCGGTGCCCAGGGTGCGCATTTTTTCCGTTAAATACGTTTTTAATTTGCCGGGACTCAGCAGCGCTTTGGTTTCCTGATAGAGATAGGTTTTGTTGGCCGAACCACCGCCTTTGGCGATGCAGAGGAATTTGTATTCATCGCCGTCTACGCTGTAGAGATCGATTTGTGCTGGTAAATTGGTGCCAGTGTTCACTTCTTTATACATATCCAGCGCGGCGTTCTGGGAGTAGCGCAGGTTGTCTTCAATATAGGTGTTATAAACACCCTGTGACAACGCGGCTTCATCTCCACCGCCTGTCCAGACTCGCTGGCCTTTTTTGCCCATAATGATGGCGGTGCCGGTATCCTGACAGGTTGGCAAAATGCCTTTAGCCGCAATTTCCGAGTTTCTCAGAAATTGTAAGGCAACGTACCGGTCATTTTCACTGGCCTCAGGATCATCCAGTATTGCGGCAACCTGGCGCTGATGCGCAGGGCGTAGCATAAATGACGCATCGTGGAAGGCTTGCTGCGCCAGCAATGTCAGCGCTTTAGGATCGACTTTTAATACTTCCTGCCCATCGAAGTTGGAGACGGAAACATAATCCCGACTCAACAGGTAATATTCGGTATCCTCATGGGCGAGAGGAAAGGGATTCTGATAATAAAAAGGTTTATTCGACATTTTCTCTCACTTAATCACATGTTACCTGGCACCTTTGCTCGCCGATACTGGCAACATCACTGGCGATATTATGCGTTTTCTAACCTTGCCCGTTTTCAGGAAAAACGGGCAAGGAAATGAATGGTATAATATAAGCGCTTTATCTGCAGGTTTCTTCGTGCCAAATCTGCGTATTAATTAGAAAATCATCACCATCCATGGATAGCCGACAACCAGTAACGCGATAAGGAAGATTGCGCCGAAAATAGTTCCTAATCGCCAGTAATCCGCAGTGGGCAGGTAACCGCTGCCATAATAAATAGGGCTGGGGCCCGTTCCGTAAGGGGTGATAATTCCCATGATCCCCAGCGAGGTGACCATCATTAGACAGAATACTTGCATGTTTATGCCGGGAATGGTCGACGCAATGGTAAGCATTGCGGGTAACAGTGCAGTGGTATGTGCGGTAGTACTGGCAAATAAATAGTGCAGCAGGAAGAACGCGACCAGCAGCAGGATGGTGGCCATTTCTGGTGAGATGCCGCTGAGCAGAGCTCCGCCTTCTTTGCCCAACCAGGCGATAAATCCAACGCGTGATAAGCCGTCTGCCAGCGCAACAAGGGTGGCAAACCAGGCAAAGGTGTTCCAGGCCGCTTTGTTGCCGGTAATATCTTTCCATTCGAGCACACCTGTCCATAGCATCAGAACGATTACCAACAGGGCTGCCAAAGCCGGCTCGATCCAGGCGGTAGCAAAAATCCACATTAATAGCGCAGCGCAGACAAACACTAAAAGCAGAATCTCATTGCGTGATAACTTGCCTAATTTCTCCAGCTCCTGGCGAGCCCAGCGAGGCACTTCGTCGTTAATTTTGACCTCGGGTGGATAGAGCCAGTAGACCATCAATGGCATGGTCAAAATGAGTAATACGCCGAGTGGCAGGAAGGCGATAAACCAATTACCCCATGAAATATCAATGCCGACGATGCTTTTTACCAGCGCCAGCGCGAGCAAATTTGGCGCAAGTGCGGAGAGAAACATGGAGCTGGTGATACAGGCCGCGGTGATCGCTATCCACATCAGATAAGAGCCAATTTTACGTGCACTCGGGTCGTTTGGTTTAGAACCATATAATGGAGGCAGGTTAGCTATAATCGGATAGATAGTTCCCCCACTGCGTGCGGTATTTGAAGGGGTGAACGGTGCCAGCAGGAGATCGGCAAAGGTGATGGCATAGCCAAGCGTCAGGCTGCGACGGCCCAGGTATTTCACCAAAATCAGTGCCAGACGGCGACCAAACTGGGTTTTATCGTAGCCCGCAGCAAACATAAAGGCGCCAAAAATCAGCCATACCGTAGAATTACCGAATCCACTCACTGCCCATTGGAAAGACTGGGACGCAAGCTTGAATTTGGGCGCGGCCATCTCCGCCGGACTAAACAAAAGCCACTGGCTACAGAGTGCGATGACCACGACACCCGTTAGGCCAATCACTGCACCGGGCAGCGGTTCAAAGATCAAACCGACAATGACTCCCACAAAGATGGCAAAGAAATGCCAGGCATAAGGTTCTAATCCTGCGGGTACCGGCACTAATAGCAGCAAAACGGCAACCAGTACGGGTAAGATCATAAATAATAGATGATTTTTTTTTCCTGCGGAGGCCGTTGCGGTCTGAGCGGGAGAGGTTATAGCTGATATCGCTTTCATAGTGTTTGTCTGCAAGTTATTAAGAGTTTTTATACCCGTCATCCCGACCATAGTTTCAGGTACTCTGCGATTACCGTTGCCGTGCTGGTGAAAATTTAATTACTGAAAGAGATAGGGGGCCAGATAAGGCAATTTTTTAAACCGTCTTATTTTGGCGGTGCTAAACATGCTTCCAGCATCTTTTTTAGGCTGTCATCATTTTCGGATACTTGGCCCAGTTTTAGGGATGTATATTTCTATAATGCGATTTTTAGGGTTATTACCTTTGATCTTTATCAATAAATAAAAAGGCTTTTTTCATTTAAAAATAAGACAGGTTCCATGAGGCGGGATGGCTTATTAAATAGGGCGATAGTGGCCTTTTTAAGGTGTAACATCCTGTTGTAGGGGGCTTTGTGACGGTTTATTGACAGTTTAAATATCGTGTAAATAAAGCGTTAATTATTTTTTTAAATTTAACATTGTCAGGGTTAATTATTTTTAAGTTGAATGGAATGGTTCATTTATTGGGTCGGTTACCGCGAAATTAAGTATTTTGTTATATTGAAAATATGATGTTAATCACAAATGGAAAATGATAAGTAATATCGGCATCTAATGGATGTCAACCTGATGCTTTTATTATTTTTGCGGTTATGTCGCCGAACAGATAGTCGACATGGTAATCAAATCAAGTCATTTTCCGCAAAGCACGGTGAATATGTTGGGTAGAATATCTGTAGGCAGGTGAGGCCGTTCCTGTAGAGTCTCCACTGTGCGGCGAATGTCATTGCGGATGAGGTTATACTCATCAGGCTTCAAGTTGTAGGTTTGCTGACTCATGGTACATTTCTGTGCCTGACCTTGCGAAGGGGGATGGTCAATAGCATTCAGATCTGTTCCTGAGCGATTTGTCAGTTGTCACCCACGCCGGGCAACTCGGTCAGGAGCGAATGGTTTTTGCACAAATTTGCATATATTTCTGATACAGGTGCAGTTTTATGCCAGATGAAGAAGGTATTTATACGTATTCTGCAGTATTGATGGGATCCCCCATTCTGCTCAGGTTATTTGAACATAATCAGGATCTGGCCTCTCGTGTTTTCAGGCTGATTAAACAACAGGAAAATATTTTTACGGTTAATCGCCCACACTCTGAAGTGATGGCGATTAATCATGCTGCAGGTCGCCATGCTGTGGAGGTCAGTCCGCAGGTGTTTTACCTGATCAAACGCGCCAAAGCCGTGAGTATGCTGAAGGATAGCTGCTTTAATCTTGCTATCGGCCCGCTAGTTAAGCGCTGGAAGATTGGATTTCAGGGTAATCGTGTTCCACCTGACGAAGAATTGCAGGCTCTGCTGGCGCTAACCGATCCTGGCCTCGTCATTCTTAATGAGCAGGACCGTTCGGTGATGCTTGAGAAAGCCGGTATGGAAATTGACCTGGGTGCCATTGCGAAAGGTTATATTGCTGATGTCGTGCGCGACTATCTGCAGCAACAGCATATTGAACATGCACTGATCAACTTGGGCGGCAACGTGCAAACTCTCGGCGTTCCTGATAGCAGTGGACAGCAGCACTGGGCTATTGGTCTGAAAGCCCCTTTTTCCTCTCCCGATGCCCTGATTGGTGTGATCAACGTAAATAATAAGTCCGTTGTGACATCCGGCATATACGAGCGCTACTTTGAACTGGATGGACGGCGTTATCACCATATTCTTGATAGCAAAAGCGGTTATCCCCTGGATAATGAACTACTGAGCGTTACCGTTATTTCTACGCATTCTATCGATGGGGATATCTTTACAACACTGCTGTATGGCATGGGTGTTGAAAAAGGGCTTCGCTATCTCGCTGGACTACCGGAGATTGAAGCCATTTTTGTCACCAAAGATCGCCAGGTTATCTTTTCCTCGCAGCACCAGTTTTCGTTTACTTTGATAGATAACCGCTACCACATGGCCTGATGTTGTTTTCTGACCGGTTCACTGGCAATACTGTTTGAGCAGCGCAGTGTGTTCTGCCTGCAGACGGTAGCGATATACCGGCCTGCCCGTCACTCCATAATGAATTGAGGTAAAAAGGATCTGACACTGCGCCAACCAGATAAGATATTTACGGCAGGATACCCGCGAAATATTTACGGCGGCGGCAAGTTCATCCGTTGAAAATTCAGCGCCGGGATGTGCATCAATCCACTGGCAAAGCGTACGTAATGTTTGCGGCGTTAATCCCTTAGGGAGCCGCTGAGTATCCGCGGTGGCCGGAGAGCTGTGCAACAGCATATCCAAATCGGCTTGCTGGTAATATTGCTGTTTATCCATCAGTGACTTTTTTTGTAGCCATCCGGTAAGCGCTTCTTCAAAGCGGGAGAACTGGAACGGCTTTATCAGATAATCCACAACGCCGTAATGCAGGGACTCTTTGATAGTTGTGACATCCGCCGCTGATGAAATGACGATCACGTCGATTGGGCGTTTTGCATGACGTAACTCGGGAAGCAGATCCAATCCGTTATCCTGTTGCATATAAACATCCAGCAAGATCAGATCAATCGGTTGCTGATTATGCAGAACGCAGTCTTTAGCCTGCTGCAGTGTAGCGGCGATGCCACAGCAGGTAAATCCAGGGATTTGGCCGACATAGCAGCGGTTGAGTTCCGCAACCATAGCGTCATCATCGACGACTAACACATTGATCATACGCTTATGTTTCCTCCGTCCCAGGGATGTTGTACAAAAAATTGGGTATATACACCAGGTTCGGACTCTACTACGATTTTGCCGCCAAGACTCTGGATTTGCTGTTTGGTAAGAAATAAACCCATGCCTCGCTGCTCTCCCTTCGATGAAAACCCCTTTTTAAATATTGCATCAAGATGCTCCGCGGGTATTCCGGGGCCATCATCACTGACTTCACAGGCCAGCCAGCCATTATGGTAATGCAGCAAGATGTTGACCTCACCCCCTGACTGTTTCTCCATGGCATCCAGTGCGTTCTCGATCAAATTACCTAAAATGGTGATGAGCGCGGCGACCTGCTTTTCGTTGCCGTTATCGGGTAAGAAACTGTCGTCGCTGAGCGTCAGCTGGTAGCCTTTATCCGCAGCAAGGTTAATTTTGCTCAATAGAAAACCGGCGATTATCGGCGATTTAATTTTCCCCAGTAGTGAGCCAATTTCTGTCTGATAATTATTGGCTGTTTTAATAATATAATCTTCAAGTTGCACATAGCTTTTCATATGTAGCAAGCCCAAAATGACATGCAGCTTGTTCATAAATTCATGAGAGCGCTCACGTAATGCATCGGCATAATTGACCATGCCGGTTAAGCGCTGCATCAGTTGGCTGACCTCTGTTTTATCCCTGAAGGTGCAAATCGCGCCAATAAGAGTGGTATTGCTGCGGACCGGTACGGTATTGATGAGGAGTGAGCGGCCATTAAAATGAATCTCCTCATCCCGTCGGGGAACACCGGTTTGCAGTACTTCACGCAGGTTGAAGATCAGCTGCCCGGCCCCATTAATATCTTCAATGTTCTCGCAGTTTACTCTATCGATTTCTGAAAAAAGATGCCGGGCTTCTTGATTAATCAACGTGATCTGCGCCTGATGATCGATTGCTATCACCCCTTCTTTAATCGATTGCAACATCGCTTGTCGCTGTTCGAATAATGTCGATATTTCATAAGGTTCAAGCCCAAAAAGTATTCGTTTTAACATTTTTACCAGGCCGATCGTTCCCAGGGCTCCAACCAGTGCGCCAAATAAAACCGTCCAGAAAATACTCCAGCGGCTTTGATTTATTTGCTGTGCCACTGCGCTCAGCGAAATGCCGATGGCGACCACACCGATTTGCCGATGCTGTTGGTTATATACCGGAGTAAAAACGCGAAGTGCCTCTGCCAGTACCCCATGGTTTATGGCGACATTCTCTTGGCCGTGTAACGCCGGGTTGATATCTTCCCCGATAAATCGCTGATTAATGATGCTCTGCTGCGGGTGAGAGTAACGAATACCTTGCATATTAGTGACAACCACAAATAGCAAGTCATTGCTCTGCTGAACCGCAGAGGCAATCGGCTGAATAATATTACTGGTGGGCGGTAGGGTTAGGCCGCGTTGGATTTCGGGTGAGGCGGCCAGTGTCCGGGCGACGGCGAGGCCTTTATTTTTAACACCCTCTTGCGTGGTATGACTGATTTGAAAGAAATAGAGAATATGGACAACGAGCAGCACGGAGATAATCACCGTGCTGACCATCAGGGTGACGGAGGTGCTGAGTTTCATGGGGCGCTTGCGCGCCGGATAATGTTGCTGTGAATTGTTCACGAGCACTCCACAAAAAGAGCAAAGACACATTATCACGACGATCGGGGGAGATATGCAAAAAAACACATCGCATGCTGAAGCTGTACCTGTTTTACTCGTGGAACGATCGCGGCTTTTTATGCTTCACCGTTGTGTTGTAAAACCCAAATGGCGGCTTCTACCCGTGATTTTAACTTCAGCTTTTTCAACATATGTTTTACATGTACTTTTACTGTACTTTCCGTAATGGTCAAACGGCGAGCGATTACCTTGTTGGTCATTCCCTGAGCGATAAGCTTTAAAATATCCCTTTCCCGACGAGTTAGTTGCTGAATATCACGTTCTTCAGCCGGACGGTTTTCTCGCAGATTTGAGACAAGGATCGGCGTTAGCGCCTCACTTAACACCAACTGTCCCAGCGCAGCCTGGTGCAGTGATTTCAACAACTCTTCGGGTTCCATATCTTTCAGTAGATAACCATCCGCACCAAGTTTTAGCGCATTAACTACATCATCTTCATGGTTTGATACGCTAAAGATCACAATACGCCCGGAAAGTGCCGTCGCACGCAGTCGCTCCAGAGTTTCCAACCCATTGATTCCTGGCATATTCAGATCGAGCAAAATCAGATCGGGATCGTACTGCTCGGCCAGGGCGACGCCTTGTTCACCATTACTGGCTTCTGCGATCAGCTGTAAACAGTTATCCATACCGATAAGTTGTTTAACACCGTTTCGCAGCATAGGGTGATCGTCAATCAGTAATATAGTGGCGACTTCATCTGTCATCATTTTTCTCTTAATCGATATCTTGGTTGGCCGGGCGGAAAGTTACCCGGACTTCGGTGCCGCCATTTTCACGCGGTAAAATATCGCACCGTCCATGTAAACTTCTGGCGCGATCGCGCATGATGATTAAACCGTAGTGATCGGGTCGTTCCGCGTTATCGGGCAGGCCACGCCCGTTATCCGTCACGCTTAATGTGACTTCCCCTTGGTATGCAGTAACCTGAATGTGCACCTGGCTGGCATTGGCGTGTTTGTGAATATTACTCAGTGCCTCACGGGCGATCTGCAACAGGTGAATCGCCTGCCAGGGAGCAACAGTTCGCGGATTCAATTGATACTCCAGTTCGACATTAACGCCGAGGCGTAGGCTGAATTCTTGCGTGGTGGATTGCAATGCCGGCAGTAATCCGGGTTCGGTTAAACGTAGTCGAAAAGTGGTCAATAATTCTCGTAGCTGACGGTAGGCTACGTTGAGCTCCTCCCGCATCTGGTTTATCAGTTCAAGACTCTGTGGCGGTAGGTTAATTTTCTGCATTTGCAGGCAACTCACCTGGATTTTCAGACAAGAGAGCGACTGAGCAATTGAATCATGCAGCTCGCGAGCGATGGCTGCCCGCTCTTCCATCAACATTAGCTGTTGCTGATGATCAACCTGCTGCTCAAGAGCAAGCATACTGGTTAATTGTTCTACCAGCATGCGGAGTAGCTGATAGTGCTCTTCTTTCAGTTGTCGTACAGGTTGGGCCAGCAATACGCCATAATTGCCTAGTTTATCACTCAGAGGAAGGCTAATTGAGGCTGGCATATCCTCGGCTATGCGATCCTGTGTTACAGGATACGGTGTGATATCCGTCTCCTCAGACTCGGTTATTTCAGCCTGACCGCTAAGCTGTAAAAATTGCTGTTCCAGATTATTTTCATAGAGTCTGACATCGATGGCGCGCAGGGGGAGTAAATTCTGTAATTCATTAAGCAGCGGGGTCAAACGTTGTTCAATTGGATCGCCGGTATGGAGCTGCTGGCTGGAATGATAAAGAAAATGAAGTACCTGGTTTTTCCGTTCTAAATCCGCTGTTTTTTCCTTGACGCGTTTTTCCAGCCCGGCGTACATCACTGATAGCTCGCCCGACATGCTATTCAGGGCTTCGCCTAATACGCTCATTTCATCCAGACGACGGTTGGTGACAAAACGTTGACTAAAATCGCCATGACCGACAGCGTGTGCCAGCCTTATTAACTGCCGCCAGGGCTGTAATAACCGTCGCCGAAACCAGATAAACGTACTGATAAGTAAACAAATGATGAGAAAAATAAAGCTGCCCTGCACAAGTGACATACGGAATAAACGGTTTTCAGTTTGTCGATCGACTTGTGCAACCAGGGTATCCAGCATAGTGACAAAACTGGCAACTTCATCTGCCGCCTGGACTGGTGATTGCGCGCGGCGTAACATCGGCTGCAGGTTTTGCTGCCATTCGTCCTGAAGCACCTTTAACTGAAGCGTAAGGCTGCCCTGGCTGACCGTTTTTTGTAAACGGGCATTATGCACATCGCTATCCAGTTTCCTGATGAGATCCTCATGGCTGGAATTTAGCGGCACCTGCGCTAAAAGCCGATAACTTTGCATACGTAATGAACCCGCGACGTTGATTGCATGTGCGTTTCCCTGAATGCTTTGTGCCATCCATGCAGAAATGCTCATACCGCCAATACCTAGCGAACCCAGCATTAATAGCGCGCATGCAAGTTGGTTAACGAGGGATAGCGGAGCCAATAGGCGTGTCATGGGCGGGTGCTCCTGAGTGAGTAATAAAGCTGATGTCAGTGTGAATATCGCCATTATTGTGAGGTATTTTTCATTATCCATCGTGATAGAAATATACCCATAAAGGATTAATCACTAATTTCCTCCTCACATGATCTAGCGCAGTTATGTGTATTTTCAATAATTAACTTAATGATTTTAATGAGTTTTACTGTGTAGTTGTGGCTACTTCTTAATGGGTGGAAGGTCATGTAAGTTGATACCCTCATCTGCATTATGGTTGATTTATGTCAACTCTACTGCTGAGAGGGATACATAGGGTGGGGGGAGTGTTATTTATATCAGGGAAAAATATGTCACAGCTCACCTCTCCAATCGCCAAAAAAACAGGTGCAGTAATTCGGGACTGGCAACCTGAAAATCCGGAATTTTGGCAGCAGCGCGGCAAGCGTATTGCCAGCCGTAATCTGTGGATTTCTGTATTCTGTTTACTACTCGCCTTTTGTGTCTGGATGTTATTTAGTGCCGTTGCGGTAAATTTGAATAAAGTGGGTTTCAATTTTACTACCGATCAACTGTTCTTGTTGACCGCGCTACCTTCCGTTTCCGGGGCGATTCTCCGCGTACCTTACTCTTTTGTTATTCCTATATTTGGAGGACGACGCTGGACCGCTTTCAGTACCTGTTTCTTACTCATTCCCTGCATTTGGCTGGGTTTTGCGGTACAGGATACTCGCACAACGTTTAATACTTTCGTCATAATTTCACTCTTATGCGGTTTTGCTGGCGCTAACTTCGCCTCGAGTATGGGGAATATCAGCTTCTTCTACCCCAAAGCTCATCAGGGAGGGGCGTTGGGTATTAACGGTGGTCTTGGCAATATGGGCGTGAGTGTGATGCAGTTATTTGCACCGCTGGCGATCTCTTTTGCCATTTTTGGCTTTTTCGGCGGCTCCGGACAAACGCTTGCCGATGGTAGTCATATGTGGCTGGAAAATGCAGCGTGGATTTGGGTTCCGTTTCTATTCGTTGCTACGCTGGCTGCCTGGTTCGGTATGAACGATCTTTCTGCATCTAAGGCCTCGCTTCGACAGCAATTGCCGGTACTCAAACGCCTCCATTTGTGGATTATGAGTCTGCTTTACCTGGCCACTTTTGGTTCATTCATCGGTTTTTCCGCCGGCTTTGCCATGTTATCCAGGACGCAGTTCCCCGATGTAGTGATTTTGCACTATGCATTCTTTGGTCCTTTGCTTGGCGCTCTGGCCCGCTCGGCGGGGGGCATATTATCTGATAAGTTTGGTGGCGTGAAAGTGACGCTCATTAACTTCATTGTTATGGCCATCTTTACTGCACTAATCTTTTTTACGCTACCGGGGAACGGCCAGGAAGGGTCTTTTATCGCTTTCTTTGGTGTCTTTATGGTGCTGTTTTTGACTGCGGGAATGGGAAGTGGATCGACCTACCAAATGATCGCGGTTATCTTCAGAAAAATTACGCTTGAACGTGCAAAAGGTCGCGGCGCCAGTGATGAGGCTGCGCAGAGCGAAGCGGTGACCGATACCGCTGCGGCTTTGGGCTTTATCTCAGCCATTGGTGCGGCGGGAGGATTTTTCATTCCCCAGACCTTTGGTACTTCACTGGCACTGACCGGTTCACCTGCCGGTGCAATGAAGGTGTTCCTGGTATTTTATATCTTGTGTATCGCCATCACTTGGCTGGTTTACGGCCGTAAAAAATAACACCCGTCGCTATTAAAAATGCCCCTATTAAAAGGGGCATTTTTGTTTCATACCACCCTCGCTACATTCCTTCAGTAACCCCGTGGCTATTTATCGTGCGATTGCGTTTATCAGTAGCTTGAAAAGCGTCGACTCGCGCAATTTAACCGGCCTCCGTTGAGTTACTACCCCTAAATATCTGCTATGCCATTACTCGTCATATCGCTTAGGTTGTTTTTTGAATTTTACTTTGTTTTTCAGTTAGTTGTTGGCATTTACTTTATTTATACTTTAGTGGTAGTTATTGGTTGTATCCACAACCTGTCGACGCGTTCTCTTGATCGCAATCAATCTGCAGCACCGGACGCCTCAGTAGGCTTAGTTCACAGTTTGAGCAATGTTCAGTCATTCATATAACAACGCAGAGCCTTCAGGAGCATTCCGGATGAGCAAGTTTTTAGACAGGTTTCGTTATTTCAAGCAAATAGCTGAACCATTTTCTGGCAAACATGGCCAGACAATGAATTCCAATCGTGACTGGGAAGACGGCTACCGTAGTCGCTGGCAGCACGACAAAATCGTGCGATCTACTCACGGAGTCAATTGCACGGGATCATGTAGCTGGAAAATTTACGTCAAAAATGGTTTGGTCACCTGGGAAACGCAGCAAACCGATTACCCACGCACCCGTCCCGACTTACCTAACCATGAACCTCGCGGCTGTCCGCGTGGAGCCAGCTATTCCTGGTACCTCTACAGCGCGAACCGGCTGAAATATCCCTTAATGCGTAAACGCCTGATCACGTTGTGGCGTGAGGCGAAAGCCCAGCACAGCGATCCTGTTGATGCCTGGGGCTCCATCGTCAGCGATCCAGAGAAAGCCAAAAGTTACAAAATTGCGCGTGGTCGCGGTGGCTTTGTTCGTTCCAGCTGGCAGGAAGTCAATGAGCTGATTGCGGCTTCGAATGTTTATACGGCAAAAACCTTTGGTCCTGACCGTATTATGGGGTTCTCGCCCATTCCGGCGATGTCCATGGTTTCTTACGCTTCCGGCGCGCGTTATCTCTCACTGATTGGTGGGACCTGCCTGAGTTTCTACGACTGGTATTGCGATCTGCCTCCCGCTTCGCCAATGACATGGGGCGAGCAGACCGACGTGCCGGAATCGGCAGACTGGTATAACTCTTCCTACATTATTGCCTGGGGGTCTAACGTCCCGCAGACGCGTACCCCGGATGCCCACTTCTTTACGGAAGTTCGTTACAAAGGGACCAAAACGGTTGCGGTAACGCCAGACTATGCCGAAGTCGCCAAGCTGTGCGATCAGTGGCTGAATCCAAAGCAGGGCACTGACAGCGCGATGGCGCTGGCAATGGGCCATGTCATGCTGAGGGAGTTCCACCTCGATCGTGAAGTCAGCTATTTCCGTGATTACGTTCGCCACTACACCGATATGCCAATGCTGGTACTGCTGGAGCCACGTGAAGGTGGATACTATGCGGCCGGTCGTATGCTGCGTGCCAGCGACTTGGTGGATGGATTAGGTCAGGAAAATAATCCTGAATGGAAAACCATTGCCTATAACGAAGCCAACGGTGAACTGGTTGCCCCGCAAGGTTCTATCGGTTTCCGCTGGGGTGAAAAAGGTAAATGGAACCTGGAGCAACGCGAAGGTAAGTCACAGCAAGAAGTTGAGTTGCAGCTTAGTTTGCTCGGTAGCCATGATGACGTGGCCGACGTTGGTTTTCCGTATTTCGGTGGATCTGAGAGCGAGCATTTCAACAGCGTAGCACTGGACGAGATCCTGCTACATAAACTGCCAGTGAAACGTCTGCAGCTGGCGGACGGCAGTGAGGCGCTAGTGACCAGTGTTTATGATTTGACGCTGGCCAACTATGGTCTTGATCGTGGCCTTGATGATGCGAACTGTGCCAACAGCTACGATGATATAAAGGCCTACAGCCCAGCCTGGGCAGAGAAAATTACAGGCGTGTCTCGTCAGAATATCATCCGTATCGCCCGCGAATTTGCTGAAAACGCTGAGAAAACGCGCGGTCGTTCAATGATCATCGTCGGCGCCGGGATGAACCACTGGTATCACATGGACATGAACTACCGCGGTTTGATCAATATGTTGATCTTCTGTGGCTGCGTTGGACAAAGTGGGGGTGGCTGGGCGCATTACGTGGGCCAGGAAAAGCTGCGTCCGCAAACCGGTTGGACACCGCTGGCATTCGCCCTTGACTGGCAGCGTCCACCACGTCATATGAACGGCACTTCATTCTTTTATAACCATTCCAGCCAGTGGCGTTACGAAACGGTCGCGACCAGCGAGTTGCTTTCCCCACTTGCGGATAAATCCCGCTACACGGGTAGCCTGATTGACTTTAACGTTCGTTCCGAACGTATGGGATGGCTGCCATCTGCTCCACAACTTGGGACAAACCCATTGCATCTGGCGGCACAAGCTAAAGCGGCAGGTCAGTCACCAATTGATTTTACGGTCGACAGCCTGAAAAATGGCACACTGCGTTTTGCCGCAGAACAGCCAGATAACCCACAAAACTTTCCACGTAACCTGTTTGTATGGCGATCTAACCTGCTGGGTTCCTCCGGCAAAGGGCATGAGTACATGCTCAAGTATCTGCTGGGAACCGAAAACGGTATCCAGGGTAAAGATTTAGGCCTGCAAGGAGCAGTGAAGCCGGAAGAAGTTGAATGGCAGGATCAGGGTGGGGAAGGAAAACTGGACCTGGTTGTAACCCTCGATTTCCGTATGTCCAGTACCTGTCTCTATTCTGATATTGTGCTGCCTACTGCGACCTGGTATGAAAAAGACGACATGAATACGTCGGATATGCATCCATTTATTCACCCGCTGTCAGCGGCTGTCGATCCAGCCTGGGAATCGAAAAGTGACTGGGAAATTTATAAAGGTATCGCCAAAGCGTTTTCTGACGTGTGCGTAGGTCATTTAGGCGTGGAGACGGATATCGTTACGCTGCCAGTTCAGCATGACTCACCAGCCGAGCTGGCACAACCGTTTGACGTGAAGGACTGGAAAAAAGGCGAATGCGATTTAATTCCAGGTAAAACTGCGCCACATATTATCGCTGTTGAGCGTGATTATCCGGCAACCTGGGAACGTTTTACCTCGCTTGGACCGTTGATGGACAAGTTAGGCAATGGTGGTAAAGGAATTAACTGGAATACCCAGACGGAAGTCGACTTCCTGAAACAGCTGAACTACGTCAAGGCCGACGGTCCGGCGGCAGGTCGTCCCAATATCAATAGCGCAATTGACGCTGCCGAAGTGATTCTGTCGCTGGCACCAGAAACGAACGGCCAGGTGGCGGTAAAAGCTTGGCAGGCGTTGAGCGATATTACCGGGCTTGACCATACGCATCTGGCACTCAATAAAGAAGATGAAAAGATTCGCTTCCGTGATATCCAGGCCCAGCCGCGCAAAATTATTTCCAGCCCAACCTGGTCTGGCCTGGAAGATGAACATGTTTCATACAATGCCTGTTATACCAATGTTCATGAGTTGATTCCATGGCGTACCCTGAGCGGCCGTCAGCAGATCTATCAGGATCATGAATGGATGCGTGCCTTTGGTGAAAGTCTGCTGGTCTATCGTCCGCCAATTGATACGCGGGCGGCGAAGCCCCTGCTGAACAAGAAACCGAATGGTAACCCGGAAAAAGCGCTGAACTTCCTGACGCCACACCAGAAATGGGGTATTCACTCGACCTACAGTGACAACCTGCTGATGCTGACATTGTCTCGTGGCGGTCCGATTGTCTGGATGAGTGAGGACGATGCGAAAGAACTGGGAATTGTCGATAACGACTGGATAGAGGTATTTAACTCCAACGGTGCGTTAACGGCACGTGCCGTAGTCAGCCAGCGTATCCCGGCCGGAATGACCATGATGTATCACGCGCAGGAACGCATTGTGAATATCCCTGGCTCAGAAATTACCAGCCAACGCGGTGGGATCCACAACTCGGTCACAAGAACCTGTCCGAAACCCACGCATATGATCGGGGGTTATGCGCAGCTTTCCTATGGCTTTAACTACTACGGCACCGTGGGCTCTAACCGCGATGAATTTGTCGTAGTCAGAAAGATGAACAATATTAACTGGTTAGATGGCGAAGGTAACGATGATTGTCAGGGTAGCCAGCAGGAGAAAAGCCAATGAAAATTCGTTCGCAAGTCGGCATGGTATTGAACCTGGACAAATGCATCGGTTGCCACACCTGTTCAGTGACCTGTAAGAACGTCTGGACCAGCCGTGAAGGCATGGAGTATGCCTGGTTCAATAATGTGGAAAGTAAACCAGGCGTGGGATATCCCCATGCCTGGGAAGACCAGAAAAAATGGAAGGGCGGCTGGATACGTAAAATTAACGGTAAGCTGGAACCCCGCATGGGTAATCGCGTAGGGCTGCTATCGAAAATTTTTGCTAACCCGGATGTTCCCGCTTTAGATGATTATTACGAACCCTTTGATTACGATTATCAGAATCTGCATACCGCTCCGGCAGGGAAGCATCAGCCTATTGCTCGCCCTCGCTCGCTGATTACCGGTCAGCGGATGAAGAAAATTGAAAATGGCCCTAACTGGGAAGAGATCCTGGGCGGCGAGTTTGAAAAACGCTCTAAGGATAAAAACTTCGATAATATCCAGAAAGAGATGTACGGCCAGTTTGAAAACACCTTCATGATGTATCTGCCGCGTTTGTGCGAGCACTGTCTGAACCCAGCCTGTGTGGCAACGTGTCCAAGCGGTGCGATTTATAAACGTGGTGAAGATGGCATCGTGTTGATCGATCAAGACAAATGCCGTGGTTGGCGTATGTGCCTAACCGGTTGCCCGTATAAAAAAATCTACTTCAACTGGAAAAGCGGTAAATCAGAAAAATGTATTTTCTGCTATCCACGTATTGAAGCGGGTCAGCCAACGGTATGTTCTGAAACCTGTGTGGGTCGTATCCGTTATCTTGGTGTATTGCTGTATGACGCCGACCGTATCGAAGAAGCGGCATCAACCGAAAATGAGAAAGACCTGTACCAACGTCAGATGGATATTTTCCTCGATCCACATGATCCGGCGGTCATTGCACAGGCTCTGAAAGACGGTGTGCCACAGAGCGTCATTGATGCGGCTCAGCACTCGCCGGTTTACAAAATGGCGATGGACTGGAAGCTGGCCCTGCCGCTGCATCCTGAGTACCGTACTTTACCCATGGTATGGTATGTCCCGCCGTTGTCTCCGATTCAGTCTGCTGCCGATGCGGGTATGCTGGCGCACAGCGGTGTGTTGCCGGATATCGAAAGCCTGCGTATCCCGGTTCAGTATCTGGCGAATCTTTTGACTGCGGGTGATACCGCACCTGTCCTGCTCGCGCTGAAACGTATGATGGCAATGCGTCATTACAAACGCGCGGAGACGGTGGAAGGGGAAGTGGATACGCGAGCACTGGAGCAGGTTGGCCTAACCGAGGCCCAGGCGCAGGAAATGTATCGTTACTTGGCTATTGCCAACTATGAAGATCGTTTTGTCGTGCCTTCAAGCCACCGAGAACTGGCGCGTGAAGCTTTCCCTGAGAGTAAAGGCTGTGGCTTTAGCTTCGGTGATGGTTGTCATGGCAGTGACAGTAAATTCAATCTGTTTAATAGCCGCCGTATTGATGCGATTGACGTCACGAAAAAAACTGTTCGCCAGGAGGATGCGTCATGATTGCTCTCTGCGTTATTGCGCGTCTGCTGGATTACCCCGATCGGGCATTGTTCGATCATCGTCAGGACCTGCTGGACGCCGTGGAAGCGGCCAGTGAATTGGCCCCCCAGTACCGCATTGCACTGGCAGAATTTATCGATCAATTCTGCGCGCGTCCGCTACTGGATGTGCAGGCCGACTACTGTGAGTTGTTTGATCGTGGTCGTGCCACCTCGCTACTGTTATTCGAACATGTGCACGGTGAATCGCGAGATCGCGGACAGGCGATGGTCGATTTAATGGAGCAGTATCGGGCCGATGGTCTCGAGCTGAATTCCAGGGAGTTACCAGATTTTCTACCACTTTATTTGGAGTATCTGGCTAACGGTGATATTGAACGGGCGCGAGGAGGTTTGCAGGATATCGTACCGATCCTTGCACTGCTGGCGGCACGTTTGCAGCAGCGTCAAAGCCCGTATGCTGTGTTGTTTGAAATATTACATTCGCTGTCCGGGGCTGATGTAGAGTTTGAAAACTTACAACCTCAGGTAGCGAGGGAGGCCCGTGACGACACGCCAGAGGCACTGGATGCCGTTTGGGAAGAGGAGCAGGTTAAGTTCCTCGGCGAACAGGGCTGTGCTTCGGCACAGCAGGCCGCGCATCAGCGTCGTTTTGCCGGAGCGGTTGCGCCACAGTATCTGGATGTGGCCCAAGCCACAACGCGATCCACAGGAAGCTAATCATGCAATTTCTAACCAAGTTTTTTTTCGACATTTACCCTTATATCGCAGGATCTGTCTTCCTGATTGGCAGCTGGTTACGCTATGACTACGGGCAGTACACATGGCGAGCCGGTTCTAGTCAGATGCTTGATAAAAAAGGGATGAGATTGGCTTCAAACCTGTTTCATATCGGCATTATCGGCATTTTCTTTGGCCATATTGTCGGTATGTTGACGCCGCACTGGATGTACGAGTCGTTTTTGCCTATCGACGTCAAGCAGAAGCTGGCAATGATTGCGGGTGGGATTTGTGGCCTGATGACGCTGGTCGGCGGAGGATTATTACTTAAACGGCGTCTGACCAACCCACGTGTGCGGGCTACCAGTAGCGTAGGGGATATTCTGATTATTACGCTGCTGGTCGTGCAGGTTTGTCTGGGGTTACTGACCATTCCTTTCTCTGCGCAGCATATGGATGGCAGCGAGATGATGAAGCTGGTGGGGTGGGCGCAAGCTGTGGTGACTTTCCATGGTGGCGCTTCACAGCACCTGGAAGGCGTTGCACTGATCTTCCGTCTGCACATGGTACTGGGTATGACGTTATTCCTGCTCTTTCCCTTCTGTAGACTGGTGCATATCTGGAGCGCGCCTGTGGAGTACCTGACGCGCAGTTACCAGCTGGTACGCAATCGTCGCTAGTAGCCGCTATCGGGTCTGCCAGGCCCTGCATGGTTTTTAGCAAGATGTGTCCTGATATCTTCTCTCCTGATCACTCAGTTCAATCCCAGGAGGGAAGATGTCATCCTTCGGGCTCCTGCATGGATAGAACTGACAGCATCAACGCTCATCACTTTGTTCTACGTTGCCTGAAGGGGCGGTATATCCAATTCTCATCGATCACGGGATGGGTGGTTTACTCTTTTATTCATAGTCTGCAATAGCTTAAGATAACGCTCTATTTATCCCTCATTAGGACGGATCTCTGAATGCGTGCTGTGGCCAAATTTCTTCCCCTTTTCCTTTTCCTTTTCCTTGCTGCCTGCAGTAGTAAATCCCCGGTACCAGAGCCATCGCAGGGAGAAAATCCTTTTAAAGGCGGCGGATTTTTACTTGAGCCGTCCCATACTTTGCATCCACTTGGTGGTGATTTTTCCCGGAACCCTGCCGCTGAGCGTTTTGTTGATAAGATGGTGCGCGAACATAGCTTTGATCGGCAACAGTTGCATGATGTCCTGGCGCAGGCAAAGCAACTGGATTGGGTGATTAAGCTGATGGACCGCCAGGCGCCGGTTGGCCCCGCTCCGGTAGGGCCCAATGGTGCCTGGTTACGGTACCGGGCTAAGTTTATAACACCGGATAATATACCTAATGGGGTTGCGTTCTGGCAGCGTTATCAGAATGAATTGCAGCGTGCCTACGAGGTTTACGGCGTGCCACCGGAAATTATTGTCGGCATTATTGGGGTTGAAACCCGCTGGGGGCGGGTGATGGGTAAAACGCGCATCATTGATGCGTTGGCGACGCTTGCTTTTAATTATCCTCGTCGAGCTGATTTCTTTAGTGCGGAACTGGAGACTTTTTTGCTGATGGCGCGTACGGAGGGTGATGATCCACTGGATTTACGAGGATCGTATGCAGGTGCGATGGGATATGGTCAGTTTATGCCGTCTTCCTTTAAACAATATGCAGTTGATTTCAACCACGACGGGCATATCAACTTATGGGACCCGGTTGATGCTATTGGCAGTGTCGCTAATTATTTCAAATCTCATGGTTGGCAAAGAGATGGTGAGGTTGCAATCATGGCGAACGGTCAGGCACCGAACCTTGCAAATGGTTTTAACACACAATATTCGCCGGGAACGTTGGCTGCTGCAGGCGTCTCTCCCCAATCATCGATCTCTGGTTATCAACAAGTTAGCTTACTGCGTCTGGACATGGGAAACCGTTATCAATATTGGTACGGATTACCCAACTTTTACGTGATCACTCGTTATAATCATAGTACGCATTACGCTATGGCTGTCTGGCAACTGGGGCAGGCGGTAAAAATGGCAAGATAAAGAGAAGCCGGACGGCGGGCTATTTATACTACCCTTACTTGATGTAAGGAGATAACATAGCCGCCCAAAATTTATTCTCGCGGCATATTGGATTGCAGGTAGCGGGTCTTTCTGGCTTGTAAGCCCGACTCGCTGCGACAGTGCCACCATCGTTCGGCAATCTGAATTATCCCGGGTAAATCAGGCTTTTTATCTATCAAACGGAGTTTTCGATGCAATCGTTACCAAGCTGTCCTAAATGCAATTCTGAATATACCTGGGAGGATGGCGATCAGTTGAACTGTCCGGAATGTGGCCATGTATGGTCTGCAACCAACGTTGTTTCTGATGACGATATGCTGGTGGTCAAAGATGCCAACGGTAATCTACTGGCAGATGGGGATTCTGTCACCGTTGTGAAGGATCTGAAAGTAAAGGGCAGCTCTTCGACATTGAAAATAGGCACCCGGGTAAAAAGCATTCGGCTGGTAGAAGGGGATCATAATATCGATTGTAAAATCGATGGTTTTGGTCAGATGAAACTCAAATCTGAGTTCGTGAAGAAAAACTAGCCTGTCTTTGGTACTCAGCTGTTGTTAATTGGCTGTTGAAGACACCGCCACGCACCCATGTGGCGGTTTGCACCACTATCTGCCATGAATCTTTTTCCCTTCCTACACCTGATTTCAGCGATTATCACACTCATAAAATATTGTGCTCGATTCTACTGATGCAGATATGAAATTCTGTTGGGACGTAAGTGAGGTTCAGTCGGAGGCAATCCAGGCCGTATCTCTGGCCGAACCATTTGCAGCATACCCGTTGATGCTTTCATTTTACTGGTTATGCTTCCTTGAGGTGTCCCAACATACCGCAATAGTGCATTTTTAATGGGCCGGAGTGGCTACTTTTGTGGGTAAATAGTAAAGGCGTAATGGAAGAGGGCGCGCAAAATGTTTTTTTGCGGCAGGCTTTCTCTGAAAAACGCAGTGGAAACGGGTAGATTTGTTGTTAACGTTGTACTTGAGTCACGAATTGGGAAGAAGGATATGGCAGACGACGAATTGAAACAACTCAGTATCTCGGTAGGAAAGTGCCTTCAGCAGCGCAATGCGACGATTACTGTAGCAGAATCCTGTACTGGTGGCTGGGTTGCTAAAGCGCTGACGGACATTGCTGGCAGTTCTGCCTGGTTTGAGTACGGTTTTGTTACCTATAGCAACAGCGCGAAGCAAAAACTGCTTGGCGTGGGTGAGCCGTCTTTAGCGCGGTGGGGAGCGGTGAGCGAGGTCGTAGTCCATGAAATGGCCGTGGGTGCGCTGCGGGTGGCTAATGCGCAGTTCGCCATATCGGTAAGCGGAATCGCAGGGCCGGAAGGCGGAACGGCAGAAAAGCCTGTTGGCAGCGTCTGGTTCGGCTTTGCCTGTGCTGATGGTCGATTCCTCACTTGTTTACAGCATTTTACCGGTGATCGTGACGCTATACGTCATCAGGCTGCGGTTTACGCTTTGCATACCCTCCTTAATGATTTTCTCGAAAATAAACTTGATACTGTATGACTATACAGTATAATCACTGGCATCGAATTATCGTAAAGCAACCTTGTAAGCGCTTTACCCTGCATGATTAGGAGTAAAAATGGCTATCGACGAAAACAAGCAAAAAGCACTGGCAGCAGCGCTCGGTCAGATTGAGAAGCAATTTGGTAAAGGCTCTATCATGCGCTTGGGTGAAGACCGCTCAATGGACGTTGAAACCATCTCAACTGGTTCACTTTCCCTGGATATCGCGTTAGGTGCGGGCGGTTTGCCGATGGGCCGCATTGTCGAAATCTATGGCCCTGAATCTTCAGGTAAAACTACACTTACTCTGCAGGTTATTGCCGCGGCGCAGCGTAAAGGAAAGACCTGTGCTTTTATCGATGCTGAGCATGCACTGGATCCTGTTTACGCAAAAAAACTGGGTGTTGATATTGATAACCTGCTTTGTTCTCAACCGGATACTGGTGAGCAGGCACTTGAGATTTGTGATGCTCTGGCACGTTCCGGCGCTGTTGATGTCATCATTGTCGACTCAGTAGCAGCGTTAACGCCTAAAGCAGAGATTGAAGGTGAAATTGGTGACTCACACATGGGGCTGGCTGCCCGTATGATGAGTCAGGCAATGCGTAAGCTGGCGGGTAACCTTAAACAATCAAATACGCTACTGATCTTTATTAACCAGATCCGTATGAAAATTGGTGTGATGTTTGGTAACCCGGAAACCACCACTGGTGGCAATGCTCTTAAATTCTATGCATCCGTTCGTCTGGATATCCGCCGTATCGGCGCGATCAAGGAAGGCGACAATGTGGTGGGCAGCGAAACTCGCGTTAAAGTGGTAAAAAACAAAATTGCAGCGCCATTCAAACAGGCTGAATTCCAGATCATGTATGGTGAAGGGATCAACGTTTACGGCGAATTAGTTGATCTGGGTGTGAAGCACAAGCTGATTGAAAAAGCGGGTGCCTGGTACAGCTATAATGGTGACAAAATTGGGCAGGGTAAAGCTAACTCTGGCAATTACCTTAAAGAAAATGCAGCCATAGCCAATGAGATTGAGCAGAAACTGCGCGATATGTTGTTGAACAGCGCCAACGATAAACCCGATTTTGTTGAAGAAGAATTTCCTAAAGAAATCAGCGAAACAAACGAAGATTTCTAATCCAGACGAGAGCAGCATAAACGCTGCTCTCGTGTTTTACCGTAAAATCTCGCTATTTTGTCCTGTCCTCACTGCTTTTTTCTGTTGTATCCTCCTTCTTTGCACCAATTATCTATTCTGATAGCAACTTCTTTTGTTTCCTGGAGCATTTATCGTTACGCTTTGCGTGTGCGATAAGTATTTAGACCGTCGTCAAAATTGATCAGCAGAAACGAGATCTGCTGAGTATTCCAGATTATTGGACGACTTGTGTTAAGGGTTCATTCGTTGCTTATCACCATGCTTTAAACTGTTCGGAGTGTTATGTCTGACGATACGGCTTCCCGTAAGCAATTTTCCCAACTGCTCGATCGTGCGGTGCGAATACTGGCAATGCGTGATCACAGTGAGGCTGAATTTCGTCGAAAGCTTGTGCTTTCAATTCAGCGAGCAGCGATGTATCGGCAGGAAGAGAGGCCGGAAATTCCGGAAGATGAAATTGAAAAGGTAGTAGCCTGGTGCTATCAACACGGATGGTTGGATGATGCCCATTTTGCTGAGCGTTATACGGCAAGTCGTAGCCGCAAAGGATATGGTCCGCAGCGCATTCGTATGGAGCTGGGGCAGAAGGGGATAGCTCGGGAAGATATCGATACGGTGTTAAGTATGGCTGATATTGACTGGGGCGAAGCGGCATTTAACGTGGCAGAGCGAAAGTTTGGTCTGCCTTTACCAACGGAATGGAAAGAAAAAAACAGAGTACAACGCTATTTACTGTCGAAAGGCTTCTTTATGGAAGATATCCAGGGCATTTTCAGAAATTTTGATGATTGACTGCCAATGGGATTTTACTTCGTACTGAAGAAATTTTATCTTATTCCCACTTTTTGTTCGTGTATCGCCGGGTTGGACTATGAAGTCGCCGTGTCGCATGATGCACGAAACATTCGTTACGTGATTCCGGGACAAATATGAGCAAGAGCACTGCTGAGATTCGTCAAACGTTTCTCGACTTTTTTCACAGCAAGGGACATCAGGTTGTAGCCAGTAGCTCCCTCGTGCCAAATAACGATCCGACGTTACTCTTTACTAACGCCGGTATGAACCAATTTAAAGACGTTTTTTTAGGTCAGGATAAACGAAGCTATTCCCGAGCAACGACATCACAGCGTTGCGTCCGCGCGGGTGGTAAGCATAACGATCTTGAAAATGTTGGCTACACCGCACGGCACCATACTTTCTTTGAAATGCTGGGGAATTTTAGCTTCGGTGACTATTTCAAACAGGAAGCAATTGCATTTGCATGGGAATTATTAACAGGTGCACAGTGGTTTAACCTGCCAAAAGAACGTTTGTGGGTGACCGTCTATGAAACCGATGACGAAGCCTTTGAAATCTGGGCCAATGACATCGGTGTTCCGCGCGAACGCATTATCCGCATCGGTGATAATAAAGGTAGTGCCTATGCATCTGATAATTTCTGGCAGATGGGGGATACCGGACCTTGCGGTCCTTGTACTGAAATTTTCTTCGATCATGGCGATCATATCTGGGGCGGTCCGCCAGGATCAGCTGAGGAAGATGGTGATCGGTACATTGAAATCTGGAACATCGTTTTCATGCAGTTCAACCGCCAGACTGACGGCACAATGTTACCGTTACCGAAACCGTCTGTTGATACAGGGATGGGGCTAGAGCGTATTGCTGCCGTATTGCAGCACGTTAACTCGAACTATGAAATTGATTTATTCGAAAAGCTAATTGCGTCTGTTGCTCGGGTAACCGGTGCTGGCGACCTTACGAATAAATCGCTGCGTGTCATCGCCGACCATATCCGTTCATGTGCTTTTCTGATAGCGGATGGGGTTATCCCTTCGAACGAGAACCGCGGCTATGTACTACGGCGAATCATTCGCCGAGCTGTTCGCCATGGCAATATGCTGGGCGCAAAAGGCGTATTTTTCTACAAGCTGGTCGCGCCACTGATTGAGGTGATGGGCTCGGCAGGAGAAGAGCTGGAACGTCAGCAATCGCAGGTTGAACAGATCCTCAAAACAGAGGAAGAGCAATTTGCCAGAACGCTGGAGCGTGGTTTAGCGTTGTTAGATGAAGAGTTGACGAACTTGCAGGGCGATATGCTTGATGGCGAAACAGTTTTCCGCCTGTATGATACGTTTGGCTTCCCGGCAGATTTAACCGCAGATGTATGCCGCGAGCGTAATCTCAAAATTGATGAGGCGGGATTTGAGCGCGCGATGGAACAGCAACGCCGTCGTGCACGCGAAGCTAGCGGCTTTGGCACGGATTACAATAATGTCATCCGCATTGACTCTGCTTCTGCTTTCAAAGGCTATGACCAGATGGCATTGAAAGCGACCGTCACGGCCATTTTCGTTGACGGAAAGGAAGCGAAGGAGATTGCTGCCGGCCAGGAAGGCGTCATTGTACTTGATGAAACGCCGTTCTACGGTGAATCGGGTGGGCAGGTTGGTGATACGGGAGAGTTGAAGGGGGCTAACGCCGCTTTCAGTGTCAGCGATACCCAAAAATATGGTCAGGCGATCGGCCATATTGGTCAGCTTATTGCCGGGCACGTACGTATCGGCGATCGTATGGATGCTCAGGTGGATGAATCGCGTCGTGCACGTATCAGACTTAATCACTCTGCGACCCACTTACTACATGCGGCTTTGCGCCAGGTGCTGGGGGAGCATGTTGCTCAGAAAGGTTCACTGGTTAATGATAAGTATTTGCGCTTTGATTTCTCACATTTTGAGGCGATGAGGCCTGAAGAGATTCGTGAGGTTGAAGATATAGTGAATGCGCAGATTCGTCATAATCTCTCGATTGATACCAACATTATGGAGCTGGAGGCCGCTCGGTCTAAAGGCGCCATGGCATTGTTTGGTGAAAAGTATGATGACCATGTACGTGTCCTGAGTATGGGCGATTTTTCTACCGAACTGTGTGGTGGGACACATGCACGTCGTACTGGCGATATCGGCCTGTTTCGTATCATCGCTGAGTCGGGAACTGCCGCAGGCGTACGTCGTATTGAGGCGGTGACTGGTGAGCGCGCTTTGCAGCAGGTCTATGCGCAAAGTGAGCAGTTGCAGGATATTGCGCATCTGGTAAAAGCGAATAGCAGTAACCTTAACGAAAAGGTACGTTCTGTCATTGAGCACGTACGTTTACTGGAAAGAGAGTTACAGCAACTGAAAGATCAGCAGGCGGCGCAGGAAAGTGCTTCGCTGAGTAGTAAAGCAATTGAGGTCAAAGGTACTAAGTTACTGGTAAGTGAACTCAATAATGTTGAGCCTAAAATGCTGCGAACGATGGTGGACGATCTGAAGAATCAGCTGCATTCGGCCATTATTGTATTAGCGACGGTCACGGAAGGAAAAGTCTCCCTGATTGCCGGAGTGACAAAAGACCTTACCGACCGTGTGAAAGCCGGTGAACTTGTGGGAACATTAGCACAGCAGGTAGGCGGGAAAGGCGGTGGACGGCCCGATATGGCCCAGGCGGGCGGTTCCGATGCGCAGGCGTTGCCTGCTGCATTGGCCAGCGTTGAATCGTGGGTTACTGCGAAATTGTAACAATAAGAAAATGCAATGCTGATAGCGCCAGCAAAAGATAACTTGGCGCTTTTTCATGCGAAGCGCACCCTGTAACTATAAAGTCAGGTTGATGAAGAGCATTTCGGCTAAACTAACTATCAGCAGAATGTATTGGCGTGATTTTTTACATGCGATGTATTTGTCATTGTCTACGTTTAGCGTTATATGATGGATATTGCCGGGAGCCCAAGAACCCGACTCTTTTAATCTTTCAAGGAGCAAAGAATGCTTATTCTAACTCGTCGAGTTGGTGAAACCCTCATGATCGGTGATGAGGTAACTGTAACGGTGTTGGGCGTTAAAGGTAACCAGGTTCGTATTGGCGTTAATGCCCCAAAAGAAGTTTCAGTACACCGCGAAGAGATTTATCAGCGTATCCAGGCTGAAAAAACTAACCCGCCAGGCAATTACTAACGGATACAGCGCCTCGCTTTTTTACGGCGAGGCGCTACCGCGTACCTCTCTACCTTGCTCTCACGTTCAGTTATTTCTCATATTTCTCACTTATTTTTCATGAAAACGCACCGCGGTTTTCTGTTGATAAATCATCCTTTTTGCCTTCAAAGTAGTCGGATTGCGTGGGATTTGTGCAAACAAACACACGGGGGGAAAAATTGTTTGACTTATAAGTCCGGGAAAGTAATATGTGCGCCACGCAGTGCCGATGAGCAGAAAGAAAGTTCAAAAGCACAGTTCGTAAGAACGCGTAAGGTGAGGTGGCCGAGAGGCTGAAGGCGCTCCCCTGCTAAGGGAGTATGCGGTCAAAAGCTGCATCGAGGGTTCGAATCCCTCCCTCACCGCCATTTTGATGCATCCGTAGCTCAGCTGGATAGAGTACTCGGCTACGAACCGAGCGGTCGGAGGTTCGAATCCTCCCGGATGCACCATATCAAGATAGCAAGTTGTTTGAATACGGAATTAGCAGCCCGTATCCGGTGAGTTTTTTCACCCCTGCGTTATACACGAAGTTGCAATGCATCCGTAGCTCAGCTGGATAGAGTACTCGGCTACGAACCGAGCGGTCGGAGGTTCGAATCCTCCCGGATGCACCATTTATTGCAAGAGAATCGCAGCTACGTCTGGTAAGTAATAAAATGCTTAATACCAGTCATAAAGGATAATGTCGCTTAAGAGCGATGCGGTCAGGCCGATTAATTATCCAGGATGTGTATTCTTATCAAGTATTTCCTCAGGTTGGTCATATTATCTCCCAAGTATTTCCTAATGCATCCGTAGCTCAGCTGGATAGAGTACTCGGCTACGAACCGAGCGGTCGGAGGTTCGAATCCTCCCGGATGCACCATCTCTGAAATAAAAATATTTTCCCTATTTAGTTATCCCCTAATCATGATGCTGCCTGTAGCGACGCCCGGTAGGGAATGCGCTGTTTTAATGTCTGAAAGACACCAGCAATATCCTAAATTTCAGCTAGTTACTTGTTACTGTCTGCGCCTGCTTTTTATTTTGCCTGTTTATCTGAATCCTGAAACGGCTACATCTTTCAAAGCACATGCGGTTTATCGCTGACAGCGACAATCCTTGCACTTTGCGATAAAGTAAAGACTCGTTTGCTCAATGTCCGGAGAGACAATGTACGCTTGCTATGATGGCCTGATTTTCGATATGGATGGGACCCTTTTGGATACGGAGCCAACGCATCGTAAGGCCTGGCATCAGGTACTGGCACGTTATGGAATGACTTTTGACGAAGCCGCAATGATTCGGTTGAATGGCTCGCCTACCTGGCGGATCGCGCAGGCGATCATTGAAAGCCACCAGACAGATCACGATCCCAGACTATTAGCCGCAGAAAAAACAGAATTGCTGAAAGATATACTGCTGGAAAGCGTTCAGCCGCTGCCGTTGGTTGAGGTGGTGAAAGTGTGGCATGGTCGCCGTCCAATGGCAGTAGGGACCGGAAGTGAACATGCTATGGCTGAAATGCTATTGCAGCACCTTGGGATCCGTCATTGCTTTGATTGCATAGTCGGTGCCGATGATGTTCAACGGCATAAGCCTGAACCCGAGACATTTTTACGCTGTGCGGCGTTAATGGGGGTAGCCCCAGAAAAATGCGTGGTTTTTGAGGACGCGGATTTTGGTATACAGGCAGCGAGAGCCGCTGGTATGGATGTTGTTGACGTACGTCTGTTGTGAGCGAATTACTTATTTATGCTTCGTTGTTTACCAGTAGTTTCCTGAGTGCCACTCTGCTTCCTGGCAGTTCTGAAGTGTTGCTGGCGGCTCTGCTGGTTGCAGGAAAGTCATCAGTTATTGGTTTAATTTTTATCGCTGCGTTGGGTAACACGCTCGGTGGATTGACAAACATTATTCTTGGCCGTCTGCTGTCACGAAAACGACAGGGACGGTGGCATGACACAGCCGTAACGTGGTTTCGTCGAGTTGGCCCTGCAGCGTTGCTATTCAGCTGGCTACCGGTTGTCGGCGACGTACTGTGCGTCGTGGCCGGATGGCTACGTCTTCCCTGGCTGCCAGTGACGCTGTATTTAGCTATCGGCAAAACCTTACGTTACATTGTGGTTGCAGCTGCAACCTTACAGAGCATGGAGTGGTGGCATTGAGTTGCGCATCGCGCATAGTCAAGGCTACGGTTAACATTATGCTAAACAATAATAAATTTTTCCTGAGCGGGAGGTCAATTTGATCCCGGATGTATCACAGGCGCTTTCCTGGTTGGAAGCCCATCCTAATGCGTTAAATGGCATCAGCCGCGGCATTGAGCGCGAAACATTACGTGTTAAGCCGGATGGCCTTCTGGCAACCACCGGACATCCCGATTCACTCGGTTCAGCGTTAACTCATAAATGGATTACTACCGATTTCGCAGAAACGCTGCTGGAGTTCATCACCCCTGTTGAGCAAGACATTGATCGTCTACTGGCTTTACTGCGTGATGTACACCGCCACGTTTCCCGCGATCTTGGTGAAGAGCGTATGTGGCCCTTCAGCATGCCATGCTTTATTGGCGCCGGAGATGAGATTGAACTGGCGCAATATGGCAGTTCAAACATTGGCCGAATGAAAACGCTGTACCGGCAGGGACTGAAGCATCGCTATGGTGCCTTGATGCAGACTATTTCCGGTGTGCATTATAATTTTTCACTGCCGCTATCTTTCTGGCAAGAGTGGGCAGGCGTAAAAGACATGGAGAGTGGCAAAGCCGAGATTTCAGAGGGATATTTGCGACTGATTCGCAACTATTACCGTTTTGGCTGGATTATCCCATACCTGTTTGGAGCGTCTCCTGCAATTTGTTCATCCTTCCTGCAGGGTAAAGAAAGTTCACTACCGTTTGAACGTAGTGAAAAGGGAATGCTCTACCTGCCTTACGCCACCTCTTTGCGGCTGAGTGATTTGGGGTACACCAACAAATCGCAGAACAATCTCGGTATTACGTTTAACGATTTGCCTACTTACGTTGATGCTTTGAAGAGGGCGATCAAAACGCCTTCCAAAGAATATGCTGAAATTGGCGTGAAAGATCGGGATGGTCAGTACCTGCAGCTCAATGCGAATGTGCTACAAATTGAAAATGAACTGTACGCACCGATTCGGCCAAAACGTGTAACGGCATCCGGTGAAGCTCCTTCAGACGCGCTGTTGCGTGGTGGCATTGAATATATTGAAGTTCGGTCGCTGGATATTAACCCGTTCTCGCCGATTGGGATTGATGCGCAGCAGGTGCGTTTTCTCGATCTTTTCCTGATTTGGTGTACGCTGGCTGAAGCGCCTGAAATGAGTAGTGCTGAGTTGCTTTGTACGCGTAAGAACTGGAATCGCGTTATCCTTGAGGGACGTAAACCAGGTCAAACTATCGGTATAGGGTGTGAAGATACACAGAAGCCACTGGTAGATGTTGGCAATGCTCTGTTCAGGGACCTTAAGCGCGTTGCGGAAACTCTGGATAGTAATCATGGCGATCGTCAATATCAGGATGTATGTGAACAACTCGTTGCCTCGTTTGACGATCCTGAGCTGACTTATTCTGCGCGTATTCTTCATGCTATGAAGGAAAATGGCATGGGGGGGACGGGACTGGCACTGGCAGAGCAGTACCGCCATTCGATGGCTGAAGAAGCGTTGGAAGTATTAAGCGAAGAGCAGTTTGAGAAAGAAGCGATACGCTCAAGGATGGCTCAGCAAGAGATTGAAGCGTCAGATACCTTAAGTTTTGAGGATTTCCTTGCCAGCAAGGCAGGGTAGAAAAGAAAAAGGCCACATCACTGTGGCCAAATTAACATCTCTGTTGTCAGGGATGATGATAACAAAATGCGCGTCTTTCACTTAGTAAGACGCATGCCGACGAGAAAAGTTTCATCTTTCTAAAAAAAATTTTTATACAGGAGGTGACTTATGCCACTGCTGGATAGTTTTACTGTCGATCATACCATTATGGCTGCCCCCGCGGTACGCGTGGCGAAAACCATGAACACGCCTCATGGTGATGCGATCACCGTTTTTGATCTGCGTTTTTGTAAGCCAAACAAAGAGGTGATGCCTGAGCGCGGTATCCACACGCTGGAGCACCTTTTCGCTGGCTTTATGCGTAATCACCTGAATGGTGATGGAGTGGAAATCATTGATATCTCTCCAATGGGCTGCCGTACCGGTTTTTACATGAGTCTGATTGGTACGCCAGATGAGCAGCGCGTTGCTAAAGCATGGAAAGGCGCGATGGAAGATGTGTTAAAAGTGCAGGACCAAAGAAAAATCCCTGAATTGAATGAGTATCAGTGTGGCACCTTTGAGATGCATTCGCTGGATGAGGCTCAGGATATCGCACGACATATCATTGAGAACGATATTCGCATTAATCACAATGATGAGCTCGCGCTTCCAAAAGAGAAGCTGCAAGAGTTGCATATCTAGTCCATTGACGATCTATTGTTCGGGCAATGAAAACGTTAAAAGGCGGCGATGACCGCCTTTTTTATTTCTGGAGGATCAGGAGCCTACGGATTCTTTTAGTGGTTTCTTCGGCGTGACTTTCACCTGTTTCACCATATTATCCTGTACATCCAGTATATCGATATCATAGTGAGTGATCTGCACTCGCGTACCGCTTTCTGGTATCTCTTCCAGCACTTCGAGCAGCATGCCATTAATGGTTCGTGCTTCTTCTTCAGGGAGTGACCAGTTAAAGGCTTTGTTGATCTCCCGCACGTTAGCTCCACCTTCAATCAGCACAGAACCATCATTTTGCGGCATCACTTCTTCTGCCAGTGTGGGCGACATGGAAGTGGTAAAATCACCGACGATTTCTTCCAGTATATCGTCAATAGTGATCATACCTTTGATATCACCATATTCATCCACAACTAACCCTGCTTTCTTTTTATTACGTTGAAACTTAACCAACTGAACGCTTAGCGGTGTCCCCTCAGGAACGTAATAAACTTCATCGGCTGCACGTAGCAGATTTTCTTTAGTGAACTTTTTTTTCTCCGTCATCATGCGATATGCTTCACGAACGCGCAGCATACCAATCGCGTCATCAAGCGAATCTCGGTACAGCACAATGCGTCCGTGAGGGGAGTGTGTCAGTTGGCGTACAATCGCTTTCCAGTCGTCGTTGACATTAATACCGACAATCTCATTGCGCGGCACCATAATGTCATCTACACCAACTTTTTCCAGGTCGAGTACCGATAGCAGCATATCCTGATTACGTCTCGACATTGTTGAACGAGACTCATAGACGATGGTTCGCAACTCGTCTTTGCTAAGTGCTGCGGTAATGGCACCATCGGTCTTCATGCCCACCATGCGCATCAGAAGGCGGGTGATAGTATTTAGCAACCAAACCAGCGGCATCATGATTATCTGTAGCGGACCGAGCAAAAAACTACTGGGGAAGGCCACTTTCTCGGGATACAACGCTGCAATCGTTTTAGGCAAGACCTCAGAAAATACCAAAACCACAAATGTCAGTATGCCTGTCGCAATGGCCACACCGGCATCTCCATAGAGTCGCATACCCACGATGGTCGCCAGTGAAGAGGCAAGAATATTGACCAGGTTATTGCCAATCAACACCAGGCTGATCAAGCGGTCGGGACGGCGCAGTAGCTTTTCAACCCGGCGCGCGGCGCGATGTCCATTTTTCGCCTGATGTCTCAGCCGATAGCGGTTGAGCATCATCATTCCGGTTTCAGAGCCTGAAAAATAAGCAGAAACCAGAACCATAATGATCAACGTGATAATAAGCGTGGTGGTTGAAACATGTTCCAACGCGATCATTCCTTGTTGTGAGTGCTCAGGATAGAAAGTGCTGCAGCATACGGCTGCCGAAATAAGCCATAGTCAGTAGTAGCGCGCCACTACAGTTAAACCAGACAACGCGACGTCCGCGCCAGCCTTCATGATAATGTCCCCAGAGAAGGACGATATAAACAAACCATGCCAGAATTGATAGTACGGCTTTATCTGCATTTTCGCGGCTGAAAAGATCGTTCATAAAGAAAAGCCCGGTGCAGAGCACCAAAGTGAGTAGCACAACGCCAACCTGGGTAATATGAAACATTTTACGCTCAATGCTCATCAACGGCGGCATATCATTACTGAAGGCGAGTTTTTTATTTTTCAGCTGATAATCGATCCACGCCAGTTGCAGCGCATACAGCGCGGCAATGATAAGCGTTGCATAAGCAAACAGCGCGAACCCAATGTGGATCATCATGCCGGGCGTAGTTTCCAGATGTGTAATAAAAGCATTTGGCACAAACGTCGCGAAGGCAAGGTTGATCAGCGCAAAGCTGTAAACAATAGGCAGCAATAGCCAACCGCGATTGCGCGAAGCGACAATCGTCATAATTGCGCAGATCAGTAAGCTGACCAACGAGCCGATATTAAGCAGGCTAAGATTCTGGCCGTTGCCCATGGTGAATATACGCTGTTCTAACGCTACGCCGTGTGAAAGTAAGGCCACCGAGGCAGAAACGATCGCCAGGCGGCGCCACGCGCTATTTTTACGCAGCAGACTGGGGATGATCAGGGCAAGGCTGAGTGAATAAGCGAACAGCGCTACAATCGCAAAAACGGACATAAATGTTGTCAGTACCGGCAAAGGCTAAGGAAAAAAGCAGTATAGCGCCAGCGGCAGCTTGCTCCAAACGATCTCAACGTCGATTGCAGAGATCGTCTTCGCTTCGTGTTATAATCCGCCGATTGTGTCGCCTGGGCGGCCTCTCTTATACGTTGAGCGAGAGACAATGTTTGATAATTTAACCGATCGTTTGTCGCAGACCCTGCGCAATATCAGCGGCCGTGGAAGGCTGACCGAAGAGAACATCAAAGAGACCCTGCGTGAAGTGCGCATGGCGCTACTGGAGGCTGACGTTGCGCTTCCGGTGGTTCGTGATTTTATCAATCGTGTTAAAGAGCGCGCGGTTGGTCATGAAGTTAATAAAAGCCTGACGCCAGGTCAGGAGTTCGTCAAGATTGTCAGGAACGAACTCGTGGCCGCGATGGGGGAAGAGAACAACACTCTGAATCTGGCGGCACAGCCTCCTGCCGTAGTACTGATGGCTGGTCTGCAGGGCGCGGGTAAAACGACCAGCGTTGCCAAATTGGGCAAATTCCTGCGTGAAAAGCATAAAAAGAAAGTGCTGGTGGTGTCTGCAGACGTCTATCGTCCGGCAGCAATACGGCAGTTGGAAACCCTGGCTGAGCAGGTTGACGTTGATTTCTGCCCATCCGATCTGAGCCAGAAACCGATCGATATCGTTAATAACGCGCTGCAGCAGGCAAAACTCAAGTTCTATGACGTTTTGCTGGTGGATACCGCAGGCCGACTGCACGTCGACGAAGCGATGATGGACGAAATCAAGCAGATACACGCGGCGATTAAGCCAGTGGAAACGCTGTTTGTCGTTGATGCCATGACCGGCCAGGATGCCGCGAATACCGCGAAAGCCTTCAATGAAGCACTGCCGTTAACGGGTGTGGTATTGACTAAGGTTGACGGTGATGCGCGTGGTGGTGCAGCGCTCTCTATCCGCCATATTACCGGCAAGCCGATCAAGTTCATGGGGGTTGGGGAAAAAACTGACGCGCTTGAACCGTTCTACCCCGACCGTATTGCTTCACGTATTCTCGGCATGGGCGATGTACTCTCGCTGATTGAAGATATCGAAAGTAAGGTTGACCGCGCACAGGCTGAGAAGCTGGCGAATAAGCTGAAAAAAGGCGATGGTTTCGATCTCAACGACTTCCTTGAGCAGTTGAAACAGATGCGTAATATGGGCGGAATGGCCAGTCTGATGGGCAAACTGCCAGGCATGGGACAGATTCCCGACAATGTAAAATCGCAGATGGATGACAAAGTTCTGGTGCGCATGGAGGCAATGATTAACTCCATGACGCGTAAAGAGCGTGAGAAACCAGAAATAATTAAGGGTTCGCGTAAGCGCCGTATTGCTACTGGTTCGGGTATGCAGGTGCAAGACGTTAACCGTATGCTAAAGCAGTTTGATGACATGCAGCGGATGATGAAAAAAATGAAGAAGGGCGGCATGGCCAAGATGATGCGCGGCATGAAAGGTATGATGCCTCCAGGTTTCCCTGGTCGCTGAGTTGGTCCGAAGATGGGACGGCGCAAAAGCTTAATCAGCTTTAGATTGCTTTTTGCGCCAAAATGAGTAAAATTTTCGGGCTTTTTATATTGCACCCGGGCCCCGTTCCCTCAATGGGGCCCGGTTGTTTTATTAACTAAAGAGGATGTTATGGTAACAATTCGTTTGGCACGTCACGGCGCGAAAAAGCGTCCGTTCTATCAGGTCGTCGTCACTGACAGCCGCAATGCACGCAACGGTCGTTTTATCGAGCGCGTTGGTTTCTTCAACCCGATCGCTTCAGGTCAGGCTGAACCACTGCGTTTGGATCTGGACCGTATCGAGCACTGGGTTGGCCAGGGCGCAACGCTTTCCGATCGCGTTAGCGCGCTGATCAAGCAAGCAAAAAAAGCAGCTTAATCTGTTACGGTGGTCAACATGAGCAAGCAACTCACCGCCAGAGCACCTGTTAAGCCGTTAATACTCGGCAAAATGGGTGCTGCCTATGGTATTCGTGGTTGGCTCAAAGTGTTTTCCTCCACCGAAGACGCCGAAAATATTTTTGACTATCAGCCGTGGTTTATCCAGCGTGCGGGTCAATGGCAGCTTGTCGAGCTGGAAGGCTGGAAGCGCCATAATCAGGACATGATCATCAAAGTCAAAGGCATTGACGATCGTGATAGTGCCGGGCTGTTCACCAATTGCGAGATTGTTGTGGATTCCGAGCAGTTGCCAGAGCTGGATAGTGGTGATTATTACTGGAAAGACCTTATTGGTTGCCAGGTTGTCACCACCAAAGGCTATGAGCTGGGTAAAGTCACTGAGCTGATGGAAACCGGTTCAAACGACGTTCTCGTCGTAAAGGCAAACCTGAAAGATGCATTCGGTGTGAAGGAGCGGTTAATTCCGTTTCTTGATGAACAGGTTATCAAGAATGTCGATCTCACTACCGGCACCATTGAAGTAGATTGGGATCCTGGTTTTTGACCTCCGAACTAAACGGTAATCAGGCGGCAGAATCAATGTGGATTGGGGTGATAAGCCTGTTTCCAGAGATGTTTCGCGCAATTACCGATTACGGGGTAACTGGCCGGGCAGTAAAAAATGGCCTGCTCAGCATTCAGAGTTGGAGTCCTCGTGATTTCGCTCATGATCGGCACCGTACCGTAGACGATCGTCCTTACGGTGGCGGACCGGGAATGCTAATGATGGTACAACCTTTACGGGATGCCATCCACGCAGCAAAAGCGGCGGCAGGAGATGGTGCAAAGGTGATTTATCTTTCACCTCAGGGGCGCAAACTCGACCAGGTCGGCGTTTGTGAACTGGCAACCCAGCAGAAGTTAATTCTGGTTTGTGGTCGCTACGAAGGGATAGACGAGCGCGTAATTAAAACCGAAATCGATGAAGAATGGTCGATTGGTGATTATGTTCTTAGTGGTGGTGAGCTGCCAGCAATGACGCTAATTGACTCGGTGTCCCGGTTTATCCCCGGCGTACTGGGTAAGCAGGCGTCAGCAGAGGAAGATTCGTTTTCCGAAGGATTGTTGGACTGCCCGCACTACACCCGACCTGAAGTGTTAGAAGGGATGGATGTCCCCGCAGTATTGCTGTCGGGAAACCATGCCGATATTCGCCGGTGGCGCCTGAAACAGTCGCTGGGCCGTACCTGGCTTAGAAGACCTGAACTTCTGGAAAACCTGGCTCTGACTGAAGAGCAAGCAAGGTTGCTGTCTGAGTTCCAAAAAGAATTCAGCAGGCAACAAAACGATGATACGGAAGATAAGCCTTAGGCTGGTCTCCTTAACTATCAGTTTACCCAGGATAAGAGATTTAATTATGAGCAACATTATCAAGCAAATTGAACAAGAGCAGATGAAACAGGACGTACCTTCATTCCGTCCGGGTGATTCCGTGGAAGTGAAAGTATGGGTCGTTGAAGGTTCTAAAAAACGTCTGCAGGCATTCGAGGGCGTGGTTATCGCTATTCGTAACCGCGGTCTGCACTCTGCATTCACTGTTCGTAAGATTTCTAACGGCGAAGGTGTTGAGCGTGTTTTCCAAACACACTCACCGGTAATCGACAGCATTACTGTGAAACGTCGTGGTGCCGTGCGTAAGGCCAAACTGTACTACCTGCGTGAGCGTACTGGTAAGTCAGCTCGTATCAAAGAGCGTCTTAACTAATAAACGGCTCACGCCGTCCAAAATAGTTAATATTTATCAAGGGGTTGGCGTAATGCTGGCCCCTTTTTTATTTGATTCGCCAATATATCCAGCAGCAAAGGGCACTTATACCGTTGTTGGTACATTTTGAGCCGCCTCACATTCCCGCAATAAAGTAGATGTTCTCTGCAACCAAATCGACTCAGCCACTACCCAATCATATCCTGTGCTAGCAGGCCGGGCGCCAGCATTTCAGAGTAAGCATGTCTTTCACTACTGTAAGTATGGTTGGCGTTACCATGATCAGGCTGCACGTGTCATTACTTTATGGGGTGAGCGTTATGAACGGAATTGGGGCGCAGTATAGTCAACCTGCCAGGGATCTATCCCATGAGCAATCTGTCATCGGCGATGAGGCTGGCCGTACTAATAATCAGCACAGTACTCGTAGTGTCAGCACTACCCAGAGTGTTACCGGGAAAGGCCAGGAAAATATCGATGCTATCAGCAAGTTATTACGTAACTATTTCACTGGCGGCGAGGATATGCACGAATTAGTTAACTCGCGAGCAACCGAGCTGGATAGCATGGGGTATAAACCGGATAGCATAAGGGCCGTATTAGATAAAGGGGAGAAGCTCGACACCTGGACCGCTGCGCTGTCTAACACTATTGCTACCGTCTCTTTTGCCGTATCAGGCTTCCCGGGTGCGGCGCTAGGAAAAGCGATCGGAGATGCACGGCATGCGGTTCCAGGATCGATGGCAGCGGATGTCATTAATGGTTTGTCCGGTGGTGGGATGGCGATGGTGCTGAAGGCCTTTTCTGACAAAGTGCTGTCGAAAGCGCTAAAAGATGCTACATGGATGGATGCAGATAAAGAACACCTTGTACCAGAAATGCAGACGTTGGTTTCACGTCGCGAAGGATACGCTTACAACCTGAAGCATGCGGTGATAGGTGGCTTGGGATTTGATGCTCGTAATGTGGTGAATGGTCTGGCTGCAGTAGGTGCAGCAGCAACATTGTCAGATGCGGGGCTTCAGAAAGTGAATACCGCAATGGGCACCTTACTCACGCCCGCTGCCGGCGCACTAAGTGCGGTATTAAGCCATAAAAAAAATAGTCTGAATGGCCCGGAGTTTTTATTGGGCCGCAATGACTGGCGAGAGCGTTTTGTAGAGTTGGATAACACCAGCGTTAGCGATCAGATGTTGTCAGGCGGGAAAAAAAGATTACTGTCTGCGCTGCAGAGTTTAGTGTCGCCGCGTGAGTTGGCTAAAGGGATTGTGAACCCACTCTCCGGGAATATGGTGGCGGAAATAATGACGCTGGGAGCCGGACTTGGTGGTGTTAATGCTTTAAGAAATTTGACACGTCAGGGCATGGAAGGCAGCACCATGAGTGCTGCGGCAAAGCAAACGGTAGAGCAAGCGGTTAATATTCTTTCAGCTGCAGCCGCTTATGCTGCTCAGGGGATAGCAGGCACGATTGCAGGTCCAGCACCTGGACATAACGATCAGGCTATTGATTCGTTCTTCAACAATCATCCTCTGCTGGAACCAAAAAACTGGTTAGGTAGCGGCACGGAAGCATCAGGTGATACTGCGAGTGAAGCATCATTATCGCCTGATATTAATCAGCCCGAAAGCAGCTCTGAGACTTCTGTCCAGCAAGGTTCCGGCAATATTTCACTGAGGAACAATGAGAACGTGGGTACTTTGCCCGACGGGACTACCCCGAGTCCCTCCGGTTCTATACGGTCGGAGGCGCGGGTAAGTTCTGAGGCCTCTGCCCAGCAAGATTCCGACAAAACTTCATTGGGCAGCACCAGTAGTTACGTGAGTGCGCGGGAAAGCCTGACGTCTGAGAGTGATGCAGCACGCAATCCATCGGGTAACGGAGCATCATCCTCACATGCCAGTAGTGAGTCTGTGGGCTCATCAGGTACGGCGGGGCCAGTCGATCGTGCGACATTGACTCAAGTGACATCGCGTGAACAACTCAACGCGCTGCAAATGGAGCGGAGAGTGATTGGAATGACTGAACCTAAGACACAGCCCATGCCCGGAGCGTGGGTTTCGGATGTTGGAGAATAGCGCCGATGAGTCGGATTGATAACGTTCAGGTAACGATTCGCGTAACCGTATCTTTTATAGAGTGGCAGGCTTTTTAACGCCGATAGTAAAAAGAGTGAGGTAAGGGAGGCGTTCAGGTTCAGGCTTATATCGCTTCTCTGTATTATTATTTGAATAAATTCAATAAAACAGCTGGCAAAGTCATTTCTGCCAGCTGTTTATATTGGCCACAACCCACAACCCACAACCCACAACCCACAACCCACAACCCACAACCCACAACCCACAACCCACAACCCACAACCCACAACCCTATGTTGCAAATTCAGCGTGGTTTTCTCTTCCGTGCCGTCACCAATAATGATGGTTGATAAACAGCAACGTAAGGACTGCTTCCGATATCAGTTGATACTCACCTGCTTATTAAGCATAGAAGCGTTATGTTTATAAATGACTGTAAAGTTTAATTTACAATTAATTTGTTTTTTATTTTTATAAGTATTTGATATTTATGTTTAAGTTTTGTTTTTGCAAATAAATAACTGCATGTGGTAAATAAACTGTACGCATATGGATTACATATTTTACATTTTATGGTAGAGTGTCTTCGACCTCATTGAGCGTGAGGATCATGACGAATGCAAACGAGAGAAAAAGGATCAGGATTATGCAAAAAGACGCGCTGAATAATGTTCATATTGCAGATGAGCAAATATTAATCACCCCGGAAGAGCTGAAAAAGCAGTTTCCTTTGAATGCCCAGCTTGAAGCGCAGATTGCCGCTTCCCGGCAGACTATTTCAGATATCATCCGCGGTGAAGATCATCGTCTGCTGGTGGTGTGCGGTCCATGTTCAATCCACGATCCTGAAGCTGCGTTAGAATATGCTCGTCATCTGAAAAACCTCTCTGAACAGTTGAAGGACCAACTGTATATCGTCATGCGCGTCTATTTTGAAAAGCCTCGTACCACTGTCGGTTGGAAAGGGCTGATCAACGATCCTTATATGGATAACTCCTTTGATATGGAAGCGGGTCTGCATATTGCTCGTCAACTGCTGGTCAATTTGGTGGAGATGGGGCTGCCGCTAGCCACTGAAGCGCTGGATCCTAATAGCCCGCAATACCTTGGCGATCTTTTTAGCTGGTCGGCGATTGGCGCGCGCACCACGGAATCACAAACCCATCGTGAAATGGCATCAGGTTTATCAATGCCAGTTGGTTTTAAAAACGGTACGGACGGCAGTCTTGATACTGCTATTAACGCAATGCGCGCTGCTGCTATGCCGCATCGCTTTGTAGGCATTAATCAGGCCGGTCAGGTTTGCTTGTTAAAAACGCAGGGTAATCCGGATGGACATGTAATTCTACGTGGCGGTAAAGCCCCAAATTATAGTCCGGACGATGTTGCGCAGTGTGAAAAAGAGATGCTGAAGGCGGGACTCCGCCCGGCCTTGATGATAGATTGCAGCCATGGTAATTCAAATAAAGACTATCGCCGCCAGCCAGGTGTAGCGGAATCAGCCGTCGCGCAGATCAAAGATGGTAACCGCTCGATTATTGGTTTGATGTTGGAAAGTAACCTTAATGAAGGTAACCAGACGTCCGAACAACCTCGTAGCCAGATGCGTTACGGCGTGTCCGTGACGGATGCCTGCATTAACTGGGAATCGACTGAGACGCTACTGCGTGAGATTCATCAGGATCTGAGCGGGGTGCTGACGGCGCGGTTATCAAAAGAGGATTAATTATGGTGGCTGAACTGACCGCGCTACGCGATCAAATTGATGAAGTTGATAAAGCGCTGCTCGATCTGCTGGCCAGAAGGCTTGATTTGGTCGCTGAAGTTGGCGAAGTAAAAAGCCGTTACGGATTACCTATTTATGTACCTGAGCGTGAAGCTTCGATGCTGGCTTCACGCCGTAAAGAGGCGGAATCACTGGGTGTTCCGCCCGATTTAATTGAGGATGTTTTGCGCCGCGTGATGCGCGAGTCCTACTCCAGTGAAAATGATAAAGGCTTTAAAACTCTGTGCCCTGAACTGCGTTCCGTTGTTATTGTTGGAGGGAAAGGGCAGATGGGGTGCTTGTTTGAGAAGATGCTGACACTTTCAGGCTATCAGGTGAAAATTCTTGATAAGGATGACTGGCATCAGGCAGACACGTTACTCAGCGATGCGGGCATGGTAATTATCAGTGTGCCGATTCATCTTACAGAACGCGTTATTGCGAGCCTTCCTCCACTTCCTGATGACTGTATTTTAGTCGATTTGGCCTCTGTTAAGAACCCGCCACTCCAGGCGATGCTTGCAGCGCATAGTGGTCCGGTATTGGGGTTACATCCGATGTTTGGCCCTGATAGCGGTAGTCTGGCAAAGCAGGTGGTGGTGTGGTGCGATGGACGTCAGCCAGAAGCTTATCAGTGGTTCCTGGAGCAGATTCAGGTATGGGGTGCACGTTTACATCGTATCAGTGCGGTTGAGCATGACCAGAATATGGCGTTTATTCAGGCATTGCGCCATTTTGCTACGTTTGCCTATGGTTTACACCTTGCTGAAGAAAATGTGCAACTTGAGCAGTTGTTGGCGCTTTCTTCGCCTATTTATCGTCTTGAACTGGCGATGGTAGGGAGACTGTTCGCGCAGGATCCACAGCTTTATGCTGATATCATCATGTCTTCGGAGAGCAACCTGGCGCTGATAAAACGTTATTATCAGCGTTTTGGCGAGGCGATTACGTTACTGGAAAAAGGTGATAAACAGGCGTTTATTGATAGTTTCCGTAAAGTTGAGCACTGGTTTGGCGATTACGCCAAGCGTTTTCTGGTTGAAAGCCGTACGCTTCTGCGCCAGGCAAATGATAACCGCCAATAACGTTAGATGATAAGGCCGACAGCGGCCTTATTCTTCGCGATCTAATGTGCGGCAGGTTTGATTTTACTGTCTTACCTGTTAAGCGGTATAAAGCCTTCCCTCTCTAAAATTGACTGCGCTCGTTCGGAAACTAAAAATGATGCTAATAACTGCGCTCTGGGATGACAAACCGCAAAAGCGTAGTTAGCGCGGATTTGATACGAAGCAGGAATTTCCATTACGGCGATATTGTCGCAATTGCATAATCGGAGTGCATAACTCTGGTAGCCGATAAAAATATCGGCCAACTGCTGTCTAATTATCCATTCTGCTGCCAGCTCGCCCTCCGGTACAACGAGTGAATCCGCCCCGCCAACTAGTGCTCGCGCACGCTGCTTCAGCGCTTTTCCTGCCTCTGGATGATTTTTTTCAATATGGTTAAAGAGTGCCCAGGTATAATCTCCAGAGGGATCGCTAATCGGAGTAGATGTGGCCACTTGCAACGCAGGATCGCTGAGAAGATCAATCCAGGTGCGTTGCTGTTGTGCAAGCCGTTGCGACATCGTCAGGCAAAGTTGATTGTGGCTGAAAATCATTACGCTTAAGGCCTTCCCTGTGTCCAGAAGTGTTTGTGGGTGCGTAACATTTGCTGAAACAAACAGATCGCAGGATTCGGCCAATTCAATACGTTGTCGCAGAAGGCCCGCGGGACCAAAAGCGGTGGTGACGGGCTGGGCACTGAGCTGAGCGAAAGCCGTGAGTATATCAGGCCACACGAGGCGTAGGCTGCCAGCTGCGAGTACCCGGATAGTCTCCATCAATCGTTCCCGCTGTAGTGAGTGCGGTAAAAACGCTGATACCAGCTATCTGCCCGCTTATGCATATCAATGTCACTGAATTGTGCCGGGTAAAGTTTTTGCGCCATCCACAATTCACCCAAGGCCATCGCTTCTGGCATTGGGTAACCCCAAGCCTTGGCATATTCCGGCATGAGATAAACACGGTGATTCTTTACGGCATCGACGGCTTGCCAGGCGGGTTGTTGGTTGATCTCATTGATAACTTGCGGATAGCGATCCTGCACAAAAATCACCTGAGGGTTCCAGGCAAGGATTTGCTCCATCGAAACTTGCTTAAATCCCTTAACCGTTGCAGCTGCTACGTTTAGCGCACCAGCGTGGGCCATCATCAGTCCGGTATATTTTCCTGATCCATAAGTTGTGAGGTCGGGATTAGCCATATAAACACGGATGCGCTGTTCAGGGGGAATAGTTTTAAGACGTTCGCTGACTTGTTGGCGCTGTGTGAAGGTTGCTTTAATCAGATCTTCTGCCTGGGCCTGATGATTTATCACTGTGCCAATAAGGCGTATGCCATCCCTTATCCCCTGGTTGTAGGCTTGTTCTTCATCCTGTAACTCCGGGTTGAGCTTATTCTGCTGTTGGTTGTCATCGCTGCGTAGAGAAATAGCGATAACGGCGATACCGAGATGCTGTATCTGGTCAATCATCTCTTGCGGAGCATAATTAGTGACAAAGACAACTTGCGGCCGTAATGCGACCAACTTTTCAAGATCGACATGTGTGAGATCGCCAAGTGCAGGAATGTTGTTCAGATCGGGAACAAGCCGCTGATAGTTATCACCCAACTGCTGTTTCCAGTTGCCCAAAATGCCGACCATGGTTTTAGTGGCGTCAAGCTGAACGAGTAGGTTAAGAGTTTGGTGCTGAAGAACAACCACCCGGTCCACACGATCCGGGATTGTCACTTTTCGGCCAAGCTGGTCGGTCACCTGGCGTGAAGCCTGCGCGTAAAAGGGTTGCAGGCCAAGAAGAAACATAAAACAAAATACCCACTGAAGTTTACGCATACCCTTTAATCCTCTTATCGTTATATATTCCATGATATAACGATAAGAGGTGGCAGGTAAACGATGGTTTGCCACCAGAAGAATCATGCGGCAGCTGCGTGCCCCGTCTCAATGTGTAAATGAATCTGAATCAGACACTCTGCCCGTGAGTGAGTCCATCATAAAAGGGCTTATTCTTCCCGATTGACTGTATAGTTTAAAAGTTAATGCTGGCTATTGAACTGCCCCGTATTTCTAGCAAGCGGTTATTGAGGTTCAGCAGGAATCACATTCTCGCTTGGGTAGCATCCCAGCACTTTTAGTGAACGGGTAATCGCAGTGAGCTCATTCAGTGCTTGTTGCATCTCTACTGAACGCAAATTTCCCTGCACATCCAAATAAAACATCTCTTCCCAGGGATTGCCATTAATGGGACGTGACTCTAGCTTGCTCATAATTAAATTATGCTGGCGCAACACCAGAAGGGCTTCAACCAATGCGCCTGCTTGTTGTCCCGTTGCCATAATTAATGTGGTTTTAGCGGGTACTTGATCTGAAACCTCAATAGGTTTGCGGGCCAGAATAATGAAACGTGTGATGTTCTGCTTTTGGTTGGCCAGATTGCGCTCCAGAACTTGTAAATGATATAACTCTCCTCCAGCTTCGCTACCCAATGCCGCCACGTGCGGTGAACCCATCTCTGCTACTTTTTCCATCGCGGCAGCGGTGCTTTCAGTGTATTCAATTTTCCAGTGCGGAAAACGATTAATAAACTGGCTACATTGCTGGAAGGGTTGAGGATGGCTATAAACAGTTTCGATTTGTTGTAAGTCGGTCGCTCCCGAAACCAGAACACAATGATTGATGGGAATTGTCATTTCACCAACAATAGACAAGCTCGTTTGCTGTAATAGGTCGTAAACGTCATTAATGGAGCCGGAACTGGTGTTTTCTATTGGTAAAACAGCATAGTCAGCTTGGCCTGCTTCAACCTGATGAATAATTTCATGAAATTTAAGGCAACCGCTTTCAACAAATGTCTCAAAGTGGCGTGCGGCATAGTTACGTGCGGCGAGATGCGAATAAGAGCCTTTAGGTCCGAGAAAAGCAATACGGGCAGAGCTGGCATGGGTTTTATTGAGATGCTTTTGCAGCAATGCCTGCTGGGTCAGCACTGAATCTTCAATAATTTGCTGGAACAAGCGGGTGATATAATGTGCATCAAGCTGGTGGTTTTTCCCCAACGTAATGAGATGCTCAAGTAGCGCGCGCTCGCGTTCAATATCACGAATAGGGCGATGGGTGGTCATTTTGGCCTTTGCTACTTCAATCGCCAACATTCGACGTTGCGAGAGCAGGGCGAGTAATTTTTCATCAACGGCGCTGATCTTATCGCGCAGTGCCAGTAAAGGGGTTTCGGGGTTCATATCGCTACCTGTCGTATGTCCAAAAAAAAAGCCTCCGCTTGGGAGGCTTTGTTGTTCGTCTTCGCATTCATTCTTACACGACGAATTGCCCCCCGGTCATGGGAAGGTAAAAAAGAATGCGAAGAAAAACGGTTGTAGTTTCATGATATTTTCCGTCAAGAACGAGTGTTTACAGTAACCGCTGCAATTTATGGCTGTCAATAAAAAACGCGCCGCGGGGCGCGTTCATTACGCTGCTTGCATTACTCCTGGTCCACCACACTCAAATCTTTTACGCTGGAACCTGCACGACGCGCTTCGCCTTTATGCTGAACCTTGTTCAACTGGCGCTCCAGTTTATTAATCAGCTCATTCACTGCCGCGTACATATCTTCATTTTTTGCGCTGGCGATTAGCGGGCCATTTGGCGTGTTGATGGTGGCATCAGCGACAAATTCTTTCGGCTCTTTTGATAGAACAATGTGCGGATTTATCAGATGAGTTTGCCATTTTTCGAGCTTCGCGAGACGGTCTTCGACATGCTGGCGGATAGCCGCGGTGATTTCCATTTGCTTGCTGGTAATGTTCAGAACCATAGTCGTTACCTCTCTGTCATTTCCGTCTTGGTGAATTCAGCATAGCGCGAAAAAGTCTCCAATGCGTGATTAAGATCACGAAAAATTGTCACTTTTTGTCAGTTGAAAGAAATTTGTGAGATGGGCTGATAAATCCCGCTAAAGGGGTTGCTGGTAACACTATTACAGCGCATTATTGACTGGATAACTCGGCTGAAAAATGCCAGAAGTGACATGTTTTGGAAAAAAATGGCAGCCCTTAGGCTGCCATTTTACGTATAAACCGCGTCAGGATTTATTAGCACTAATAATTTGTGCAACCTTATCCGCTTCGGCATTTAGCTGAAGCTGGCGATAAGCACTTTCCATTAGAGGTAAAGCCGTGCGTGTTGCTTGCGTATCGGGGTAATCTCTCATCATTTGCTCTACACGATTAACAACCGCGACATAAGCACCACGCTTAGTATAGAATTGTGCGACGGAAAGTTCGTATTTAGCCAGACGATCTTTCAGATATATCAGTCGTTTTCTGGCATCAGCCGCATATTGACTGTTCGGATAACCGCGCAGCAACTGCGAGAAATCTCGAAAAGCATCACGCGCATGCTCAGGGTCACGGTCTGAACGATCAACACCGAAGAACCCTTGTAACGCCGAATCATCCAGCGCCATATCCGTCAGACCCTTCATATAAATGACGTAGTCGATGTTTGGGTGCGTCGGGTTCAGGCGCATAAAGCGCTCAATTGCCGCTTGTGCCATCGGCAAATCGGCATTTTTATAGTAAGCGTAGATCAGATCTAGCTGAACTTGCTGGGAGTAAGGACCAAACGGATAGCGGTTATCGAGCGCTTCCAGTTGCGTTATTGCTCCTTTAAAGTTACCGTCCTGCAGTTTTTGCTGGGCCGTGGCATAGAGCTCAGATGGCGGGCTGTCAGGCACCACATCCTTGGAGCTGGAACAACCGACCAGCGCCAGGCTCAACGTGGCTGCAGCCACCAGATATTTCATACGCGTCATGACGATTTGATTATCCTCAGAGTGTTATTGCGGAAGCTGTCCGTTAAGCTCCCTTTAGTGACCATGTACGATAGCACATTATATTAAACGGCATCGCCGTGAAAACCCAACGTTAACGAAGAAGCTGTTTATGGCACAACAAGTACAACTCACCGCAACGGTGTCCGAATCACAACTCGGACAACGCTTAGATCAGGCTTTAGCGGAATTGTTCCCTGATTATTCACGTTCTCGCATAAAAGAATGGATCCTTGACCGCCGTGTGATGGTAAATGGCAACGTGGTTGATAGGCCGAAAGAAAAAGTGTTGGGCGGCGAACAAGTCGCAATCAATGCTGAAATTGAAGAAGATGTGCGCTGGGAAGCGCAGGATATTGCACTCAATATTGTCTATGAGGATGACGATATCCTCGTGATTAACAAGCCTCGGGATTTAGTCGTACATCCCGGTGCCGGAAATCCCGATGGTACGGTACTGAATGCGTTATTACATTATTATCCTGAGATTGCCGACGTTCCTCGTGCGGGAATTGTCCATCGACTGGATAAAGATACTACCGGATTAATGGTGGTAGCAAAAACGGTTCCGGCACAGACCCATTTGGTTGAGTCACTGCAACTACGGGAAATTACGCGTGAGTATGAAGCTGTGGCGATCGGCAATATGACAGCGGGCGGTTCGGTAAATGAACCAATTAGCCGTCATTCGACCAAACGCACACATATGGCGGTTCACCCTATGGGGAAACCAGCGACGACCCATTATCGTATTATGGAACATTTCCGTGCCCATACGCGTTTGCGGCTGCGTCTTGAGACCGGACGTACACACCAGATTCGCGTGCACATGGCACATATCAACCATCCATTGGTTGGCGATCAGCTCTATGGTGGACGTCCCCGCCCACCGAAAGGGGCATCGGAAGCTTTTATCGCAACGTTACGCAGCTTCGATCGCCAGGCGCTACACGCAACCATGCTTCGCCTCTATCATCCGATCTCCGGGATTGAAATGGAATGGCATGCACCGTTACCGCAGGATATGGTCGATTTGGTGAATGCATTGAAAGCGGATACCGAAGAGTTTAAAGATCAACTGGATTGGCTATGAATACGTTGATTATTCCTGACTGGCCGGCCCCCGCGAATGTGCAAGCATGTTCAACAACTCGATGGGGCGGCGCCAGTAAGGCCCCCTGGGATTCACTAAACCTGGGTAGCCACGTCGGGGATAATCTGGCGGATGTAGAAAATAACCGAGAAACGTTGATAGCGCTTGCAGGGTTGCCCTCAATGCCTGTCTGGATGGAACAGGTACATGGTACAGATGTACTACGTTTAAACGACAGTCTGCCCGAGTCAGTGCGCGCCGATGCCGCCTGGACCAGACAATCGGGTGTGGTTTGTGCGGCGATGACGGCTGATTGTTTACCTGTGCTATTTTGCTCTGATGACGGTACGCAGGTCGCTGCGGCTCATGCCGGCTGGCGGGGGCTTTGCGCTGGTGTATTGGAAGCGACTATTCGCAACTTTGATTGTCCAGTGAGCAGTATCCATGCTTGGCTTGGGCCGGCAATTGGACCGAATGCGTTTGAGGTAGGTGTCGATGTCTATGATGCATTTGTTGCTAAAGATGCGCAGGCCGCTCTCGCTTTTCGGGCGGCAGGGGATAAATATTATGCTGATATCTGGCAATTAGCGCGCCAGCGGCTTGAAGCTATAGGGGTTCATTCCGTTAGCGGGGGCGGGCTTTGTACCGTTTCGCAACCCGACAACTTTTTCTCCTGGCGGCGAGACGGCGTAACTGGCCGTCTGGCAAGTTTAGTCTGGCTGATATAACCTTGTGATTCAAGACGATCCAGTTTGTGCTTTTTTTCGCCAATATTCAGGTCAATAACCTTGAAAATTTGAGGTTTAACCTCATTTAATCTCCAGTAGCATTTTGACCTGTATGGGAGGAATTATGCGTCTGGATCGTCTTACTAACAAATTTCAACTTGCACTTGCCGATGCCCAATCTCTTGCTCTTGGGCGTGATAACCAATTCATTGAACCTCTGCACTTGATGAGCGCCTTGCTTAATCAGGAAGGGGGATCTGTGCGTCCGCTACTGACGACTGCGGGGGCGGACGTTACAGTATTACGTAGCAGCATAGAACAAGCTCTTAGCCGTTTGCCACAGGTGGAAGGTACGGATGGTGATATTCAGCCCTCTGCCGACCTGGTGCGTGTGCTCAATCTTTGCGACAAGCTGGCACAAAAGCGTGGCGACAATTTTATCTCTTCTGAACTCTTCGTTTTGGCTGCACTCGACTCCCGTGGTTCGCTGGCCGATCTCCTTAAATCTGCAGGAGCTACCAGCGACAGGTTAACGAAAGCAATTGAACAAATACGAGGAGGAGACAGCGTGAATGACCAGGGAGCGGAAGATCAGCGACAGGCTTTGAAAAAATATACTATCGATCTCACGGAGCGGGCTGAAATGGGCAAGCTTGATCCCGTCATTGGCCGTGACGAAGAGATCCGTCGTACGATTCAGGTATTACAGCGCCGTACTAAAAACAATCCAGTCCTGATCGGTGAACCGGGCGTAGGTAAAACTGCCATCGTTGAAGGGCTCGCTCAGCGAATTATCAACGGTGAAGTTCCCGAGGGGCTTAAAGGTCGTCGTGTACTGGCATTGGACATGGGTGCATTGGTCGCGGGTGCCAAATATCGCGGAGAGTTTGAAGAGCGCTTAAAAGGCGTACTTAATGATCTCTCAAAGCAGGAAGGCAACGTTATCCTGTTTATCGATGAATTGCACACTATGGTTGGCGCGGGAAAAGCGGATGGGGCAATGGATGCGGGTAACATGCTGAAGCCTGCACTGGCCCGTGGTGAACTTCACTGTGTTGGCGCCACCACGCTTGACGAGTATCGCCAGTATATTGAAAAAGATGCTGCGCTGGAGCGTCGTTTCCAGAAAGTATTTGTCGCGGAGCCTAGTGTTGAGGACACCATCGCGATTTTACGCGGCTTGAAAGAACGGTATGAGCTACATCACCATGTACAAATTACCGATCCGGCTATTGTCGCGGCGGCAACGTTATCACATCGTTATATTGCCGATCGCCAGCTACCCGATAAAGCCATTGACCTTATTGATGAGGCGGCTTCCAGTATACGTATGCAGATTGACTCCAAACCAGAGTCACTTGACCGTCTTGAGCGGCGCATAATCCAGCTTAAACTGGAACAGCAAGCGCTGAAAAAAGAGTCGGATGATGCCAGCATCAAACGTCTGGAAATGTTGGAAGATGAGCTAGGCCAGAAAGAGCGGGAATATTCAGAGCTTGAAGAGGAGTGGAAGGCAGAAAAAGCCTCACTCTCTGGTACGCAAACTATCAAGGCGGAGTTGGAGCAGGCTAAATTATCGCTGGAGCAGGCCCGCCGCATGGGTGATTTGGCTCAAATGTCTGAGTTGCAATATGGCAAAATCCCGGAACTGGAAAAGCAACTGGCAATGGCTACCCAGTCAGAAGGGAAAACCATGCGCCTGCTGCGCAATCGCGTTACCGACGTCGAGATTGCAGATGTACTCGCACGCTGGACTGGTATCCCTGTCGACCGAATGATGGAAGGTGAGCGAGATAAGCTATTGCGCATGGAGCAGCAGTTGCATCAGCGTGTGATTGGCCAGGATGAGGCTGTTGAAGCCGTGTCGAACGCAATCCGGCGCAGTCGAGCTGGACTGGCTGACCCGAATCGCCCTATTGGTTCCTTCCTGTTCCTTGGGCCAACGGGCGTCGGGAAAACGGAGCTTTGTAAAGCACTGGCGAACTTCTTGTTCGATAGCGATGATGCCATGGTTCGTATCGACATGTCAGAGTTTATGGAGAAACACTCTGTATCGCGTTTAGTGGGGGCACCTCCAGGATATGTTGGTTACGAAGAAGGCGGCTATCTCACCGAGGCTGTGCGGCGGCGCCCTTATTCAGTCATTTTGCTTGACGAAGTAGAGAAAGCTCATGCGGATGTATTCAACATTTTGTTGCAGGTGCTGGACGATGGACGCCTCACCGATGGACAGGGCAGAACGGTCGATTTCCGTAATACCGTTGTGATTATGACATCTAATCTGGGCTCCGATTTGATCCAGGAGCGTTTTGGCAATCTGAACTACAGCGAAATGAAAGAAGTGGTGATGACGGTTGTCGGCCATCATTTTCGTCCGGAGTTTATCAACCGCATTGACGAGCTCGTGGTGTTTCATCCGCTGGGTGAGAAACACATCGCTTCTATTGCGAAGATTCAGCTGCAACGCCTTTACGATCGTCTGGAAGAGCGAGGTTTCACTATTCATATCTCTGATGAGGCGCTAACACAGCTCGCTGAGCATGGGTACGATCCGGTTTATGGCGCACGTCCTTTAAAACGGGCGATCCAGCAACAAATCGAAAACCCATTGGCGCAGCAGATTCTTTCTGGGGCATTAGTTCCCGGGAAAACAATCGAGATGGATGTGAAGGATGGCACTATTGTTGCCCATCAATAAATGATTATTACGTATAGAACGGGCCTTGATGGCCCGTTTTTGTCTGTAAAATAGGCAGTTGAAGGTGAATTGAGAGTATTTTGCCTGAAAAGTAAGCGGTTGAGATATTTCTTTGATTTAACACTTGTCAGCCGTCAGGAACTGCCTATAATGCGCCTCCACTGACACGGAACAACGGCTTACAGGCCGCCGGGTCAGAGGTTCAGAACACACTGAACCGCCAGAGAAAAAACCTCCTTAAAAAGGGTTGACTCTGAAAGGGGAAAGCGTAATATACGCCACCTCGCAGCAGCAGGCGAAGCCGCTGACTGCACCGCTCTTTAACAATTTATCAGACAATCTGTGTGGGCACTCGCAGGATTGATATCAACGTCTCCGGACGTAAAAAATATCAAGTCTTAAGAGTGAACACGTAATAAATTCATTACGACGTTTTCCTTGAGCATCGCTTCACGAGTTGAAGCAAATCAAACTTTAAATTGAAGAGTTTGATCATGGCTCAGATTGAACGCTGGCGGCAGGCCTAACACATGCAAGTCGAACGGTAGCACAGAAGAGCTTGCTCTTCGGGTGACGAGTGGCGGACGGGTGAGTAATGTCTGGGGATCTGCCCGATGGAGGGGGATAACTACTGGAAACGGTAGCTAATACCGCATAACGTCGCAAGACCAAAGTGGGGGACCTTCGGGCCTCACACCATCGGATGAACCCAGATGAGATTAGCTAGTAGGTGGGGTAACGGCTCACCTAGGCGACGATCTCTAGCTGGTCTGAGAGGATGACCAGCCACACTGGAACTGAGACACGGTCCAGACTCCTACGGGAGGCAGCAGTGGGGAATATTGCACAATGGGCGCAAGCCTGATGCAGCCATGCCGCGTGTATGAAGAAGGCCTTCGGGTTGTAAAGTACTTTCAGCGGGGAGGAAGGGAGAGAGGTTAATAACCTTTTTCATTGACGTTACCCGCAGAAGAAGCACCGGCTAACTCCGTGCCAGCAGCCGCGGTAATACGGAGGGTGCAAGCGTTAATCGGAATTACTGGGCGTAAAGCGCACGCAGGCGGTCTGTTAAGTCAGATGTGAAATCCCCGGGCTCAACCCGGGAACTGCATTTGAAACTGGCAGGCTTGAGTCTCGTAGAGGGGGGTAGAATTCCAGGTGTAGCGGTGAAATGCGTAGAGATCTGGAGGAATACCGGTGGCGAAGGCGGCCCCCTGGACGAAGACTGACGCTCAGGTGCGAAAGCGTGGGGAGCAAACAGGATTAGATACCCTGGTAGTCCACGCCGTAAACGATGTCGACTTGGAGGTTGTGCCCTTGAGGCGTGGCTTCCGGAGCTAACGCGTTAAGTCGACCGCCTGGGGAGTACGGCCGCAAGGTTAAAACTCAAATGAATTGACGGGGGCCCGCACAAGCGGTGGAGCATGTGGTTTAATTCGATGCAACGCGAAGAACCTTACCTGGTCTTGACATCCACAGAACTTTCCAGAGATGGATTGGTGCCTTCGGGAACTGTGAGACAGGTGCTGCATGGCTGTCGTCAGCTCGTGTTGTGAAATGTTGGGTTAAGTCCCGCAACGAGCGCAACCCTTATCCTTTGTTGCCAGCGGTTCGGCCGGGAACTCAAAGGAGACTGCCGGTGATAAACCGGAGGAAGGTGGGGATGACGTCAAGTCATCATGGCCCTTACGACCAGGGCTACACACGTGCTACAATGGCGCATACAAAGAGAAGCGACCTCGCGAGAGCAAGCGGACCTCATAAAGTGCGTCGTAGTCCGGATCGGAGTCTGCAACTCGACTCCGTGAAGTCGGAATCGCTAGTAATCGTGGATCAGAATGCCACGGTGAATACGTTCCCGGGCCTTGTACACACCGCCCGTCACACCATGGGAGTGGGTTGCAAAAGAAGTAGGTAGCTTAACCTTCGGGAGGGCGCTTACCACTTTGTGATTCATGACTGGGGTGAAGTCGTAACAAGGTAACCGTAGGGGAACCTGCGGTTGGATCACCTCCTTACCTGAAGATACCTTCCGGCGCAGTGTCCACAACAGATTGTCTGATAGATGTAATGAGCAAGACGGCTGCGAAGTCGTGACACTATTCGTGTCCCCTTCGTCTAGCGGTTAGGACTCCGCCCTTTCACGGCGGCAACAGGGGTTCGAATCCCCTAGGGGACGCCACTTGCCGGCTGTGGGTGAAAGACACAACTGATACAATATCTCAAAACTGGCTTACGAGTCACGTTTGAGATATTTGCTCTTTAACAATCCGGAACAAGCTGAAAATTGAAACGACACGTCGCGTCATTCTTCCGTAATAAAGAATGAAGGCGGTGTGTTCGAGTCTCTCAAATTATCACGACACATGTGCGTTGCAAAACGCCTGTGGGTTGTGAGGTTAAGCGACTAAGCGTACACGGTGGATGCCCTGGCAGTCAGAGGCGATGAAGGGCGTGCTAATCTGCGATAAGCGCCGGTAAGGTGATATGAACCGTTACAACCGGCGATACCCGAATGGGGAAACCCAGTGCAATCCGTTGCACTATCATGTCATGAATACATAGTGGCATGAGGCGAACCGGGGGAACTGAAACATCTAAGTACCCCGAGGAAAAGAAATCAACCGAGATTCCCCCAGTAGCGGCGAGCGAACGGGGAGGAGCCCGGAACCATCATCAGCTTGTGCATCAGTGGAAGCGTCTGGAAAGTCGCGCGACACAGGGTGAAAGCCCCGTACACGAAGATGCACCTGCTGTGAGTTCGAAGAGTAGGGCGGGACACGTGGTATCCTGTCTGAATATGGGGGGACCATCCTCCAAGGCTAAATACTCCTGACTGACCGATAGTGAACCAGTACCGTGAGGGAAAGGCGAAAAGAACCCCGGCGAGGGGAGTGAAAAAGAACCTGAAACCGTGTACGTACAAGCAGTGGGAGCCTCTTTAATGGGGTGACTGCGTACCTTTTGTATAATGGGTCAGCGACTTATATTCTGTAGCAAGGTTAACCGTATAGGGGAGCCGCAGGGAAACCGAGTCTTAACTGGGCGTTAAGTTGCAGGGTATAGACCCGAAACCCGGTGATCTAGCCATGGGCAGGTTGAAGGTTGGGTAACACTAACTGGAGGACCGAACCGACTAATGTTGAAAAATTAGCGGATGACTTGTGGCTGGGGGTGAAAGGCCAATCAAACCGGGAGATAGCTGGTTCTCCCCGAAAGCTATTTAGGTAGCGCCTCGTGAACTCATCTCCGGGGGTAGAGCACTGTTTCGGCTAGGGGGCCATCCCGGCTTACCAACCCGATGCAAACTGCGAATACCGGAGAATGTTATCACGGGAGACACACGGCGGGTGCTAACGTCCGTCGTGAAGAGGGAAACAACCCAGACCGCCAGCTAAGGTCCCAAAGTCATGGTTAAGTGGGAAACGATGTGGGAAGGCCCAGACAGCCAGGATGTTGGCTTAGAAGCAGCCATCATTTAAAGAAAGCGTAATAGCTCACTGGTCGAGTCGGCCTGCGCGGAAGATGTAACGGGGCTAAACCATGCACCGAAGCTGCGGCAGCGACGCTTATGCGTTGTTGGGTAGGGGAGCGTTCTGTAAGCCGTTGAAGGTGGCCTGTGAGGGTTGCTGGAGGTATCAGAAGTGCGAATGCTGACATAAGTAACGATAAAGCGGGTGAAAAGCCCGCTCGCCGGAAGACCAAGGGTTCCTGTCCAACGTTAATCGGGGCAGGGTGAGTCGACCCCTAAGGCGAGGCCGAAAGGCGTAGTCGATGGGAAACGGGTTAATATTCCCGTACTTGGTGTTACTGCGAAGGGGGGACGGAGAAGGCTATGTTAGCCGGGCGACGGTTGTCCCGGTTTAAGCGTGTAGGCTTGCATCCCAGGCAAATCCGGGGTGCTTTAAGGCTGAGGCGTGATGACGAGGCACTACGGTGCTGAAGTAACAAATGCCCTGCTTCCGGGAAAAGCCTCTAAGCTCCAGGTAACACTGAATCGTACCCCAAACCGACACAGGTGGTCAGGTAGAGAATACCAAGGCGCTTGAGAGAACTCGGGTGAAGGAACTAGGCAAAATGGTGCCGTAACTTCGGGAGAAGGCACGCTGGCGCGTAGGTGAAGGGACTTGCTCCCGGAGCTGAAGCCAGTCGAAGATACCAGCTGGCTGCAACTGTTTATTAAAAACACAGCACTGTGCAAACACGAAAGTGGACGTATACGGTGTGACGCCTGCCCGGTGCCGGAAGGTTAATTGATGGGGTTATCCGCAAGGAGAAGCTCTTGATCGAAGCCCCGGTAAACGGCGGCCGTAACTATAACGGTCCTAAGGTAGCGAAATTCCTTGTCGGGTAAGTTCCGACCTGCACGAATGGCGTAATGATGGCCAGGCTGTCTCCACCCGAGACTCAGTGAAATTGAACTCGCTGTGAAGATGCAGTGTACCCGCGGCAAGACGGAAAGACCCCGTGAACCTTTACTACAGCTTGACACTGAACATTGAGCCTTGATGTGTAGGATAGGTGGGAGGCTTTGAAGCGTGGACGCCAGTCTGCGTGGAGCCGACCTTGAAATACCACCCTTTAACGTTTGATGTTCTAACGTAGGCCCGTTATCCGGGCTGCGGACAGTGTCTGGTGGGTAGTTTGACTGGGGCGGTCTCCTCCTAAAGCGTAACGGAGGAGCACGAAGGTCAGCTAATCACGGTCGGACATCGTGAGGTTAGTGCAATGGCATAAGCTGGCTTGACTGCGAGAGTGACGGCTCGAGCAGGTGCGAAAGCAGGTCATAGTGATCCGGTGGTTCTGAATGGAAGGGCCATCGCTCAACGGATAAAAGGTACTCCGGGGATAACAGGCTGATACCGCCCAAGAGTTCATATCGACGGCGGTGTTTGGCACCTCGATGTCGGCTCATCACATCCTGGGGCTGAAGTAGGTCCCAAGGGTACGGCTGTTCGCCGTTTAAAGTGGTACGCGAGCTGGGTTTAGAACGTCGTGAGACAGTTCGGTCCCTATCTGCCGTGGGCGCTGGAAGACTGAGAGGGGTTGCTCCTAGTACGAGAGGACCGGAGTGAACGCACCACTGGTGTTCGGGTTGTCATGCCAATGGCATTGCCCGGTAGCTAAGTGCGGAAAAGATAAGCGCTGAAAGCATCTAAGCGCGAAACTTGCCTCGAGATGAGTCTTCCCTGACTCCTTGAGAGTCCTGAAGGGACGTTGAAGACGACGACGTTGATAGGCCGGGTGTGTAAGCGCAGCGATGCGTTGAGCTAACCGGTACTAATGACCCGTGAGGCTTAACCTTACAACGCCAGAGGCGTTTTGGTAGAGAGACGATAAGATTTTCGGCTTGTAAACGGATAAAGAATCAGTGGCGCAGAATGAGCGTCACGAAAAGAATTTGCCTGGCGGCACTAGCGCGGTGGTCCCACCTGACCCCATGCCGAACTCAGAAGTGAAACGCCGTAGCGCCGATGGTAGTGTGGGGTCTCCCCATGCGAGAGTAGGGAACTGCCAGGCATCAAATAAAGAAAGAAGCCTCCTGCGAAAGCGGGGGGCTTTTTTTTGTTTTTGGCCCCTGAGTTAACCGCGGGGAATGCCACCTCCCCCCTCCGAGCACGCCATAATTGTTACGGCTCACATGCTGATTATTCTCTCCGTTTTCATCGCCTTACTTCCCTAAATGCAACTTACCTCACAAAATACAACGGCTAATCATAAAAGATTTTCTTAACATTCAGAGGAAGTGTTTTACTACCACGTTGGCGATTTTCATCACAAGGAAATGGAGAAGTCATTAAGATGGCTAATATGATCACTGAACAAGAGAGTAAAATGTTAGAGCAAGACACGGATACCAAAAAACGTATTTGGGCTATTGTTGGCGCATCGTCAGGGAACCTGGTCGAGTGGTTTGATTTTTATGTGTATTCATTCTGCTCACTCTATTTTGCACATATTTTTTTCCCATCCGGAAATACCACAACACAATTGGTTCAAACTGCAGGTGTCTTTGCCGCCGGCTTTTTAATGCGACCGATCGGGGGCTGGCTCTTTGGTTACATTGCCGATAAGCATGGACGGAAAAAATCCATGCTTATTTCGGTATGCATGATGTGCTTCGGGTCGCTGATTATTGCCTGTTTACCGGGTTATACCACATTAGGAATCTGGGCTCCTGTTATGTTGCTCCTGGCTCGGCTTTTTCAGGGGCTCTCAGTAGGGGGCGAATATGGTACTAGCGCCACCTATATGAGTGAAGTGGCGATAGAAGGGCGTAAAGGTTTCTATGCCTCTTTCCAATATGTGACATTAATCGGTGGGCAACTGCTGGCACTGTTAACGGTAGTCATTCTGCAGCACGTACTATCGGATGACGATCTACGTACGTGGGGATGGCGCATACCTTTTGCTCTGGGAGCCGTATTGGCCGTTGTTGCGTTATTTCTACGTCGCTCTTTGAATGAAACTTCCGACCGCAGTGTACGCCAGCATGAAGACGCAGGAAGCCTGCGAGGATTATGGAAGCATAAACGTGCCTTTATTATGGTCGTGGGCTTCACCGCCGGTGGCTCGCTGAGTTTTTATACTTTCACAACCTACATGCAGAAGTACCTGGTAAATACTTCCGGGATGGATGCGAAAACTGCGAGTGGCTTAATGACGGCTGCACTATTCGTTTTTATGCTGATCCAGCCGATCATCGGAGCCTTATCCGATAAAATTGGTCGCCGCAGCTCAATGCTAATTTTTGGGGGATGCGCTACTCTGTTAACGGTACCGATACTGACAATCCTGCAAAGTGTACACAGTACTTGGCTTGCTTTCTCTTTGGTGATGCTTGCCCTGCTGATGATCAGTTTTTATACCTCAATCGGTGGGATCCTGAAGGCTGAGATGTTTCCCCCTGAAGTGCGTGCGTTAGGTGTCGGACTTTCCTATGCGCTGGCAAATGCTATTTTTGGTGGTTCTTCGGAGTACGTTGCGCTATCCCTTAAAGCGGCAGGCAATGAAACGATATTTTTCTGGTATGTATCCGGCATGGGTGCCATTGCCTTTCTGGTCTCGTTGATGCTACACCGCAGGGGGAAAGGGATTAAACTCTGATTAGTGCCCCAAATTCCATAATGCGTAGCCGGTGGCTGCACCGGCTACATCCCAGGTCAAATCTTTCCAGCTCCAGCCGCTTCCTGCGGCGCGACTGTCGTACAGCTCTTTTGTTGCCCCCAGACTAATGGAAAAGAGCAAACCAAAACTGTTGCTGTGGGTTTCGCTCCAATGCTGTTTTTGACCGTATTCATTACCGGCTGCAGAAAGCATGGCTGATGCGATAAAATGTTGAGCTTTATCCTGCCCGGTCCAGTTATCTTGTGCCTGGTGGCTACAACCGGAGCAAAGCAGTAAAGAAACAAGCAGCAATTTAACCATTTTACACCCGATAGAAAACCGAACATCGACCATGTACGTCAAGCTGCATCTGTCCACCTCAGTTACGCAGTGGGTATCTGCCTGCAACTGTCACAGGATGCGACTAATTAACCTGTCAATCCGGATACGACGCAAACGCCGGATTAATTTACGTACTTTAACGGGATAGTCCGCGATACTTTCAAGGTCGCGAAAATGTTTAACTACTTTGGTATGGGTACGAATCAACTGTAGCTCACGTTCACGCTGTTCAGCCAACTGTTGTAAAGGATCGTGAATTAATACCGCATTCTCCAGATCAAGGCGCCATGCACGAGGATTCAGGTTATTACCGGTAATCAGCATCCACTCATCATCAACCCACATCCCTTTGAGGTGATAGCTGTTTTCACCATCTTTCCATAGACGTACCGTCAACTGGCCTGCGGTCACGTAGTATTGCAGACGGCTAAGAAAGCGTCGCAGGTTAATTTCATAGAGGTAAGGTAGCGCTCCAATAATTTTGAAAGGCTGATCCTCTGGGATATAAAAATCGTTAGCGGTTTTATCACCAATGATGATCTCAACCTCTTTACCCCGACGAAGTAGCCAAATGATGTTGCGTACCAGAATGGCTGGAAGGTTAAAGTAGGGCGTACACAGTGTTAACTTTCGCTCTGCGCAAGGCATAAGATGATAGATAGTTTTATTCAACAGGCTGTGTTTGCCTAATCCAACCAAAGGGGTCACCGCCAGTTCTTCGTTACTGGCACTGCCTTGAAATTCATAATCAAAACCACGCAAATCCTGGCGAAACTGGCGTGTTTCGTTTTTTATTTCCGGACTTTTGGGGCGCTCATATTGATCAAGACGGTGTACGGCCTCAGCGGATTTCAGGTTTTTATCAATCCACTTAACCATCGTGTCTGAAAGTTGGCGGTTTGTCAGAAGCTGATACCGGTCGTAGCGGTACTTGTCATGCTGATGCAAATAGACATCGTTGATACTCGCCCCGCTATAAAGCAACGTGTCATCAATAATAAACCCTTTAAGGTGAAGGACGCCCAGCGCTTCCCGAGTATTGACCGGAATACCATAAACAGGAATCGGGTACTCAGGGTTGGCACAGGCTATCTCACAATACCAGTCTGCATTCGTAGCCGATACCGCAGCGCCAATACGTCCGCGTTGAGCACGATGCCAGTCAACCAACACGCTGATATCCAGTTCGGGCCGGGCACGTTTAGCATCATAAAGTGCGGACATCACGCTACGGCCAGCATCATCGTTTTCCAGATAAAGTGCGACGATACAAATACGGCGCTTAGCGCCGCTAATTTTTTCAAGTAGCGTTTTACGGAAATCAGCCGGCGTAAACAGCGTTGTCACATCAGCAACTGGTTGAGGCAGTTTTGGCAGTTGTGCAAGGTGTTGTTGGTGTTTATTGCGCTTAAATTTAGACAACATCACAGTGCGCTTCTTCTCTATTCATTAATTAGGCTTTTGCCGATAAATCATAATTCTAACCGCGGATCTTATCATCAACGAGACCGGAAGGCGTTACTTTTACCTTTCTGTACAAGGTTGATTGATGGTTTTATCCAGCGGTAAAGTCAGGCTCACGATACCTTCTTCGAATTGGACATCAACATTGAAGCCGAGTTTTCGGGCCAGCATAATCATTCCCCGATTGCCTGGCATGGTGATGCCATTAAGCTGCAACAAGCCATGCTCACGGGTATAAACAATCATTTTTTCCAGAAGTCGGCGACCTAAACCTAAACCTTTCAAATCGGAGCGCACCAGTACGGAGAATTCGGCATCGGTATTATCTGCATCAGAGATTGCGCGGGTTACGCCGATGATCTCCATTTCTCCGTTATGTTCACGAACCGCAACGATAGCCATTTCACGATCGTAATCGATCTGTGTCATGTTGGCTAAGTCATCATGCGTAAACTCATTGATTTCGCTAAAATAACGGTAGTAGAGATCCTCTTTGGTCACCCTGGCAATAAACCGTTTAAGTAACGGTTCATCCTCAGGCAGAATCGGGCGAAACAGACAGTGCGCTCCATCTTTCATTTCAACCTGTTCTTCAAGGGCATGAGGATAGGGACGGATAGCCAGCCGAGTTTCGGCATTACCAGAGAACGGAGCTAGCTGCATTGTCACGTCCAGCAAGGTAAATTCACTGCCGACCGCCAGTAATGGATGAATATCGAGCCGATGAATTTCAGGGCAGTCGATGATCAGGTTTGAGACCTGAACCAAGACCTGACTGATGCCGGTAACATCTAACGGGGCTAAAACGCTTCGGTTACGAATTTTGCCGCTTTTTATTGCCTGTATCACCAGATAGCGAGCCAGTGTCATATTCAACGGGGGGAGAGCCACTGCAGCCTGGCTGTCAGCATGCCACTCGACGCCGCCTTCACCCAGCATAATCACGGGCCCAAAGAGTGGGTCCTGTTCAACCACGATACGTAATTCCTGCGCGCCCGCGCGATTGGCCATACTTTGCACCAGCAGACCATGAATACGCGCCTGTGGCCATGCAAACTTAACGCGATCGATAATGGCATCTGCCGCCTGCTGAACTTCGCTGGCCGTTCGCAGATATAGCATAACGCCCTGAACTTCTGATTTATGAGGAATATCCGGGGAACGTAGTTTTAACGCGACAGGGTAGCCAATTTGTCCGGCAATATGTACCGCTTCGACGCTGTCATTGGCAATCCACGTAGGCAGAGTACAAAGCCCGTAAGCCTGAAGGATCGCCTGAAGTTCATGGGTATCCAGCGACGTTACGCCATCATTTAATGCTTGCCGAATGAGTTGATGCGCATGCGCAGTATCCTGCTGAAGCGTCACCGGAAGCGCTGGCGTTTCACGAAGCTGCTTCTGATTACGTCGATACTCAACCATATGCATAAATGCCGTTATCGATCCTTCGGGTGTACGGTAAGTAGGAATGCCTGCATCACTAAAAGCCCGACGCGCCTCCAGAGAAGAAAACTCACCGCACCAGTTGGTGAGGATGGTAACAATATTGCCACGTGGGTGTTGCTTAATGGTTTCAATAATCTGTTGTGCTGTCACGGTTGCCGGTGCTACGGCACTTGGCGCGTGGACGATCATTAGAGCATCAATATCGTGGCTATTAAGAAGCAGCTCAATTGTTTTCTGGTAGCGTCCTGCGGAAGCATCATCTTTTAAATCAAGCGGGTTAGAGGGAAGAATATTTTCAGGCAGCAGTGCTCGCAGTGTTGTCTGAATGTCCGGACTTAATGTAGCCAACTTGCCATTACGCGCATCCAGCGCATCCAGCGCTAGCGCTGCAGGCGCCGCACCATTGCTGATGATCATCAGGCGCTCGCCGCGCAGCGGGCGCATATGGCTAAGGGTTTCCACTGCGGAGAAGAGTTCATGGGTATCCTGTACGCGTAGCAGTCCGGCGCGCTGGATTGCCGCATCCCAGGTGGCATCAAGGCCAGCATGCGTTCTGAGTAACGTCTGTGCACGGCTACTGCGTCCACTTTTAATCACCAGTATTGGTTTATTACGTGAGGCGCTTCGTGAGGCAGAAACAAAACGTCGTGCATCACTGAGATGTTCAAGATAAAGCAAAATAGCACTGGTTTTTCCATCCCGAGCCAGGAAATCCAGCAGATCATCAACGTCGATATCAAGGCTATCACCTAGGGCAATAAACCAAGAGAACCCCAGTTGGCGCTGCTGTGCCCAGTCAAGAATCGTATTGGAGACGGCAGATGACTGCGAGATAAACGCCAGCTTACCTTTCTGAATCGGGACAGGGGAGAAACTGGCATTCAGACCTTGCCATGGGGCCAGTAACCCAAGACTATTTGGCCCCAGCAGACGAATTTGCCATTTACTTGCGCACGTTTTTAGCGCGTTGAGTTGTTCCTCCGGGGCTGAAAGTATAATACAGGCTTTGCAGCCTCGTTCGCCAAGCTGTTGCAACAGCTCCAGATTACGACTCGCGTTAGTGCAAATCACGGCTAAATCAGGAGATAGCGGTAGGCTGGCGATATCTGGCCATGCCAGTACGCCGCAGACGGCTTTATATTTAGGATTAACTGGAAGAATCGGACCGTTGAAATTTCCCGCCAACAGGTTGCGCATCATCAGATAGCCTGCGCGTTCCGTCTTTATTGATGCCCCAATCACTGCAATGGATTTAGGACGTAACAGCGCTTCCAATCCGCGTTGGCTCATTTCTCACTCCCGATGAAGTTATCATCGTTTGATTCTAATGATTTTCCACTTTTTTTGTTGTGTGCCGGGAATAATTAATTGGGTTTAACGTGAAAATTGACAAATTGGGGTAGCAACAAGATTCTTTGCGGGATACAGGCAGCGCAAAGGAACAGTATGTGGAACAGTAATTTATTACAGTTATAGGCCATGTTCAGCGTGAAGGAATACAGGACGACGCTACCGGCCTCGCCCAGTTCTTTCTGTTGTCGTCAGGTTGTCATCAATTTGAAGAATGCCGATTTTCTTTGCTCGCTTTACTTTATCTGGCTAGTGCTGAGCCTGTCTTCAACAGTATTAATCAAATCTTTTACTCGCCGGAGACATTCGGGATTGCAGGTTCCGTCAACATTGTCAGGTTTGATATAAAGGGGGAATTGTGTATTTGACACCGCTCGATTATCAGTACCCGCTTTTAAAGAGGGGTGTTCCATATTGGTGACCTTCCAGTGAACTGTTGGATCAGTAAGGGGGGCAAGGGCATCAAATGCTTGTCCAACGTGTTTAGGATCGACACTGATGTGCATTTATCCCCTGTAAAACGGCTTGTGCCATCATCCTTGCCACGCTTGACGTGTATGAAAACGTCGTTGGGCGTGTGTGATACTCTCCAGCCAGCCAGCCAGGCTGGGCGCCCTCCACTTATGGTGCCAGCCTGAACGAAAAAAGAAGGACTAATCTATTCCGGGAGACGGTTGATGGCTGGGATGATGCGGTTTTCCGGCAAGATAGCGTTCGCGAAATAGCGAAAAATGTTTGGTCAGCGCCATTGCGGCAGCGGTATCACCCGCCTGGTCCAGCAGGGCGGAAGCTACTTCAGCCGTGCAGTGTTGTCCTACACCATGGGCTTCACGCAGCGTATAGTTTGAGGGAACGGTAACCTTCAGGGACATGATTGGCAGCTTATCCAGCCACGGGCTTTTACGAAACATCTTCCGTGCTTCGGTCCAGGTTCCATCCAGCAAAATAAATAGCGGCGGCTTACCGGTTGTCGGGGGGGAATTAAGCACCTGACGTTCGGGATCCGCATAGGATTCCGGAAAAACGACCACTGGCTGATAACGCTTATCCTGTACGGCGGCAAGCAGGGCGGGATCGGGGTTTGTACGTGACCAGCCAAAGGCTAAGGTTTCCGGCAAAATATCGGCGATTAGTCGCCCGGTATTGCTCGGTTTCATAGGTTCAGTATCAAACATCACCAGACAGAAACGACTGCGTGCGTGCTGGGGTACAAGCGTCGCGCAAAGACAATTTTTCTGGGGCAAAAGACAGCGCTGGCAACGTACAGTACGGTTTCCCCGGGCCAGAAAAGGGCGAGTGGCACGAGCAAGGCGCTCGGCACGCAGGCGCAGGACGGCATTTTCAGTCATAGATGAGATCACAAAGGCGGTTATATCAACGATCAGGGCAAGGTAACGTACTTGTTATTACCCCCACAATGGCGGCCAGTGTAGCCGAATCGTCAGTGAGACACCCGATATACTTAGCCTTGTCAGAGGGTAAGTGGCCACTATTAAGACATTCTCACTGATACTGGTTGCCCGGGTATGCTGAATGGAACAGGGGGAGAATTCCCCCTACCGTAATTAAAGTGTTTCATCCAGCCATTCATTAAATGGTGCTTTGGGCATTGCGCCACTGAGCATATCGACCATCTGCCCCTGTTTAAAGACCATAATGGTAGGGATACTGCGAATGCGAAAGCGCGAACTCAGCGTCGGTTCGGCTTCGGTATCCACTTTAATAAAACGGACTTTTCCTCGTCGCTCCTTTGCCACATCTTTATAAATAGGGGCGAAGTTGACGCAAGGGCCGCACCAAGGTGCCCAGAAATCGACGACGACAGGCAGATCGTCTTGCAGATATTTATCCAGCGTAGCCGAGGTCGCATTAATGACCTCGCCCTCGAACAGCTCATGCCCGCAGCGCCCGCATTTTGCGCCATCATTGATACGCTCTTCCGGAACGCGATTCGTTGCCTGACATGATGAACAAACCGTATTCATGAATCACCTCAGAGATAAGTTGCTGGTAAGCGTTTACTCATTTTGCTCACCATTTCGTAACGGTAATTATCGAATGGCCCATCGTTATCAACAACGCGGAATACTCAATGGGTATAATAGTTAATAGCTTTTGGTGGAAGTTAATAGCTTAGCGTGGGCACATCAGGTAATCTGCGCGCTTCGCGCTCAGCCAGGTGGAGGAAAAGATGAACGACGAATTTAAAGGTAAAAGCGGCAAAGTCAAAGTGATGTATGTCCGCGGTGATGACGAGAATGACAAGCGTGGACAAAATCCACGTACCGGTAAAGGTGGCCGACCGGCCGCGTCTTCTCGTCAGGATGGCAATCGTCGTCCTTCCAGAAATGCTGATGATAAGCCTCGCGGCGGGCGTGATAACGGTCGTAACGATAAAGGCTATACAGATTCACCATGGCGGACGGTGTCCCGGGCTCCTGCATCGCAAGAAGAAACCCGGCCGGATCACGGTGGAATTAGCGGTAAGAGCTATATCGATCCAGAACAGCTGCGTCGTCAGCGTATGGAAGAAACGCGAGTATATGGTGAGAATGCCTGTCAGGCACTGTTTCAGAGCCGGCCGGACTGTATTGTGCGGGCATGGTTCGTACAGAGCGTCACGCCACGTTTTCGTGAAGCATTAAAATGGATGGCGGCAAATCGCAAAGCCTATCACGTGGTTGATGAAGCGGAGCTGGCAAAAGCATCCGGGACAGAACACCATGGCGGCGTATGTTTCCTGATTAAAAAGCGTATGGGAATGCCGGTTGCTGAATGGCTGACGAACGCGGATGCAAAAGATTGTGTACTGGCGCTGGAAGATATCGGTAACCCGCATAATCTTGGTGGTATCATGCGCAGCTGCGCCCACTTTGGTGTGAAAGGCTTGCTGGTGGACGATGCTTCGCTGCTGGAGTCTGGGGCAGCTGTACGTACGGCGGAAGGCGGTGCTGAACATGTGCAGGCCATTAGCGGCGAAAGCTTTGTGGCAGGGCTTGATGCTTTCCGTAAAGCGGGCTACACCATTGTTACCACCTCCAGCCATAAAGGTACGCCGTTAGCGAAAGCGGAACTGCCGGCAAAAATGGTGCTGGTGCTGGGCCAGGAGCGCGACGGGCTTTCCGATAGTGCGTGGCAGAAAGGCGATCTCAGCGTTTCAATTGGTGGAACCGGTAATGTTGAAAGCCTGAATGTGTCGGTGGCGACCGGCGTGCTTTTGGCTGAATGGTGGCGTCAAAACCAGTAATCATTTGGTTACTTGATGCTATTGTGAAAACGGGCTTGCGCCCGTTTTTTTATATCTGCAGATCAGTGGGCGCCGCCCCCGCCGCCAGGACCCGCGCCAAAAGGTGGGCGGGCGAACCAAATCACAATCAGCAGCACCAGGAACACCGCCGCTGACGCCCAGAAGATCTCATTGGCTGATATAATCAGCCCCTGATTGGTAATCTGCTGTGCGATCCAGGCAGAAGCCTGCTGCTGCGTCATGCCGAGTTGCTCCAACTGGCGATACATCTCCTGCGAATTAACGTTATAAGGCGTAATTGATTCGCTTAAATAACTGTGGTGCATTGATTCGCGATTAGTCCACATTGTTGTGGTAATCGAAGTACCGATCGAACCAGCCAATGTACGAGTGAAGTTCGATAAACTGGAAGCCGCCGCCAGCCGTTCAGGCGGCAGACCTGAGAGCGTAATTGTCGTCAATGGCATAAAGAAGCAAGCTACCGCAAAACCCTGAATAAACTGCGGCCATGCCGAAGTGCCAAAGTCCATGCCTGGCTCGAAGGTATAAGCTCGCCAGTAGAAGCAGACGGCGTACATAATGAAACTGAACGTGACCAACCGCCTCATATCCAGTTTGTGGGCGAAACGGCCGATGATCGGTGACAAAATAACCGGGATAATGCCAACCGGAGCCGATGCCAAACCCGCCCAAGTAGCAGTATAACCGTAGACCTCCTGCAATAACTGCGGCAGCAGAACAATGGAGCCGAAGTAAAGCATATAGGCCAGGCTGATAGAAACGCAGCCGATGGTGAAATTTCGCGATTTAAAGAGCGAAAGATCGACGATAGGATGGTCGTCCGTTAGCTCCCAGATCAGCAGCGCCAACAAAGCAATCACGGCAATAACCGTGAGCACGATGATTTCCGTCGAATTAAACCAGTCGAGTTCTTTACCCTGATCGAGCATAACCTGTAAGCAGCCGACCCCAAGAACCAAAAGGACCAGACCAACGGTATCAATCGGCTGGATTGCGGTTTTGGTTTCTCTGTTTCGCAACGTTTGCAATGTTAGCATCACGACGACGACACCAATCGGCACATTGATGAAGAAAATCCATCCCCAGTGATAATTGTCACTGATCCAGCCTCCAAGAATGGGGCCGCATATGGGCGCCACGATCACCGTCATCGCCCAGAGTGAAAGGGCGATGCTGCGCTTGGCCGGAGGGTAATTACTCAGTAACAGACTTTGCGACAGTGGAATTAGTGGACCGGCCACTACCCCCTGAATCACGCGAAAAAAGATAAGCATACTCAGACTGTCTGATATACCGCACAGCCATGATGCTACTGCAAAGGCGGCCGTTGACCACAGAAACAGTTTCACTTCACCCACACGCTTGGCCAACCAGCCGGTAATCGGGATCGAAATGGCGTTTGCCACGCCAAACGACGTGATTACCCACGTACCCTGTGAGTTTGAAGCGCCAAGATTGCCCGCAATCGTTGGGATCGCCACGTTAGCGATGGTAGAATCCAGCACCTGCATGAATGTCGCCAGTGAAAGCGCGATAGTCATCAGAACGAGTTGAGCGCCCTCAAGCGGTTTTTGTGCCATAACAGCCTCCCGCTTCTTTATTCCGCATTGGCGCGGATGATATCGGCGATCATCTGATTAACCGGTGCTAAGTCCAGTGCCAACGCGTCGCTCTCATAAGCAGGCGACTGCCGCACGCTGTTGGCAAGCACCATGCCATCTTTATTGGCAGTGTCGACGTTAACCAGTGTAGAAAGGCCAATACGCAGTGGATGTTTCTCAACTTCTTTAGGATCCAGTTCAATACGAACCGGTAAACGCTGCACAACTTTGATCCAGTTCCCCGTGGCGTTTTGCGCAGGAAGTAATGAAAAGGCGCTACCGGTTCCCATATCAAGTCCGACGACTTTCCCGTGAAACACGACATCATCGCCGTAGATATCGCTGACGACCGTGGCGGATTGACCAATGCGAACCTGAGCAAGCTGAGTCTCTTTGAAGTTCGCATCTACCCACAGATTATTGGCGGGTACGATGGCTAACAGCGGCGTAGAAGAGGTGATTTGCGAACCAACTTGCACGCTACGGCGTGATACAAAACCGTCTACCGGACTGACGATTTCAGTACGCTGCAGTGCCAGCCACGCATCACGCAGTTCGGCTGCACTCTGTTTTACGGCCGGCTGGTTTTCCAGTGAGGTGCTCAGAATCATGGCCTGGTTAGCATTGTACTGCTGTACGGCAACATCAAGTTGTGCTTTAGCCGTTGCGACAGCATCGCGCGCGTGTTGCAGCTCTTCACGACCAATCAGATTGGATGCACCCAATGGAATCCGACGGTTCAGGTCAGCCTGTGCCTGAGCCAGCGCTGTTTTTTGCAATTCGATGGTGGCTTGATACTGCTTACCGTTAATCATTAACTGATGAGTTTGGCGCACGCTAGTGGCGAGTGCAGTCTGCGCTTTTTCAAAGGCTTGCTCAGCATCGGTTTTATCCAGCGTCACCAGTACATCGCCTTTTTTTACGAAATCAGTGTTGTCGAACCACACTTTATTCACGCTGCCAGATACCTGGGCCATAACTTGCGCCTGATTACCTGCAACATAGGCATCGTCCGTTTCCTGGTAATGACGCAGAACTAAAAACCAGTAAACAAGATAGACAATGCCAATCAGAACACACACCACAGCGAGAAGAGTTAACGCGATTTTGCGTTTTTTCTTTTTATTTACTGGCTGCTGCGGGTTTTGTATCTCCGCATTTGCACTCATGGTTTTCTCCACGTTTTTCATATGTCAGGGGATACACACATCCTTGTATGAAGGGCCCTGGGCCTAAAATGCCAGCGTTTTTAGCGCTGGCATGGATAAATGGGGGGCTAAAATAGCGGTTTTCTTCGGTGATTTTGTCGCAGATGTTGCTATTAACGGGAAAGAGAGGCAATCACCTGCTCTTCATCCATCTGATCAAGACGATTCAATAACTTACGTGTAATGCCTTCCAACTGCGTTTTTTCCGTAGCACTCAGTGAAGACCACAGGTGCTGCAGGCTTTGGTGCTGTGGCGGCAGCAGCTGACGCAGAAACTCGTTACCTTTTTCTGTCAGTTGCAGATACAGGCAGCGACGATCGTTGTTACTTTCGCGACGCTCGATCCAGCCGCGTTTTTCCAGCTCATCAGCAATACGGGTTGCATTGGTGCGCGATGAACCCAGTGCAGAACTTAATTCAGAAGGCTGGATACTGTGGTCTTCCTGGGCATCCAGCGTAATCAATGCCATAAACAGCGTCTCGTTAATCCCTTGAGCTTTCAGCATTTTATTGCGATTTTCCAACAGCTTTCCCTGCATATGCATACACAGACGCGTCAGCATGATCTCCTGGAGCGGAAAATCCTTCTGGCGATTAGCGCGGAAATTCAGCATCTGTTCAATGGGAGTAAACGAACTTTCCATCTTAGGGGAACCTCATTAGTGTTAACTGGTATAGTAGCGATGATGATTTGTTCAGTGTGAATTTTTCCCATCCGCGTTGTTGCTACGGTCACGAAGCCATCATCAATAATTTCCAGGTTACTCCATAACCCAGGGCACTCAGCAGCGTTGAGAAAATGATGCTGCGGGTTTTGTAGAACGTGAGATATAACAGACCAAAGCCCACCAGAGTGGGAAGTAAACGTCCGTGATTGAGCAGAATATCGGGAACGCTGGAAACTACCAGCAGTGCGCAAATGGACGCAATCCCAATACTGTCGAGCAGTAAAGCCGTCATGCCCCTCCTGACGGAGGCTGAAGTTTTTGCTGTGCTGAGTCGTAGCGGTAGATAGCGAAACAGAAAGTTTACCGTACCGACTAGTAGCCCCAGCGCTAAAACCTGAGTATTCATGATTTATGGCCTTGCTTACGCGGCGGAATCAGCGAGGCAAGGCAGCCAGCAACAATACCGGACAGAATCGCCGCGGGAATAGAGAATAATGTCAGGCCCAGCAAGGCTCCTGCCAGCGCAGCCGCGACGGTATAGCCCTGTCGGCGCTGAAATGACGCCAGCAGGAAGCTGAGAAACAACGCGGGCAGCATAAAGGAAAGCGCGGCTTCAATGGCTGGATACTTATCAAGTAAACCGTTACCTGACCAGGCCCCCAGCGCTGTGCCGGCAACCCATGAAATCCATGCACTGCAGGCAATACCGAGCATCCAGTTCTCACTCCAGCGATGGCCGGAGCGATAGAGTTTGGCTGTTGCGGCGGCGAACACTTCATCCGTCAGCCCAAAAGCCCAAAAGGGAGTCTTGCGTGGGCTAAGGCGATGGGTAATACGCTGGCGAAGCGAAGGTCCATAAAGCACGTGGCGGATATCCATCGCCATGACCGTCAGCGCAGCAACCCACAACGAGGCGCCCGCGCTCAACAGTGCTGTAATGACAAACTGGCTGGCGCCAGCATAAATAATGCATGAGAAAAAGAGCGCTTCCAGTGGGCGAAAACCGAGCTTAGTCGCGTTGAGGCCGAAGGCAAAAGCAACAGGCACATAGCTCATGACGATAGGAAGACTGTCAAAAATCCCCTCGCGCAGCGTTGCCTGCCGATCGTCAGTGACCACCAGCACAGAATTATGCTCAGCCATGACGTTTGGTCTCTTTCCGATCTCTAATTAATTGCATCCGTAAAAATAACCAGCCTGAATAAGTCACACTCAACCATACCAGAGTGTGTAAATGCTTAATACCCTAACGGACCTGAAAATACCTCAATTTACTATTTGCAGGCTAATTACTGCGATCTTCATAATGAAAGCAACGCCACCAACTGGCGAGATTAAGTAAACTGACGATTGCCCCCGTGCCACACACACCGTACCAACCTGCATATTGAAATGCCGCAGCGGAAGCCAGTGAGCCGAGTGCGCCACCTATAAAGTAGCTAGTCATATAGCCTGAAGTCAGGCGGTTTCGCGCTTCCGGCTGATGCCGATAAATTACGCTCTGATTAGTAATGTGCACTGCCTGTACGGCTAAATCGAGCAGAATAATCCCAACAATTAATGCGCTCAGTGAGTCGGTGCCAGCGGCTGTAATCCCCCACGAGATGAACATAAGCAACAACCCACCAGTGGTGGTCAGGCGCGCTTTGCCTTTATCCGCTAATGCACCGGCCTGGCGCGCGGCAAGTGCACCTGCCGCACCGACCAAGCCCAACAGACCAATTTTACCTTCAGAATAACTATAAGGCGGTGCAGCCAGCAAAAAAGCCATAGAGGTCCAGAGCACGCTAAAATTAGCGAAAGAAAGACTTCCGAGAACGGCGCGACTGCGTAAGATGCGGTTAGCAGCAAACAGTTTAAAAATTGAACTCAGTAACTGAGGGTAACTCAGCACCACTGACTGCTTATAACGCGGGAGATAGTGCCATAGCGCCAATGACATCAATATCATAAGGCCACTGGCAACCCAATATACGGTGCGCCAACCGCCAATCTGAGCCAGGCCACCGGCCACCGTTCTTGCCAGCAAAATCCCGAGCAGCAGCCCACTCATGATCGTACCAATCACCTTGCCGCGTTTCTCTGGCGCGGCAAGCGTTGCTGCCAGCGGCACCAGCATCTGCGCTACTACGGAAAATAAGCCGGTCAGGGCGGTGCCAATCAGTAGCATGCTCAGCGATGAGGAAAGGGCGATCATAATCATGCCTGCCGTCGCACATAAACTCATTCCAACGATGAGACCACGGCGTTCCAGCCTGTCACCAAGCGGCACAAGTAGCAATAAACCCACGGCATAACTGAGCTGGGCAGTGGTGACGATGAAACCAGCAAGGTTTACTGAAAGGTCAAACGTGCGGGCTATAGTATTCAGCAAAGGTTGGACATAATAATTGCTTGCCACAGACAGGCCGGTGGCAATCGACATTAAGGCCACCAATGCGGGACTGATGCCTTTGGGGGCAGAATTCATAAGCAGTAAGCAACGTTGATAAATAGGTTAGGCTAATAGTAACTTAAAAAATTATTAACATGTTATGGCAAATAGCTGAATTACGCGGTAACCAGTGATGAAAGAAACAAAAAAGGGCTGCGAGCAGCCCTTCGGTAATTCAGGCACAACGCGCCGGAGAGGCGGGCTTATTGCATGGCGTCCGAAATCCATTTATCAAATGTTGCCTGATGTGCTTTAATCCAGCCATCCACGTGGCGGTTAATATCGGCTTCCGAGGATTCTCCCTGGTGCATCCGGGAATTTTGCGCATTGATATCCGCGATAGGCAACTTCATCCCGGCAAATAGCTTAGCGGCAGCGGGGTTTTTTTCTGCCCATGCTTTATTCGCGACGATATGCATGCTGTTAACTGGGAAGCCGTAGTTTGCGCCGTTTGGCAATTTGGTATCGAGGCCTTTCTGTTCGCCAGGCATCGAAGAGAAAGGCACCTGCAGCCAAACCGTATCTTTGCCCGGAATGAGTACATCACTGACCCAATAAGGTGTCCAGGTGTAATACAGAATTGGTTTGCCTTCTTTGTAACGGGTAATGGTATCGGCGATCATCGCGGAATAATTCCCTTGATTATGCTCGACGGTATTACTCAGACCATAAGCCTGAAGATGGTGATTAATGACCGCTTCACAACCCCAACCAGGTGTACAGCCGGTTAGGTCAGCTTTGCCATCGCCGTTGGTATCAAACAGTTTCGCTAGTTTTGGATCCTTCAGCTGATCGATGCTGGTAATGTGATATTTTTCAGCGGTTTTTTTATCGATAAGATAGCCCTGTGCAGCACCTTCAACATAACGCCCCGCGCGATAAAACTTTTGCTCACCGCCAGCAGCTTTATACATATCGTCATGCAGGGGATCCCAGTTAACGGCGGTAAAAGTGGCGTCGCCTGAGGCGATAGAGGTGTAGCCGACGTTATAATCAACCTCGCCAGGAGCGTCGACGGTATAGCCCATTTTTTCCAGCGCGCGACTGACAAGCAGCGTCTGGAATGTCTCTTCAGAAATGGTACTTTGCACGGGTTTTACCGTGATGCCTTTGCCGGGCAGGTCCGCTGCGGAGACCTGTGCCGCGGCCAGGACGGTTAAGGTTGCTGCTAAAATGACTGTTTTATGCATAGTGATTCCTTATAAGCGTTTATACACATCTTACCCGTCATACTTCACGCTGCCGGTTTGCTGGCTGCGTTTGCTTTCGTGATAACACGTCTATCGCGTCGGGTCGTTTGTGGCGACAACTAGCGCCACGATGCACGTGGCGGCAGAGAAATCATTTCTTGATGAAAGGGCGAACCAGTAATCCAATCGGGCCGGTGACGTACCAGCGGCGCGGCCCACGGCTGCGGCGATCTCGTCCCAGGGATTGCGTCAGGCGGTCAAGGATAATGGCGAGAATAACGATACCGACGCCGCCGACGGTCGCTAAGCCCATATCAAGACGGCCGATGCCACGCAGTACCATCTGTCCCAGGCCGCCGACGGCGATCATCGAAGCGATAACCACCATCGAGAGTGCCAGCATCAGCGTTTGGTTAACTCCAGCCATAATGGTGGGCATTGCCAGCGGCAACTGAACTTTAAACAGCATTTGACGAGGATTGGCACCGAATGACTCGGCTGCTTCGATCAAATCAGCAGGCACCTGCTTAATTCCCAAAATGGTCAGGCGAACAATGGGAGGTAACGCAAAAATAATAGTGACCACCACGCCGGGCACGTTACCGATACCAAACAACATCACGATCGGCACCAGATAGACGAACGCGGGCGTCGTTTGCATTGCATCCAGTAAGGGTCTGATCACTTTTGCAGCACGTTCGCTCCTCGCCAGCCAAATGCCGAGCGGCAGGCCGATAACGATGCAGAACAGTAGGGCCGTCAGTACCAACGCCAGTGTGACCATTGCCTGTGACCATGCACCAATGGCGCCGATGGCAACCAGCGAAATCAGGGTAGCGATACCCATACCTAAGCTGGAAAGCTGCCAGGCGATTAGTGCGAATATGACAATCGCCACGGGTGCAGGCATGCCCAGCAGCAATTGTTGAAAGGCGCCAAGGATATAATCCACCGGTACGCGAATGCCCTGGAACACCGGACGAAAATGCGAAACTACCCAGTCGATACCGTGGGTCACCCAGCTATCAAGCGGAATAAGTGTCTTATGAAAGGGATCCAGGATGTTGAAATGTTCGGCCTGCGGTGCAGGAGCGCTGCTCAGCCAGTCACTTCCGTTCGCTGCTGCATCATGGCCGCCTCCGTCTGGTGTGGGAGAACTCCATGCATTGCCCGCATCGCTGCCGCCTGACCCACTCTCCGCGGGTGCCGCGGACCAGGGATCGCTGCTGCTTGCCGCTTGGGCGTTATCGTTGGAGGGGGGCGTGCTTGTTGCTTGCGATGAAGCGGAATCCCATGGATTGGCCGTTTGCTTACTCACTGGTTGCCCCCTCGCGATCTAATGCCCGTAACAATGTACTTTTTGAAATGATGCCGATGTATTGATTCTCTTCGCCAACAATTGGCACCGCACACGCGGCCTGTGCAACATGGGTGAGCAGTTCATTCAGTGAGGTGTCGCCAGGCACGGCGGCAGGGGATTCCAGTAACGCCGCATCCAGTCCTTCTCCCGCCGCCAGTGCGGTTTTCAGGGAGTCAGTTGAGACAATGCCAATAAATTTTTGGCGTTCCAGCACGTAGCCGTATTCACGATCGGCATCTTGCAACAGTTTAATTGCGGAACGCGGGCCAAAGCCGGGCGCTTTGCGGATCAGCGCGTCTGCGCTGCGCCGGGCGATATCTTTTGCACTAAAGACATGGCTAATATCAACGCCGCGGAAGAAAGTACGAACATAATCGTTAGCCGGGTTATTCAGGATCTCATCTGGAGTGCCCACCTGCACCACCTCACCGCCCTGCATAATGGCAATGCGATCGCCGATGCGCATGGCTTCATCTAAATCATGGGAGATAAATACGATGGTACGCTGATGGCGCGATTGCAGTTTGACTAATTCATCCTGCATTTCGGTTCGGATTAAAGGATCAAGTGCAGAGAAGGCTTCATCCATCAATAATATATCTGGATTAATCGCCAGTGCGCGTGCTAATCCAACGCGCTGACGCATGCCACCAGAAAGTTCGTCAGGATAGGCATGGGCATAATTATCCAGACCGACCTGACGTAATGCGTCCAGTGCTTTTTCCTGACGTTCCTGTAGTGGAATTCCGGCTAACTCCATACCAAATGCTGCATTATTGAGTACGGTCATGTGTGGCATAAGTGCAAAAGATTGAAACACCATGCTAACTTTATTTCGACGCACTTCGCGCAATTCACTATCAGATATTTTTGCGATGTCGATGCCATCAATAATAACCTGCCCGCGAGTAGGTTCAATCAGACGATTGAGAAGGCGGACCATGGTTGATTTACCGGAACCCGATAAGCCCATGATGACGAATATCTCGCCTTCTTCAATGGCCAGACTGGCATCTTTAACCCCGAGAGAGAGTCCTGTTTTCTCGAGAAGCGCCTCCTTACTGATTCCTTTTTCAATGTGCCTGAAAGCACGTTCGGGGTTTTCTCCAAAAATTTTATATAAATTTTTAACTTCTAATTTGATTGCCATGAAATAATTAACTTCCTGGTTGAGTGGTTAATTTTCTTATATTTCTTCTTTTGCCTTGGTTAAATAAAATCGGTTTATACCCTATCACACTGAGATTATCTGACAACCCTTGCGCTGTGTATGGAGAATCATGTCCGAGCTAAGAGGGTTGTAAAATGCCAGTAAAGATAAGGGATGGGCGCGGATAGTGGATGAAAAAATGAGACGTCATTTAAATCAGAATTATCCTGTTTGTAGGGGAATTGTCATTGATAGTGAAGAGAATATTTTCGCTGAATTTTGCGAAATAAATACGATGTTATTGAATAAATAAAATGTGTTATTGTTTGATATAAAGACGATTACTGAAAATTAAATTGAAATAGGAGGCATCGCCAGGATGCCATCCATTGAATGGCTAAAAGTTCCAGTCATCGTCTTCGGTATCGACCGCTTTTCCCATCACATAAGAGGACCCTGAACCGGAGAAAAAGTCGTGATTTTCATCCGCATTTGGCGAAAGGGCGGAGAGAATCGCCGGGTTTACCGCGGTCATTTCTGCGGGAAACAGCGCCTCATACCCCAGATTCATCAGCGCTTTATTGGCGTTATAGTGCAGGAAGGTTTTTACCTCCTCGCTCCAGCCAACGTCGTTGTACAGTGCCTCGGTATACATGACTTCGTTTTCATAGAGTGTGAGCAGCAGGTCAACCGCGAATTGTTGCAGCTCTTCTCGACGGCTATCGCTCTCTTTTTTCAATGCTTGCTGAAATTTATAGCCAATATAATAACCATGAACGGCCTCGTCGCGGATAATCAGCCGAATGAGATCGGCGGTATTGGTTAGCTTGCCGCGGCTGGACCAGTACATCGGTAGCCAGAAACCGGAATAGAACAAAAAAGACTCCAGAAAGACGCTGGCGATTTTCTTCTTCAATGGGTCGTCAGCAGCATAATGGGCAAGAATGATATCGGCTTTTTGTTGTAAAGCGGGATTATCTTCACTCCATGCATACGCGGCATCTACATCGCTGGTGTGGCATAGCGTAGAAAAAATTGAACTATAGGAACGCGCATGCACCGCTTCCATAAAGCAGATATTGGACATCACTGCTTCTTCATGAGGTGTCTGTGCGTCAGCCATTAGCGCAGGCGCACCCAAGGCATTCTGGATGGTATCCAGCAGAGTCAGGCCAGTAAAGACGCGAATGGTCAATTGCTTTTCCCGATCGCTCAGGCTGTTCCAGGCCGGCAGATCATTAGATAGCGGAATTTTTTCAGGGAGCCAGAAATTGGCCGTTAACCGATTCCACACTTCAAGATCTTTATCATCCTGAATGTGGTTCCAGTTAATAGCAACTACGCGCTTAAGTTGAGTCATGGTTTTATCACTCGGGAAACAGTCTCCTTCTTCAGGCGTAAGCAGAAGTGGAGAGAATAAAAGGGAGATTTACAATGCGCATGAAACGCAGCCCTGCACCTCAGTACCTTCCAGCGCCATTTGTCGCAGGCGGATGTAATACAGCGTCTTAATGCCTTTCTTCCAGGCATAAATCTGAGCTTTATTGATGTCGCGTGTGGTGGCGGTATCACGAAAGAAAAGCGTTAACGACAGTCCCTGATCGACGTGCCGCGTGGCCTCTGCATAGGTATCAATTATCGCTTCGGGGCCAATATCGTACGCATCCTGATAGAGCGACTGATTATCATTGTTCATAAAGGGAGCAGGATAGTAGACGCGGCCCGTTTTCCCCTCTTTACGAATTTCAATGCGTGACACAATCGGATGGATGCTCGACGTCGCATGGTTGATATAAGAGATAGAGCCAGTTGGCGGTATCGCCTGCAAATTTTGATTGTATAAACCGTGTTGTATTACGGCATCGCGCAACTCCCGCCATGCCTGCTGGTCTGGAATAACGATACCTGCGTTGGCAAACAGTGCAGCAACCTGGGGCGTACGCGGAAACCAGTGGTGGTCGATATAGTGGTCAAAATATTCCCCGCTGGCGTAACGTGAATCCTTAAAGCCAGCAAAGGTTTGCTGGCGTTCCTGTGCCAGTCGATTCGATGTTCTTAACGCGTAATAGGTAATGCAATAGAAATAGATATTGGTGAAATCCAGCCCGGCTTCTGAACCATAGGCAATCCCCTCCCGCGCCAGGTAACCGTGCAGGTTCATCTGCCCTAAACCGATAGCATGCGACTGTGCATTTCCTGCCTCAATGGAGGGAACTGAATGGATGTGGCTCATATCAGAAACCGCTGTCAGACCACGCACCGCAATGTCCACCGTGCGGGCGAAATCGTCTGAGTCCATGGCATGGGCGATATTGAGTGAGCCGAGGTTGCAGGAAATATCTTTACCGATGTGGCGATAACTGAGGTCATCATGATATTCGGTTGGTGAATTGACCTGCAGGATTTCTGAACAAAGGTTGCTCATATTGATCCGGCCTTTAATCGGGTTAGCGCGATTAACCGTATCTTCGAACATAATGTAGGGATAACCCGACTCGAACTGAATCTCTGCCAGCGTCTGAAAAAACTCGCGTGGGTTAATAAATGTTTTGCGAATGCGATCGTCTGCCAGCATGACATCATACTTTTCACTCACGCTAATATCGGCAAACGGCACGCCGTACAGGCGCTCGACATCGTAAGGTGAAAACAGCGCCATCGGCTGATTGGCCTTGGCCAGCTGGAATGTAATATCCGGGATCACCACTCCCAGCGAGAGTGTCTTAATACGAATTTTTTCGTCGGCATTTTCGCGTTTGGTGTCAAGGAAACGAAAAATATCTGGATGATGGGCATGCAGATAGACTGCTCCCGCCCCCTGACGCGCGCCGAGCTGGTTAGCATAGGAAAACGCATCTTCCAGCATTTTCATCACGGGGATCACGCCTGATGATTGATTCTCGATACGCTTGATGGGGGCGCCCGCTTCACGCAGGTTGGAGAGTAAAAAGGATACGCCACCACCGCGTTTTGACAACTGCAACGCCGAATTCACCGAACGGCCTATCGATTCCATATTATCTTCTATGCGTAACAGGAAGCAGGAAACCAACTCGCCACGTTGTTGTTTACCTCCGTTCAGAAAGGTCGGTGTCGCGGGTTGGAAGCGGCCAGTCAGCATCTCTTCCATCAGCGACGTTGCCAGGTGCGTATCGCCTTGTGCCAGCGTTAGTGCGACCATGCAGACGCGATCGGCAAAATCCTCAAGGTAGCGCTTGCCGTCGAACGTTTTCAGGGTGTAGCTGGTGTAAAATTTATAAGCGCCAAGGAAGGTTTGAAAGCGAAAACGATACTCCTTGGCCTGCTGAAACAGGGCGCTAATAAAATCGAATGTGTAGCGGTTGAGGATCTCTGCTTCATAATATCCTTCAGAAACCAGATAGCGCAGGCGCTCAGCGATCGAGTCAAACACCACGCTGTTGGGGATCACATGCTGCAAATAAAATTGGCGCGTTGCTTCGCGATCTTTATCAAACTGGATATTGCCGCCAGCATCATAGAGGTTAAGCATTGCATTGAGCGCGTGATAATCAAGTGCGGTAGATGCAGGCTTTAAGCGTGTACTTTCTGTCGTTGCCAAAATTGGGTTACTCCCGATTTTATCTTTGCAATCTCTTCCGGGGTTCCGAGCAGCTCAAAACGATAGAGGCAGGGAACCTGACATTTTTGCGCAATGATGTCGCCCGCTTTGCAGAAGGCATCACCAAAATTACGATTACCGGCTGCGATTACGCCCCGTATTAACCCGCGATTGACTTCATCGTTCAGAAAGCCGATGACTTGTTTAGGCACCGCTCCCCGAGCTGAGCCGCCACCGTAACTCGGCACGATCAAAATATAAGGGAGCCCGGCTCGAATGGTCTGAGCAGGATCCAGGGGAATACGCTGTGCGGGTAAGCCCAACCGCATGACAAAGCGGTGCGTATTTTCTGACTGGCTGGAAAAGTAGACCAGGGGAAACATAACGTTAGCCTTGTATCCCCGGGCGTGTCGCCAGTGCTGAAATTTTATCCGGGCGAAAACCGCTCCAGTGCTGCTCTTCCGTCATCACAACCGGCAACTGGCGATAGCCTAATGATTTCAGCGTCTCGATTTCATCGGGGTGGGTATCAATATTGACGAGTTGGTAAGTGAATCCCCGTTTATCCATCGCATTTTTTGTTGCATTGCACTGGACACAATTATCCTTAGTGTAAATAATAATAGTCATGATTCGCATTTACCTTTTTGGTTGTTTAACGTCACTGAACGAACCGTATACAACAGATTGTTGCTTGAGCTTCTGAACCATCGCTGGATGATGGAATGACATGTAAAATACTATATGTAGCGTTTTTTAATTGCAACCAATCAATATGTAGCGTTTTTTGCTTTTTGATTGCAAGCGTGCGTAACGGCTTATGATGGCGGGCTTTAGGGGATGAAATTTTTTTAAAGCCGTTGGTTAAGGAAATAACAATAAAAAATCCCTGCCATCAGGCAGGGATCCGGATAGTAACAATGATCGAAAAGATGCTAACGTCGTGAAGCCAGCAGGGCACCCACAACGATACCTACCGCAGCACCAATACCTACGCCGTGCCAGGGCTTATCATGGACGTAGTTGTCCACATGATCGCCAGCATCTTTCGCTGCCTGCGTCACGCGGTTGCGGCCATTGAGTTTAGCGCGGGTCTCTTTCAACAAGGCTTCTGCTTTATCGCGTGCCGAATCTACTTCATCCTTGGTTTTGCTACCATAAGATTTCAGCAAGTCGTCCAGGGTGTCTGCCAGTAGTGAAACATCCTGGTTAATATCAGTGTCATCATTTTTTGTGGTTCTGTTGAACATTTGTCGCTCCCTTTGGAATAAAACCTAATATTAAGTGTAGACCATTGGCAAACATTACAGTGATTCGGCCATGCGTTTATTGCCTTTATGGATAAATCCGAAAGCACATCGGACAGCGCTTGATGTAAGGTTGCGAGGCTTTTGAAGACTGAGAGGAAAGAGCATGTATTTACGACCAGATGAAGTGGCACGCGTACTGGAAAAAGCCGGATTTGAAATGGATGCGGTCACGACGAAAACTTACGGTTATCGCCGGGGCGAAAACTATGTTTACGTGAATCGTGAAGCGAGAATGGGTCGTACGGCGCTGGTGATTCATCCAACGTTAAAAGAGAAAAGTTTGACGATCACTGAACCGGCGACGGAGATTAAAACCTGCGATCACTATGTGCAATTTCCGATGTATCTGGTCGGTGATAATAACGATCATTATGGTATCCCCCATGGATTCAGCTCTCGCGCAGCACTTGAACGGTATCTTGAGCGCCTCTTTGGCTAGTGCTGGTACTGCGTCCATTCTGCTTTCCCTCCTCGTACAGACTATTTCCGGGGGGAAGATCTGCTGCCCTCCTGCCTATGGCCGTTGTATGTTCATCTGGGCGTTGTCCTTTGTTTAATGGCGGTTTTATGTACCAATCGGGATGATTTCAGACGAGGTTGGTGAAAAATTCTTACAGGCATACCAGACATTTCTTGATTCTCCAGGGTGGCTCATTCACACATAATCGCCGTGCGCTGCACGATCGAGATCGTGCGCAGTGGTGCCCCCTCATTTATATGCCTGGAGATCAAAATGCAAAATGCACTGGTTGTCGATGATCATCCCTTTGTTCGCGCCAGCGTAAAAATGATCCTGTCGCAGGATGGGATCGCGAATATCTACGAAACCGATAACGGTGTGGATGCTGTCGCCATGGCAAGAGAACACCAGTGTGACTTGATGATTCTGGATATCGCGCTCCCGAAGCTCGACGGATTAGAGGTTCTGCTTCGTTTGCGGGAGCTACAGCATGATTGCCGCGTGTTAGTGCTTACTTCACAATCGACAGAGTATTTTGCGTTACGCTGCATGCAATCTGGCGCTGCGGGCTTTATATCAAAATCCAGCGAGCCAACTGAGCTGAGTAACGCAATTGCGGCGATCCGTTCAGGCTATACCTACTTCCCACATCTCTCTCTGCATAAAGGGCGGCTTCATGATAATAATTACAGCGAGAGTGAATGTATCGCACGCCTGTCTGATCGCGAATTAATGGTTTTACAACAGCTTGCGCGTGGTTTCAGCAATAAGGAAATTGGGGAATCGATGCTATTGAGTAATAAAACGATCAGCACCTATAAAACACGCTTGATTGAAAAACTACAGGTAAAAACGCTTGTCGATCTTGCCGATTTGGCACGCCGTAACCGGTTGATATAAATAATGAAGCGGCTTGCTAAAAGGATTTTATTTCTGTTCATATGCCTCCAGCTCTTCGCTGGACCGGTGGGCGCGTCTACTGAGAGCCGTTCGGCGGCGGTGGCAAACCCTATGCCGAAGATTGCATTAAGCGTGAAAGAAAGGCAGGCATTAGCGCATAAGCTCGCGCTGCGGGTAGGTGTCGCGCCTCCTTTTTTTCCTCCGCTTCATTTCCTTAATGAAAACAACCAGTATCAGGGTATTAGCGCAGATTATACGCAGTTGATTGCCCAGCAATTGGCTTTGCCGCTCACGATAAAACAGTATGCTTCCCGTGAAGCTGCGTTGAAAGGGCTCGAAGCGGGAGAGATCGACATGGTTAGCTCCTCCAGCCTGCAAGAAATCGCGAATAAACCGTTGTTACTGTCCCGCAGTTACACCCCTGGCCTGTGCGTCACCGTAGCCCGGGCAGATTACAGTGACACGCAATTCCACAATTTTTCCGGCAAGAAAATCGCGCTGAGCTGTGATTCTCCTTACTTTACGCAATGGAACAGTTACAAAAATGACGCGGAAGTCACGGTGTATCAATCGCCTGCCGCGGCCATGAATGCTGTTGCGACGGGAGAGGCTGATTTTTTTATTGGCGATGCCCTTGAGACTAATTATTTACTGAATACCGGTGCTTTCACGCAGCTACGGCAGTTGAATTTGACACCCTTTGAATCCGGGGGCGCCAGAATGGCATTCGCTAACGATCCCATACTGCTTGGGGCGGTTAACCGTGTGTTGAATGGGGTACCTTCCGAGAGAAAACAAACCATCCTGCAATACTGGATGGGAGAGGAGATCGCGTGGACACCGAGTACGCGTATCCAACTGACCAAATCTGAACAACAGTGGAAGAAAAAACATCCAGTCATTCGGGCGGTTATTAATGAAAACGATGTGCCTTTCACTTTTTACGATGGGAAAGGTAACTATGTGGGTTTAAGCGCAGAGATGATGAATAAAATCACTCAGCTTACGGGATTAACGTTTTCCGTCTCTTCGATGAATTCGATTGATGCCATGATACAAGCCGTTCGGAATAATGACGCGGATATTATCGCGGCCGTGCCTGAGAGTGAGGAGCGTCGAACCGCGCTAACTTTTTCCAATAGCTACCTGAATACGCCCTATGCCCTCATTACACGTACTGATGCGGATCACCCCCGCACGCTGGACGACCTTAATAATCATAAACTGGCACTGATGCATGGACACCAGCTCACCGGTTGGCTGAGAAAATACTATCCCAAAATTATTTTGGTTGAGGTAAATAGCAGCGGTGCTGCTATGGAGATGGTAGCAAAAGGAACGGTCAGCGCGGCGGTTAATGCGTTACTGAGTGCACGCTATATGATCCCACGAGAATATGAAAAAAAACTGCAAACCACCTCAATCGTTGGTGATAGCGAAGGGGAATTAGCCTTTGGCATGGCAAAAACATCCCCGGAGCTGCAGGCAATCATTAATAAGGCATTGCTGAGTATCACCCCGCAAGAAATGAAAGATATTTCAATGCGCTGGCAGGGTAAAGTGATTATTCAGGCGAATTACTGGCGCCAGTATCGGTCAATGGTAATACAGGGTTTTATACTAACCGGAGTGCTGCTTTTGTTCGCGCTGTTATGGATTGCCGGGCTTTCGCTCTCGATTCGTAAACGTAAGCAAGTAGAACGCGCATTAAACGATCAGATGGTATTGATGAAAGTGCTGATTGATGGTTCGCCGAATCCTATTTACGTGCGCGATCGGCGAGGCTTGCTGATTCACTGCAATGCCTGTTATCTGCAACACCTGGGCGTTACCCGAGAAGAGGCGATGGGGAAATCGGTGCTGGCGCTTGCTGGCGTCGATAGAAAAACCCTCCTGTATTGCCACGATGATTATATGCGGGTGATGGAAAGCGGTGAACCGCTAGTCCAGGACCGGGTTATTCATTCCAGGCTGGGCACTGTCAAAACGATCTATCACTGGATATTACCTTTTAGCGGCAGCGATGGTGTTGTGAATGGCATGATAGGCGGCTGGATCGATGTGACAGAGCGGCAACAGCTTTTAGAGCATCTCCGGGAGGCTAAGGCTGAAGCGGAGGAGGCGAACAGGGCGAAAACCACATTCCTCGCCACCATGAGCCATGAAATTCGTACCCCGATGAATGCGATTATCGGCATGCTGGATATGGCGACGCGCAAGGCGCAAAAAGGCGAGTTTGATGTTGAAGCATTGAACATTGCATCAAACGCTGCTCATGGGTTACTCGACCTCATAGGCGATATTCTCGATATTGCCCATATTGAATCGGGAAAATTTACGCTTTTACCGCAGCGAAATAACCTTAGATCGCTGGTGGATTCAGTACTGCGAGTATTTGATGGGCTGGCCAACCAAAAACGGATTGGTTTAACGCTTGAGGTTGTGGGAGAAACCGATATTGATGTTGAGGTAGACCCGCTGCGTTTCAAACAGATCCTTTCGAATATTGTCAGTAACGCTATAAAATTTACCGCTCAGGGTGCGGTACATGTCTGCGTGCAAGCCGAGCGGAAAGGATTGAATCTGGAACTTGCTATTGACGTTGAAGACAGCGGCATCGGTATTCCAGCCGAAGAACTCCCGAAACTTTTCATGCCCTTTTCGCAGGCCAGCAATAACCTGCAATCAATTCGTAGCGGAAGCGGCCTGGGATTGGTTATTTGTAAAACGCTGTGTGAAATGATGGGGGGCACGCTTTCGCTTATCAGCGAAGCTAACGCCGGTACTCACGCAATGATACGCCTATCCCTGCCTGTTACCATCGAATCGCAGACGCTGCAGGAAGATGTTACGAAGGAGATGAAGACGAATGAAAGATCATTGAATATTCTTGTGATTGATGATTATTTGCCAAACCGGCTACTGCTTTCTCAGCAACTCTCGTGGCTGGGCCACCAGGTGACCGAGGCTGATGACGGACTTGCAGGGCTGGATATGTGGCAGCAAGGTTCTTTCGACGTTGTCATTACCGACTGCAATATGCCCGGGATGAATGGATATCAACTCAGTGATGCGATTCGTCAGCAGGAGGAAGAGAAAGGCCTTAAGCCAGTGCTCATTTTAGGTTTTACGGCGAATGCACTTTCCGGAGAACGTGAGCATTGCATCGACGCCGGAATGAATGACTGTATGTTTAAACCGCTATCGCTGGAGCGTTTACATCAGCATTTATCGCAGATCGAGCTACCCGTAACGGTAAGCCCGCGCGACGCGTTTCCGGAATATGTTACCAGAGAAATGGATCTCAGCAGCTTACAACGCATGGCGGCCGGTGGTGAGGATGATCTGCGATCGTTACTGACTGCATTAAGCGACGCTGTTATCAACGATCTTAACGATCTGGCCAATGTAAATGAAACCGTTTCGCCAGATCAACTCGCTCAGTTGGCACATCGCATTAAAGGCGCAGCGAGGATGGTTGAAGCCGGGCAGTTGGTTATTTGCTGTGATAACCTCGAGTCCGCCTGTCAGACCGCAGCAAAAACGATCGAATTGATGCAAAAGAAATCAATGCTGGAAGGTGCTTTGCGGCGATTTAGTGAAGCGCTGACACGCTATCTGGCATCGTTATCTTAGCAGCGCCTGCGACGGGAGAATCTGACGGTAGCGGCTTGGGCAGCAAGCACTACCGTGCTATCGGGCTTAATCTTATGGGGTACAACGCACGATAATTATTCCATCATCAGCTGCACTTTTACTGGGCAGAAGGTTTTACCATTACGCTGGCAGGTTTGTGTTTTTCCAAATACTGCGGTTGGAAAATGCACATGCGGATGGTATTGCGGTACTCGCCATTGATAAAAAACTCATGAATAAGTTCACCTTCAATATCAAACCCCAGTTTGCTGTAGATATGTATTGCTTTCTCATTCTCTTTATCCACGATCAAATAGAGTTTGTAGAGGTTCAGAACGGAGAAACCGTACTCCATCGCCAGTCTGGCGGCCTGGCTGGCAAATCCTTTCCCCTGGTGTGCCGGATCGATAATGATTTGAAACTCTGCTCGTCGATGAATATGGTTGATCTCAACCAGTTCAACCAATCCCACTTTATTGCCGTTATGCTCCACAACAAAACGGCGTTCGCTTTGGTCGTGAATATGTTTGTCGTAGAGGTCGGAAAGTTCAACGAAAGCCTCGTAAGGCTCTTCGAACCAGTAGCGCATGACGCTGGCATTGTTATCGAGCTGGTGGACGAAATGGAGATCTTCGCGCTCCAGTGGGCGTAGTTTAACCGTAATTTTGTTGTGCATTTTGCATCCTTGTCATCAACGATCGTCGGAATGATAGCGTAAAGGAAGCATACAGCATGCGCTGCGATAGCTTAAACAATTCTGCGGGCGGGGTGGCTATCGCTATGCGTCAACGTGGAGAAGTGCTCAAGCCGCAATGATGCATTAAAGCTGTAACCACGCCATCCGGAGAAGATAAGCTTTAATCTTCAAGAATACGTTCCAGCATCCCGGTATCCAGATATTCAGTCCACTCGGTCACAAGCCCTCCTTCTAAACGGAAAATCTGCGCATAGTGTTGATTATATGGCTGACCATTTTTACCGACAGCGAATCCGCGCGAAAGCATCACAACCCAATCTCCTTCGCCAATGAATTGGTCGAGGACGACTTTATGTCCATCTTCGATTGCGGCGGTTAGCGGCGTGATAATCTTGTCTGCCATCTCCTGTTTACCGTGTACTACCAGCGATAAACGTGTCGTCCCCATCACCGTGAACTTGATGTCATCAGCCATGGCAGCATAGAACGCCTCCTTATCATTGTTGGTGTAAGCTTCCCACATCCCCCTGACGATGGCTTTGTTGTCCGGAAAATCCCGCATAGCTCAATACTCCTTAATGCGTTAAATTTGCGTTAGTGACTTTATCAACGTAAAACCACTAACGCAATTTTTTTGCGTTAGTGGTTATCAGGCAGCTGGAAGCAAAACAATTGAGCATGACAGAGGAAAAGATATCCCGGCCGGGTGGACGTAGTGCACGCGTACAGCAAGCCGTACACCGTGCGGTGCGCGAAATCCAGGATGAGGCTGGACGTGATGGATTAACCATCGTTGCCATCGCAGCGCGAGCTGGCGTGACGCCCTCTACTATCTATCGACGTTGGGGGGAATTGCCGCAACTGTTGTCTGATGTTGCGATTGAGAATCTTCGTCCTGAACTCCTGCCGCCCGACACCGGATCATTTCGCGGTGATATGGAAACATGGCTGGAGCAGTACCTCGAAGAGATATCGTCCCCATTTGGACGCTCAATGCTATGTGACGTTCTGAGCAGTCCTGAACCAGTCAATGCAGGGCAATGCACGCGATACCTTATCGAGCAATTTGAGATCATGCGGCTCCGTGCGCAAGATCGGGGAGAGAGCCCGCCAACAAGTGAGAGCATACTGGACTGCATCATTGCACCGCTTGTTTTTCGTATCCTGTTCGCGGCGGAGGTACCGGAGTTGTCTTATGCACGCAAGCTTATTGCACGGACGCGGCTATAGCCAGACAACACGATCGCATCGGCATCGCGCCGCCGACGTCATGGGGTTCAGTGATCTTCCCCGGCAATAGTGGACACAGGGTGGGGTCAGTCCAACTAAAGGACAGGATCGTCTACCGGGCGGGGAGGTTTAGTTGACCATATATGGACGCCCCGGGTGTTACAAGTACTGGTTCGATACGGTTTGCGACCATATATCCGGCGTCGTTAGTGGGTTAATTTACCCGCGCCATGATGTTATCCGAGCCCTGTTTCCTTATCACTACACCGGTATATGATTACCCAGGTCAACTTCAGGCTGTTACAGGGACGGTAGCCGTTTTCTCATCAGTGCCTGCAAACTCAGTTAAATAAGTTTCTGTAAATTGCTGTTTTTAGCTAATTCATCGCAACGGCCTTCTGCATATTAAAATCAACCCCATCTGTCAGCACACGCCAGATAATTCTCGTCAGTTTATTCGCCAGTGCAACCGTGGTTTTCAGGAACCCCCGACGAGCTTCAAGCCTTTGCAGCCAAATGCCCAGACTGTCATCGCGCTTTTTCATACAGCGCATTACAGACCGTGCTCCATGGATGATTAATGTTCTGAGACTACGATTGCCATTTTTTGTCACGGAGGATAATCGTTGCTTGCCTCCCGAACTGTGCTGCCCGGGAACCAGGCCACACCAGGCGGATAACTCTCTGCCGCTGGAAAATTGCCCTGCATCCACTTCACTGATAAACGCTGCCGCGATGAGCGGGCCGACTCCCGGAATAGTTAACAAATGGCGATAGGTAGCTTGTTGTGAAGACAATGCAGCAATTACCTTATCCAGTCCGGTGACGCGTTCATTCAGCGCCTGCATGTCTTCCCGCAATGTAGAAAGTAAACGGCGGACAGTGAACGTTAACTCATTCGATGCGTCTTCCATCAGTTCAGGCAGGTGCTGCTGGAGGCACTGGATCCCGACAGGGATAATGAGAGCATATTCAGCAAGCAAAGAACGAAGCTGGTTAGCCAGCGCCGTTCTTTGCTCAACCATGAGCTGACGGGTATTTCGCAGCGCTTTGATATCCTGCTGCTCAGCAGTTTTAACCGGAACAAAGTGGATGCCAGGGCGGAGTGCTGTTTCACAAATCGCCAGCGCATCATTAGCATCGTTTTTCTGGCTTCTGACAAAGGCTTTAACGTGCTGGGCAGGTATCAGTCTGACGTTGTATCCCAACGTTCTGAAGGTTCTGCCCCAGAAGTGCGAAGTAGAGCATGCCTCCATCGCGATAAGCGTTCCGGGCTCGAAGTGTCGAACGCAATCCAGCAATTTTGAACGGGAGATCTTCTTGTTATATGCAATTGAACCATCAACCATCCAGACGCATACCTGAAAAACAGATTTGGCAATGTCGATACCAACAACTCTGATTGTGTTCATGTGATATCACTCCTGAATTAATTGCAGTCAATAGAGTATGGCACTGGCTACTTCAGGGAGGGGCGTCCATAACATCACTACATAATTTTTAGTGAGCGCCTACCGAAGCGTATACGTAGCCAGCTCCCGGTACTGTTTCAGCAAGACGAGCTCTTCTGCTGAGGGAATTGATATTTCTGAAATAGCCATCAGCACTGCCCGTGAAAAAGCAACTGCGATGGGCGCCCAGGATAAATTACGCTATCAGGTGTCTGATGCTTGCCTTCTCCCTTTTAGCGACGACACTTTTACGCATATTCTCGGTGGATGTAACTTCGCGTTTATTCAGGAAAGAAGTAAAGCGCTGGCTGAAGTGGTACGGGTGCTGAGACCCCAAGGCGTAATCTGTACGTCAAATTTTTACTACAGGAAGAAAACCGGTCAAGAAATCATTAACAGTGTTTACAATGCGATAGGTTTCAGACCCGATCCTGATTGGACACTTAAATACTGGCATGATTTTTTTGCCCGAGAGGACCTTGAATTATATGACGAAAAAAATCACGAGTTGTCATCTCAGCCCCAAGAGGAGCTTAAAGAAAACCTGCTGCGCTATGTCTCCACTGAGAATGAATTTACCCGTGAGTTGGACGAAACCATTCAGAATGCTTTTTATGAGCGCTATCTTGCTATCCGCGAACCTCTCAACGATCAACGCGACTATCAGGGGGTAACCATACAGTTATGGCGCAAAAAATAGTTAACCATCGCATCATTGCGGCAGCTCACGCGGTTGCTGCACGACCATCCCATGCGGAACGTCCTTTTTTTATTTTTGATGCTGATACGGCCCTGAAACAAGCCCGGCATCTGACTGCGGCTTGTAAAGAGTACTTCCCGGATGCCGTTATTGCAGTTTCGGTTAAGTCATGTTCTCTGGGGATATTTCTGCGCCTGATTGCTGAAGAGGGACTGAGCGCAGAAGTCTGCTCTTCAGACGAGTTTAAGCTGGCCCTGAAGGCCGGCTTTACCGGCGATCGAATCATTCTTGACGGTCCATATAAAAACTCCGAGGATCTTAATCTGGCCCTGGATAAGGAAGCCCTGATCCATGTCGACAGCGCCCATGAGTTACGTGAAATTAATCGACTACTGTCCAGTCAAAACCGGAAGGTCGACATTGGCATAAGGCTGTCACACTTCTACTGTGACTCACAGCGCTCCCGCTTCGGTGTAACCGCTGAAGAGTTCAGGAGTGAAATCATTCCTCTCCTGCGCACCTGTCCGAATATCAGCCTCAGGGGATTTCATCTGCATGCCGGGTCCAACCTTGAGAACCCTTCAAAAGTCGCTGACAGCCTCCGGGACTGGCTGCCGTTTCTGGTAGAAAACATGCCAGAGGGGGGCCATCTTGATATGGGCAGCGGATTCCCGGCGGACTCGTTTTCACCGGACGTGGATGCACCAACAGCGCAACCTGAAGCGTTTTTCAAGGCTATTTTTAGCGTTCTGGCTGAGTATGATCTTGCTTTACCTGCAAAGTGGAAACTTATTTTCGAACCCGGAAGAACCCTCAGCGAAGACCATGGATATGCGGTTGGCAAAACTGTCAGTATGAAAAACCGCTATGACTCAGAGGTTATCCAGACAAATCTTGGGATCAACTGGATACCTTCCGTGCATAACTGGCACCACTCCCTGTTACCATTAGGCAGCAGGGAGTGCCCCGCGGATGATACTGCGCAGATACTCGCCGGTTTTAACTGCTTTGAGAACGACTGCCTTTTCCCCAGAGGAGCGCTTCATCTTGGTGAAAAGCAGTTATTTATTATCCGCGGTTGCGGTGCATATGATTTACAGACGGCTAACGAATGGACCCGGACTAAGCCCCCGGTTTATGCCTTGCTGAACGAAGAAATCATCACTGCAAGGCTTCCGTCGCCAGCCTTACCTTCTGCCAGACTGGATCTTATGTATGCCGAACAGTCCATCTGCGTTGATGAGAATATACAACTGGCGCCCGCCTCTTCCCGCTTTGCCGCAGAGCTTTTCAGCGTGGTTGATAACAACCGGGAGGAATTCAGCAGATTTATGGCATGGCCCCGGTTTGTTAAAACGGTAGATGATGAGTCCTGCTTTCTTGACGCCTGTCTTTTGGCTCATCAGAAAAATGAGGGAAAAACGTATGTTATTTTATACAACGATGCGGCAGTGGGCTTACTGTCATTCAACAGTATCGACAGCGCTAATAAAACCGCATATATCGGATACTGGCTCGATATGAGGATGCGGGGGCAGGGTGTAATAACCAGAGCCCTGAACGAGCTGATAAAATATTATTCGGACCGGAAATTAATAAACCGGTACGTAATAAAATGCTCAGTCAATAACACAAAAAGTAATGAAGTCGCCAGACGCTGCGGTTTTGCCCTGGAAGGCAAAATGCGGAAGGCCGAGTTACTTAACGGTATTTTTCACGATCAGAATATATACGGTCATATAGCGCCGTGACGGGGCCACCACAAAGGTCTCTTTTATCCTCCGGTCGGGAATAAATGAGATTTTTAGAGCGGATTTGCCGGTGCCCGAGCATTAACCGTCTTATCCTGATTGGAGTGGTTCCTTCCGGGCGAACCTCGCCCGGAAAGGGTATCGCGCGTGGTAATCGGAAATTTTTTCGGCCATTCTACCCGTTGGATTTTACTGTCCGGGTGGTTGAGTTGCTCGTAACCAGCTGATAATGCAGCTCAGAGCTCCATATCTACTCAGGAATTAGCAGCCCCTGATACGGATTGGTGCGCCTCAGGCCCATGCAAGGCCTGAATACGGACATACTCTGAAAATCTACAAGAATTGACCGTTGCGAGAGCTTGTTCTGGAAAAGCTGGAGATGAAGTGGTCTCCAGAGCAAATATCAGGATGGTTAAGGCGAACGAAGCCGCGTCAAAAAACACTGCGAATATCACCTGAGACAATTTATAAAACGCTGTACTGAACCGCCCCGGTTTTTTTGGAGAGTTTTAAGTCCGGAAGCTCAGGCTGCCAGATCATTATTTGCACTGGAAGCATACCAGGTTTTTTCAACTTCTATCGGCGGTATGTGTCCTAACCGTTCAAGTAACCTTCGATTATTGAACCAGTCCACCCACGCCAGTGTCGCAAGCCCTACTTCTGCGTGGTTTTTCCAGCTTTTACGGTGTATGACTTCCGCTTTGTAAAGGCCATTGATACTCTCGGCCAGGGCATTATCGTAAGAGTCGCCTGTGCTGCCTGTCGACGCTAACAGTTCCGCCTCCTGCAGCCGCTGAGTGTACGCCAGTGACACGTACCGGGAGCCTTTGTCCGAGTGATGGATTGTCCCTGAGGGACGACGTGCCCACAGAGCCTGTTCCAGAGCATCCAGCACGAACGTCGTTTCCATTGATGTTGACACTTTCCAGCCCACAATAACGCCTGCGAACACATCTGTGATAAACGCCACACAGGCGAAGCCCTGCCAGGTGCTGACGTACGTAAAATCTGCACACCAAAGCTGGTCAGGACGTTCTGCCACGAACTGGCGGTTGACCAGATCCGCTGCTGCCGCTGTTTTGCGACCGACCGTGGTTCTGATGGCTTTGCCGCGGAGGACACCACGAAGACCGATTATTTTCATCAGGCGTTCAACTGTATAACGGGCAACACTAAAGCCCTCGCGGAGTAACTGACGCCAGACTTTTCGTGCTCCATAGACACTGTAATTTTCTTCGTAAACGCGTTTTATCTCCTGGCTGATTTGAGCATCACATTTTTCCCGTCGGCTACATTTTTCAGGATACAACTGGCGTTGCTGATGCCAGTAATATGTCGACGGGGCAATATCCAGTTCGCGGCATACCGGCCCGACCCCGTGTGTACCACTCAGACGCTGCATAACTGGCATTATTTTTTCCAGTGGCGGTCGAGCTCCGCCTGAGCAAAATAAGCTGAGGCCTGCCGCAATATATCATTGCTGCGGCGTAGCCGGTAACTGGCGCACTAATTTTCGAAAATTGCGGGGTAATCTCACGGAGGAACTTCGCGCCGAACACACTCAGCGTATAGCCAATCGTGAACTGGCCGATGAGTTTGCGGGATTATTGAAAGAACTGGAACTGGATAAACAGTACGCCGTGCTGTGCTGTTGTACCAGCGGTAAAAAATACGTTGAAGCGCATCAAACTGCTTTTACTGAGTTTGCTGACTCGCATTGGGAATCGGCACTGCGTAACGTTAGCCCTTCGTTGCTATGGGCGATCAAGTTGCGCATCCAGCGCGAAAAAATTGCCGCAACCTTTGTTGGAGACGATCGCGACCCGATCCGCGATATCGCTGGGCTTGTAGGGGAAGCCTTAACGCGAGCTGCGACCGCGCTGCCTGAAAGTGTTCTAAATGAAGCTCCATTACTGGAATCTATCGGTGTCCGTCGTCCGGCTCTAACGGGGGTTGATATGGATCTCTATTCGCGTCCTTTACGCCGTCAGAAGCTGGCGGAATCAATCGGGGAGCAGCGTTTAAAACTTCAGGAGGGCGACCAGCAATGATGCGCCCTTACTGCAAAAGCCCGGCGCACGCTAAATCCAGCCGCTATATGTCCGAGCAGGTAAAAGAGCGTTATCACCAGTGCACGAATCTGGATTGCTCCTGCACGTTTAAGACGAATGAAAGCATCACGAAAGTCATAACCTCGCCGCCACCGCCGGAAACAGTTGAGAACGTTGCGCCGATACCGGTTAAAGGACGGCAGACGTTAGGACGATACGGCTCAGCATTTCGAATCACTCATTAATCCTCACAGCCGCTGATCACCCAGCGGCTTTTTTGTGTCTGCTATTCGTCGTTTGAAGCCTTTTTCTGGCAAGCCGGTTTGTAAAGAGCCGTGCATGCATAGAGTGCATGGATTCGCATGCACTCTATGCGTCAGTGGGATGCGTTGAGGCCAGGCAGGGCGCGGATTCAATAGCTTTATGCACTTGCATGAAAAGCGGTGCATAAAGCGGGCAGGCGAGGGGGGGGGGGATAGCATTGCGCGCAGAGCTGCTACATCAAACTTTTTGTGTTGCGTAACTGTTTCTAACATTATGGCTAAAATAAGAACCTACAGACCCAGCATTTAGCATTTCGTCAAAAACACCTTCTGGAACATCGTAATATTGATAGATACTCCCATTTAAAAACTCTACTTCGAGAGTGAGCGAATCAACGTCATATCCTACTGATGCTAAATTTGAAGAGCTAACAGCTGTTCTTTTCATGTTAATTATCCTCTTTAATTGGTTTGCTTAAACGCCATGCTTCAATGAGTTTAGAATAATCTCTTTTTGGATCTCGTGGTTCAGCCCAAGCCTTACTAACTTCAGGGTCTTGACTATCAGGGTAGAATCCTTGAGGTGGTAATTTAAACTTGCACCTAGATGGTAATTTGACTGACTCACCAATAATTATGGCTTCTCCTGTCCTTAGGATTGGTAATGAATCAATGAGTGCACTTAGCCCATCAGACATTGCTGCTTTAACTTTGGAACGATCGCTGTTGTTAGTCAATCGTAACGCAAATAGTGTTCCACACTGAGATAAAATTGTATCATCTATTTCTGATGGCCTTTGACTGATAATCATAAGGCCAACGCCGAACTTGCGTCCTTCTTTAGCTATTCTTTGAACTAAATTGCTTGTTAAACCATCTTCTTTGTTTGATAAGTATCTATGTGCTTCTTCAAGAACGAATAACACAGGATTCTTCTTTATCCCTGATTTAAGATTACGTCCCCATAAAGATGCTTCAAATATTATGCTCATTATTGAGCTTAATAGCATGTCTAGTTGTGTTGACGGCATTCCAGATAAGTCCAATATAGAAATCGGCTTATCATGATTCAGCCATTCACCAAGAAGGGTATCAAGATCTTTACTTATTACTCCTTTATCATCAGGTGTATACCCATCAGGAGAAAGGAAAAATGAGTATTGACTATCAAGAAGCCTTGCTTTCATAAGGTTCAACTGTTTAGTTAATACGTTATTTCCTTTCTTAAATGGTGGCGAACTTGATGTTCCCGGTGGTATAAACTTAGGCGGTGTTAGCGTGGAGTAATCACCGGAAATTCCATCCTTGTATGCAGGGGTCGTAAATTCTTTATTAGAATATGTTGCTGTGTCATCAAATATAGTTTTAAACCACAGTTTTTTTAGATTAAATGGCAATGGAGTGAATGAAGTTACTTTGCTTTCATTTATGTAATTTATACCATTTTCATTAAGTGACTTTTTCTTTTCTTCAACAATGAATTCAATCATGGAGCTTTTGCTAACATCGTTTATATTCCCGCAGAGAAAATCAATTAATTTGTCCGTTGGGAGTGCCCAATAGGGGATGTTTAATTTGCTTTCACCTTTCATAGGATCAATGGAGAATATTTTTGCTATATCTCTAAGTGCAGAAGAATATTCCCCATGCATATCTATCAAAATTATTCGTGACGAGCCATTCCAATTATTATTAAGCGTACATATCGAGCGGAGTAAACCAGACACACTTGTTGATTTACCTGAGCCAGTAGAACCAACAACTGCAGAGTGTCTTGTTACTAACTTATCAATATCTAAGTTAACATCAATGCTTTCTGAACTAGACAATTTCCCTACATTTATTAGATTATCACTATCTGAACCGTAAACCACTTTTAAGTCCGAATCTAACACCATGTGAACATCATCACCAACAGATGGGTATTGGCTTATTCCCCTATCAAAAAAACCGCATGAACTCTCACCAATTAGTTCAACGGTCATAGCTCTATTGTCAGAGGATATATTATCGTCTTTATCTATGGTTGAACTTTCATTGCTTGATGCAACGATGCCATAAAGATCATTATAACCTTGTGGTATTTTCACAAAGCTTCCGACTTGACCAACCTTATGTGTTCTACCCTCTATAACAAGTAAGCCTGAAATTACACTTTGAGAAAGCTTGATGGTTACAGATGAGCTTGAGATTGAAGATATTATGCCAATTGAGGTTGATTTAATTTTATTGTTCATTTTGTTGGGCCTCAATAATTACTTCCGGTGGCTCTGAAGATGTTGCTATTTCGCCACCTGCTATAGCTAGGAATCTTGCTAATAACCTAAAGTCACCTAAAGTGAAATTCCTATCCTTGTCTAAATATTCTTTTCGGACATTTCCCCAATTTCTACTTGGAAGTTCGCCTGTCTTCCATATTGCATTGATAGTGTTTATAACTGCGCCGTCTTTGCAGTAAATGCTCAAGTTAGGGTTACGTTTTGCTAAGTCGACAGCATAAACTTCTTCTTCGAGCTTTTTATATTGGAATGCTAATACTGCACTTGTAGGATTAGCCGATAAACATTCGCTAATTTTGGAAGAGATATGAGCATCAGCAAAAGAGAATCCAGTCGTAATCAATAAAGAGTCCGGTTCCATAAGAAAGCTTTTTAAGCGTTCAAATAATGCTGAAAAAGGAGCTGCTTGAGTTTGAGAATACTTAATATGTGAGGGGTAGACCATATTTGATATATCACATTCAGGAATTCTCGTTACTTGTCCATTTTCCCTCATCATCCAACCTATTGAGCCGTGTAACTTCCACAACCTCACCCATCTTGGAGGTAAATCATTTGTGGAGATACTAGCTGGGTCAAAAAAAGAAAATCTTGAGCCAGTAAAGCCGTCAAAAAAAGGTGTCTGAGATCGCTCTAAAGCGTCTTCACATAAAAGATCATAATTTGTAGTGAAAATCTCAACACCATGGCTTCGATTTATTCCATTTATCCATGAAATCAATTCGCTATATGGGTTTTCTTTTTCTGGTAATGATTTGCTTACAACTTCTTTTATTTTTGAGCAAATTGCTAGTTCAAGCTCTTTGTACTTTTCAGCATTTGCGCCATGGACTTCATGATCACCGATTATGTCAGCTAATGTTCTCACATCTGAAAGTATTTTCTCTAGGTTATTTTCTTTTTGATTTCCTTCGAGTTTTTCAAATATTAAAAGAAGTTCATTGCTCAAAGATAATTTAACATGTTTTGTAAGCCCTTCGATGTTTGGGATTAATGGTTCATAACCACCACTCTCAGCTACATTAATACTCACCGGAGCACCAGCTCCTATCAATATGCCTATTTTCTTTCTTCCATTTGTTACGATCTGCCTAAAATCGAACATATATGTATCAGGGTTGTGAACAGACGCGGTCATAATTATTCCATTAGTTATTAGTTAAGGGAGATGAGGAAGCAAACTTTCCCCACCAATCCATAAGTTCGATGCGTTGTGTAAGATAAGTCGAGCGGTTGTATGCTCTGCGCACTTCGTTTTTATCTGACTGAGCCAAAGCTGATTCAATGACGTCAGGATTTAATCCAGCCTCATTCATGGCTGTACTTGCAATAGAACGAAGTCCATGTGCAACTAACTTACCACCATATCCGATTCTTTTTAAAGCAGTATTTGCAGTCTGGCTATTCATTGATTGTTTGGGATCATTTCTACTTGGAAAAACATTCTCACGATGAGCGCTTAAAGGCCTAAGAATTTCTAGAATGTCCAGTGCTTGAATTGATAGTGGAACGACATGTTCACGTTTTGCCTTCATTCTTTCTGCGGGAATAACCCAAAGCTTTGAATCAATATCTATTTCTGCCCATTTTGTACCCGATGCTTCTGAGGGTCTTACTAGTGTAAGAAGTTGCCACTCGATTAAACAGCGTGTCGTGATTGAGAGATTAGACATGACTAATGAACGCATCAGCTTGGGCAGCTCTTCCGGCCGTAATGTTGGCATGTTCTGTTTCTTTGGCCTTTCGAATGCCATACCCACGCCCGAAGCAGGATTCGCGTCAATCAACCCTGTGTTGACTGCAAAAATCATGATCTCGTTGATGCGCTGCACCAACCGGCGAACTGTCTCAAGCGCGCCACGAGCTTTAATTGGCTCTAGTGCTTCAACAATCGTCCTGGCTTTAAGCGTCTGAACAGGGATCTCACCGATAGTAGGGAAGATGTCCTTTTCCAGCGATCGCCAAATATCCTTTGCATAATCCTCGGTAACGCTTTTGCTCTTAAGCTGGAACCACCTTCCGGCAACAACTGAAAAAATACTCTCCAGCTCAATTTGTCGTTGCTCAGAAACTTCCTCTTGCTGCTTCTGCGGGTCAATCCCTTGCACAAGCATCGAAAGATATTGGTCACGTATTTGGCGTGCGACAGCTAGCGTTAGGGCAGGGTAAGAGCCAAGGCTGAGATTTGTGCGACTGCTGCTATTTGGTCGCTGGTAGCGAAAGCGCCACAGCTTTTTACCTGATGTTTTGACGAGCAGGAAAAGGCCGTCACCATCATGCAGTGTGAAGTCTTTATCTTGAGGCTTAGCTTTGAGGATTTCGTTATTGGTGAGTGGGCGTGTCATCCGCGCCATGACTGGTTTCCGTCCATAATTGGTACACGTTTATTGGACCACTGTATAACGTGTACCAATTCGTGTACCAATTATCTCTGGATTCAGGCGGATCGTCTCGGAAGGTTACAGACACAAAAAAGCCCGCAGGGCTTGTGCCGTGCGGGCTTTCAGGACTTCTGCGGACGGCTCTGGAACCGCCGCGAAAGGATTTTGGTGGAGCTGGCGGGAGTTGAACCCGCGTCCGAAATTACTACACCGTCGGCACTACATGCTTAGTCTAATCTTTACATTCGCCGGTTAGCTGCGGACAGACACGCCACTAACAAACTATCCTGATTAGGTTTAACGCTTTCACCCCAGGCAAGGTGTCCACGCGATCTCTTTTGGGTTTGACCTCTCTTGATCCCCGTCCTAAGAGCGGAGGCTAGGGAGAGAGGGCTCTAAGCAGGTTATTAAGCTGCTAGTGCGTAGTTTTCGTCGTTTGCGACTATTTTTTTGCGGCTTTTAACGAGGCAAACCGCCCCTCGGCATGCTCCTTGGGCTTCGCGAATCCCGTCGAATCCAGAATCAGCCCCAAGTACTGAAAGTAGTATATCAGAAAAACAGTCCGTTACGCCAGAGGCTTAGCGATTGGCATGCTTCATAATACGTGCTTTGTCTAACTTCCATTCACGATCTTTGATGTCATCGCGCTTATCATGCTCTTTTTTACCTTTTGCCACGCCAATCTTCAGTTTGGCCCAGGCATTTTTCCAGTAAACAGAGAGCGCAATAACCGTGTAACCGTCGCGATTCACACGGCCGTACAGTGAATCCAGTTCACGCTGTTTGAGCAGCAGTTTACGGTTTCGGGTCGGATCGCAAACGACATGCGATGAGGCGACCGATAACGGCTGAAAAGTTGAGCCAAACAGGTAAGCTTCGCCGTCGCGCAGCAGAATGTAGCTGTCACTGATATTAGCTTTTCCTGCACGTAGTGATTTGACTTCCCATCCTTGTAGCGACAGGCCAGCCTCAAACTCTTCTTCAATGAAGTATTCATGGCGGGCACGCTTGTTAAGGGCAATGGTAGCGGAACCGGGTTTATTTGCTTTTTTCTTTGTCATAGTGCGGCTTAGTCTACATCAAGCGGTGAATAATGGCATCCCCTCACCAGAAGCAGGCGGGGAAATGCGATATTTTAGCACGTCATTCGCGGCAGAGAATTTTTGTTTAATTCCCGGCGATGGTAAACTTGCCCGGATTGATGATTAACAGGAATTGATATGGCCCAGATTAGCCGTTCAGCACTTGTACCTTACAGCGCGGAACAAATGTATCAGTTAGTAAATGATGTCGATGCGTACCCGCAATTTCTTCCGGGGTGCACAGGAAGTCGTGTTCTGGAAGCCGATGAGCGGCAGATGACAGCGTCGGTTGATGTCTCTAAGGCTGGCATCAGCAAGACCTTTGTGACGCGCAATACACTAACGGATAATCAAAGTATAAATATGCAGCTTGTGGATGGGCCTTTTCGCAAATTGACCGGGGGTTGGCGCTTTACATCGTTAAGTGAAGAGGCTTGCAAGGTTGAATTAAATCTTGAATTTGAATTTACCAATATGCTGGTTGAACTGGCATTCGGGCGCATATTTAAAGAACTTGCCGGCAGCATGGTTCAGGCGTTCACTCAGCGCGCCAAAGAGGTTTATCGTGCCTGATATCACTGTTGAAGTGGTGTACGCATTACCGGAAAAACAGTATATGCAGACAACCAGCGTTTCGTCCGGGAGCTCGGTAGAAGATGCCATCAGAGCTTCAGGTTTACTGGCATTGCGTCGTGATATTGATTTAACGACAAATAAAGTGGGCATTTTTAGTCGACCGGTAAAACTGACTGATGAAGTGCATGGTGGCGACCGTATCGAAATTTATCGGCCATTGCTTGCCGATCCTAAAGAGTTACGCAGGCAGCGAGCCGAGCGAGCATCCAAAAAATAAGGCGCTATCCGCGCCTTATTTAACGTAATGTCCGTAAACCAGAGTTAACCCTGATTACCACCAGTGAGCTGTGGTTTGTTATCGATGTTGGTCAGCGCACCATTGCTATCAAAGGTCAGTGTCAGCGTTTGCTGTTTCACCGGTTCATGCCCTGGCTCTTCGCGGAACACATAATACCAGACGTTGCTGCCGAACGGATCTTTCATCATCGGCGTTCCCAGTGTGTAAGCAACTTGCTGCTGTGTCATACCGGTGTGAATTTTAGCAACGTCATTGGCAACCAAATAGTTACCCTGATTGATATCGGGACGGTAAACCACACGCTCCAGAGTGGAACAGCCCGCGGTCATCATAAGAAGTACCACTGCAGCAGCAGTCAGCGTTTTACAGCGCATTAATTGATTCCTTATTGGGGCTAAACGTCGTTACAGGCGACCGTCTTGCCCGGGTCACTTAGCTTTTATTTAAAGCTCTGTTTTGTCAGCACATCGGGGATAAGAGCCGTGCTCTCTGCGATGTCGCGCTAACCAGGCCAAACTGCCTTGGTGATTATGCCTTATTATCCAGGCGATAAGTAACCGATGATAATAAACCTTGCTGCAGTTTGAAACCTTTACAGGGCATGCTTATGACTATTGGATCGAAAAAAAGTGCGGTTTCTCCTTCATCCTTGATGTTGTAGCCGTTTTGGCTACGTGTGCTCAGCCTAATCGCTGACCTACGTCACCCGGGACAGGCTGGCTGAATTATATCCGATGCTTTCAACGTTTCGATAGCCGTGATAAACGGCGATATCAGGCAGCTAATAACTCTTTGGCATTGGCCAGGGTATTGCGTGTCACCTCGCTTCCACCCAGCAAACGTGCCAGTTCCTGTAGTCGGGCGCGCTTATCCAGCGGTTGCATATGCGTTTCAGTGACGGTGCCATCGGTTTCTTTGCTTACATAGAAATGGTGATGCCCACATCCCGCAACTTGTGGCAGGTGGGTGACGCACATTACCTGGGTAGATTCACCAAGCTGGCGTAACATTTTACCGACCACGGCAGCGGTGGGACCACTAATGCCTACATCCACCTCATCGAAAATCAATGCTGGCGTATCCATCTTCTGTGCAGTAATAACCTGAATGGCCAAGGCGATACGCGATAGTTCCCCGCCGGAGGCAACCTTCGATAAAGATTGCAGCGGCTGGCCCGGGTTAGTGGTGACGCTGAAGTCAATGCGGTCCGCTCCTTCGGCAGTCAAACTTTCCGGGTTGAACTGAACGGTGATGGCCAGTTTGCCGTGGGGCATAGATAGTGAGCGCATGCTTTCGCCAATAAGATGGCCCAATTCGCTGGCATAGTGCTGGCGACGTGCATGCAATTTCTTCGCGATATCCAGCGCGGCCTGATGATGTTTACTTACGGCATCGGCCAGCTCGTGCTGATCGCTTTCCTGCTGAGCGAGCGAGACTTGCTCAGCCAACAACTGTTGATGTAACCCCGGCAACTCCTGTGGCGCGACATGGTGTTTGCGGGAAAGACTAATTTGGCGTGACAGCCGTTGCTCCAGCTCATGCAGGCGGTTGGGATCGAGATCGAGGCGGTCGCAATAATGACGCAGCTCGTCACTGGCCTCACTGACCTGGATAGCCGCTTCCTCCAGCATTGTCAGTATACCGCTGAGTTTATCATCCATTCCGGCAAGTTCATTCATCATCTGACGAGCGCTATATAGCTGACTTTGAAGATTAGTCTCCTCGGCATCGGCAAGCAGATGTAATGCCTGCTGGCTGACCGAGAGCAACTGGCCGCTATTGGCAAGGCGCTTATACTCTTCATCGATATTTTCATATTCATTTGGCAATGGAGCAAACTCGTTCAGTTCTTTCAACTGATATTGCAACAGCTCACGACGCGCTTCACGCTCCTGCGCCAGTTGTTGATGTTGTGCCAACTCGCGGCAGCTTTGATGCCAGCGGCGATAGTGCACTGCCATCTCCTGGGCCAGTTCGGTTTCACCAGCATAAGCATCAAGCAGTCCTTTTTGGTGTTCGGGCTTGAGCAATAGCTGGTGGGCATGCTGCCCGTGGATCTGAATCAATAATTGGCCGAGGTCGCGCAGCTGTGAAAGAGGCACAGCAGTGCCGTTGATAAAGCCACGCGAGCGACCATCGCTACCGATGACGCGGCGCAGCAGGCATTCATTACCCTCATCGAGCTGGTTTTCCAGCAGCCAATGCTGTGCAGAGGGTGTATCTTTTAGCACAAAGCGGGCACAGATATCCGCCCGAGTTGCCCCCTGACGAACCATATCTGCTTCAGCACGGCCGCCGAGGCAGAGGCCCAGCGCATCAATAGCAATAGATTTACCTGCACCGGTCTCGCCGGTAATCGCTGTCATCCCTTGTTGAAAATCAATCTCCAGCTCATGGACGATAGCGAAATTACTGATGGTAAGTTGTGCCAGCATAATTAGTTTCCTGTATACAAACACAGATATGGTTTTTCATACAGTATAAACTGGTTTTATATACAGTAAAGTAGCTGGCGCTGATTTTTAGAACAATTTTTTTGACCAACCAAGTTTTATGCTTAATGTATTGAAATAATTGTAATTTTTTGGGTGTATGAGATTGAGGTGGTAATCGCTACGTCGAATAAATACCTCTTCACCTTCCTGGATAGGCAGGGCGATTTGGCTATCACAGCTAATTTCTAAATCTCCGCGCATATGTGAAAACTTGAGGCGGATAGTGCTGCTGCTGTTAATCACTAAAGGCCGGGCTGAAAGCGTATGCGGAAACATTGGGACCAGGGCAATCGCGTCCAGAGAGGGCGTCAGTATCGGGCCGCCAGCAGAGAGTGAATATGCGGTGGAGCCCGTTGGCGTTGAGATAATTAAGCCATCGGAACGCTGTGAGAATGCGAAGTTTTCGTCGATATATACTTCAAACTCAATCATATGCGCAACCTTGCCAGGGTGTAGCACAACCTCATTTATTGCGGTGCCAATACGCGGCGAACGACCTTTTTTACACACGCAGGCCTCGAGCAGAAACCGGCTCTCAACCAAATATTGACCTTCCAGAACGTCCGCTAACTGCTGCTGTGCATTGTCAGGATCCAAATCGGTCAGAAAGCCCAAATTGCCGCGGTTGATGCCAATCACTTTAATATCATAACGTGCAAGCACTCGCGCTGCGCCAAGCATATTGCCGTCGCCTCCGACAACAATGGCCAGATCGGCTTTTTGGCCAATATCAGACAAGCTTCCGGTTTCAACATGCGCTAAATTCAGTTCGCGCGCGATCTGTTGTTCAATAATGACGTTATAGCCTTTTGCCGTCAGCCAGCGATAAAGCATTTCATGTGTAGTCAGCGCGGTTGGATGGCGTGGATGACCGACAATCCCAATGCAGTTGAAATGTTTGTTCATTATGCTGGTGTTCCTCTTAGGGTAAACTGCCCTGACAATGTGACTGGTTCCCTTGAAACCACGATTCTGATCCCCATAATAAGCGAAGCAGCGAAATGAATGTGTAAAACGCGGAGAAATTCATGAGTAGTAAAGAACAGAAAGCACCAAACGAGCAAGTCTCAGATGATATCGAGATGGACGTGCAACCCCAGGAAGCGGAGACAGCAAACGAGGTGGATCCGCGTGATGCGCGTATTGCTCAGTTAGAAGCGGAACTGGCTCAGTCCCAGGGCGGCGTGCGTGAAGCGCAGCTGCGCGCGCAGGCTGAAATCGAAAACATCCGTCGCCGCACAGAATTGGATGTAGAAAAAGCGCATAAATTTGCGCTGGAAAAGTTTGCTAACGAGTTACTGCCGGTAATTGATAGTCTGGAGCGTGCGCTGGAGCTGGCGGATAAATCGAATCCAGAATTGGCATCAATGATCGAAGGGATTGAGTTAACATTGAAATCACTACTGGATGCCGTGCGGAAATATGGCGTTGAGGTTGTGGGTGATATCCATGTGCCATTTAATCCTGAAGTGCACCAGGCCATGTCAATGATGGAATCTGAAGAGGTCGCCCCTAATCATGTGCTGATGGTGATGCAACGTGGTTATACGCTGAATGGCCGCCTGCTGCGTCCTGCAATGGTCGCGGTATCGAAAGCGAAGTCTTAATGTGGTGGCTATCAATCGGGATGAGGTTCTGTAAACCGAATGATTTCTGACACAATCTGATAAAAAAGCACCTAAGCGGTGCTTTTTTTATGGCTATTGCGGCAGTACGGGAGTCCAGTCGATGGGAACTTCGCCACGCTCGCTTAAATAAACGTTTGTTTTTGAAAAATGACCACAGCCCAGAAATCCTCTATGTGCTGAAAGTGGGGAAGGGTGCGGCGCTTGCAAAATATGATGACGCTGGCGGTCGATGATGCTGCCTTTTTTCTGGGCATGCGATCCCCACAGTAAAAAAACGACCCCTTCGCGATGTTCATTAATTGCCGCAATCACATTATCGGTAAAGGTTTCCCAGCCAAATCGCGAATGTGAATGGGCCTTGCCGCCTTCAACGGTGAGCACCGTATTCAGTAGCAGCACTCCTTGTTTTGCCCAGCTTTCAAGAAAACCATGCTCAGGACGTTCGAAGCCTGGCACGTCATTGATGAGTTCTTTATAGATGTTGACCAGCGAAGGCGGAACGGCAACGCCGGGTAAAACTGAAAATGCCAATCCATGAGCCTGATTTGGGCCATGATAAGGATCCTGTCCAAGAATGACCACTTTGATGGCACCCAGTTCGGTGAGCCGGAAAGCATTGAACACGTCCTTTTGCGGGGGATAAACGGTTTTACCGGCGGCTCTTTCGTTTGCTACTGCGGCTAATGTGTCGATGAAATAAGGTTTCTCTTTTTCCTGAGCCAGCACATCGTGCCAGGTGAGTGTATTGGTCACGGTCGTTTCCCTTACGCAAATGAGAGGAATAGCTTAACGTTTATCGTCGTCAGGCAAAACTTAAAAAAAAGTTGAATTGTTATAAAATAAATTAAAATCATGACGCGAGTAAAGTTGATATAAAACAAAAAGTTGCTTCAATAAGGCAATTGGTGAGGTAAAAATGATTGATTTGCATCAAAGTGGTGGGCTTGCGCTCTTGGTATATAGACTAAAACCATTGCTGTGGTCGAATAACCCGCTGCTGACCAAGCGTTGCGTCAGCGCTGACAAGCCTGGAGGCACAACATGATTACCGGAATTCAAATTACCAAAGCAAATGACAATGCCCTGCTGAACTCTTTCTGGCTGCTGGATGATGAGAAGGCAGAAGCACGCTGTGTATGTGCTAAAGCCCGCTACAGCGAGGACCAGGTGGTTGCGGTCAGTGAATTGGGTCAGATTGAATATCGTGAAGTTCCACTGGAAGTGAAACCTGAGGTGCGGATTGAAGGTGGCCAGCATCTGAACGTTAACGTTATGCGCCGTGAAACGCTCGAGGATGCGGTAAAACACCCGGAAAAATATCCGCAACTTACTATTCGCGTTTCCGGATACGCGGTTCGTTTTAACTCTTTGACACCAGAGCAGCAGCGGGATGTGATTACGCGTACTTTCACAGAAAGCTTGTAAACTGTAATACGATCAAAAAAGGGCCTTCAGGCCCTTTTTTGATCGAGTGCCGAAAAGTACACCACATCAATTTTAATACTTTATTAAAAATAATCAGAGAGATAACTCAGTCAATATTTCTCGCTGATAAAGAATATTGTAATAATTGCTGCTTCCGATAATTATTATCGATATAAGCGGAAAATTGTTGCTTATTAAGCAATAAAAAACCGCCATTATGTGGCGGTTTTTTGTCATTGCGTGCAATTATTCAGCACCGTCGTTTTTAGTCTCACTGCTGGGTTTACGGCGCTTACCAATATTTTTAGTATCACGATGGCGATTTTTAACCCGTGGTTTTGTCTCTTCGCTCTCTTTCTTCTCTTTACGCTTTGCCTGCACCTTTTTAGACGGTTTGCCTTTTAGTTTTTCACTTGGTGCGCGCGTGGTTGGACGTAACTCGTCAATGACACGTGCTTTTAATGGCTCATCGATGTAGCGGCTGACTCGGCCCAGCAGCAAATGGTCGTGCGCTTCAACCAGAGAAATCGCGGTTCCTTTCTTCCCTGCACGTCCGGTACGACCAATACGGTGCAGGTAGGTATCTGCGGTACGTGGCATATCGAAGTTAAATACATGGCTGACATCATCAATATCAATACCACGGGCGGCAATGTCAGTCGCGACCAGCACATGGATACGGCCGTCAACCATGCGTTTTATCGCTTCAGTACGCTTTGCCTGAACCATTTCCCCTTCAAGATAGCTGGTATTGATGCCAGCTTCGCGTAACCAACCGCATAATTCATGCACGCGCTCACGTTTACGGACGAAAACGATAGAGCGCGTGACCTCAGGTTGTTTCAGTAAATGGGTAAGCAATGCGGTTTTATGCTTAATATCGTCGGCGCGATAATACCATTGCAGGATCTTTTTACGTTCACGCCGTGCCGGATCGGCTTCAACCTCTGCAGGTTCATTCAGGATGCGCTCAGCGAAATCCTTGATTGCTTCACCTTCCAGCGTGGCGGAAAAGAGCATCGTTTGCTTACGCCAGCGAGTTTCGGCGGCAATCGTTTCAATGTCCTGGGCGAATCCCATGTCCAGCATGCGATCGGCCTCATCGAGGATCAGCGTTTCCACCGCGCGGCAGTCAAAATTTTCTTCTTTAATGTATTGCAGCAATCGGCCCGTAGTGGCAACGACCACGTCTTGATTCTCACTGAATACTTCAGCATGGTTCATATAGGCCACGCCGCCGGTGATAGTTGCGATATCAAGATGCGTGTGTTTAGCCAGTTCGCGAGCCTGATCGGCAACCTGCATGGCCAGCTCACGGGTTGGTGTGAGAACCAAAATACGCGGCGGCCCCGATTTTTTACGCGGAAAATCGATCAAATGCTGCAGCGCAGGCAGCAGGTAGGCAGCCGTTTTTCCTGTTCCGGTTGGCGCCGAACCCAATACGTCACGGCCCTCCAGCGCGGGCGGAATAGCAGCTGCCTGGATCGCGGTTGGGCGAGTGAAGCCTTTTTCCTGCAGAGCATCCAGCAGGCTTTCATCAAGTTCGAGTTCGGAAAAAGTGGTTACAGTCATGGTCTACCTCAGTTTGGGGCGCTGATTATAGACAGATTGAGCGCGATCTTCATCTGTTTGTATTCAGTTAGCGACTTTTCTCGCGTCACGGATTGTCTTATGCTAGCGCCGTTTCTCTTTCAGGTCAGGGTTATGTCTCAGCAGAAAGCCATTTTGCGCCCCAACGGTTTTACCTTTAAACAATTTTTTGTTGCCCACGATCGTTGTGCAATGAAAGTCGGTACTGATGGTGTATTACTCGGTGCCTGGGCCCCGGTTGCTAACGTCAAGCGAGTACTGGATATTGGCTGCGGCAGTGGTCTGATTGCGCTGATGCTGGCACAGCGTACGGATGAGCACGTACCGATTGATGGGGTAGAAATTGACGCCGATGCGCAGCAGCAGGCACAGGAAAACTGCGCGGCTTCTCCCTGGTCTGCGCGGCTTACGATTCACCTGCAGGATATCCGGCAGTGGGCCGAACAGTGCGAGGTACGTTATTCGTTAATCGTCAGCAACCCGCCCTATTTTTCTTCAGGTGTCGATTGCGCGTCTCCACAAAGGGCAACCGCGCGCTACACGGATTCTCTTAATCATCAGACGCTTTTACAGTGCGCAGAAGCGCTTATTGATGAAGAGGGATTTTTCTGCGTCATATTACCACAGCAGGCGGGTAACGCTCTGGCTGAAATAGCGGCGACGCGCGGCTGGTTTTTACGTTACCGCACGGATATCGCGGATAATGATAAGCGTCCGCCTAATCGGGTTATGCTGGCATTTTCCCCTGCGCCGGGCGAGTGTTTTCAGGACAGCCTGACTATTCGCGGTCCGGATCAGCGTTATTCTGAGGCGCACTGTAGCCTGACCCGAGATTTTTATCTGTTCAGATAACGTCGGGGGTAAGAATCGTAGGACGTGCGACAGGCAACTGATGAGGGTAGTCAAGGGTAAAATGCAGCCCGCGACTCTCTTTACGCGCCAGCGCACAGCGCACCATCAACTCAGCCACCTGCACCAGGTTACGCAATTCAAGTAAGTTGTTTGAGATGCGGAAATTGGCGTAATACTCGTCGATTTCTTGTTGTAACATCGTAATACGGCGTAGCGCACGTTCCAGGCGTTTGGTGGTTCGTACAATGCCAACATAGTCCCACATAAACAGTCTCAGCTCATGCCAGTTATGCTGAATGATCACGCGTTCGTCCGAATCATCTACTCGGCTTTCATCCCACGCCGGCAGATGATGAGCATGTTCGCGTGTGGGCAACTGTTGAAAAATATCCTCTGCTGCAGACCAGCCATATACCAGACATTCCAGCAGTGAGTTCGAGGCCATGCGATTTGCGCCATGCAATCCGGTATAGCTGACTTCTCCAATCGCGTAGAGCCCATCAAGATCGCTGCGGCCATATTTATCAACCATGACGCCACCGCAGGTGTAATGAGCCGCTGGAACAATAGGAATCGGTTGTTGGGTCAGATCGAATCCCAGTGTCATCAGTTTTTCATAAATTGTGGGAAAGTGCGCGCGTATGAAGTCAGCTGGCTGATGGCTGATATCCAGGTACATACAGTCCGCGCCCAGCCGTTTCATTTCGTGATCGATGGCCCGGGCGACAATATCGCGAGGTGCCAGTTCATCACGATGATCGAAGTCTGGCATAAAACGAGTGCCGTCGGGTCGTTTTAAATGAGCGCCTTCGCCACGTAAGGCTTCGGTAAGCAGAAAATTGCGTGCTTCAGGATGGAACAGGCAGGTAGGGTGGAACTGATTAAACTCGAGATTTGCGATGCGACAGCCCGCGCGCCATGCCATAGCAATTCCATCGCCAGAAGCAATATCCGGATTTGTGGTGTATTGATAAACTTTTGCTGCTCCCCCTGTTGCTAACACGACCGAACGAGCACTGCAGGTTTCTACTTTCTCGCGGTTACGATTCCAGATCCACGCACCCACAATGCGGCGTGGTCCGGGTAGGCCAATTTTATCAGAAACAATCAAATCAACGGCATTGCCACGTTCAATAATCTGAATATTGCGATGGCGGAGCGCCAGATCAATCAGCGTGGTTTCGACGGCTTTACCTGTGGCATCGGCACTGTGCAGGATACGTCGCTGGCTGTGACCGCCTTCTCGGGTAAGATGATAATGCTCTTCACCATTTGCCCGCCTCTCTTTATCGAATAATACGCCGTTGTCGATCAGCCACTGGACACACTGGCGCGCATTACTCGCGATAAACGAAACCGCCTCGCGGTCACACAGCCCGTCCCCGGCGATTAAGGTATCTTCGATATGGGATTCGACGCTGTCTGCTTCATCAAATACGGCGGCAATACCGCCCTGGGCATAAAGCGTCGAGCCTTCACTAGCCAGTCCCTTGCTCAGAACGGTGACGCGATATCGTTCAGCAAGGCGTAGCGCTAGCGAAAGACCTGCAGCGCCGCTGCCAATGATTAACACATCACAGCTATATTCAGTCGATGAAATCATGGTGTTTAATTTACTAAACAGGTTGTTTGCTGAGCATAGCACCCAATTTCGGCAGGAAAAAAGCCTTTTGTACGTAAAATGCGTGCCTGGAGTGCAGTATTGTTCTTGCAGTGTTTAGAAATCATCAATTTAGGCCGGTTTTACACTTGACTCTGTTTAATATTGCGAACTTTACTGAATAATCTATTTTTACAGATGAAAAAGCTGGCTTCATGCGGTACTCTGCGGGCGTCCGTCAGGTTTCGTGGAATGAATACGCGAAGAAAACAGTGGCAAGCACTTCATGATAAAGCAAAACAACCCGGTAAGAAGTGTAAAAGCAGCCTGACGGTACGACAAAAATGATGGCATAAATGAACTTCTCGTAAAATGGTCACTCAAATCGATGCTTGCTGATAAAAGCGGAATCGTGGCTGGATGTTCTATTACGCGTGGAGAGAGATTTGGGGAGACATTACCTCGGATGAGCGAGCAGTTAACGGATCAGGTTCTCGTTGAGCGAGTGCAGAAAGGAGATCAGAAGTCATTCAATTTACTGGTCATTCGTTACCAGCATAAAGTGGCGAGCCTGGTTTCGCGCTATGTTCCGTCAGGTGATGTGCCTGATGTTGTACAAGAATCGTTTATTAAAGCTTATCGTGCGCTGGAATCTTTCCGCGGCGACAGCGCCTTTTATACCTGGCTATACCGCATTGCGGTGAATACAGCTAAGAATTATCTTGTTGCTCAGGGGCGTCGTCCTCCTTCCAGTGATGTGGACGCGAACGATGCCGAAAATTTCGAAAGTGCGGGTGCGCTGAAAGAAATTTCGAACCCTGAGAACTTAATGTTGTCAGAAGAATTGAAGCAGATAGTTTTCCGCACCATTGAGTCGCTCCCTGAAGATTTACGTATGGCGATTACGTTGCGGGAGTTGGATGGCCTGAGCTATGAAGAGATAGCTGCCATTATGGATTGTCCAGTGGGTACCGTGCGTTCACGCATTTTTCGTGCGCGTGAGGCTATCGATAATAAAGTTCAACCGCTTATCCAACGTTAGGGATAGCGGACACAGGAAGGGTACTGAGGCATGCAGAAAGAAAAACTTTCCGCTTTAATGGATGGTGAAGCTTTGGACAACGAAGTTTTATCCGCATTGTCTAAAGACGCTGAACTGCAAAAGAGCTGGGAAAGCTACCATCTGATCCGTGACACCATTCGTGGTGACGTTGGCGAGGTTCTACATTTTGATATCTCAGCGCGCGTCGCTGCGGCGATTGAAAATGAGCCTGGCTACAAAGTTAGCACGCTGATCCCGGAAGCACAGCCTGAACCAAGCCGTTGGGAAAAGATGCCTTTCTGGCATAAGGTGCGCCCGTGGGCAGCACAAATTACTCAAGTTGGCGTTGCTGCCTGTGTTTCTCTGGCTGTCATTGTGGGGGTTCAACATTACAACCAACCACAGGATGGCGTTCAGCAATCTGATTCGCCGGTCTTCAACACGCTACCGATGATGGGTAAGGCCTCTCCGGTGAGTCTGGGAGTGCCGGATAGTTCGGATACGACCAATGTATCTCAGCAGCAGCAGGAACAGCGTCGACACGTCAACGCACTGCTACAGGATTATGAATTACAGCGTCGTTTACATGCGGAACAGCTTCAATTTGAACAGAGCGGACCACAGCAGGCTGCCGTTCAGGTTCCAGGAAATCAGTCTTTAGGAATTCAACAGCAGTAATGAAGCAACTCTGGTGCGCCGTTAGCCTTTTGGCTGGCACCCTGCTTTATTCATCTGTCGCCCCGGCACAAACCGCGTCCGGGGCGTTATTGCAGCAGATGGAGCAGGCAAGTCAGTCCCTCAATTATGAACTCGCTTATATTAATGTCTCCAGACTGGGGATTGAATCGCTGCGTTATCGTCATGCTGTCGTGGAAAACAAAATATTTGCACAACTGCTGCAAATGGATGGCCCACGGCGTGAGATTATTCAGCGCGGTGATGAAATTAGCTATTTTGAATCGGGGCTTGAGCCTTTTACCCTGACGGGATCGTACATTGTCGATTCCTTACCATCTGTGGTTTATGCCGATTTCACTAAACTCTCCGAACATTATGATTTTATCGCCGTTGGGCGTACGCGTGTTGCCGATCAACTTTGTGATGTGATCCGCATCGTTGCCCGCGATGGTACGCGATACAGCTATATCGTGTGGATGGACAGCGATACGAAATTGCCGCTACGTGTTGACCTGCTGGATCGCGATGGTGAAACGCTGGAACAGTATCGCGTTGTGAGCTTTGCAGTTGATGAGGGCGTTCGCAATATTATGAAAGGGTTGGAAAATGCCAATTTACCGCCGCCCCTTTCTACGCCTGCGGACGAAAAAGCCAGCTTTAACTGGCAACCTGCCTGGCTGCCCGGTGGTATGAAAGAAGTTTCTCAAAGTCGCCGCAATATTCCCTCTCTCAATAAGCCAGTTGAGTCGCGACTTTATACAGATGGGTTGTTTAGCATCTCGATTAACGTCAGCCAGGCTGACAGAAGCAGCGCTCCACAGTTATTGCGCACGGGACGTCGTACGGTACAAACTGAAGTACGCAATAATGCCGAGATTACGGTGGTCGGTGAGTTACCTCCTTCAACGACCAAACGCATTGCTGATAGCATTAATTTCGGGACAAAATAATGATGAGAGAATGGGCCACGGTCGTCTCGTGGCAAGACGGAGTGGCGACGCTGCACTCTGAGATTAAAACATCCTGCAGCAGTTGCTCGGCGCGTAAAGGCTGTGGCAGCCATATGCTTAATAAGTTGGGACCCAAAAACGCACATGTGATGCAAATTGCCAGTGAAAAACCTCTTCAGCCAGGTCAGCGTATTGAACTCGGTATTAAAGAGAGCAGTTTGCTTGGGTCGGCATTGCTGGTTTATATGACGCCACTTTTGGGGCTTTTTCTCTGCGCGGGTGTGTTCCAGATGCTGTTTCTTAGCGATTTAGCTGCAGCTGTGGGGGCTTTACTCGGCGGAACAGGCGGCTTTATTATTGCCAAAGGAATTTCCAGTCGTTTTGGTGAGCGCGAAGCTTTTCAACCTGTGATCCTCAGTATTTCGTTACCGCCTGATGTGCTGCGTGTTGAAAGCGAAACATAATTGTTTATAACGCCAGGGTAATCCAGTTTGTATGTGGAGTGATAACAAACTATGGTTGCTCTATCTCCGTTACAGAATCACAATATATTTATCCCGGCGGTCCATCTATGGACGGCTGGGATAACGCTACACATATAATGTGTTTCTATGGTTTAGCGATACTCTGCGTTTAACTCACATAACCTTTCTTGTCTAATTTTTTAATTATGATAGCGCATAATAAAGATGCCATTATGACTATTGCTAACTTTATGAAGAAATCAATTATTTCAAATTTCGTGATGCTTATATAACGTAATGCTTCGACAAAAATAGCATGGACACCATATACAGGAAGGGATAGCTTCGAAATATAAAGCAGGTACTTTTTCAGTTTAATGGAAATGTCCTGGTTGTTTTTCACTAAAATAAATAAAGATACTGCTGATAAAGAAACAAGAAAAGTATTGTAAAGCAGAAATGAACTGATGAGGTAACCTTTCTTTATTGACACAAAAACAGTGAATGCTGAAATTAAGATGGATGAAAATAAAAAGATAAAAACAAGTGTTTTCTTCTTTATGGCAGATGTATCTGCGGCCCCAATTGCCGCCCCCAACAAAGAATAAAGTATATAATATGCACCCTCTGAATTTATTATATAGTTAAGGTTTAAAGCATTTTTAATTGTGTTGCTTTGGTTATAAAGCGTGTAGGAAAATAAAAAGAAGCATAAAAATAGACCGCATGATAACCTGGTGATATTTACTTTCCTCTTTTTGAAACTGAAGAATATAAAAAAAGAATAGCAGCAGAATAAAGAGTAAAAAAACCAGAGGTGATATATCGCAGGTGCACGGTAAGCATTAAGCATTGTATTCACGATGCTTTTGTCTTTCGCTATGCTAATGTATATAGAGCACAGGAATGTATAGAATATTATACAGAAAATAAGTCTTATAAAGTGTTTTGGTTGTATGTCTTTTATTTTAATGAAAACGAAACCTGAAACCATGAAGAATAAAGGGACACAGCTGCGGGTTAATGAATTTATCCCGGAAAAAAATGTCCATTGTAAACTTTTGGGATTGTGCTCATAAAGATAGCCCGCGCTTACGTGAAGTATGATAACCATAATGCAGGCTATGCTTCGAATGAAATCCAGCCATTCCATTCTGTCTTTTTTTAAAGGTGCTGCTAATTCTTCGCCGTTTATAGTGTTAATATGCATCAAGGTCTGTTCTTTTTAAGAATCAATTTTGAAAATTGATTATAGGGTTAATGAAAGTCGATAATCCGAATGATTTTGTTTCTATAGTAAATGTAATTGGAAGTCAATTATATTGTTGCGGTGAGTATTCTACTATCTGAATAATGTGCCTATCATCTTATTTTCTTTTTTATAACAAAATTTTGTACTGATTATTTCATTTTTAGCGGGTGAATATTTTAAGTATGCGAGGTTTTTTTATCGAAGGTAACCCCATAATAATGACGGCGATTTATTCTTTTCTCGTATTCTTTGAATTCGTTGAATGTTTTTATGACTGCGTTTTCATATTTTCATTATGCCCTCGTGCAGTCACTTAATGTGCCATACCGGAAAATGTCGTGGTAATCGGATTTTGCCGGCAAAAAGCGACCGTGGCATTTTGTCTGAGCAATCTGAAGCAGTAACCTGAAGCTCAATGCTGTACATATGAGAGGATTCTTTCGTGTAGTCGGGTAACAGTGTAAGATGCGTGCACATAAACGATGGGTGCATGGTGCAAGGTGTAAACGTGCATGCCCGTCAGAAAGCCAATATTGATTTTAAATGCGAAAAAATTCATATAAATGAAGCACATAAGAAACTTTTCTATCATCGCACATATCGACCACGGTAAATCGACGCTCTCTGACCGTCTGATTCAGATCTGCGGTGGTTTAAGCGAACGCGAAATGGCTGCCCAGGTTCTGGATTCTATGGATTTGGAACGTGAACGCGGCATAACAATCAAAGCGCAAAGCGTAACGCTGGATTACAAGGCGCAGGACGGTGAAACTTACCAGCTCAATTTTATCGATACGCCAGGGCACGTAGACTTCTCTTATGAAGTCTCGCGTTCGTTGGCCGCTTGTGAAGGCGCATTGTTGGTGGTTGATGCAGGGCAGGGCGTGGAAGCACAAACGCTTGCTAACTGCTACACCGCAATGGAAATGGATCTGGAAGTGGTGCCGGTTCTGAATAAAATCGATCTGCCTGCTGCCGATCCTGAGCGCGCAGCTCAGGAGATTGAAGATATCGTTGGCATTGATGCTACCGACGCGGTGCGTTGTTCGGCGAAAACCGGTGTCGGTGTGCCTGAAGTGCTGGAGCGCCTGGTGCGGGATATTCCGGCGCCAGGCGGAGACCCAGAAGCGCCATTGCAGGCGTTGATCATCGACTCCTGGTTTGATAACTACCTTGGCGTAGTTTCGCTGGTGCGGATTAAAAACGGCACTATGCGTAAAGGCGACAAAATTAAAGTTATGAGTACCGGTCAGGTGTATAACGCCGATCGCTTAGGTATTTTCACGCCGAAGCGTGTGGATCGTGATGTCCTGAGCTGTGGCGAAGTTGGCTGGTTGGTTTGCGCGATTAAAGACATCCTTGGTGCGCCCGTAGGCGATACCCTGACGCTGTCGCGTAACCCCGCTGATAAAGCATTACCTGGCTTTAAAAAAGTGAAGCCGCAGGTATATGCGGGTCTTTTCCCAATCAGTTCTGATGATTATGAGGCTTTCCGTGACGCGCTGGGTAAACTCAGCCTCAATGATGCTTCCTTGTTCTATGAGCCAGAAAGTTCAACTGCGCTAGGCTTTGGCTTCCGCTGTGGTTTCCTCGGGTTACTGCATATGGAAATCATTCAGGAACGTCTGGAGCGTGAATACGATCTGGACCTGATTACCACGGCGCCAACGGTAGTTTACGAAGTGGAAACGACCAGTGGAGAAACGGTTTACGTTGATAGCCCCTCGAAGCTGCCGCCGCTCAATAATATCGCTGAACTGCGTGAGCCGATCGCCGAATGCCATATGTTACTGCCGCAAGAATATCTGGGGAACGTCATCACACTCTGTATCGAAAAGCGTGGCGTGCAGACCAATATGGTCTATCACGGCAACCAGGTTGCGCTGACGTATGAAATTCCAATGGCTGAGGTAGTGCTCGATTTCTTTGATCGCCTGAAATCTACCTCACGTGGTTATGCCTCACTGGACTACAATTTCAAACGTTTTCAGACTTCAGACATGGTACGTGTTGACGTATTGATCAACGCCGAGCGGGTTGATGCTCTGGCGCTGATTACTCACCGTGATAACTCGCAATATCGTGGGCGTGACTTGGTTGAAAAGATGAAAGAGCTGATCCCGCGTCAGCAGTTTGATATTGCCATCCAGGCGGCAATTGGCAACCATATTATTGCGCGTTCTACGGTGAAACAGCTGCGTAAAAACGTACTGGCGAAGTGTTACGGCGGCGACGTAAGTCGTAAGAAGAAACTGTTACAGAAACAGAAAGATGGTAAGAAACGTATGAAGCAGGTCGGTAACGTTGAACTGCCTCAGGAGGCGTTCCTCGCCATTCTGCATGTCGGTAAAGACAGCAAATAAGGAAACTTCGAAATGGCTAATATGTTCGCCCTAATTTTGGCGATAGCAACCCTGGTTACCGGCATTATCTGGTGTATCGATAAGTTTAAATGGGCGCCGGCACGGCGTGTGAAGCAAGCCGAAGTTCGCGCCCAGACTGGAAGCGCCGTTGACGATAAGACAATGGCAAAAATAGCGAAGCAGCCAGGTTGGGTGGAAACTGCAGCCTCCGTTTTCCCGGTATTACTGGTTGTGTTTGTGGTGCGTTCATTTATTTATGAGCCATTTCAGATTCCATCAGGCTCAATGATGCCAACGTTGTTAATTGGTGACTTTATCCTGGTCGAGAAATTCGCCTACGGGATTAAAGATCCGATTACTCAGAAAACGCTTATTTCCACCGGTCATCCCAAACGTGGTGATATCGCAGTTTTCAAATATCCACAGGATCCTCGTCTGGATTACATTAAACGTGTAGTGGGTTTGCCGGGGGACCGTGTGAGCTATGATCCGGAAAGCAAAACCGTTACGATTAGTCCAGGCTGTAATACGGCAGCGAGCTGTGATAAAGCACTGCCGGTAACCTATTCTGATGTAAAGGCCAGCGATTTTATCCAGACCTTTAGCGGCTTTGATGGTAACGAAACGGGTAATGGTTTTTATCAGGTCCCGACTGGCGAAAGCATGCGGGGCGGTCTGCGCCTGGCAACGCGTGATGAAACGCTGGGTAATACTCACAGTATCTTGCTGGTGACGCAGGCTCAAAGCCAGTCGAATATGTACTACAAGCAGCCGGGACAGCCGCAATCAACGTGGGTCGTACCGCAGGGCGAATATTTCATGATGGGCGACAATCGTGATAATAGTGCAGATAGCCGCTACTGGGGTTTTGTGCCGGAGAAGAATTTGGTCGGTAAGGCTACGGCAATCTGGATGAGCTTTGAAAAGCAAGAGGGCGAGTGGCCAACGGGCGTTCGTCTGAGTCGTATTGGCGGCATCCACTAAAACCCTCATACAGTGTGGGTTAGTTTGAATAAAATGGTTGGCTTCCTTCGGGAAGCCACTGCAAACGAAACTGTTTAGCGTTGGTTTTGAGTCAGCCCTGTTCCGTGTGCAGAATAATTGACGCATCCTTGATATTGGTAACGCATGAACCCCATCGTAATTAACAGGCTGCAGCAGAAGCTGGGCTATACTTTTACTCATCAGGAACTTTTGCAGCAGGCGCTAACCCACCGTAGTGCCAGCAGTAAGCATAACGAGCGGCTTGAGTTTCTGGGCGATTCCATTCTGAGTTATGTGATTGCTAATGCTCTTTATCACCGTTTTCCGCGTGTGGATGAAGGTGATATGAGTCGTATGCGTGCCACGCTGGTTCGCGGTAATACTCTGGCTGAAATGGCCCGTGAGTTTGATCTCGGTGAGTGTTTACGTCTGGGACCGGGTGAACTGAAAAGTGGCGGCTATCGGCGCGAATCTATCCTTGCTGATACCGTTGAAGCTCTGATTGGTGGTGTATTCCTCGACAGCGATATTCAGACCGTCGAGCAATTGATTCTCAACTGGTATCAGAAACGCCTGGATGAGATAAGCCCGGGTGATAAGCAGAAAGATCCAAAAACGCGTCTGCAGGAGTACCTGCAAGGTCGCCACCTTCCACTACCTTCTTATCTGGTAGTGCAAGTCCGTGGTGAGGCGCATGACCAGGAATTTACTATTCACTGTCAGGTGAGCGGTATGGCTGAACCGGTGGTGGGCACCGGTTCCAGCCGTCGTAAAGCTGAACAGGCAGCGGCCGAACAGGCGCTGATTAAGCTAGGACTCGAATGAGCGAACAACAGACCCATTGCGGCTTTATTGCTATTGTAGGCCGCCCAAACGTTGGAAAATCGACGCTGCTGAACCAGCTTCTGGGGCAGAAAATTTCCATTACCTCGCGTAAACCGCAAACTACGCGTCACCGTATTATGGGGATCCATACGGAAGGTTCACACCAGGCTATCTATGTGGATACGCCAGGGCTGCATATGGAAGAAAAGCGTGCGATTAACCGTTTAATGAATCGTGCCGCCAGCAGCTCCATTGGTGATGTGGAGTTGGTCATTTTTGTCGTCGAGGGTACGCGCTGGACTGCTGACGATGAGATGGTGCTCAATAAGCTAAAAGACGGCAAAGTTCCGGTATTGTTGGCGATTAATAAAGTCGATAATGTCACAGACAAAAGCATCCTGCTGCCGCACATCCAATTTCTTAGTCAGCAAATGGATTTTATGGATGTAGTGCCAATCTCTGCAGAAAATGGCAAAAATGTTGATACTATCGCCAGCATTGTGCATAAACGTTTGCCGGTAGCCGATCACCATTTCCCCGAAGATTATATTACCGATCGCTCGCAGCGTTTTATGGCCTCGGAAATGATTCGTGAAAAGCTGATGCGTTTTCTTGGCGCTGAACTGCCTTACTCGGTTACGGTGGAAATTGAACGTTTCGTCACTAATGAGCGTGGCGGCTACGATATCAATGGTCTGATCCTGGTTGAGCGTGAAGGGCAGAAAAAGATGGTGATTGGCAACAAAGGAGCCAAAATTAAAACCATCGGTATTGAAGCGCGTAAGGATATGGAAGAGATGTTTGAGGCTAAGGTGCATCTTGAACTCTGGGTTAAAGTAAAATCTGGCTGGGCAGATGACGAGCGTGCGCTACGTAGCCTTGGCTACGTTGACGATCTCTAAGGTCTGAATGGAAGGCTGGCAGCGCGCATTTGTCCTGCATGGGCGACCGTATAGCGAAACCAGCCTGCTACTGGATATTTTTAGTGAAAGTCACGGGCGCGTGCGGGTTCTGGCAAAAGGCGCTCGCTCAAAACGCTCGGCCCTGAAAGGTGCGCTTCAGCCGTTCACTCCGCTACTCCTGCGCTGGGGCGGACGGGGAGAAGTCAAAACGCTGCGCGGTGCCGAGCCTGTCTCACTGGCTTTACCGCTTAGCGGTATCGCATTGTATTGCGGTCTCTACGTTAACGAACTTCTATCGCGCGTTTTACAAAATGAAACTGCGTTCTCCGAGCTCTTCTTCGATTACCTTGAATGTCTGCAAACCCTTGCTGCGACGGAAGGTTCGCCTGAGCCTGCGCTGCGCCGTTTTGAGCTGGCGATGCTGGGGCATCTGGGATACGGCGTCGACTTTCTACACTGCGCTGGCAGCGGTGAGGATGTCAGCGATGAGATGACGTATAGCTATCGCGAGGAAAAAGGGTTTATTGCCAGCATAGTGATAAACAATCGCAGTTTTACCGGACGCCATCTCAAGGCGCTTTACGCGCGAGAATTCCCCGATATCGATACTTTGCGTGCAGCGAAGCGCTTTACCCGCATTGCTCTGAAACCATATCTGGGAGGAAGGCCGCTAAAAAGCCAGGAACTGTTTCGTCAGTTTGTGCCGAAAAAAGCGCCCTCCGTACCGCCGATCAAAGAAGAATAGCAACACATAATAACGGGAAAATAACCGAACGTTGTATACTCACCGGACACTGTGCGGGCGACATGACTTTGGCCAAAGATGCCGGGGTTACAGCGGCGCGCTAGTGCAGGGGTTTGAAAAATTTCGGATAGAAACTGCAATTAATTTTGGTAAAAGTCTGAGGATGGTTATGGCTGAGTTGCTGTTGGGCGTCAATATCGATCACATTGCTACCGTACGAAATGCACGGGGTACACATTATCCCGATCCGGTTCAGGCGGCATTTGTTTCCGAGCAGGCCGGCGCAGATGGAATCACCGTACATTTACGGGAAGATCGTCGCCATATCACCGATCGCGATGTGCGTATACTGCGGCAAACCATCCAGACCCGTATGAATCTTGAAATGGCCGTGACCGATGAGATGGTCGATATTGCCTGCGAAATTAAACCGCATTTCTGTTGCCTGGTCCCGGAAAAACGCCAGGAAGTCACGACCGAAGGCGGGCTGGATGTGGCCGGTCAGCAGGCAAAAGTGCGCGCAGCCGTTAAACGTCTGCATGAGGCTGGGATTCTGGTATCGCTGTTTATTGATGCTGACCACGCGCAAATCGATGCCGCCGCCGCCGCGGGTGCGCCCTATATTGAGATTCATACCGGTGCTTATGCCGAAGCCGAAGAGGGAGGCGCTCGCGATGCTGAGCTGGAGCGAATTCGCCGTGCGGCAACTTACGCCGCGAGTAAAGGTTTAAAGGTCAATGCCGGTCATGGGTTAACTTACCATAACGTTCAGCCGATTGCGGCATTGCCGGAAATGCATGAACTTAACATCGGCCATGCCATTATCGGCCGGGCGGTAATGAGCGGGCTGGCGGATGCGGTAAAAGAGATGAAATATCTGATGCGAGAAGCGCGCCGCTAATGGCCATTCTCGGGCTGGGAATGGATATTGTCGAAATTGAACGGATTGAAGGGGTGATCGCGCGTTCTGGCGATCGCCTGGCGCAGCGCGTGCTCAGTGATAATGAATGGGTACAGTACCAGGCACATCAGCAGCCGATTCGTTTTCTTGCCAAACGCTTTGCCGTAAAAGAGGCGGCGGCTAAAGCATTTGGTACCGGGATTCGAGGTGGTTTGGCTTTCAATCAGTTTGAAGTGTACAACGATGAGCTGGGAAAACCTGGCTTACGCTTTTTTCAGCATGCCGCAGAAGTGGCAGAAAAAATGGGTGTCAAATCGGTGCATGTGACGCTGGCAGATGAGCGGCATTATGCCTGCGCGACCGTTATTATTGAAAATTAATCTGCGTACCTGAAATTGTCCCGGCGTTGGCTGCGCTGACTTACCCGAATCACTTACGTGAGTAAGCTCATCGGGATGCGCTCACTTGCCGCCTTGCTACAATCCCGGTTACTCCAGCGTACCTGAAGTTCAGATGCCATTTATGTCACCGCGTCAACTGGCAAGATGGTGCAGCTCGACAAATTTCTCCCATAGCACATCTTCCGATTCACTGTGTTGCGGATCGATAATGATGGTATTCACGATTGGGCAGACTTGCTGGCAGGTGGGCGTATCATAATGACCCACGCATTCAGTACAACGGTTGGCATCAATTTGGTAAATTTCCGCTCCCATTGAAATCGCCTGATTGGGGCACTCCGGTTCGCACATATCACAGTTAATGCATTTTCGGGTGATCAGTAGCGCCATCGTTCTCTCAGTCAATAACAGGATAAATTGCGCGGATATTATACGCCAATATACTCATCAGACCAGCTTTTTCACCAGTGCCTCACTATGGCGAATATGGCTGGAAGCACGCTCGGGATCGTTCTGTATCAGCGCCATAAAGAGTAGATCGGTTAATGCGAGCTGAGCCGTTGTCGATGAAATAGCGGCGCTACGTGTGGTCCGCTCTTCGGCAACGGTATACAGGCAATGGGTAGCGCACTGCTGCAGCGTATTAGGTGTAAAACCGGTAAACGCCAATACGTTGGCCCCTACACGCTGTGCTTCTTGTGCCGCCAGATTGATCTCACGGCGCTCGCCACTGTATGAGATGGCAAGCAGTAAATCACCCGTTTTTAATGCCTGCACGCTGGCCAACAACGCATGCATATCCTGTTCGGCGACCGCACTAATACCAATCTTCATCAGTTTCCATGAAAAGTCTTTCGCGACCAGTCCCGACGCACCAATACCGACCAGCACAATACGGTGTGCCGATTTTAACAGCCTCAGCGTTTCACTTAGCTTGTCTTCGCTATTGATATCCAGCGTTGCACGAATTGCCGACTGCTTCTCAGCGAATAATTTTTCACCCACGATTTTGAGCGGGTCGCCGCTTAAAATATGATTGTGGACGGTAATCGATTCTTTATCCGATAGCGATTCGCTGAGTGCAAGCTTCAGGGAAGGGAAGCCTTTATATCCTAACTTTTGCGCGAACTTCACCACGCTTGACTGGCTAACGCCGGTTTCTTCGGCCAGCTTCTGTGAGCTGAGCCGACATGCGCGATCCGGTTGTGACAGCAGAAAGTCCGCCAGCCGGCGCTCATTCAAGGCCAGACGTGGATAGAGCTGGCGAATGCGCAACAATGAACTCATTCAGTTTCCCCTTACTTACATAGCTAATACTATCGTAACTGATACAGGCGATTAGAGCCTATGCTATCAGGCTATTTTATTTGCCCACTCAGCCCGGAGTTGTACTCAGGAGCCTCAGCTATTCCGCATATCCTGCGTTTTCCGCGCCCGGTATGCTTGCAATAATGACGTCTGATGAGGCAGGCTAATTGAATTATTCTCTACACTCTTACTGCATGTTAATGGCTGGATAAACCATCCTGAGGAGTTATGTTTGAGTAGTCTTTCACCAAGACGTGTGGTGTTCTTTGACCTGGACGGTACGTTACACCAACAGGATATGTTTGGGACTTTCATGCGTTACTTACTGTGGCGTCAGCCGCTAAATGTGCTGTTGGTGATCCCCGTGCTGCCCATCATTGGCTTGGGATTATTGATTAAAGGGCGTGCGGCACGCTGGCCGATGAGTTTGCTACTCTGGACTATCACCTTTGGACACAGTGAGGTGAGTTTGCTGCAGCGCGAAAAAGACTTCGCCGTCTGGTTCCGCCAGCGCGTCACGGCTTTTCCCGTTGTCGTGCAGCGCCTCAACGAATATTTGAGCAGTGCTGATGCAGATGTTTGGTTGATTACCGGATCGCCACAGCGACTGGTTGAGCAAGTCTATTATGACTCGGCATTTTTACCTCGGGTGAAATTAATCGCCAGCCAGATGACGCGTGCCTGGGGGGGACACATATTGTCGATGCGCTGTCTTGGACATGAAAAAGTAGCCCAACTTGAGGGCCAACTGGGCAGGCCGTTACGGCTCTACAGTGGTTACAGCGACAGCAAACAGGATAATCCGCTACTCTTTTTCTGTCAGCATCGCTGGCGCGTCACCTCTGGCGGAGAGCTCCAGCAGCTTGAATAAACGCATCGGGATGCAGACACGCGACGTGGTGCAACTGGGCTTATTTAACGTGTATACTTCTGCGCTTTTCCACACGGGACAGGCCGATGACCGATTACAATGATGAACTCTGGATGCGTCATGCGCTCACGCTGGCTCGGCGTGCCTGGGATGAAGGTGAAGTACCCGTCGGTGCGGTGCTTGTTCAGGATAATCGTGTTATCGGAGAAGGATGGAACCGTCCTATTGGCCATCACGACCCGACTGCGCATGCCGAGATGATGGCGTTACGCCAGGGCGGGAAAGTGCTGGAGAATTATCGTCTACTTGACACCACGCTTTATGTCACGCTCGAGCCTTGTGTCATGTGCGCAGGTGCTATTGTGCACAGTCGCATCGGGCGGCTGGTTTTTGGTGCTCGTGACGGAAAAACCGGCGCCGCGGGATCGTTAATTGATATCCTGGGCCATCCCGGTATGAATCATCAGGTGATAGTTTCTGAGGGAATACTGGCTGAAACCTGTGCCGGAATGCTGAGTGATTTTTTCCGCCAGCGCCGGGAAGAGAAAAAGGCGCTGCGGAAAACGAGAGAGACTCCAGACCGGTAATCGTGTCGATCAGTTCAAGGCTATCGGCGGCGTGACTGCCGGATAACCTTTCCCCAACTCCGCTTCTAATGCTGCCTGCTGGGCAAGCTTCCTTTCCTGATCTTGCAAGTAGCCCACAAGGCTAAGTTGATATTTACGGATATTTTCCACGTAAGCATACGCCTCATGCCCGCGTGCGAAGCCGTAGGATGTTTGGTCGTAGTAGCGTTTCTGACTCAGCATTGGCAGACGCGTTTTGACTTCCGCCCAGCTATCCGGATTACCCTTCTGCTTTTCGGTAAGTTTGCGCGCATCAAGCATATGCGCATACCCCATATTATAAGCGGCAAGTGCAAACCAGATACGTTCATCTTCCGGGATACTTTGCGGTACTTGTTCCATCATCCGCGAGAGATATTCGCTGCCACCCCGGATACTTTGCTCCGGATCAAGGCGATCTTTCACATTCAGGCTTTCCGCAGTATTACGTGTCAGCATCATTAATCCGCGAACACCCGTAGGGGAGGTCGCCTGCGGGTTCCAGTGTGACTCCTGGTAAGAGATGGCCGCCAGCAAACGCCAGTCAATATCGTTGGCATACTTCTGAAACAGCGGCTGAATGGTTGGCAAAGTCTCGTCTACGGAACGCAGAAAGGTGCTGGTATCAACATAATCAAAAGCGCCCACATGGCCGAGATATTTCTCTTCCAGCCTCGCCATACTGCCTTCTTCACTCATCTGACTAATAAAATCAAGCAGTGCTGCGTGCAGGCTGTCATCGTCGTTGCGCTGCATATACCAGGTTACCGGCTCTTCGTCGGTAATATCGAACGCTACCGCCAACTGCGGATGGATGCGTTGCATTAGCCCGATCGTTACTGAGTCGCCAATGGTATAGGCGATATTACCGTCAGCAACGGCTTCCAGTAAGGCTTTCGGTCCCTGATCGGTAGAAATAGCCCAATCAAGGTCGGGATACTGGTTCTGCTTCACGTTACGTAATGAAGAGAGAAAGGCGGAGCCCGATGCGACGGTTAATCGCCCCTTCAGATCGCCCAGCGTTTGCGGACGCGACTTGCCGAGGCGGTAAACCAGCTGTTGAGAGACGGAGTAATAAACCGGCCCGGTACGAAAACGTGCCAGCCGTTCGCTGTTATAGATGAGGCCAGCCGCCAGAATATCAGCATTGTCATCGTCTAAATCACTAAACAGATCGCTCAGATTTTGGCGTACGGTAACCTCGAGCTTAACGCCCAGGTAATCAGCAAAGCGTTTTGCCAGCTCGTAATCCATACCGGCCGGTGCTTCATTAACGGTGTAGTAAGTTAGCGGAGAATTTATTGTGCTGATGCGCAGCACTCCCCGCGATTTTATTTGCGCGATGCGATCGTCAGATCCACCATACCAGGGGATCGCTGGCCACAGTGCCAGTGCCAGTAACGCTGTGATCATTCCAATCAGCAAATAATTAATTTTCAGGCGTTTCAAATAGTTATTTCTCTGTGGCTCGCAGGCCTCTGTCTCTTACGGCAGTATTAGATATCTTCGAATTTCCAGAGCGTGCAGCATTTTGCGCAACAACATGGGTTCTGGCAACTGATTCAGCAGGATTTGCGCAATTCTAAGGCAAACATCTTACCGATAAATTACACGCAAACGGTTTCGTTAGTAGCCTGGATTCTCTATAATAACGCCCGTTTTCCCCCTGTTGCGCCCAAAGAAGCGTCGCCCGGCGCTTTGAAGACGAGAGATCTTTGATGATGGAAATTCTGCGTGGTTCGCCCGCTTTGTCGGCATTTCGTATTAACAAATTGCTGGCCCGCTTTCAGAACGCTTGCCTACCGGTAAGTGATATTTACGCCGAGTACGTCCATTTCGCCGATGTCAGCAAGCCGCTGAATGCCGATGAAAAATCCCGTCTTCAGCGTCTGCTGAGGTACGGTCCTTCTCTCACCGAACATGCACCCGAAGGGCGTTTACTGCTTGTTACGCCTCGTCCGGGCACTCTCTCCCCCTGGTCTTCTAAAGCAACAGATATCGCACATAACTGCGATTTGCCGCAGGTGCGGCGTCTGGAACGCGGGCTGGCATTTTATGTGCAGGCCCCGCAGCTGACTGAGGCTCAGTGGTCACAGCTCGCGACATTATTGCATGACCGCATGATGGAAACCGTCTTTAGCACCCTGGAACAGGCAGAACAGCTCTTCGCTCATCATCAGCCACAGCCACTGCAAAGTGTTGATGTACTGGGAGAAGGGCGTTTAGCGCTTGAACAGGCAAACCATAAATTGGGGCTGGCGCTGGCGGATGATGAAATTGATTATCTGGTGGCGGCGTTTAATCAACTGGGGCGCAACCCGAACGACATTGAACTTTACATGTTTGCACAGGCAAACTCGGAGCACTGTCGTCATAAAATTTTTAACGCAGACTGGGTTATTGATGGTCAACCGCAGCCGAAATCGCTGTTCAAAATGATCAAAAATACCTTTGAGCAGACGCCCGATCACGTGCTTTCTGCCTATAAAGATAATGCAGCGGTGATGGAAGGCTCTCAAATTGGTCGTTTTTATGCCGATGCGGACAACGGCGTATACGATTTCCATCAGGAAGACGCACATATCCTGATGAAAGTAGAAACGCATAACCACCCAACGGCAATCTCTCCCTGGCCTGGGGCCGCCACTGGTTCAGGTGGTGAAATTCGTGATGAAGGCGCAACCGGCCGCGGAGCAAAACCAAAGGCTGGATTGGTGGGTTTCTCGGTATCAAACTTACGTATCCCTGGCTTTGAACAGCCGTGGGAAGAAGACTTTGGTAAACCCGATCGCATTGTCAGCGCGCTGGATATTATGACCGAAGGTCCGCTTGGCGGCGCAGCATTCAATAATGAGTTTGGTCGTCCGGCGCTTAACGGCTATTTCCGCACCTATGAAGAGCAGGTAAACAGCCATAATGGGGTCGAGCTGCGCGGTTACCATAAGCCCATCATGCTGGCAGGCGGTATTGGTAATATTCGCGCTGACCATGTGCAGAAGGGTGAAATTACCGTAGGCGCACAGCTGATTGTGCTGGGTGGCCCGGCAATGAATATCGGTCTGGGCGGCGGTGCCGCGTCTTCAATGGCGTCAGGTCAGTCGGATGCCGATCTTGATTTCGCCTCTGTGCAGCGTGATAACCCGGAAATGGAACGTCGTTGCCAGGAAGTGATCGATCGCTGTTGGCAGTTGGGTGAAGCCAACCCTATTTTGTTTATTCATGATGTGGGTGCCGGTGGTTTGTCTAATGCGATGCCGGAACTGGTAAGCGATGGCAATCGTGGGGGACGCTTTAACCTGCGGGATATTCTGAGTGATGAGCCAGGCATGAGTCCGTTGGAAATCTGGTGTAACGAATCACAGGAACGTTATGTGCTGGCAGTCGCACCGGAAAAACTGGCGCTGTTTGATACGCTGTGCAAACGTGAACGTGCGCCTTATGCGGTGATTGGTCAGGCAACGGAAGAACTGCATCTGACGCTTAACGATAGTCACTTTGACAATAGCCCTATTGATATGCCGCTTGATGTGTTGTTAGGCAAAACGCCAAAAATGACACGCGATGTTGCCACATTACAGGCAAAAGGCGAGCCGCTGGTCCGTGAGACTATCTCGATTGAAGAGGCCGTGAAACGTGTACTGCACCTGCCAACCGTTGCTGAGAAAACGTTCCTGATAACGATTGGCGACCGCAGCGTCACGGGTATGGTCGCACGCGACCAAATGGTTGGACCCTGGCAGATCCCGGTGGCAAACTGCGCGGTAACCACTGCCAGTCTTGATAGCTACTACGGCGAAGCGATGTCTTTGGGTGAGCGTGCACCTGCCGCATTGCTGGACTTTGCTGCATCGGGTCGCCTGGCCGTGGGGGAAGCACTGACCAACATTGCTGCGACGCAAATAGGCTCGCTAAAACGCGTCAAACTCTCCGCTAACTGGATGGCTGCCGCCGGGCACCCGGGTGAAGATGCCGGGCTTTATGAAGCGGTAAAAGCGGTAGGCGAGGAGCTCTGTCCTGCGCTGGGGATCACCATCCCGGTAGGTAAGGACTCCATGTCAATGAAGACGCGCTGGCAGCAGGGTACCGAGCAACGCGAAATGACGTCGCCGCTGTCGCTGGTAATTACCGCTTTTGCTCGTGTAGAAGATGTACGCCATACCGTGACACCACAGCTTCAGCCACAGAAAGATAATGCATTACTGCTGATTGACTTAGGTAAAGGCCATAATGCACTGGGTGCAACGGCGTTGGCACAGGTCTATCGTCAGTTAGGCGATAAACCTGCTGATGTGCGCGATGCCCAACAGTTGGCGGGTTTCTTCAACGCTATTCAGGCGTTAGTGGCTGATCAAAAATTACTGGCTTATCACGACCGTTCCGATGGGGGGGTATTCGTGACCCTCGCTGAAATGGCGTTCACGGGCCACTGCGGTGTTGAGGTGGACATTGCGGCTCTCGGCAGCGATGCGCTGGCTGCGCTCTTCAACGAGGAGCTGGGGGCGGTGATTCAGGTTGCGGCAGAAGATCGTCAGCAGGTTGAAAATGTGCTGGCCGAACATGGCCTGGCCGACTGCGTGCATTATATTGGGCAGGCAAAAACCGGCGATCGTTTTGTTATCACTTCCGCCAGTAATGCAGTGTACAGCGAAAGCCGGACTACCTTGCGTACCTGGTGGGCGGAAACCACATGGCAAATGCAGCGTCTGCGTGATAATCCAGAGTGCGCCGACAGCGAGCATGAAGCAAAGCGAGATAATAACGATCCGGGGCTGAATGTTAATCTGACCTTCAAACCACAGGAAGATATCGCTGCGCCTTACATTGCAAAAGGCATCCGTCCGAAAGTTGCGGTGCTGCGTGAGCAAGGTGTGAACTCGCATGTTGAGATGGCGGCTGCCTGGCACCGTGCTGGTTTTGATGCGGTAGATGTGCATATGAGTGACCTGCTGGCAGGCCATCGTGGCCTGGAGGATTTCCAGGCGCTGGCGGCCTGCGGTGGCTTCTCTTATGGAGACGTACTGGGGGCGGGCGAAGGCTGGGCGAAATCAATCCTGTTTAACGGACGTGTACGAGACGAATTTGAAACCTTTTTCCACCGTCCGCAAACGCTGGCGCTGGGGGTATGTAACGGTTGTCAGATGATGTCGAACCTGCGTGAGCTGATCCCCGGCAGTGAGAGCTGGCCACGCTTTGTGCGCAATCAGTCTGAGCGCTTTGAAGCACGCTTTAGTCTGGTCGAAATTGCTGCCAGTCCATCATTACTGCTGGATGGTATGGTAGGTTCACGGATACCGGTTGCGGTTTCACACGGCGAAGGTTTTGTTGAGGTACGTGATCACGCACATTTGTCAGAGCTGGAGCGCAAAGGATTGGTGGCATTACGCTTTGTCGATAACGTCGGCAAGGTTACGCAAAACTATCCGGCCAATCCTAACGGTTCACCGAACGGTATCACCGCAGTCACCAATGAGAGCGGACGCGTCACTATTATGATGCCGCACCCTGAACGTGTTTTCCGTACCGTAAGCAACTCCTGGCACCCGGCAGAATGGGGCGAGGATGGCCCGTGGATGCGGTTGTTCCGCAATGCGCGTAAACAGTTGGGTTAAGCCCGGTAGTTAAGGCCGGACAGGGTGTGCCGGCCTTGCGCTTGTGTTGCAAATTTACGACAGTGATACACTTACGATGTCTCCAAAAGGAGACACTCAACCATTTGATTTTTATAGCATGCTGTATTTCTTTTTAAAGGTGTTTCCAATCGGCGACACTTTTATTTCGTTGAGCTGGAGCCACAGCGTGCCATGGTGTTGGCTGATTTTATAAAGTCATATATAACAGATAGTTAGATATTTATTTTCAAGTTGGCATGCTGTTTGCTTAATTAACGTTAGTGGCTCATTCACCCTGTTATGATAGCCCTGCGTAAGCGGACAAGCGCTTCATAAAACTTCGAATGACGCACGATACGGTGCCTGCCGTCCATCAAACCGATAACAGATCACTTTGTGACTTTATCAAGCTTCGGACGCAACGTTGAGTTAGGCACCACCTCTTCTTTTGCGATGACCTCTTATCATCGTGATATAAACGGCAGGCTCGTTGAGTCTGCCGTTTTCTTTTCTGTTATAGCTGCTTTCTTCCTGGACGGCTCTCAGCTAGCATCAATCCTGGAATGATTAAGGAAGCAACTTCGTGAAAAAATGGCGTCTTTTTCCGCGTTCGTTACGGCAATTGGTTTTAATGGCATTTCTGCTGGTGCTCTTACCCCTGCTGGTTTTGGCGTGGCAAGCGTGGGAAAGTCTGGCTGCGCTCAGTGAGCGGGCAGCAGACACCAACCGTACAACCCTCACCGATGTGCGACGCAGTGAAGCGATGGCCCGCACCGCATTAGAACTGGAACGTAGCTATCGCCAGTACTGTGTGTTGGACGATCCGTTATTAGCGCGTCTTTACCAAACTCAACATGCCAGATATGCACAAATGCTGGATGCGCATGCCCCGGCGCTGCCTGATGTCCGATATTATCGCAGCCTGCGCCAGTTTCTCACCGAACTTTCCCAATTGAAATGCCAGAACAGTAGCCCGGTAAAAGACGCCATCGCTAACCTTGAGGGCTTTTCCGACGCGAATGCACAAATGGTCCAGGCGACGCGTGAGGTACTCTTTTCCCGGGGGTTGCAACTCCAGCGAGAAATAGCCGACCGTGGTCAGTATTTTGGCTGGCAGGCATTGATTCTGTTTCTCATTACGCTTGCCCTGGTGCTGCTGTTTACCCGCATGATTATCGGCCCGGTAAAAGGCGTTGAATGGATGATCAACCGGCTGGGGGAAGGACAAGAGTTAGCAAAAAACGTTACCTTCAAAGGGCCACGGGAATTGCGCTCGCTGGGACAACGAATTATTTGGCTCAGCGAACGTTTGGCCTGGCTGGAATCGCAGCGTCATGAATTTCTGCGGCATATCTCTCACGAACTAAAGACACCGCTGGCCAGCATGCGTGAAGGAACCGCGCTGCTAGCCGACCGGGTCGCCGGGCCCTTGACCGCCGACCAGCAAGAGATTGTCAGCATACTCGACCACAGTAGTCGCCATCTCCAGACATTGATTGAGCAATTACTGGATTACAATCGTAAGCTCACCGATGCGCCAACCGAGCTGGAGAATGTACCGCTGGAAGAGATCATCCCGGTGATAGTTTCCTCTCACAGCCTCACGGCACGCGCTAAATTTATGCATACAGTCGTCGATCTGCAGGCGAAATACTGCCGGGCCGAGCCAACATTGTTGATGCGCGTTCTCGATAATCTTTATTCCAATGCGCTACACTACGGCAGCGAATCCGGCACTATCTGGCTACGAAGTTATCAACGGGGTTCCCGTATTTATATTGATGTTGCGAATACCGGCGCACCTATCCCTGCTGAAGAGCAGGCTATGATTTTCGAACCCTTCTTTCAGGGCAGCTTACAGCGCAAAGGCGCGGTCAAAGGAAGTGGCCTCGGGCTGAGTATTGCCAAAGACTGTATACGGCGAATGCAAGGTGACCTTCACCTGGTGGCAGTGGACGATGCCGATGTCTGCTTCCGTATCGAATTACATTTAACCGCCGAGAAAAAATAACAAATGAAATGGCCTTTTTTATGCCCCTTTGGCAGAGTCGCTGTGATCGCGCTTCCTTTTCTGCTGGTGGCCTGTGCTCAGCAGAGCCATCGCCCTTTGGCCAGCCACCTGAAAAGTCATACCGCTGAGCCGGAGATGAAAATCACCGACTACTTATCGGTGAGGTGTGAACGCGTATGGCAATTCAGCGATGACGATAGCATGAAAAATCCGCTCTACTGGTTAAGGGCAATGGATTGTGCTGGACGGATGTCCCCGGCTGAAGCGCGCGCAGAAGCACGTAATTGGAGTACGAGTAAGTGGGAAATGACACTCAAACAAAGTGTTCTGCTGAGTCATGGTAATGTAACGCCGCTTGAGCGCCGTCAGTATATTCAGCATCTTGATCGCTATCGTTACGATTTCCCGTCATCGATTCGGACACTGTTACAGCTCTGGCGTGATAATCAGATGGCCCAATTGCAGCTCTCAGCCGAGCGTTCACGCTATGCCAGTTTACAACGTACCAGCGACGAGCAACTGGACGCCCTCCGCCGTCAGCAACAGCAGCTCAGCAATGAATTAGCGATCACGCGCCGCAAATTAGCTACGCTAACTGATATTGAGCGTCAGCTTTCTACACGTAAATCATCGGATGTTTCAGACAACAATCATGGGCCTGAAAAAGAAAGCAGGCCTGTAGCGGTGGAGGCCGGTGATACGTATCTTCCTGGGCAAGATGATAAAAATAGTGAAACGACGGGGGCTGAAAACCCATGATACAAGGTAAATCAGCGCGGCTATTATTAGTCGATGACGATCCCAGCTTGCTAAAACTGTTGGGGATGCGCCTGACCAGCGAAGGCTTTCAGGTCACCACGGCAGCCAGCGGGCCGGAAGCGTTACGGCAACTGACGAAAGAGAAAGCTGAATTAGTCATTAGCGACCTGCGGATGGATGAGATGGATGGGTTGGCGCTGTTCAGCGAGATCCAGAAGCTGCATCCGGGGATGCCGGTAATCATTCTTACGGCGCATGGTTCGATCCCGGACGCAGTATCAGCAACGCAGCAGGGGGTTTTTAGCTTCCTGACCAAACCGGTCGATCGTGATGCACTCTATAAAGCTATTGGAGAAGCGCTGGCGCATAGCGCATCAGGCACGGACGATCGCTGGAGCGAAAATATTGTCACGCGTAGCCCAGTGATGTTGCGGCTGCTGGAACAGGCGCGCATGGTGGCGCAATCTGATGTCAGCGTACTGATTAACGGCCAAAGTGGTACGGGTAAAGAGGTCCTTGCGCAGGCGATTCACGCGGCCAGTCCACGCGCGGGTAAAGCTTTTATCGCAATAAACTGTGGGGCATTACCCGAGCAGCTACTTGAGTCAGAACTGTTTGGCCACGCGAAAGGCGCCTTTACCGGTGCTGTAAGTGCACGTGAAGGTCTCTTTCAAGCCGCCGAGGGTGGAACGCTGTTTCTGGATGAGATCGGTGATATGCCGCAAGCGTTGCAGGTAAAATTATTGCGTGTGTTGCAGGAGCGGAAGGTTCGACCGTTGGGCAGTAACCGCGACCTGGAGATTAACGTTCGCATTATCTCCGCAACACACCGTGACCTACCGAAAGCGATGGAGAAAAAAGAGTTCCGCGAGGACCTCTTCTACCGACTTAATGTGGTTAACTTACGTATTCCTGCGCTGCATGAGCGGGCAGAAGATATTCCTCTGTTAGCGAATCATCTGCTGCGCCAGTCTGCCGACCGGCATAAACCGCAGGTTCGTAGTTTTTCGGTTGATGCCATGCGCCGTCTCATCGCCGCAAGCTGGCCGGGTAACGTTCGTCAACTGGTAAACGTGATTGAGCAATGCGTCGCGCTCACGTCTTCCCCGGTGATCAGCGAAGCGCTGGTTGAGCAAGCGCTGGAGGGGGAAAATACTGCGTTACCTACCTTTGTGGAGGCGCGTAACCAATTCGAACTTAATTACTTACGTAAGCTATTACAGATGACCAAAGGCAACGTCACCAATGCAGCAAGGCTGGCGGGACGTAACCGCACGGAGTTCTATAAACTTCTGTCACGGCATGAACTGGATGCTGCCGATTTTAAAGAGTAGTTTTAATGCGGGTTCAGCGCTGAGATATGTTAGGTTAATCTGCGAAAAGAGACAGACCGCTCTTCGGTATCTGTCCATACTGAATGTTACCGTCCTGCTACGGAAGGAAAAGAAAAGGGTCTGCCATGAAAAAGATTGATGCAATTATCAAACCATTCAAACTGGATGATGTGCGTGAAGCACTTGCCGAAGTCGGCATCACCGGAATGACTGTGACCGAAGTGAAAGGTTTTGGCCGTCAGAAAGGTCATACCGAACTCTATCGTGGCGCAGAATATATGGTTGATTTTTTACCTAAGGTAAAAATTGAAATCGTTATTGCTGACGAAATTGTCGACACCTGCGTAGAAACCATCATGCAAACGGCACAAACCGGCAAAATTGGCGACGGTAAGATTTTCGTTTTTGACGTTGCTCGCGTGGTGCGTATCCGTACCGGTGAAGAAGACGAAGAAGCAATTTAAAACCGCATCCATTAATAACGGGGCCGGGAAGACCGGCCCGTGTGTTTTTATAGCGTTTTATGCGGTCCAAACACTTCATAATGAATACGTTCTGCTGTAACACCGGCCCCGGTTAGCTGCTTTACAATAAACCGCATAAAATCGATAGGTCCGCACAGATAAAATTGCATATCAGACGTCATCAACTGCGTGCTGACGCCTGCCAGATCCATTACGCCAGAGTCGTCATAATGTTGAATATCACTGGCTTCCGGCTGACGATACCAGATATGGCGAGTGAAGTGCGGGATATGGCTTCCCAACTGTTTGACCTCATCGTCAAAGGCATGAACCCGGCCATTTTCGGCCGCGTGCAGCCAGTTAACCCGTGCAGGATGCTGCCTTTCTGACAAGGTCGCCAGCATTGCTAACATTGGTGTTTGCCCTACACCTGCGGAAATTAACGTAACTGGCGTTTCTGGCGTTACCACCATAAAGAAATCGCCTGCAGGCGCTGAAAGCTGAATGTTATCACCGGCTTTTGCCATATTATGCAGCCAGCCTGAGACGATTCCCTGTGGCTCGCGCTTTACGGCGATACGATAGTCACGGCGATTGGGGGAGCGTGTAAGTGAATATTGGCGGTTTTGCTGATTCTCTATGCTGGCGTTGTTAAGCGTAATGCCAAGGTACTGCCCGGGCTGGTAGTCGGCAACGGGCTGATTATCAACGGGTGTAAGAATGAAGCTACTAATTAATGTGCTTTGCGGTGTAATTTCACTGATACGGAATGTGCGAGTTCCTCGCCAGCCGCCCGGTTTGCATTCAGACGCTTGATAAATGGCTTCTTCGCGTTGAATAAAAACGTTAGCTAACACGTCATAGGCTTTTCCCCAGGCGCTCAGAACGTCCTTACCCGGGTTCAGTAACTCTTCAATCGTGGCCAGCAAATGTCGACCAACAATTTGATATTGCTCAGGTTGTATATTCAGACTGGAATGTTTTTGTGCGATACGTTCGACTGCCGGCAAAATGGTGGGCAGATCGTCAATATGGGTCGCATATGCACACAGCGCGTCGAATAGCGCTTCACGCTGATTGCCATTACGCTGGTTACTCATATTGAACACGTTTTTCAGCTCAGGGTTGTGGCGAAACATACGTTGATAAAAATGCGCGGTAAGTTTAGGTCCGGTGGCAACGATAGCAGGAATAGTTGATTTAACCATCGCGATAGTTGAGTCATCTGGCATGGCAATGTTCCTCATAGATGCATATAAGATGTATTTTATATGCATGTTATAGCGCGAAGGTAAACGCTGTAAATGACCTTGTCAGAAAAAAGGGTATTGTTACAGCGTAAGCCACATCACAAAACGTGAAGAAATCGCATCTGCTGAATGAATAACTATCGTGATGCAAGGGGTTGTAAAAAATGTATTGAACCCTTGCCAGTTCTGAAGCCAATCGTTTGCGTAAAAAGCGGGTATTGCGGCTATCCAACACCAACTAAAACAGTTTAAACTGTGGGCCTTCGCCCGAAAGGGCCATTCACTGCCGTTTTGTTAAGTTAGCTGAGTCAGGAGATGCGGATGTTAAAGCGTGATATGAACATAGCCGATTATGATGCCGAGTTGTGGCAGGCGATGGAGCAAGAAAAAGTGCGTCAGGAAGAGCACATTGAACTGATTGCTTCTGAAAACTACACCAGCCCGCGCGTCATGCAGGCGCAAGGCTCTCAGCTGACGAATAAATATGCCGAAGGCTATCCAGGAAAACGCTATTATGGCGGCTGCGAATACGTCGATATCGTTGAGCAACTGGCTATCGACCGTGCAAAGGCGCTGTTTGGTGCAGATTATGCCAATGTACAGCCGCACTCTGGTTCTCAGGCGAACTTTGCCGTTTATACAGCCCTGCTGCAGCCAGGAGATACCATCCTGGGGATGAACCTGGCCCATGGTGGTCACCTGACGCATGGCTCCCCGGTTAACCTGTCCGGTAAATTGTATAACGTCGTGCCTTACGGCATTGATGAAACCGGTAAAATTGATTACGAAGAGCTGGCAGCTCAGGCTCAGAAGCACAAACCGAAGATGATCATTGGTGGTTTTTCCGCATATTCTGGCGTGTGTGATTGGGCTAAAATGCGCGAAATTGCTGACAGCATCGATGCCTGGCTGTTCGTTGATATGGCGCATGTCGCAGGTCTTATCGCTGCTGGCGTTTACCCTAACCCAGTGCCGCATGCGCATATCGTTACCACCACTACGCATAAAACACTGGCTGGTCCACGTGGCGGTCTGATCCTGGCGAAAGGCGGTGATGAAGAGCTTTATAAAAAACTGAACTCTGCTGTGTTCCCCGGAGGGCAGGGTGGCCCACTGATGCACGTTATCGCCGGTAAAGCGGTGGCGCTAAAAGAGGCGATGGAGCCTGAATTTACCGCGTATCAGCAGCAGGTGGCTAAGAACGCCAAAGCGATGGTTGAGGTGTTCCTGGCACGCGGATACAACGTCGTTTCTGGCGGGACGCATAATCACCTGTTCTTGTTGGACCTGGTGGATAAAAATCTGACGGGTAAAGAAGCTGACGCTGCGCTGGGGCGTGCCAATATCACCGTTAATAAAAACAGCGTGCCTAACGATCCGAAAAGCCCGTTTGTCACTTCCGGTATCCGTATCGGTTCTCCGGCGGTAACCCGTCGCGGCTTTAAAGAAGCGGAAGTCCGTGAGCTGGCAGGCTGGATGGCTGATGTGCTCGACAATATCAACGATGAAGGGACTATCGAACAAGTGAAGCAGAAAGTGTTGGCGATCTGCGCACGTTTCCCTGTCTATGCGTAAATAGAGCACCCGATGCCTGCCGCATTGCGCGGGAGGCATCTATTTTCTCTCCCGGTAATTCTCTCCCCGGCAATATTTGTTCTCAATTATGCTTCCAGCAACGTGCGAATACGCTGCTGCTGATAATGACTCAGCGGGAGTTCCGCATGGATCAGCGGAGGAGAGTAGAGCGGCAACGGAGTTGCATAAGGCGTAATCACCAGAGCAATCCCCTTAGATGCCCCACGCTGTTGAAAATCAAACATATCCAGATATTTGATATTGAGTGGCAATAACGTAAGTTCTCGTAACTGTTGCTCAATTTCCAGCTCCAGTTCTTTATCACTTCCGGTTAATAGCAACACCTGTTTCTCTTGAAGATCGCTTTCCTGCATCAACCAGGCACCAAAAATCACGGTAATGAGTCCCAGCTCCTGTTCTGAAAATCGGATGCTATACCCGGTTTCAAAATCCGCCAAAGCCTGACGCGTGGTTCGTAATAGCTTTGGGTACAGACGCGTCACCTCTTCACCCAAACTGCTATCGATACCGACAGCAAAATGACTGCGATCAAGTGCCTGAGCAAGGTGGGTATACAACTGATAGCTAAGCCCTTGTTCATCGCTAAAACGCATGCCGGATAGCGCCTGAAAACGCTGGATAAGTTGTTGTACCAGGCGCATCAGAAGCTGCTCATTCTCATGATGAATCTGTTCGGCATGTGGGGTGTGCATCATGCTGAATAACAGGGCGTAAAAATCAATTTCATTGGCATGAGGCGGTGGGTTCCGCCGCTTTTGCCAGTGTTTTACGATATCTGCTGCCGCTTCGCGTTCTGCTTTTATCGCCAGCCACTGCTGTTGCAGTGGCGTGAAGTCAGCCTGAGTCTGCTGGCAGAGTGAGAATTGCATAAACAATTGCAGGAACTGACGATCCCGCTCGTCGAAATTACGCTGTAAACGCTGGCTACAGTGCTGGATCAGTGCCTGGAGATTTTTATCGTCATAGAGAGCTTTCTCAACCTGATGCGCTTTTAATCTCTGGCGTAACGCGGGAGCAAAATGGCTTTTTATAAAATCCGGAGAAAGACGCAGCGCACGCCGCAGCCAGTGATGCAAGCACAGGCGCCGGTCCAGTTCCGCGCCGCTGAGCTGATAACTACCATCCTGCATTGGTCGGATATCAAGCTGATGATAGCGCTGGATTTCTTCACCTGCCTCGGCTATATCTTGCCGGGCGAGGTGACTGTCTACGCCATTGAGCTGGCAAAGTTTATCCAGTGTCAGCGAGGTATCGGGCAGGTACAGCGCTAATAGCAGATGGCAACGCCGCTGGGAACGGGAGAGGAGAGGTGCTGTCGTTGAAGCAGAACTCATCATTCGCGATTCCAGTAGGTCATAACAGAGCTAAGGATAGCTAAAAAAAAGAGCGGCGGCAGATAAAGCGGCGACTTTTGTTCAGGCATTTAAAGTCGGTCACAGAATTTTATTCAGGAAAGCGGATGATTCTTTTATCGTTACGTTATAACATTATAATTGGCCGGGCGGTTTGCGCACTTTTGCTGGCGATAGCCCCAGCTGTCTGCTCCCACCCCCATAGCTTTATTTCGCTAAAAACCACACTGGTAGCGGATGGCGACAAACTCAGCGGGTTGAAAATGGTGTGGACGATGGATGAAATTACCTCAGCCGATCTCTTTTACGATGCGGGCGATGCAAAACCTGATTCGGTGGTATGGAAAAAGCTGGCTGCAGAAGTCATGGCCAATGTGCTGGGACAGCACTATTTCACTGAGTTCTGGCACGATGGTAAGCCGGTAAAGTTTGATAATTTACCGCCGGAATATCATCTGGTGCGAAACGGACATAAAGCGGTACTGGAATTTATTTTACCCCTGGCGGAGGAACAACGGTTGAAAGGCCAAACATACCGTTTCTCAACGTTTGACCCAACCTATTTCGTCGATATGTTTTACGACGATGAGCATGCGCTGACAATGCCTGAAGCATTACATAACCAATGTAAAATGAACTTAAAAACGCCGAAACCTAACCCTTCAATGCAGGCATATGCGCTTTCACTGGATAAGGCCGATGCGCCAGCCGAGGATATCGATCTTGGACGCCAGTTCGCACAAACGGTAACGTTGATATGCCAGTAAATGCACTGATAACAAAACGCTCCCCCCTTCGCCGACATGCCTTGATGCTGTTGTTGTTACTCCTGCTGGCAGGGGGCGGCGTTATACTGCTTTGGCTGCTCTGGCCCCAGCTTCTGCTGCAAAGTGTGATCTGGCAGAAAACACTTAACCAGCAGATGACCGCGCTGCTGGTGCAGGTCGAGGTTAATCCACACCGTGCCGGGCTTGTCCTGTTGGGATTTAGTCTGGTTTACGGTGTACTGCATGCGGTAGGGCCTGGGCATGGCAAAGTGGTGATTGCTACCTTCCTGGCAACGCATCCGACGAGACTTAAAACCAGTCTAAAACTTACGTTGGCCGCTGCAGTGGTGCAGGGCGCTACGGCGATCATGTTGGTGTCGGTGATGTTAGTCATATTTAGACTCTCGTCGCGCCAGCTGCATCTCAGCAGCTACTGGCTGGAGAAGGGAAGTTATCTTCTGGTCGTGGGGCTGGGATTGTGGCTGAGTTGGCGAGCGCTGAAAGGATTACGCAATACCTTGCGGTTGCCTGTGGCACCAACGGTTTTACGTATTTATCACATCGGGCACCACCATCATGCCAGATGTGGATGTGGCCACCGGCATGTGCCTGATGCCCATGTGCTGAGTACGGCGATAAGCTGGAAAACAAAAGCGCTGGTCGTGCTGTCGATGGGAATGCGTCCCTGTTCCGGTGCTATTATGTTGTTGTTGTTTTCAAAGGTCATTGGTGTCTATGTTTGGGGAGTCCTTTCGGCGGTGGTGATGGCGTTCGGTACTGCATTTACCGTTTCGGTCATGGCCATGCTGGTACAGAGCTTCCGAGCATTAGCGATCCGGCTAAGTCAACGGGGTCAGGCCCCGTGGCTTTGGCAGCGCGTGGCGCTACAGAGCCTGGCGCTGCTCGGCGGTGTGCTATTGGTTTTGGCGGGTAGCCTGCTATGGTTTGGTACGCGACTCGCGCTGTCGAATGGCATTCGGCCCTTTTAAAAAGGGGCGCCCGGACATGGTATTACGGATGGGGAAAACAGGAGGCCACGTTGGGCAGCCTCCGGGTAAACGTTAACGTTTCAGTGCTTCGCTCAGTTCATCGCGCATGTTCGCCAACATGGATTTAACCACGCGTGGATTCCCAGCAACGAGATTACCCGACGTCAGGTAATTATGACCGCCAACAAAATCGGTCACCAAACCGCCAGCTTCGCGTACCAGCAGTTCGCCTGCGGCGAAGTCCCAGGGTTTCAGCCCGATTTCGAAATAACCATCAACACGTCCTGCCGCGGCGTAAGCCAGATCCAATGCTGCGGATCCGCTGCGACGAAAATCGGCGCATTGAGTAAACAGTTTACCCAGGATGTTAATATAGCTCGCAGCGTGTTGTTTTACTTTGAACGGGAAGCCGGTAGCCAGAATGGTTCCATCCAGATCGCGAGCAGTGCTGCCGCGAAGGCGATAACCGTTGAGCTGTGCGCCCTGGCCGCGAACCGCTGTGAAGAGTTCATTACGCATGGGATCATAAACGACCGCGACTTCAGTGCGACCTTTAATGCGTACGGCGATAGAAACGGAAAAATGCGGAAGGCGTTTAATAAAGTTGGTAGTGCCATCCAGTGGATCGATAACCCATTGCACATCCTGATCTTCTCCAGGCAGTTCACCACTCTCTTCAGTAATAATGGTGTGCTGTGGATAAGATTTGCGAATCACCTCAATAATCTGGCGTTCTGCGTCACGATCAACATTCGTTACGAAGTCGTTGCTGCCTTTCTGGCTCGCTTCGACAGCGTCCGGAGTTTCATAATTTTTGGCGATTAAATTGCCGGCCTTGCGCGCAGCGCGCACGGCGATGTTGAGCATCGGATGCATCAGTCTCTCTCACTGGATGTTAAAGAACGGGAAAACGGCGCGGAGTATAGCAGGGAGTTCGGAAAATGTCCTGCATTTATGTTAGCATGGCCAAATTATCTCTTAACCCGTCGATTTCTATGCTGCAAAATATCCGCATTGTGCTGGTTGAAACCTCTCACACCGGCAACATGGGTTCCGTCGCGCGCGCGATGAAAACCATGGGACTGACTAACCTTACGTTGGTAAATCCACTCGTAAAACCTGATTCACAAGCCATTGCGCTTGCTGCGGGCGCCAGTGACGTTATTGGTGCTGCCCATATTGTTGATACGTTTGATGAGGCGATTGCCGGCTGCCAGCTTGTTGTTGGGACCAGCGCTCGTTCTCGTTCGCTTCCCTGGCCCATGCTGGACCCGCGCGAATGCGGTATCAAAAGCGTGCAGGAGGGACAGCAGGGACCGGTTGCGCTCGTTTTTGGCCGCGAACGCGTAGGGTTGACCAACGAAGAATTGCAGAAATGTCACTATCACGTTGCAATTGCGGCAAACCCGGAATACAGCTCGCTAAATCTGGCCATGGCGGTACAGATTATTGCTTATGAAGTGCGCATGGCTTTCCTGCAGTCACAGCAGCAAACGCCAGCCCCTGAATACGCCGAATCACCTTATCCGCTGGTAGACGATCTTGAGCGTTTTTATCAGCATATGGAGCAGATGATGGTCAACAGCGGGTTTATCCGCGAAGCCAATCCCGGTCAGGTGATGAGCAAAATGCGTCGTCTGTACACACGTGCTCGTCCTGAGCGTGACGAATTGAATATCCTGCGCGGTATGCTCTCTTCACTGGAAAAAAGCGTACGGGACAAGTAACAAAACGGAGTTTTTGTGGTGTAACGGCATGTTATTTCATCACTGGAGCTGGCGGGTTTAACAAAAAGGGTGAATAACGCTAATACTTGACCATTTTACTTGGTTAAATAGTTGACCAAAACAGTCGGGAATGTCAGACTTGCGACCATCTTTTTTTGTTAATACCCCGCCGTGTGGGGTTCCAGTGAGGTTGCCTAAGTCATGAGACTGACATCCAAAGGACGTTATGCCGTTACCGCTATGCTTGATGTTGCACTGCACTCTAACCAGGGGCCGGTGCCATTAGCTGATATTTCAGAACGTCAGGGAATTTCGCTTTCCTATCTGGAACAGCTATTTTCCCGGCTGCGTAAAAATGGTCTGGTCGCCAGCGTGCGTGGCCCGGGTGGGGGTTACCTGTTGGGCAAAGACGCCAATGAGATCGCCGTCGGCGCGGTAATTACCGCGGTTGATGAATCTGTTGATGCGACGAAATGCCAGGGTAAAGAAGGTTGTCAGGGCGGAGAACGTTGTCTGACTCATGTATTGTGGCGCGATCTGAGTGAGCGGATCAGTGATTTCCTGAACAATATTACGCTGGCAGAGCTGGTGAATAATCAGGAAATTCTCGATGTGGCCGATCGCCAGAATAATACTGAAGGCCGCCGTTTGGCCAATGGGCGCGTGCAGGAAACGATCGACGTTAATTTGCGGGCATAGTCCGTACTGATTTAGGCATATGCCTCAAAGCATATGAGTGGCAGCAGGCCCTCCATTGGAAAGGGTTATCTGGCACGCTCGCTTTTTTCACTCCCATGTGGGAAAGGCTTAAAATAAAAATGTAGATACCCTGATTAATTGAGGTCGCAGTAAAGCTGCAATGAGGAATCACGCACCCGTAACGGAGAAGGTGATTCATCCATGTGAGAGCCCACATGTAGCTGCGACCTGAAGCAGGAAGGGATACGTATTGAAGTAATGTACGGAGCTTAAGCGCAATGAAATTACCGATTTATCTGGATTACTCCGCAACCACGCCAGCCGACCCGCGCGTTGCCGAAAAAATGATGCAGTACCTGACTCTTGACGGAACCTTTGGTAATCCGGCTTCACGTTCGCACCGTTTTGGATGGCAGTCAGAAGAGGCGGTAGATATCGCTCGTAATCAGGTTGCAGAGCTGGTGGGTGCAGACCCTCGTGAAATCGTCTTTACCTCGGGTGCGACCGAGTCTAATAATCTGGCCATTAAAGGTGCAGCGACGTTTTACCAGAAAAAAGGTAAGCATATCATTACCTGTAAAACGGAGCATAAAGCCGTGCTGGATACCTGCCGGCAGCTGGAACGTGAAGGTTTCGAGGTTACTTACCTCGCACCGCAGAGTAACGGCATCGTTGACCTGAACGCACTTGAAGCAGCGCTGCGCGACGATACGATTCTGGTTTCTATTATGCACGTTAACAATGAAATTGGTGTGGTGCAGGATATTGCCGCAATTGGCGAGCTTTGCCGTGCCCGCGGCGTGTTATATCACGTTGATGCGACGCAGAGCGTGGGTAAATTGCCGATCGATCTGAACACGCTTAAAGTCGACCTGATGTCGTTTTCCGCACATAAAATCTATGGCCCTAAGGGTATCGGTGCGCTTTACGTGCGTCGTAAACCCCGTATTCGTTTGGAAGCGCAGATTCACGGTGGTGGTCATGAGCGTGGTATGCGCTCGGGAACGCTGCCGGTACATCAGATTGTGGGCATGGGCGAAGCCTATCGTATTGCTAAAGAAGAGATGAGCAGTGAAATGGACCGCTTACGTACGCTGCGTAACCGTCTGTGGAACGGTATCAACGATATCGAAGAAGTCTATCTGAATGGCGACCTTGAAAACGGCGCACCGAACATTCTTAACGTTAGCTTTAACTACGTTGAAGGTGAGTCGCTGATCATGGCGCTGAAAGACCTGGCTGTATCTTCTGGTTCGGCATGTACCTCTGCCAGCCTGGAACCTTCTTACGTGTTGCGTGCACTGGGCATGACCGATGAGCTGGCACACAGTTCTATCCGTTTCTCGCTTGGCCGTTTCACTACCGAAGAAGAGATTGATTACACCATTCAACTGGTCCGCAAATCTATTGGTCGTCTGCGAGACCTTTCTCCGCTGTGGGAAATGTTCAAAGCGGGTGTGGATATCAATAGCATCGAATGGGCTCATCATTAATTAGTTCCGGAATCAGGAGATATAACCATGGCTTATAGCGAAAAAGTAATCGATCATTACGAAAATCCACGTAACGTGGGCTCATTCGACAACAGCGATCCTTCTATTGGTAGCGGTATGGTGGGCGCGCCAGCCTGTGGTGATGTCATGAAGCTACAGATCAAAGTGAGCACTGACGGCATCATCGAAGACGCGCGTTTTAAAACCTATGGTTGTGGCTCGGCTATCGCTTCCAGCTCGCTGATCACCGAATGGGTGAAAGGTAAATCACTGGATGAAGCCCAGAGCATCACTAATATGGCTATCGCGGAAGAACTTGAACTGCCGCCGGTCAAAATCCATTGCTCTATTCTGGCGGAAGATGCGATTAAAGCTGCCATCGCCGATTATAAGAGCAAAAAAAGCGCGGAATAATTGAGGGCTGACTATGTCGATTACCCTAAGCGACAGCGCCGCGGCACGCGTAAACGCCTTTTTAGCGAACCGAGGTAAAGGCTTCGGTTTACGCTTGGGTGTTCGCACCTCCGGCTGTTCCGGCATGGCTTACGTGTTGGAATTTGTTGACGAACCACAGCAGGATGACACTGTATTCGAAGACAAAGGCGTAAAGGTCGTTATTGACGGCAAAAGCCTGGTCTACCTTGACGGAACACAGCTGGACTTTGTGAAAGAAGGTTTAAACGAAGGTTTCCAGTTTATTAATCCGAACGTTAAGGATGAATGCGGCTGTGGTGAGAGCTTCCACGTTTAGTCTGTGATGCCTCAATCGAGGTGGCCTGCACGCATATGTTGGCGCAGGCCACTTTTTCAGCTTCTGTAAGAGCCCCGAATACCTTATGGACTACTTTACTCTCTTCGGGTTGCCCGCCGCCTTTGAGGTGGATAGCAATCTGCTGACGACTCGCTTCCAGGAACTGCAACGCCAGTTTCATCCTGACCGTTTCGCTATGCGCCCCGAGCGTGAGCGCCTGCATGCTTTACAGCAAGCGGCCACGATTAATCAGGGATATCAGGCGTTACGTAAGCCGCTGCCGCGTGCGGAATATCTACTTTCACTTCATGGCTTCGATATTAATAATGAACAGCATACTCTGCGTGACACCGCGTTCCTCATGGAGCAGTTGACGCTACGGGAAGAGCTGGAAAATATTGAAACCGCCGCTGATGCTGAACGCGCTTTAGCCAACTTTTCGCAGCGCCTTAGCGCGATGACGGAAAGCCGTAGCGCACAGATGAAAACCGAACTGGATGATCGGCAGTGGGACCAGGCGGCGGATACCGTGCGTAAACTGCGTTTTCTCGATAAACTCCGCAGCCAAACAGAACAGCTCGAAGAAAGGCTGCTCGATTTATAAATCTGGAAGCTCAACATGGCGTTATTACAAATTAGTGAGCCGGGCCTGAGTGCGGCGCCGCATCAGCGTCGACTGGCTGCCGGCATTGACTTAGGAACCACCAATTCGCTGGTGGCGACCGTACGTAGCGGCCAGGCCGAGACGCTGGCGGACGTTCATGGCCGACATTTGTTGCCCTCCGTGGTGTGTTATCAGGCTGACCAACGCATTGTCGGCTGGGACGCGCGCCAAAATGCGTCCCGCGATCCTGCCAATACCATCAGTTCGGTGAAGCGCCTGATGGGGCGCTCACTGGTGGATATTCAACAGCGTTATCCACATTTACCTTATCACTTCCAGGCCAGCGAAAATGGCTTGCCGCTGATAGTAACAGCCGCAGGTGTGGTGAATCCTCTGCAGGTATCGGGCGATATTCTGACGACACTTGCCGAACGTGCCCGAGCCTCGCTGGAAGGCGAACTGGATGGCGTGGTCATCACCGTTCCGGCCTATTTTGATGATGCGCAGCGACAGGGTACAAAAGATGCCGCGCGTCTTGCGGGTCTGCATGTCCTGCGCTTACTCAATGAACCGACCGCTGCAGCGATAGCTTACGGACTGGATTCCGGGCAAGAAGGGGTAATCGCCGTTTACGATCTCGGCGGGGGGACCTTCGATATTTCTATTTTACGCCTCAGCAGAGGTGTATTCGAAGTGCTGGCCACGGGGGGGGATTCAGCGTTAGGAGGTGATGATTTTGATCATCTGCTGGCTGACTGGTTGCGTGAGCAGGCGGGTTTCCACGATCGTGACGATCGTATTTTGCAACGTCAATTACTGGATGCCGCCATTATTGCCAAAGTGGCCCTGAGCGACGCTCAGCGGACCACAGTGAGTGTTGCGGACTGGCAGGGCGACGTAACGCGTGACGATTTCAATGCGCTGATCGCGCCGCTGGTAAAGCGGACGCTGTTGGCCTGCCGTCGGGCGTTGAAAGACGCGGACATCGAGTCTCAAGATGTACTTGAAGTGGTCATGGTTGGGGGCTCGACGCGCGTACCGCTGGTTCGCGAGCGCGTTGGCGAGTTTTTTGGCCGCACGCCGCTAACCTCTATTGATCCTGACAAAGTGGTGGCGATTGGCGCCGCGATTCAGGCTGATATCCTGGTGGGAAATAAGCCGGACAGCGAAATGTTGCTGTTGGATGTAATCCCATTGTCGTTGGGGCTGGAAACCATGGGCGGCCTGGTGGAGAAAGTGATTCCTCGTAATACCACCATTCCGGTGGCGCGCGCGCAGGAATTCACCACCTTCAAAGATGGACAAACCGCCATGAGCATTCATGTGCTTCAGGGGGAGCGGGAACTGGTCGCTGATTGCCGTTCTCTGGCGCGTTTTTCATTGCGGGGAATTCCGTCGATGCCGGCAGGTGGCGCGCATATCCGCGTAACCTTCCAGGTGGATGCTGATGGTCTGCTGAGTGTGACCGCAATGGAGAAGTCGACCGGCATTGAGTCTTCCATCCAGGTCAAGCCGTCCTACGGACTGACGGAGGGTGAGATTGCCAGCATGATTACCGATTCGATGTCCAATGCACAGTCTGATATTCAGGCACGTATGCTGGCGGAACAAAAGGTCGATGGCCTGCGTGTGCTGGAAAGTGTGGACGGTGCGCTGGCTGAAGATGCCCAACTACTTAGTCACGAAGAGTTAGCCCGTATTATTGAAGCTCAGCATAAACTGCGTGATAGCATCAATGGCGATGATGTTAATACAATTGCCAGTGCCATAAAAAAATTAGATAACGTTACCCAGGATTTTGCTGCACGCCGCATGGATGAGTCCATTCGCCGTGCGCTGGCCGGGCATTCAGTGGATGAGGTTTGAGTCATGCCGAAAATTGTTTTTTTACCCAATGCCGAACTGTTGCCGGAAGGGGGCGTGTTTGATGCCCAGCCTGGCGATACGATACTCGACGTCGCATTAAGAAACGGTATCGATATTGAGCATGCTTGCGAAATGTCCTGTGCCTGTACGACTTGCCACTGTGTGGTGCGTGAAGGTTTCGATTCGCTGGCAGAAAGTACCGAGCTTGAAGACGATATGTTGGATAAAGCCTGGGGACTTGAGCCTGAAAGCCGATTGGGCTGCCAGGCGCGCGTAACCGATGAAGATTTAGTGGTTGAGATCCCGCGCTATACTGTTAATCACGCGCGTGAACATTAATTCATGATGATGCAACGGGCCGGAGAATATTCGGCCCGTTTTTTTATGTTTGGGGTAGCATAATGGGCCTGAAATGGACCGACAGTCGTGAAATTGGTGAAGCATTGTATGACGCACGCCCGGATACCGATCCTAAAACCGTGCGCTTTACCGATATGCATCAATGGATTTGTGAACTTGAGGCATTTGATGATCAACCCGACGCATCGAATGAGAAAATTTTAGAAGCTATTTTGTTAGTCTGGCTGGATGAGTTCGAATAAAGTCTTGATAGTCAGAGACCAACGAAATCGATAGATTTGCATCCACGTAACGCAAGAACCGTGAACCTGGCGTATTGCGTATAGGCCCAGCGGTATTCTCAACGCACATGGCATAAGCCGTAGCGATGCTGCAGCCGTAAATACGCCAACAAAAAGGCGCGGGGCAAGCCTCCGCCGCATAACAAACAGATAAATAGGGAGCCATGCGATGACAACACATTCAATGAACATCACTCTGTCAACGGCAGCGGCTGATGCACGCTGGGGTGAAAAAGCGATCCTCAGCAGCAATGATACGGGTATGACAATCCACGTAACCGGCGACGAAATACTTGCCACCATTCAACGCGCGGCACGTAAGCTCGACGCTCAAGGTATCCGCAGCGTCACGCTAAGTGGCGGTGATTGGGACCTGGAAAAGAGCTGGGCATTCTGGCAAGGCTATCGGGGGCCGAAGGGTGAGCGCACTGTTGAATGGGCGCAACTGAGTGACAACGAACGTAGTGAATTTGATAACCGATTAAAGATTGTCGATTGGGTACGTAACATTATTAACCTGCCAGCAGAGGATCTGAGCCCTTCAAAACTGGCGCGAAGCGCAGTCGATTTATTGGCTGATGTTGGCGGTGAGAGCGTCAGTTATCGCATTACTAAAGGTGATGATCTGCGCGAGCAGAAATACATGGGGCTCCATACCGTCGGGCGCGGTTCAAGCCGCAATCCTGCGCTGCTGGCACTGGATTTCAACCCAACCGGTGACGAAAACGCCCCGGTCTATGCCTGCCTGGTGGGTAAAGGTATTACCTTTGATACCGGTGGCTATAGCCTGAAGCAGAGTGCTTTTATGGATTCCATGAAGTCCGATATGGGAGGTGCAGCGACCGTAACGGGGGCGCTGGCGCTGGCAATCAGCCGCGGACTTAAAAAACGCGTGAAACTTTATCTTTGCTGCGCCGATAACATGGTAAGCGGTAATGCATTCAAGTTGGGTGATATCATTCACTATCGCAACGGTAAAACCGTTGAGGTGATGAACACCGATGCTGAAGGACGATTGGTCCTTGCCGATGGTCTGATTGATGCCAGTGAGCAGAATCCGGAGTTGCTGATTGATGCGGCAACGCTAACGGGGGCTGCAAAAACTGCGCTGGGTAATGACTATCATGCACTTTTCACGTTTGACGATGCGTTAGCGCAATCGGTCATGGCAAGCGCTTCCAGCGAAAATGAGGCATTCTGGCGTCTGCCGCTGGCTGAATTTCATCGTAGTCATCTACCGTCGAACTTTGCGGATTTGAATAATATTGCAAGCCCGGCACACTCCGCGGGTGCCAGTACTGCGGCGGCCTTTCTTTCACACTTTGTCAAAAATTATCGTCGGGGTTGGTTGCACATCGATTGTTCAGCAACCTACCGCAAAGGTGCGGTAGACCAGTGGTCAGCCGGTGCTACAGGGTTGGGTGTGCGAACCATCGCCAACCTGTTATTGAAATAAGCGGGTGCGCCATCCTGGCGCAGGAGTCAGTCAGGGCGATAGGCTATCGCCCTGACTAAGTACCGGTATGAGATTGTGGGTTAACCGATGACAGAAACTAACAGTCGCCTTGAAGAAGTCTTAAAGCTGGCGGCAACCGAACCGGCACATCGTCCGGAGTTTTTCGCTTTGTTAATGCAGTCCAGCGTCTGGGTGCCGGGCGAAAGTACGACGCAGCAGCTGGATGCGGATACGCCGGTGGATTTGCAACACTGGAAGAAGTCTGACGGCAGCAGCATCATTCCTTTTTTCACTTCTGAGTCGGCTATGGCACAGGCTATCAGCGATGAGCAGGCTTATGTGATGATGCCGGTGCGTACGCTATTTGAAATGACGCTGGGTGAGACGCTATATCTTAACCCCGAGCTGCCTGCAGGAAAAGAGTTCACTCCGCGCGAAATCGCCCATTTATTGGGGGAAGAGGGGAGTGCATTGAGCCAGCAAACGGTGCTTGAAGGAGGAACCTCACTGTTGCTGTCAGAGATTGCCGAGCCTCCGTCGCAGATGATCGATTCGCTTACGCAACTCTTCACTAAGCACCGCGAAGTGCGTCGAGCCTTCGTTGCCCATATCAGAGAGTCGGCTGATGATGCGCCTAATTTATTAATTGGCATCGAAGCCGACAGCGATATAGAAAATATTATTCAGGCTGCCGGTAGTGTTGCTACCGATACTTTGCTTGATGATGAACCTGTGGATATTTGCCAGGTTGTAGAGGGTGAAAAGGGGATCGGTCATTTCTTTACCGCGCACATCACCCCGTTCTATGAGCGTCGCTGGGGCAGTTTTTTACGCACCTTTAAATCGGGTGAACGCATTATTTAGGGAATGCCCGTCCTACGTCGAGCGGCCCGGAAGGTCCCGATGAACTTACTGATATCAGTGCATCGGGGCTCTACTTTCAGGAAGGTTTGATGCCCGGAAGATCATTCCTGCTTCCCCATTCTCCCCAGGACCCGTCGTACAGTGTGACGTGATTCGCCCCAAGCGTCAGCAGGGCTAGAATAATCACGACGGCCGTCACGCCGGAGCCACAGCTGGCAACAATGGGCTGTTGGATATCCACCCCATGTTGTTTAAAAATGGCCTCAAGTTCTTTATTCGGTTTCAGCTCGCCGTTAATCACCAGTGCATTCCAGGGCACGTTCAGGCTGTTGGGTATATGGCCGCGATGCAGGCCCGGACGTGGTTCATCGACCTCACCGTTAAAACGGTTTTCCGCCCGTGCATCAATAATTTGTTCGGTGCCTTCGTGACTAATTAACAACACATCGGTCAGGCGACGTACCTGCGCATCATCGTAACGAGCGTCGAAATCCGCTTCCGGCAGTTGTACCTGACCGGTTTCAAGCGGCAACTCTGCGTGTTGCCAGCCTTGTAACCCCCCCGCAAGAATGGACACTTGCTCAACGCCAAATGCACGCAGCATCCACCAAGCACGTGGGGCCGAGAATAGATTTCCTTCATCGTAAACAACCAGATGCTTTTCATTACTGATACCGGATTCTCGCATAGCCACGGCAAAAGCTTCAGGACGAGGCATCATATGTGGATAGGGGCTGGTATGATCGGAAAGTGATTCAATATCGAAAAACGGCGCTCCCGGTAAATGACCGGCAAGATATTCAGCCTGAATGTCGCGGGTTTTTTCCAGTCCCGGTGGCAGCATACGGGCATCAATCACCTGAACATCTTCATTGTGAAGGTGTTCAGCAAGCCATTCAGCAGAAACAAAGTAAGAGGTTGTCATAGTGGCCTCATCAGCGTTTGGTATAACATGAGTGTCGGCGATCTTTCGGTTCGTCACAAGGCAAAAACAGCTCAGATAAATGATTTTAAATGAAATTGAAGCGGTGCCCGTTCGACCTTTGTTGTCTGCTCTGGCTCCGTTGCCGGGGAGATATCGATCGTCGCCGTCTTGTAATCTGAGCTATTTAGTGTACTGGCGCGGCATAAAGCATATTTGTCGCGATAGTGATCATAAATTTTCAATAAATTGTTGCAGCTCTGATAGGCAAGGGCGCTTCATCCCCCTATAATCTGCGCCGTTTCTCAGGCCGGTATAACAATATCGAACCGGCTTAATTTGGATGTTAAGACAGAGGTCAACATGACAGTAGAACGTACCTTTTCCATCGTTAAACCAAATGCGGTGGCAAAAAACGTAATTGGTGCTATTTACAACCGTTTCGAAAGCGCAGGTTTTAAAATTGTTGGGGCAAAAATGTTGCACCTGACCAAAGAGCAAGCTGAAGGCTTCTACGCTGAGCATGCGGGCAAACCCTTTTTTGACGGCCTGGTTGAGTTTATGACCTCAGGCCCGGTTGTGGTGTCAGTGCTGGAAGGCGAAAATGCCGTTCAGCGTCATCGCGATCTGATGGGAGCGACGAATCCAGCGAACGCCCTCGCAGGTACTCTGCGTGCTGATTACGCTGACAGCTTCACGGAAAATGCAACTCACGGTTCAGATTCAGCAGAGTCTGCCGCGCGTGAGATTGCTTACTTCTTTGGCGAAGGCGAAATTTGCCCGCGCACGCGTTAATGAGTGACCGGATTGCCGTTTAGTCAGCGACGTTGACAAATTTATCAGGTCAACACGCTGCCTGTAATAGCATCCAGGCAAAGATGTTTGTACAATATGCGCCCTTGATGAGCATGCTCAACCTGGGCGCTTATTTTTTATCATTCATCCCCCGTGCCATAACGTGTAATAACGAGGCCAGAGAAATTTATGTCAGAACAGATTGTGACGTCAGCGTCCGAAACTCCCGCTGTTGCCCCCGCAACAAAAGCAAAAATTAACCTGCTGGATCTGAACCGTCAGCAGATGCGTGAATTCTTCCTTTCTCTTGGTGAAAAGCCTTTCCGAGCCGATCAGGTTATGAAATGGATTTACCATTATTGCAGTGATGATTTCGATCAAATGACCGATATCAATAAGGTGCTACGCGGTAAGCTGAAAGAGCTGACCGAAATTCGTGCACCGGAAGTTGCCGAAGAGTTACGCTCTGCGGATGGCACCATCAAATGGGCCATCCGCGTTGGCGATCAACTGGTTGAAACGGTTTATATCCCGGAAAAAGATCGGGCGACGCTCTGTGTTTCCTCCCAGGTTGGTTGTGCGCTGGAGTGCAAGTTTTGCTCAACGGCACAGCAGGGTTTCAACCGGAACCTGCGCGTTTCAGAAATTATTGGTCAGGTCTGGCGTGCGGCGAAGATTATCGGTGCATCGCGTGTTACCGGCCAGCGTCCTATCACTAACGTTGTGATGATGGGGATGGGGGAGCCGTTACTTAACCTGAGTAACGTGGTGCCTGCCATGGAGATCATGCTGGATGATTTTGGTTTTGGCCTTTCCAAACGGCGTGTCACGTTGTCAACTTCGGGCGTAGTACCGGCGTTGGACAAGCTGGGCGATATGATTGACGTAGCCCTTGCCATTTCCCTGCATGCGCCGAATGATGCGGTGCGTGATGAAATCGTACCGATCAACAAAAAATACAATATTGAAACTTTCCTGGCGGCAGTGCATCGCTATTTGAGCAAATCGAACGCCAATCAGGGGCGCGTTACCGTTGAATACGTCATGCTGGACCATGTAAACGACAGCACTGACGATGCGCACCAGTTGGCTGAAGTATTGAAAAATACGCCATGTAAAATCAATCTGATCCCCTGGAACCCCTTCCCCGGGGCGCCGTATGGACGTAGTTCAAATAGTCGTGTCGATCGCTTCTCTAAAGTATTGATGGAATATGGTTTCACTACCATCGTTCGCAAAACGCGTGGCGATGACATTGATGCGGCTTGTGGGCAGTTGGCCGGCGATGTTATCGATCGTACCAAGCGTACTCTGCGTAAAAAAATGGCCGGTGAATCAATATCTGTGAAAGCGATCTGAAACCTGAAATTTATTGGTTTTTCAGGAATTATTCGGTATTGGCCTTGATGTGTTTGGAGTAAGATACCAGGCTTCATAACATCAGGGAGTGAGTTATGCGGAAGGGATTATTCTGCGGCCTGCTCTGCATGTTTCTTGTAAGTGGTTGTGTCACAAAAAGTGAGAGAACCACTTCAGTGCAGGGGCGGTTACAGCTAGGGTTAGCTTATCTTGCTCGTGGGGATTACGTTGCTGCACAGCGTAATCTTCAACGTGCCGTGGCGGCCGCGCCGGAAGATTATCGTACCCAACTGGGTATGGCCCGTTTACATCAGGCGATGGGCGACCAGCAGGCGGCGCAGCGAGGTTATCGTAAAGCCTTGCAACTCGCGCCGTTAAATGGTTTTGTGGTTAACAATTACGGTGCGTTTCTTTGCAGTTTAGGGCAGTATGATGCGGCACAGCAGCAGTTCAGACTGGCGGGAAATTTGCCGCAGCCCGGCGCCAGAGCGGATAGCTTTGACAATGCGGGTTATTGTTATCTGAATGCAAGGAAAGTGACACTTGCGCGTCAATCACTCGCGCTTGCTATCACTGCCGATCCACAAAAAGGAATGCCTATGCTGGCCGAAGCCGGAAGGCGATTTGGAAAGGGAGAACGTGCTCAGGCGCAACTCTTATTAGATGTATATCAACACAGCCAGCCTGCTTCTGCAGAAAGCCTGTGGTTAGAGATTCGTTTCGCCGCGTTAGATGAGCGCACTGATGACGTTAATCGTCTCGGCATGCAGCTGGCGCGAAATTTTCCACAATCGATACAGTACCAGCATTTTTTAGCTAATGAATACTGAAGCCACTCAAGATAAATCTACAGCAAACTCCACGGGTGAACGCCTGCGCGTTGCTCGTGAACAAATGGGCCTTACGCAGCAGAACGTTGCTGAACGTCTTTGCCTTAAACTTACGACCGTCCGCGATATTGAGGAAGACAAATCACCTGCTGATTTGGCGTCCACCTTCTTGCGTGGTTATATCCGCTCTTATGCGCGTTTGGTGCATGTGCCTGAAGAAGAGCTGCTGCCGATGATGGCAAAGCAGGCGCCAGTGCGTGCTGCTAAAGTGGAGCCGATGCAAAGCTTTTCACTGGGTAAGCGTCGCAAAAAGCGTGACGGCTGGTTAATGATCTTTACCTGGTTGGTATTATTCGTCGTGGTTGGCCTGACGGGCGCCTGGTGGTGGCAAAATCATAAAGCCGCGCAGGACGATTTGGTCTCAATGGCGAATGATAATGCTGAATCAAATGGCGATAACAGCCAATCTATCGCACTGTCAGATAACAGCGGCAATGTGGATGCGGGTGAAACCCCGAATGCCGTGCAGATGCCTGGGCAAAGTGACGCAAATGTGGCCGCTAGCAGCGCGAATAATGCAGCGACTAACGGTGCAGCACCGGGAACCACGACTCCGGTAGCAAATAGCGCCGCACCAGCCAGCCCTACATCTGCGGATAATACTGCTAACGCGGTCGTGTCTCCCTCTCAGGCCCCGACGGATGAGCGTGTGACGTCAGCCGCGAGTGCACAACTGTCCAATGGTCAGTTACCAACAGGCAATGCCGAAGTCAGTGCGTCAGCCGTTGATCCTAATGCTATCGTCATGAACTTCACCGCCGATTGCTGGCTTGAAGTGACCGATTCCGCAGGGAAAAAACTGTTCAGCGGAATGCAACGTAGCGGTGGTAAACTCAGCCTTGCCGGTACCGCGCCTTACCGCGTTAAGATAGGCGCACCGAGCGCAGTACAAATTCAGTACCAGGGTCAACCTGTTGATCTGAGTCGTTTTATTCGTAGCAACCAGGTTGCTCGCCTGACTTTAGGTGCGCAATAACGCATCTTCTCTGGTCTCGAGTAATTATGGAGAAAGAATATGCATAACGAAGCGCCGCCCATCACCCGTCGGAAATCAACACGGATTTACGTCGGCAAGGTGCCTGTGGGCGACGGCGCACCTATCGCCGTCCAGTCCATGACCAACACGCGTACCACAGATGTGGCCGCGACAGTCAGTCAAATTAAAGCGTTGGAACGTGTGGGCGTGGACATTGTTCGTGTTTCGGTCCCGACCATGGACGCTGCTGAAGCGTTCAAACTTATCAAGCAACAGGTTGATGTTCCGCTGGTTGCCGATATTCACTTCGACTATCGCATTGCGCTAAAAGTCGCGGAATATGGCGTTGATTGTCTGCGAATTAATCCCGGCAACATCGGCAATAACGAGCGTATTCGTCAGGTTGTTGACTGTGCCAGGTACAACAATATCCCTATTCGTATCGGTGTAAACGCGGGATCGCTGGAAAAAGACCTGCAGGAGAAATATGGTGAACCAACGCCGCAGGCTCTATTAGAGTCGGCGATGCGGCATGTGGATCATCTTGATCGCCTTAACTTTGACCAGTTTAAAGTTAGCGTGAAAGCGTCTGACGTATTTCTTGCAGTGGAATCCTATCGCTTACTGGCAAAGCAGATCGATCAACCTTTGCATCTCGGTATTACCGAAGCGGGCGGTGCGCGTGCCGGCTCGGTGAAATCTGCGATTGGTTTAGGTCTCCTGCTCTCTGAGGGCATTGGTGACACACTGCGTATTTCACTGGCGGCCGATCCAGTTGAAGAGGTTAAAGTTGGTTTCGATATCCTGAAATCATTGCGTATTCGTTCGCGTGGCATCAACTTTATCGCGTGCCCGACCTGTTCCCGGCAGGAGTTTGATGTTATCGGAACGGTGAATGCGCTGGAACAGCGCCTTGAGGATATCATCACGCCAATGGACGTTTCTATCATTGGCTGTGTGGTAAACGGACCGGGTGAGGCGCTGGTTTCGACCCTTGGCGTTACGGGCAGCAACAAGAAAAGTGGCTTCTATGAAGATGGCGTTCGTATGCGCGAGCGTCTCGACAATGATGATATGATCGACCAGCTTGAGGCGCGTATTCGAGCCAAAGCCTCGATGATGGATGAAAGTCGCCGTATTGAGGTTCAGCAGCTCGAAAAGTAATCGTATCAGTAGGCGTTCTCGTTTACTGATGACCGCGAACCTATCCGGTGCCTCCTTCATAAGGTAAGATGCCGGACAGGTTTTTTTATACCCATTGTATTTCAAATTGCAGGTTTGTTGTCTGCACTCAGTCCTCATGGATACTTACCTGAGTAAGTTCCTGAAGGCTTACGGGTTTGCCGCTTCCCTGTAGTCCGAATTATTTGGGATATCAAGATGCAGATATGGTGTTTCGGTGCAGGTAATTTATCTGGTGCAAAACAGTGGCAACCAGATTGCGCCGGTTAAAATATTGCGCGCACTGTCCAGTGTAGCCAATGTAGGGAGATAATGAGTGGCAAAAAATATTCAAGCTATCCGAGGTATGAACGACTATTTACCTGCTGATACGGCTATCTGGCAGCGTATTGAAGGCACGCTAAAACAGACGCTTGCAGGATATGGTTACAGTGAAATTCGTTTGCCGATTGTAGAGCAGACCCCGTTGTTCAAACGCGCAATCGGTGAAGTGACCGATGTGGTTGAAAAAGAGATGTACACCTTTGAGGACCGCAATGGTGAAAGCCTGACTCTGCGTCCTGAAGGCACGGCGGGCTGTGTGCGTGCCGGCATCGAACATGGTCTGCTGTACAATCAGGAACAGCGCTTGTGGTATATCGGTCCCATGTTCCGCTATGAGCGTCCTCAGAAGGGGCGTTATCGACAGTTTCATCAGTTGGGTGTGGAAGTGTTTGGTCTCCAGGGCCCGGACATCGACGCCGAACTGATTTTGCTGACCGCTCGCTGGTGGAAGGCGCTGGGCCTTGCCGATCACGTTGCGCTGGAGCTTAACTCTATTGGTTCGCTGGAAGCTCGGGCGAATTATCGTGATGCGCTGGTGGCTTTCCTGGAGCAACATAAAGAGGCTCTGGATGAGGATTGCAAACGGCGGATGTATAGCAACCCACTTCGCGTACTTGATAGCAAAAATCCAGAAATACAGCAGCTTCTGAATGAGGCGCCGGTCCTGAGTGACTACCTGGATGATGAATCACGTGAGCATTTCAGCGGGCTTTGTGCGCTACTGGATGCCGCAGGCATTTGCTATACCATCAACACGCGGCTGGTACGTGGCCTGGATTATTACAACCGGACGGTATTCGAGTGGGTCACTAACAGTTTGGGTGCTCAGGGTACGGTATGTGCAGGTGGACGTTATGATGGCCTGGTGGAGCAATTGGGTGGACGTGCCACCCCTGCGGTAGGTTTTGCCATGGGGCTGGAGCGTTTAGTCTTGCTGGTTCAGGCGGTTAACCCTGAATTTGAACCGACACGCATTGTCGATGTCTATCTTATCGCTTCCGGCCAGGATGTGCAGTCCGCTGCCATGATTCTGGCTGAAAAGCTGCGTGATGCTTTGCCTGAGTTGCGATTGATGACTAACTACGGCGGCGGTAACTTTAAGAAGCAATTTGCTCGTGCGGATAAGTGGGGCGCTCGCGTTGCACTGGTGCTGGGCGAAGATGAAATGAAAGCCGGCCAGGTAGTAATAAAAGATCTGCGCACGGGCGAACAGCAAATGTTGGCGCAAAGTGAGGCTGCTACGGCTATCTCATCGCTTTTAAAATAAGTTCAGCGCAGCAGGATCACAAATTAAGGAGAAGGATTGCGTGGAAATCTATAGCAACGACAACGATCAGGTTGATGCACTCCGTCGTTTTTTTGCCAGCAATGGTAAAGCGCTGGTAGTGGGTGTCATTTTAGGTGTAGGCGCGCTGGTTGGCTGGCGCTACTGGAGCACCCATCAGGATGGGAATGCGAAAGAGACTTCGGCCGCCTATCAACAGGTGACAACCGCGCTGGATGCCAGTAAGCCCCAGACGTTAGAGGCGGTAAGTCAATTTGCCAACGATAACAATAATACATATGGCGCGCTGGCCTCGCTGGATTTGGCGAAACAGTATGTGGATCAAAACGAACTGGATAAAGCGGCGACTCAATTACAGAGTGGATTGAAGGATACCCAGGATGCCAATCTGCAGGCGGTTATGAACCTGCGCCTGGCACGTATTCAGCTGCAACAGAAAAAAGCCGATGAGGCGATTAAAACCCTCGATGCTGTTAAAGGTGACGGATGGACGGCGATCATTGCCGATATCCGTGGCGAAGCGCTGTTAAGTAAAGGCGATATTCAGGGTGCGCGTGATGCGTGGAGTAAAGGTATCGCTTCAGATACTTCTCCTGCATTGAAAGAAATGATGCAGATGAAAATGAATAACTTAGGTTAAGCCATTCAAGAGAGAGCGCATGGAATTACGTAAATACCTGCTGCCCGGGCTGATTTCAGTCACGTTACTCAGCGGTTGTTCGCTGTTCAGCGGCGAAGAAGATGTAGTGCAAATGGCCCCGTTGCCTAAAGTTGAAAATCAATTTACGCCGGAAAAAGTGTGGAGCACTTCTGTCGGTGATGGTATCGGTGATTACTACTCCAACTTGCACCCTGCATGGCAGGACAGCACGGTGTTTGCTGCCGATCGCTTTGGCCTCGTTAAGGCGCTGGATGCTGCCGACGGCAAAGAGAAGTGGAAAGTCGATTTGTCTGAAAAAACCGGCTTCCTCTCCAGCAACCGTCCTGCACTGCTCTCCGGCGGCGTGACCGCGGCGGGTGAACATATCTACATCGGCAGCGAGCGTGCGCAGGTTTATGCACTAAATAGCGCTGATGGTACGATTGCCTGGCAAACCAAAGTCGCAGGCGAAGCGTTGTCGCGTCCGGTGGTCAGTGACGGATTAGTCCTGATTCATACCAGCAACGGTATGTTGCAGGGGTTAGATCAGAGCAGTGGTACGATAAAATGGTCGGTTAACCTTGATATGCCAGCACTTTCGCTGCGTGGTGAATCCGCACCTACTGCTGCATTTGGTGCCGCAATTGTTGGGGGAGACAATGGCCGCGTTAGTGCGGTGATGCTTAATCAGGGGCAGTTGATTTGGCAACAGCGTATTTCCCAGCCAAGTGGCGCGACGGAAATCGATCGCCTGAGCGATGTTGATACCACGCCGGTTGTGGTCAACGGCGTAGTATACGCGCTGGCATATAACGGTGATTTAACCGCGTTGGATCTTCGTTCCGGTCAGGTGCAGTGGAAACGTGAAATTGGCTCGGTCCGTGATTTAATCGTGGATGCAGGGCGTATCTATTTGGTCGATCAGAACGATCGCGTGATCGCGCTTAACGTTGATGGCGGGGTTTCTGTCTGGCGTCAAAGCGATCTGCTGCATCGTAACCTGACTTCGCCTGTGCTGTATAACGGCTACCTGGTGGTTGGTGATAGCGAAGGTTATTTACACTGGATCAATACCAGCGATGGTCGTTTTGTGGCACAGCAAAAAGTAGACAGCTCGGGTTTTCAAACGGAACCGGTGGTTGCCAGCGATAAGCTACTTATTCAGGCAAAAAACGGTAAGGTGTACGCCTTTACGCGCTAATATTTTAGTTTGGGTATACGCAAGATCATTCAGGCTATGTTGTGATGTAAATTGAAAACGATGTAGCTCGAAGTGTGATGTAGTGGTATGCCTGTTATAGCGGCTCCTGACGATCGGGGGCCGTTTCGTTTTTTAGTGGGCGTGTTATCCTTAACGCCTTCAGCCTGAACAAAACGTATAAATCGTATACCTCCACGACTATCGGGCAGCAGCCAGCGCAGGCATCCCCCGCTTACGCAAGTAAGTGACCAGGGTGACAAAGCGCAGCCAATAATCCTGCAGCTTGAAGTATGACGGGTATAATGACGTCAGGCGTTTAATTTCTTAGTCATGAGGCTTCAATATGGTACCTGTGGTCGCGCTGGTAGGGCGTCCCAATGTGGGAAAATCCACCTTATTTAACCGTTTAACGCGTACACGAGATGCGCTGGTGGCGGACTTTCCTGGGCTGACACGCGATCGCAAGTACGGTCGTGCCGAAGTAGAAGGGCGCGAATTTATTGCTATTGATACCGGCGGTATTGATGGTAACGAAGAGGGCGTTGAAACGCGTATGGCCGAACAGTCTCTGCTAGCGATTGAAGAAGCCGACGTGGTGTTGTTTATGGTGGATGCTCGCGCGGGCCTGATGCCGGCCGATCAGGCGATTGCCAGGCATTTGCGCTCGCGTCAAAAACCCACCTTTCTTGTCGCTAATAAGACCGATGGCCTGGATGCTGACTCTGCAGTAGGTGATTTTTACTCGTTAGGGCTGGGTGACATCTATCCGATTGCCGCTTCACACGGGCGCGGAGTAACCAGCCTGCTGGAAACTGCGCTTCTGCCGTGGATGCAGGTTGTTGATCCTCAGGAAGTGAGCGAAGAAGACGAAAACGAAGCCTACTGGGCGGCGTTAGCCGCCAAAGAGCGTGGCGAAGATCCGGAAGCAAAAGTTGAGGAAGAGGATGATTTTAACCCTCTTGATCTGCCCATCAAGCTGGCGATCGTTGGCAGGCCCAACGTTGGTAAATCCACGCTGACCAACCGTATCCTGGGTGAGGATCGGGTGGTGGTGTTTGATATGCCCGGTACCACGCGTGACAGTATCTATATTCCGATGGAACGTGACGAGCGCGAATATATTCTCATTGATACTGCGGGTGTGCGTAAGCGCGGTAAAATCACCGATACGGTTGAGAAATTTTCGGTGATCAAAACGCTGCAGGCGATCGAAGATGCTAACGTCGTGATGCTGGTAATTGATGCCCGTGAAGGGATCTCTGATCAGGATCTATCGCTGCTCGGCTTTATTCTCAATAGCGGGCGCTCACTCGTGATTGTTGTCAACAAGTGGGACGGCATGACGCAGGAGGCCCGTGATGAAGTCAAAGAGATGCTTGATTTCCGTCTCGGTTTTATCGACTTCGCACGTATCCACTTTATCTCCGCCCTGCACGGTAGCGGCGTAGGTAATTTGTTTGAGTCCGTAACCGAGGCCTACGACTGCTCTACACGTCGCGTGAACACCTCAATGCTGACCCGGATTATGACCATGGCGGAAGAGGATCATCAGCCACCATTGGTTCGAGGCCGCCGCGTGAAGCTGAAATACGCGCATGCTGGCGGGTATAATCCGCCGATTGTGGTGATCCACGGTAACCAGGTGAAAGATCTACCGGACTCCTACAAGCGCTATTTGATGAACTATTTCCGCCGTTCACTGAACGTGATGGGCACACCCATTCGTATTCAGTTCAAAGAGGGTGAGAACCCGTTTGCCGGAAAGCGTAACTTGTTGACGCCAAATCAGCAGCGTAAACGTAAGCGTTTGATGTCACATTTGAAAAAAAATAAGCGTTAACTCGCACAGGGCCGCTATGCGGCCCTGCCAGGATATAGCGCATGGATAAGCTGGATATCCGAATAGTGTCACTATTCACCTCTTTGCCACAGCGCTTTCAGTTCCGGCGAAGCCCGGTTCTCCGGAATCAGTAGCACGATATCGCCCGTTTGATGAGTGGTTGCGTAGCTAATCTGAATACGGTAATAGAAACAATCGCCGTGTCCTGCCTGGCTCTGTGCTCCAGGGGCTTCCCCGAAGGGGAAAGCCTGTCTGAGAATGTCGCAAACGCGCTCCTTTTGTGGGGCTGGTAGCTGAGAGAGCGTAATGCGCCGCGCGCCAGACAGCTTAGGGATATACGCAAAACCGCCTTCTCGCGCCAGATCGATGACGGCATCATCGGTTAGTCTGGGAAGTGATTTCATGATAAAACGCCAACTTGAATCCAGGCATCTTCAATGGCCTGTGCGACGGATTTATTAAAGCGTTTTTGTCCGTGCTGTAACGTCAATTGGGCGAAAGTCGTAAAATCGGCATCCTGTGGTAGCCTGTCGTCGCAGACGGTATCGTACCAGGCATGTCCCGCCAGTTCCCATGCGTAGCCACCCAACGCTTTTGCAGCAAGGTAAAACGCGCGATTAGGGATGCCTGAATTCAGATGAACACCGCCGTTATCATCGCGAGTATGGATATAGTCGTGCATATGTGCGGGCTGGGGATCTTTACCCAGCATTGGATCGTCATAAGCTGTACCCGGCTCTGACATTGACCGCAGTCCTCGCCCTCGAATTTTATCAGTCAGTAAACCTTCACCGATCAGCCAGTCAGCACGATCGGCAGTTTGTTTGAGATTGAATTGCTTTACCAGCGATCCAAAAACGTCTGACAGAGATTCGTTTAGCGCACCTGCTTGTTCAAAATAGATCAGTCCGGCTTCTGTCTCGGAAATTCCATGTGCCAGCTCATGGGCCACGACGTCAATTGCGATAGTAAAACGATTAAAAATTTCACCGTCGCCATCACCAAACACCATTTGCTGACCATTCCAGAAGGCGTTCTGATACTCTTTGCCATAATGTACGGTGCCCATCAGTGTCTGGCCTTGGTTATTCAGTGAGTTACGCTGATATACCTGCCAGAAAAAATCGTAAGTGGCACCGAGGTACTCCCAGGCTTCGTCTGCGGCAATGTCATTATTACTCGATTGGCCCTCGCTGCGGATAAGATTACCCGGCAGGGTTTGCGTTTGCTGCGTATCGTAAATTTCTCGCTGAACGTGGCCACCTGCGGTAGCCTGGGAGGGGACATTTTTCTGCCAGTTTTCTGCCATCAGGGTCTGGACATGCGTTAGCGTTTGACGCGCACAGGCCTTTTGCTGTTCGCTGCCGTTATCAATAATTTTACGCAGAATGTAAGGTGGGATAACACCGTAATACATCTCATGCTCCCTGATCTTTTTAGGGGATATCGAGAAAGTATAGTTTGTCTGGCGTACTTGCGTGACGGGAGCATAAAATTGGAGGGCCGCACATTGTGTACGGCGCTGAAGGGGCGGTTATTTTACGCCTTTTTTGGCGGGGGTAATCGCTGTGACCTGGCTTTCAACCCAGCCATCATCCAGCCGCGTTCTTAGTGCATCGCCGGTATGCAACTGACGGGTTTTTTTCACCACCTTGCCATCTGCCGATGTCGTCACGCTAAAACCTCGTGCCAGCGTTGCCAGCGGGCTCACGCCTTCCAACTGTGCCGCGAGCGTTGAGAAACGTTGCTTATTGCCGTTGAGCCCTGTCTGCATCGCCTGCTGCAGACGATAATGCCACTGCTGTAATTGCTGTTGTGCGCGATAAATACGGCCTTGGGGGTGTTGTGCTCTCAGGCGCTGCTCAATGCGTTCCTGCTGGCGTGACGCCCGGCGAAGGTGAATCTGCACCGTATCGTTTAAACGCTGCTGTAGCTTGAACAGGGACGTCTGCTGACGTGCCAGACGTAACTGTGGGTGTTGTTGCTGTAAACGATGGTGCAGACGTGTGTAGTAGCGCTGTTGCCGGGCCAGATAGTAATCCATCGCCATTTCCAATCGCTGTTGCTGCGATTGCAACTGCCGTAGCAGTTCGGTTTGATTACGGCTCACCAGCTCTGCGGCTGCAGAAGGTGTTGGTGCACGCAGGTCAGCGACAAAATCCGCGATGGTGACGTCAGTTTCATGTCCGACCGCGCTAACGATAGGAATATGACTGGCGAAAATTGCTCGGGCGACCCGCTCATCATTAAAACTCCACAGGTCTTCCAGCGAACCCCCACCCCGGCCAAGAATCAGCACGTCGCACTCCTGGCGCAGGTTTGCTCGCTCAATTGCCCGTACGATACTGTCTGGTGCATCCACGCCCTGAACTGGCGTGGGATAAATTACAACCGGCAGCGAGGGGTCCCGACGGTGCAATACGCGCAGTACATCGTGCAGGGCAGCACCGGTAGCGGAAGTGATCACGCCGAGCTGTTTTGCTGGATCGGGTAACGCTTTTTTATAACACGGGTCGAATAAGCCTTCTGCGCTAAGCCGCTGTTTCAATTGCTCAAATTGCTGCTGCAACAGGCCATCGCCTGCAGGCTGCATACTTTCAGCAATCAGCTGATAATCACCGCGAGGTTCATACAGTGTAATCGTGGCACGAACCAGAATTTGCTGGCCATTCTGCGGCCGGAAGCTGACATGGCGATTGCTGTTACGGAACATTGCACAGCGCACCTGCGCGCCATCATCCTTCAGCGTAAAGTACCAATGTCCGGAAGAGGGCTGCGAAAAATTTGATATTTCAGCGCTGAGCCAGATCTGCCCCATCTCCCTTTCCAGCAGCTTACGTACCGTGGTATTGAGACGGCTGACGGTAAAAATATTTGCGGACGGCGGTAGTGGCATATGTGATGAAGATCAAATTTCAAATCAGGAGGTTAATTCGTCGATACTACATGGCTGATACGGTGGATCAAGACTTTTTATTAAATAATGCTGGAGGCAATCGATTACGGCCTGTATAATGCCGCGGCAATATTTTATCTGTTCTCATTCACCCCAGGTTGAGATATTGCCATGCTACGAATTACTAAAGAAGCACTCACGTTTGATGATGTTTTACTCCTTCCCGCACACTCTACCGTTCTGCCTAATACGGCCGATCTCAGTACTCAGCTGACACAATCTATCCGGCTGAATATCCCTATGCTGTCTGCTGCCATGGATACCGTGACCGAAGCGGGACTGGCGATTGCACTAGCTCAGGAAGGTGGACTTGGCTTTATCCACAAAAATATGTCAATCGAGCGCCAGGCAGAAGAAGTTCGCCGGGTGAAGAAACATGAAAGTGGCGTCGTTACCGATCCACAAACCGTGCTACCGACAACGCCGCTGAGCGATGTGCAGGTGCTGACGAAACGTAATGGCTTTGCCGGTTATCCGGTGGTCAATGGCGATAACGAACTTGTTGGGATTATTACCGGTCGAGACGTGCGTTTCGTCACCGATATGAGCCTACCTGTTTCCGCCGTCATGACGCCAAAAGAGCGTTTAGTCACGGTGAAAGAGGGCGAATCCCGCGAAATCGTACTGCAGAAAATGCATGAAAAACGCGTTGAAAAAGCACTGGTGGTGGATGACAGTTTTCATCTGTTAGGCATGATCACCGTGAAAGATTTCCAGAAAGCAGAACGTAAACCTAACGCCTGTAAAGATGCTGAAGGGCGTCTTCGTGTGGGGGCTGCGGTTGGTGCGGGTGCGGGTAATGAAGAGCGGGTTGATGCGCTGGTGGCCGCAGGTGTTGATGTGCTGCTGATCGACTCTTCTCATGGGCACTCCGAAGGCGTATTACAGCGTATCCGTGAAACCCGTGCAAAATACCCTGACCTGCAAATTGTGGGCGGCAACGTTGCCACCGGTGCTGGCGCACTGGCGCTGGTTGAAGCTGGCGTGAGCGCCGTTAAAGTGGGAATTGGGCCGGGTTCAATTTGTACCACGCGTATTGTTACCGGTGTGGGTGTTCCGCAAATTACTGCGGTTTCTGATGCGGTAGCCGCACTGGAAGGCACTGGCATCCCGGTTATTGCAGACGGAGGTATTCGCTTCTCTGGCGATATTGCTAAAGCGATCGCTGCAGGTGCGTCCTGCGTGATGGTCGGTTCCATGCTGGCAGGAACGGAAGAATCACCGGGTGAAATCGAACTCTACCAAGGGCGTTCTTTCAAATCTTATCGCGGCATGGGCTCACTGGGAGCGATGTCTAAAGGTTCATCCGATCGTTACTTCCAGACGGATAATGCAGCAGACAAATTAGTGCCGGAAGGCATTGAAGGCCGCGTAGCCTATAAAGGCCATTTGAAAGAGATCGTCCATCAGCAGATGGGGGGACTGCGTTCCTGCATGGGGCTGACTGGCTGCGGTACTATCGATGACCTGCGTACTAAGGCAGAATTTGTTCGCATCAGTGGTGCTGGCATTCAGGAAAGTCACGTACATGATGTAACCATTACGAAAGAGTCTCCAAACTACCGTATGGGTTCCTGATTTCACTCGCCCGGCCTGCCTGAAGGATAACGTGCATGCCGGGTGATTTATATTTATCTGTTTTACTTGCCTCGGAATTAGCGTCCATGACGGAAAATATACATAAACATCGCATCCTGATCCTCGACTTTGGGTCTCAGTATACGCAACTGGTGGCGCGCCGCGTCCGTGAGCTGGGCGTTTACTGTGAGCTGTGGGCATGGGATGTGACCGAAGCCCAGATCCGCGCATTTAATCCCAGCGGCATCATCCTCTCCGGCGGTCCGGAAAGCACCACCGAACATAACAGTCCGCGTGCGCCTGAGTACGTCTTTGAAGCCGGTGTGCCGGTATTTGGCGTGTGCTATGGCATGCAGACGATGGCAATGCAACTGGGCGGCCATGTTGAAAGTTCTACCGAGCGTGAATTTGGTTATGCACAGGTCGAAGTTAAAATCGACAGCGCGCTGGTTCGCGGCATTGAAGACTCCCTGAGCGCAGCCGGTCAGCCGCTGCTGGACGTGTGGATGAGCCACGGCGACAAAGTCACTGCAATCCCGTCTGACTTCGTGACTGTTGCCAGCACCGAGACTTGTCCGTTCGCCATTATGGCCAACGAAGATAAACGTTTTTATGGCGTGCAGTTCCACCCGGAAGTGACCCACACGCGCCAGGGCCAACGCCTGCTGGAGCGTTTTGTTCTGGACATCTGCGGCTGCGAAGCGCTGTGGACGCCGGCAAAAATCATCGAAGACGCGATCCTGCGCATTCGCGAGCAGGTAGGCAACGACAAAGTTATCCTCGGTCTGTCCGGCGGTGTGGACTCCTCCGTCACCGCGATGCTGCTGCACCGCGCCATCGGCGATCGCCTGACCTGTGTCTTCGTGGACAACGGCTTGCTGCGTCTGAACGAAGCCGAACAGGTTATGGAAATGTTCGGAGACCACTTTGGCCTGAACATTGTCCACGTCGAAGGCGAAAATCGTTTCCTGAACGCGCTGGCCGGTGAGAACGATCCTGAAGCCAAGCGTAAAATTATCGGCCGCGTCTTCGTTGAAGTGTTCGACGAAGAAGCACTGAAGCTGGAAGACGTTAAGTGGCTGGCACAAGGCACCATCTATCCTGACGTTATCGAGTCTGCGGCTTCTGCCACCGGTAAAGCACATGTCATCAAATCTCACCACAACGTGGGCGGTTTACCGAAAGAGATGAAGATGGGCCTGGTTGAGCCGCTGCGTGAACTGTTTAAAGACGAAGTTCGTAAAATCGGCCTCGAGCTGGGCCTGCCATACAACATGCTGTACCGCCATCCGTTCCCGGGCCCGGGCCTTGGCGTTCGCGTGCTGGGCGAAGTGAAGAAAGAGTACTGCGACCTGCTGCGCCGCGCCGATGCTATCTTTATTGAAGAACTGCATAAAGCCGATCTTTACAACAAAGTGAGCCAGGCATTTACCGTGTTCCTGCCAGTGCGCTCCGTTGGCGTCATGGGCGATGGCCGTAAATACGACTGGGTTGTTTCCCTGCGTGCGGTAGAAACCATCGACTTTATGACCGCGCACTGGGCGCATCTGCCCTATGATTTCCTCGGTCGCGTGTCTAACCGCATTATCAACGAAATCAACGGTATTTCCCGCGTGGTTTACGATATCTCCGGTAAGCCACCAGCAACGATTGAGTGGGAATGATTTCGCGTCTGGCAACAGCCTGCACGTAAAAGCAGTAAAGTACCTCTAAGCCCGCGTAACTGCGGGCTTTTTTGTTTTTGTGTCTGGCATTTTCTGGCAGCTGTTAGCAACGGGAAGCACGGTTTTTTCAATGGAATTTTTGATGGTACTCTCTGGTTTCGAATTCAGGTTTGAAAAAGTACCATGTGATAAATTTCGGTTGAGTTATGGTATTTATTTTTTATAACTCAATTAAAAACAGATAGTTAAATAACTTTTCTGAATTTTTTACAACATGGTATTTTTTGATAAAGGAAAACAATAAACCATGTTAACTGACACCAGGTTGCGCCACCTTAAGCCGAAGGAAAAACTCTATAAAGTTAATGACCGCGATGGTCTGTATGTTGCGGTGACTCCGGCTGGAACGATCTCATTTCGCTACAACTATTCAATAAACGGAAGACAAGAGACCGTTACGTTTGGCCGCTATGGTGTTGGAGGGATTACGCTTGCAGAAGCGCGTGAACGGCTCAATGAAGCTAAAAAAATGGTTGCCGGTGGAAGATCGCCTGCGCGGGAAAAAGCCAGAGATAAAGCGCGTATCAAAGATGCGGAGACTTTTGGTGCATGGGCTGAGAAATGGTTACGCGGTTATCAAATGGCTGAATCGACGCGTGATATGCGGCGTTCGGTATATCAAAGGGAGTTGAAGTCAAAATTTGCGCAGCAGAAATTGACCGAGATTACACATGAAGACTTACGAGCATTAACCGATAACATTGTCGAGAGAGGGGCACCGGCGACAGCTGTGCACGCCAGAGAGATTGTATTGCAAGTCTATCGTTGGGCTATTGAGCGCGGTCAGAAGGTGGATAATCCAGCTGATCTGGTACGGCCTGCAAGCATAGCGAAATTTGAGCCTCGTGACAGGGCATTGACGCCAGTTGAAATTGGTCTGATGTATCGGTACATGGAACGGGTAGGAACGACTCCATCAATCAGAGCAGCGGTTAAACTTTTGCTGTTAACGATGGTACGTAAAAGTGAGCTTACTAACGCAACCTGGAACGAGATCAATTTTAGTGAGGCATTATGGACGATACCAAAGGAGAGGATGAAACGACGTAATCCACATTTGGTTTTTCTTTCCAAACAGGCAATGGATATTATGATTGCTCTCAAAACCTTTGCCGGTAGCTCTGATTTTATCCTTCCTTCGCGGTACGATTCCGATGCGCCAATGAGTAGCGCTACTTTAAACCGGGTTTTGACACTGACGTATCGCCTGGTACAGAAAGAAGGGCAGTCATTGCCAAAGTTTGGTCCCCATGACTTACGGCGTACAGCTAGTACCTTGTTACATGAGGCTGGGTACAATACTGACTGGATTGAGAAGTGCCTTGCGCATGAACAGAAAGGGGTTCGAGCTGTTTATAACAAGGCCGAATATCGGGAGCAGAGGGAAGAGATGCTACAAGATTGGGCTAATATGATTGATGAATGGGTTAATAAGTGAATAAAATCAATCGATTAAGTTTAATTCTTGCCTGTTGTGACATCAGAAGAAGATTTTAGCCGCTAAAATTTGGAGGGATATGTGGATCAAATCCAGCTACCGACATGATTCCGGCAAGTAATCTAGTACCTAACGAGCTGAATTGTTATAATTTTTAGATGCAACAGTGGATTAGATAGTAATCAATAAGGAGTTTATTTAATGCAAAGCTACTTCTATGATTTTGAGGATGAAGATGATGAAGTCAGGCAAGGTGATATTATACGGAAAAACATTAATTCCATTCAAGAAAAAGAAGATAGTCATCAATTCGGATTAATCATAACTGCGGACTGCGATATAGCCCAGAATAAATCTAGTTATAGGTACAACTGGTTAGAAATAGTGACAGCCCAAGATTTTTTAGCAAACCATTGGCTAAAATCTACATTTCAGAAAATAAATAAAAAACAAACTGAACAATGTCTATTGTTTTTGAATAAGAAAATTCAATCGAGAAATGAAAACCTATCAACACTAAGTTCCTCTAGTCTCTATGACTGGTTAAGAACCGATACGCCAGAACAAATACTTCATTCTTTAGATGTTAATGAAAATAGAGAAATTATAAATAAATTAAAGGTGTTGTATATAATTCATCACGGGGTCAATGAAGTTAATCCATTATCTTCATACAAGGAAATACACTCATTGTTGGGGGGTAACGAAAAGGGATTTAAAAAAGAGTTAATCCAAGCTCTTGAAGGCACTGGCGGATTTCCTGATTTCTTTTTTCTACCAGAAATACCAAAATGCAATAATAACATTGGTTATGTTGTTTTACTTCGTAATATATACTCTATGGATTATGAAGGTTTACACTTTAGTGAAGTAAATGCAAGGGTTAACGGCGACCCCAATGGATTTTATAGAATTGGTCGACTGAATGAATCAATAAAATATTCTATCTCACAAAAATTAGCTTTTCTTTTCTCTCGTATTGGCATGGAAACTGATTTCGAAGATAATTGTTCTGCAGCAATAGAGTTATCAATTGAAGATATAACGACATTAAAGGAATTGACTAAATGAAATATAAAACCTTAGTAATTGATGATAATGCCTTGATGACTCTTGATGCTGCTTTGATAGATGATGATTGGTTCAATGATTTTTTTATTCCTGAGAATGTAGAAGGTTTAAGGCGTGTTGAGATAAACGAAACTATTTATTTACTTTCGAAGCAGGCCGAACTCGAAAGCACGTTACTAGTAATTCGCATTGGTAATGATGGTGTTTTTAGAACTAAAGCAAAAACGAGAAGTGTATTTGAAAGGATTTTACGCGTAGGATTGCGCAATGTTGATCGTAGCGTTTCTATTCCTGTTCAATGGAACCCCTATAACCACAATTCACTTTTGAGTATACATGCTGAGTCGATAGGTTTCAAAAACAGAAGATGTAGGATTTGTTTTGAACGTTCTCCTCGGGGGGGGGCAAATATATATGCTTTTGCAGTTACGGAAGAAATAAAACCCATAGAATCTTTAGATATAGATCTGGATTATTACGATGATGCTATTGATAGTTTCTTAGAAGCACTTGTTACTGACACTCAAAAATTAGCACCGGTTGGGAATTATGGAATTTTATTGAGTGAGCCTTTAAATTATCAAATTACTACTTCCGGGACATTACAAGATTGGCTCGATAGAATATTAAGTAGTGAGCAGCTTAAGTTTGTTAATCAACCCTTGGATCGCCCAGTAAGACTAAGAGGTGTAGCTGGGACAGGAAAAACCCAAGCAATGGCTGTGAAATTTTTGCGTGATATGTACGCAGATGCTGATAATTATGGAGAAAAAATATTTGCATTTATAACACATAGCTCGGCACTGGCGCATGAAGTCATACGTGGTATGTTTTACTCATTGGATCCCTCAAGTCGCTGGGCTGAACTATGCGTACCATCTGGGAAAAAGAAACTTTGGATTGGCACTTTATATGAACTGGCCCGAGAGTTACTCGATTATCAAAAGAAAGGATTAGAAACTTTATCAATAGATGGTAGTTCAGGCAGAGAAATGCAAAAGGATTTCATAAATGACTCAATCAATAAAATCATTCTAGACCCTAGGATTAACTTATCATTATTAAATAATTGCCAATCCTTTAAAAGTAGATTGATGGATGAAAAAAATAGACACATCTTATTAGATGAAATTATGAATGAATTTGCATGTATTTTAGATGCGGAAGTTATACGTAAAGGTACTGCCGATGCTGAAAATTATATAAAATCTCAGCGCGAACCTTGGCAAATGAATTTACCGGATCCAATGCACAGGAAAATTATTCTGGAAATACATGATGAATATAGGAAAATAATTAGAGAACATAAGATGTTCGGCCTAGATCAAATGATTGCCGACTTTGCGAGATACTTATCAACTCACGAGTGGGATCAATTATGCGAAAGTAATGGATTTGATGTCATTTTTGTAGATGAGTATCATTATTTTACAAGAAATGAGGCAATGATGCTACAAAGCTTGTTCAAACCTAATGCCGAAAATGATGGAAAATGGCCGCTTATAATGGCTTATGATCTTAAACAGAGTACTAGTGATGCATCTTATGGTGGTGGTGTTTCAAAATTTAAGAACCCAGGTGTTGGCGAGTCTGTCCCGGTAGATTTAAATGAAGTATATAGGTCAACACCGCAAATAACACGATTCCTGCAAGATATTGATGGTTCATTTCCTGCCATTGATTTAGAAGGAGAGTATAGATCATATGTTGGACAGTCTAATAAGGTTGATGGTGAATTAACAAGGCTCATTGAATATGACACAAATATTTCTCTAGTGGATGATGTTTTTAGAAAAGCAAAAGTCTCTGCATCCGAACTTGGTGGTGCAAAAGTAGCGGTACTATGTCTTAACGAGGAACTTTTTAGTGCATATTTAAACGCGGGGCGTTTGAATGGTAAGTATGTATCGGTAACTACTCGAGAGGATATGAAAGAGTTACGGTACGCCAAAAGTCGTTTCGTTTTTAGCATGCCAGAATATGTTGCAGGGTTACAATTTGACACGGTTTATCTTATCCATGCCGATGAGGCTGATTTAGCGTATAACTATATAAGCCAAGGAGCAAGGCGTCGCTATGTATCAAGAATTTATTTGGGAGCGAGCCGGGCGGCAAACAAGTTAGTTATCGCAACTTCAAAAGAAAGAGGTGGAGTAAGTGCTGTTATTGATGGACCATTGAAGTCAGGCAGTATCCATACTAATTAATATTTATTTTAAGGAGCATCATTGTATGCTCCTACTAATTTAAATGGATGCGAATGTTATTATTTTAGTTAAGTATATGATTTAGTTAATTATAATCATTAAAATTACAAAATTAGCAATATATTACTTAATCTATATTGTGATGTTATATTGTGTTTTTAATTAAAATTTATCAAGCGCCATATTTGTGAACGATTTATGGGGGTGTTAGAAAGTATTTTCTTGTTCAAGGATGCCCCGAGAAATAGTCAATACTCTCTTTAAATATAGAATTCATTTCGTAAAGTTGCTAAGGCCTTCGACACGGCCTGACGTGTCATAGGTAAGTGATAATTTTTCGTTAAAATCTGTGCAACCTCAGATTGATTAAATCCCTGATGCATTAATATAAGTATTATTTTCTTAGTGTCGGAGAATTTAGATTCAGCCATGCGTTGTGCTATATTTCTCAGTTCACCTATATCTGCTGGCATCAAGGTTTTTGACTGAATCCAATGGAAAAAATAGTCGTCAATTAATCGATCCCCTGAGCTTGCATTGGCTTTATTTGGTTTAGCACATTGCCGTCTCAGTCTTATTAGTTCTTTATTAAACTGTTCGGAAGAACGTTTTCCTTGTCTGTACTTGGGATTCCATTGGCCATCGGTCAGTCTGGGCCTATGGTTCGAACAATATTGATGGCTAAGGACCAATTTTTCATGGTAGGAAAACTCAATATCGTTAGCAGTATATTCTGATATTTCACTAATAAATTGAGAGTATTCAGTCTGGTTACCGCAGAACTCGCAAAAACCGAGTTTACGCTGTGAATTTATAGTTACCCCCTTTGCAGGTGAGGATTTGTTCGGCCGCTTGGATGCACACTCACTAACTAACTCAATAAGAGATTCAATCGTAGCAATAAGGCATTTATCAAGAGAAGTTTGACGATCTAAAGTTAGGATGAAATTACGCAAAAGAAGTCTTTGTGCCTGTACTACGACGTTTAAATCCACTTTTTTAAGTACTTCACTAAATCCTAAATTTGCTCCCGAAATGTAGTCTTTATGACTTAGTGGTAGGGAATTTACATAAGCAGCTACTGCTGGATCAATAACTTCCTGTATGAGACGCAGTATTGGATACCTCCGTGAAAATATGGAGTACGGAGAACTACGCTCTACAAATAATTTAATTGCAGCTTCAACTGTGAGGTCACAGCCTTCCCAAATAGTAATTTTCATGTCAACCATTTTAGCCAATGAATAGGTTTTAGCAAGTGGTAATGCTTGGCATTGTATAGGCCTGATTGGAAACTGGAGGAAGGCAAATGCAAACAAAGGCAAATAGCACGCTTATTAATAGAAAAACACTTCTGAAAATGATCCCATTGTCAGCCCGGACTATTTATAACCTTGAGCAACGAGGCGAATTTCCTCGCCGTATAGCGCTAACCAGCCGAAATGTTGCATGGCAACTGTCTGAAGTAGAACAGTGGATTGCGGATCGTAAATCAGCAATGTTTAAAGCGGCTAGACCCGGTATTGTTTTAGGTAGGTAACTGTAATGTCATTGAACATAATGGAAGCGTTTGAAGCTAAGCCACAACCAATTGATTACGTTTTGCCTAATCTTGCTGCTGGTACCGTCGGAGCGATTGTTTCCCCGGGAGGTGTTGGAAAGTCAATGCTGGCATTACAACTGGCTGTGCAGATTACTTGTAGTGTAGACCTTTTAAACTTTGGTGAATATCCAACCGGGTTAGTGGCCTATCTGCCTGTGGAGGACTCGGCAACTATCATTCACCATCGTTTATATGCTTTGGGAAAATATCTAACAGCACGAGAGCAGCAGATTGTAGCTGATAAGTTACTAGTTGAACCTTTGGTAGGAAAGTGCCCAAATATTTTCTTGCCACGTTGGAGCAACTTGATCAATGAAATTTCAAAAGGTAGACGGTTAATAATTCTGGATACTCTTCGCCGTTTCCACCAGGAAGATGAGAATAATAGCGGAGCAATGTCCAAAGTCATTGGAAAGCTAGAAGGTATTGCTGCCGATACTGGGTGTTCGATTATATTTCTACACCATTCAAACAAAGGTGCTGCCATGATGGGAGTTGGTGATATACAACAGGCAAGTAGAGGTAGTAGTGTCCTGGTTGATAATATACGGTGGCAATCTTATCTGGCTGGAATGACCGCCTTAGAAGCAAAGACGTACGGTATTGCTGATGGTGTTCGAGGTCAATTTGTTAGATTTGGAATCAATAAAGCAAATTATGGTGAACGTGCCCCAGATCGTTGGTTACAGAGACATGAGGGGGGAGTATTAAGAATAACGGCGCTCAGCTCGAAGAATAATAAAAAGCTTACTAAAGAAAGAATATCGGCCTGGAGTAGCGCTGACAATGACTACTGGTAATAAAGTGGCACCCACAAGTACAGCATGGCAAGCAAGGGTCGTTCTATATCAGCCAAGCCAGCGTCCTCAAGAGTTAAAGGGACAGTGGATGGAAACCAGTTTCGGACGTTGTCGTGTTACCGGTCGGCTCGGACAACGTCATGCCGATATCGTGGAGACAATATTATATGTTGCCGAGCAACGTCGTGAAATTTCTGATGGTGGAATCGAATTATTAGTAGATCCAGCGAAAGTACGCCGAACGCTATCCGATGCACAATATAGCTATGGCCGCATACAAAAATTGCTTATAGATCTTCGCGTTGCAACAGTTGAAATTATAACGCCAGAGCTGGAGAGAAGCGGCGACTGTATAATAGGGGGGCTTATCGATCACGTAGTGCCATCACCTATGACTCGGCCTGATCCTTTGACTGGGGGAAAACGTCGTTTATGGCGTGTCCGTCTGGGGGTTGCACTCGCAATGTTGTTGAAAAGGGATTTGCATTTTTATTATCCCCCTGGCCCCATCGCTCGATTACAACATGGTATTAGCCAGGCTGTTGCTCGTCACGTCTTAACTCATAAACATAATCCTTCAGGAGGCTGGTATATGGATAAGTTGATAATGGCAGTTTGTGGTGAAGGGACGAGTAATATGACTTTGCGTAATTATCGTCGACGATTGAAAGAAGATGCCGGGCAATTGCTTGAAATTGGCATTGAGATAAAAAGTGCCAAGATAAAACGTGTCACAACGGCCCGATAGTGTGCTGCAGCGGCCCGATAACGTGTTATAGCGGCCCGATAGCGTGTCACAGCGGCCCGATTTTTTAACTATTCAGCAGTATTTATAGGATCATTCAGTATCTTCAGGCTTTGAAATCGCCAGCCTGAGCAGGCGCTTTCAAATCTAGAATCGGCCAAAGGCCGATGGTTGGACGCCAGAAGAGGAGATTACCTACGCACTTGTTATATAGACACTTGAGGTAGGTTTTCATGACATATGAGGTACACCCTTAGCCTTATGCATAGGGGGGTAGATTTTAGCCGCTAAAATCTGCAATGCACATGCTCTGACAAGGTAAGTAAAAAAATGCATGAGAAAATAAAAGACTTCTTACAATATATCGAAACATAAATACAGTTGGTGGACGCCCATTTATAACTACTAAAGGTCATTTTCAAAAGGGAGAAATATAGTTTCCTTGCAAAAAACACATTTGCTGCAGATCTTTACTCGAGTAATCCTATATTAATACGCTAAGAAAACACATCCTGTACACTGAAATACACATTGTCGTGCACAGATATACAACGGCAACTGCAGGGCAGGACATGTAAAGTAGGCCCACCGCTACGGTGTTCCAACTTTACCACTCCCTATTCGCCGCATCGCGGCTCAAGGGCGTCCTGCTCTGCGAGGCTGATCGGCTACCGCCTGTATGGAGAGCTATATGAAAGTTACTCAGACTAGAAAAAATAGTACGCCAATAAAAGTTTATTGTTTACCCGAAGAAAAAATTCTCATCCAAGAAAATGCAGAAGCATCTGGATTAAGTGTTGCCTGTTTTGTTCGTAGAGTTGCAATGGGTTATCAGGTTGATTCTATCGTAGATATAAAACAGGTTAATGAACTTAGCCGAGTAAACGCTGATCTTGGAAGACTTGGCGGATTACTTAAATTATGGCTCGCAAATGATCCTCGAACAGTTGATTTTTCATCCACGTTGATAAGAACCTTGCTTGCGAAAATAGAATCAACCCGGCAAGAACTAAGGAACATTATGGATAAAATCTTGGATAAATAAATGTGTGGTTTCCTATATACCTGCGTCCGTTAACAGACAGTGTGTTAAATATTACTTAACTGATGAAAAAGAGGTGAGCAAATGAATTTAATGTTCCGAGTGGTTTTATTACAAAGAGGGATTTTAGCCGCTAAAAAAGGTTTAATAGTTCCTTTCGTGGCGTCCGTCATGGCATTACCGGTGAAGGCCGGAATTCCCGTTATTGATGGCACTAATGTGGTTCAGACCACAATCAGCGCAGTTAACAACGTTCAGGCTGTGGCTAAACAAATCCAGCAGTACCAGACGCAGCTGCAGCAGTATGAAAACATGCTGCAGAACACCGTAGCTCCTGCGGCCTATATCTGGGACCAGGCAAATTCAACAATTAATAAATTGTTGCAGGTGCAGGATACCCTTAATTACTACAAGAATCAGGCTGGGAGTCTCGATGCGTACCTGAAACGATATCAGGATGTTAACTACTACAGGACATCACCTTGCTTTAACAGCAATGTTGAATGTACCGCGTCTGAAATTAGTGCACTGCGTGAAGCTGAACAGAACAGCTCAGGGGCGCGTAAAAAGGCCAATGACGCAGTATTTAAGGTAATTGACGAACAGCAGAACACCCTGCAGAGCGATGCTGATAATCTTGCCGAATTACAAACTCAGGCAAGTGGCGCACAAGGGCAAATGGAAGCTATTCAGGCGGCAAACCAGCTTGCCAGTGCACAGACAAACCAGTTACTGCAAATCCGCTCGCTTCTGGTAGCCCAACAAAACGCTGCAGCAACACTGGCACAGGCTCAGGCAGATAAAGAATCACAACAGATAGCCGCTGATGAAAAAGCGTTAGCTGGAGAGAATACACCAAGCCCGAAGCGAATTTGGTGAGGAAACGCAGAATGAAAGGCAATCTTTTGATTGTATTTATTCTGATCAGTTTATTGGCTATATGTTTTTGCGATAAAAATGATAAAGATTATTTATCGACGCCAGATAATAAATTTGATGAAAATAAATGCGATAAATGTGCTCTGCGGAGTAATAATAAACCAAGCCCTAAACGAGAATGGTAATCATGAAAATAGTAAGTAAGCTCACCTTTTTAGGTATCATGCTTTTCTTTTCTATAAATGCTTATGCTGGTCAATTAGATAGTAGCGGGCTACTTGATTCTTTATTAGATAAGTTTCAACAAGTAGCCGGTACATGGACAACAGTAATTGCTGACTATGCAAATTGGCTCTTCTGGGGGCTGGTATTAATAAGTATGGTTTGGACATTTGGTATGATGGCGATGCAAGGGGAAGGGTTGACAGGCATACTTGCTGAAATAGTTCGCTTTTTTGCCGTCATTGGTTTTTTTTATTATCTTTTAATCAACGGCCCATCCATATCGCAATCCATAATTAATTCAATGAGACAACTTGCAGCAAACGCTTTAGGAATAAGTACTGGTATTTCGCCCTCAAGCATAGTTGATATGGCGTTTGCGATATTAACAAAGGTCAGTTCCGCCGCATCAATTTGGTCGCCAATGATATCCACCATTATGATAACAGTCGCGATAATCGTTTTGGTAGTGATGTCCCTTATAGCGATAAATATGCTAATCATGTTGGTTTCTGCATGGGTATTATGTTATGCAGGAGTTATATTGCTTGGATTTGGTGGTTCGAAATGGACCTCTGATATAGCAATTAATTACTTACGAACTGTTTTATCGATTGGCATTCAATTATTCACGATGACATTAATTATTGGGATAGGACAATCATTTATAGATCAATATTTTTCTCTTATTAAAGATGATGTTCCTGATCTTAATAGTCTTATCGTTTTGCTTCTGGCGTCAATTATCCTGTTAGTATTAACGAATAAGCTACCACTGTTGTTATCAGGTGTTGTAGGAGGGGCTTCTTTACAAGGGATTGGTGGATTTGGGGCGGGTATGATTACCGGCGCTGCCGCTACTGCCATCAGCGGCGCTGGAGCAATGGCAATGGGGGCATCAGCTCAAGTCAGCGGCGGAACCTCTGCATTAAAGGCAGCGTTCGAGTCTGCGCAAGCTGCCATGGCCGAGGAATCTGGTTCAGGTGGTGGAGGCGGTTCCGCTGGAGGATTTGGCGGCGGGGAAGATACCGGTTCTGTAGATACTTCTGGAGGCCAACCCTCAGGCAGTTCCGGTGGTTCGTCAGCAGGGAGCAGTTCAGTTAGCGCCAGCGGAGGAAGTCAGGGGTTTGCTTCATTCTCACGAGCTGGCCGCATGGCAAGCCATATGGGAAGCAGTATGGCTAACGGAGCTGCTGAATACCAGACAATGAAGCGAAATAGCGATTCTTCTCGTGTCCAACGGACTATTGGAGGGGAGTTGGCGACTCATATACGTAAACAAACAGCTACTCGTCGGGATAACCGCGAACACGATGATTTTGCCGGAGATAGCTTATCCGGCAATAATAAATCTTGAATCAAGCGCGTCAGTTTATGGGGGAGCGCGAGCTGACGCTTTCACTGAGAGAACTTTACTTCTGCAACTCAAAGGAAAAACTATGTCCAAGACTCCCGATTCACGGTTACGCAATGAGGGCTTTCGCAAAGCAGAGGCTTCACTGAGACTTGAAGGAATGGACCCCAGTGGTACTCCATTGTACGAGTCCATTAAGGCACGTATTATTTCAGGTGAGCTGACGTATGAGCAGGGGCGTTCTGAGATTCTTGCATACTACACAAAAGCAGATACTGCCGGGCCTGTGACAGTGGGAGAAATGCTGACAGAGGAATTTTTAAAACCGCTGAACATGTCTCATGATGAACTGGCGGAATCTATGGGGGTTTCCCTCCAGGATGTTGGGGATATCATATGCGGGCGGCGTCGTCTCAACGCTAATGAGGGGCGCCTTCTTGCAGGCATGTTTGGAACGGATGAGGACTTCTGGAGCAACCTTCAGAAGTCACGAGATCTTCATGAAAATAATGGGGGTGATTGACCTATGTTTCCATCACATGTCATGCATTGAACCGCCCCTCAAATGTCATGATATTATAGGTTTTACAAGGAAAATTATCTGTAATCAGAAGTTTTTGCCATGAAGTGCCTGGATTTGATACTGAACATTATATTGGGAGTAGTCTTGACAACGTAGCATTTTCGCGCTTTGGGGAACCAGTAATCGACACGGGAGCCGTGCGAAAGGGGAAAATAATGCTGTCTAATATTGAAATAGCAAACGAAGCAAGTTACGGCGTAAATACACAACGTCTGTCAGGACTTCGTTCTATCAATTTTATTTTTGGCACCAACGGGTCGGGTAAAACAACTATTTCGCGCGTCATTGCGAACCCCGCCGGAAAACCTACCTGCGCAGTTACATGGACTGGCCAGCCATTAGAGTGTCTGGTCTACAACAGTGACTTTTGCTTTCGGAATTTCGCTCAACAGATGCCGGGCATTTTCACACTAGGGCAGGCAGAGGCTGAAACGCTTGCCAAGATCGAAGCGGCGAACGCCCAGGTGCAATCCCTGACCCGCGACATTGCTCAACTCCAAAATACCTTGGGCGACGTAAGCTCCGGCAAACTCGGGGAGCTCCAGGCTTTAAGGGCTGGTATCGAACAGAAATGCTGGGAGATCAAGACAGTCCACGATCCTCATTTTCAAGAGGCATTCACTGGCTTCCGAAATTCTAAGGTCAACTTTTGCGACAAGATCCTAATGGAGTGGGCGCAGAACTCTGCTGAGATTGTTCCGCTTGACGAGCTCAAACAACGTGCACTGACAATTTTTGAGAAAGGGCTTGAACGGCTCACACCCATCGTAGTGTTTGACGCCAACGACCTTGTGCTCCTCGAAGGCTCGGCAGTTCTCTCGAAAAAAATTGTAGGAAAAGAAGACGTCGACATCGCTGCACTTATACGTCGCCTCGGCAACAGCGACTGGGTACGGCAAGGCCTTGGCTATGTAGATGAAGCGGGGTCGCAGTGCCCATTCTGCCAGCAGGAGATGAACGACTCTTTAAAAACAAAATTGAATGCCTACTTTGACGAGACCTATCTTGCTGATATCGCTGCAATCGACCGCATAAGGGAGGCATATGACACTTACTCCAAAACCCTTTTGGCTCGGCTCGAATTGATTCACAGCGCGCGAAGTAAGTATCTTGATGTGGTAGCGTTTCGCGCCGACATCGATCGACTCTCGGCACGGTTAGAGCTGAATCTTCGGCAAATCGACCGCAAACGGAAAGAGGCAAGTTCACAAGTCACGCTTGAGCCTGTTGGTGAAATCGTCACCTCCCTTCAAGAGGCTATCTCCAATGCGAATACTGAGATCGATAAACACAATGCGACGGTTGACAATCTGGCGACCGAACGGGCCGCTCTTGTATCGCAAATCTGGAGATGTTTACTTGAGGAATCGAGACTCGCATTCACTGACCACGATACCGCGAAAAGGGGGCTCGATCTTGCCGTAACTGGCCTGACGGCTGGTCTTGCTTCAAAGCGAGCGGCACTTGCAGCGGCCAGTAACGAACTTGCCGCGTTGGAACGCGAAGTAACGAGTGTTCAGCCAACCGTTACCGAGATTAACGCCATTCTAAGATCGTTCGGCTTCACGGGATTCCGACTCGCGACCACTGGCCAGCATCAAAACCTCTATGAAATTGTGAGAGGAGATGGGAGAGAAGCTGCTACCACCCTTAGCGAGGGAGAGCGCACCTTCATCACTTTCCTCTACTTTTACCATCTCATTAGAGGCAGTATGAACGCAAGCGGTATAAACGCGGAGCGAGTCGTCGTGTTCGACGATCCTGTTTCTAGCCTCGACAGTGATGTGCTCTTTATCGTCAGTGCTCTGATCAAACGCGTGCTCGATGAGGCTTGCGGAGGGGCTGGGCTTATAAAGCAGGTCTTTCTATTGACGCACAATATCTACTTCCATAAGGTGAAGTGGCACACTGAATTTGGCCACCTGAACAGAGGTGATATGCTCACCTCAGAACAACACAGGTGCTCCAATGAAAAAAAGAAATTTCAGCGCAGAGTTTAAACGCGAATCCGCTCAACTGGTTGTTGACCAGAACTACACGGTGGCAGATGCCGCCAAAGCTATGGATGTTGGCCTTTCCACAATGACAAGATGGGTCAAACAACTGCGTGATGAGCGTCAGGGCAAAACACCAAAAGCCTCTCCGATAACACCAGAACAAATCGAAATACGTGAGCTGAGGAAAAAGCTACAACGCATTGAAATGGAGAATGAAATATTAAAAAAGGCTACCGCGCTCTTGATGTCAGACTCCCTGAACAGTTCTCGATAATCGGGAAACTCAGAGCGCATTATCCTGTGGTCACACTCTGCCATGTGTTCGGGGTTCATCGCAGCAGCTACAGATACTGGAAAAACCGTCCTGAAAAACCAGACGGCAGACGGGCTGTATTACGCAGTCAGGTACTTGAGCTACATGGCATCAGCCACGGTTCGGCCGGAGCAAGAAGCATCGCCACAATGACAACCCGGAGAGGCTACCAGATGGGACGCTGGCTTGCTGGCAGGCTCATGAAAGAGCTGGGGCTGGTCAGCTGTCAGCAGCCGACTCACCGGTATAAACGTGGTGGTCATGAACATGTTGCTATCCCTAACTACCTTGAACGGCAGTTCGCCGTGACCGAGCCAAATCAGGTGTGGTGCGGTGATGTGACCTATATCTGGACGGGTAAGCGCTGGGCGTACCTCGCCGTTGTTCTCGACCTGTTCGCAAGAAAACCAGTGGGCTGGGCCATGTCGTTCTCGCCGGACAGCAGGCTCACCATGAAAGCGCTGGAAATGGCATGGGAAACCCGTGGTAAGCCCGGCGGGGTGATGTTCCACAGCGATCAGGGCAGTCATTATACGAGCAGGCAGTTCCGGCAGTTATTGTGGCGATACCAGAGCAGGCAGAGTATGAGCCGGCGCGGAAACTGCTGGGATAACAGCCCAATGGAACGCTTCTTCAGGAGTCTGAAGAACGAATGGATGCCGGTGGTGGGTTACGTAAGCTTCAGCGAGGCAGCTCACGCCATAACGGATTATATCGTTGGATATTACAGCGCACTAAGACCGCACGAATATAACGGAGGGTTACCCCCAAACGAATCGGAAAATCGATACTGGAAAAACTCTAACTCGGTGGCCAGTTTTTGTTGACCACTTCAAGGAAGTATCTTTCGATCCCAAGCGCGGCACAGAATGCCGAGCACACGAGACGTTTTGGATTGTGCGGAAGGTGAACGATGTATCCGTAATCACCAGCTACAATCACAACCCGATCAGTACTTCTTATGAGCTCCTTTGGGCTGAAGTCAGGTCGCCGAACCGATCAAATATTGCGATCCAAAACACGCTAAGACGCATCCTCGAGAACTACTTCAAGATTCTCGGAAACCTCGATAAGGATGACATCTGCGCGAGATTCGAGGGCCGCGACCAGCAAATATGTGGTTCGCTCTTTACTTGGGTGAATGACGGGTCGCACAGTTTCAACGATGACCTGTACATTTCTGCCGATGATGCGATGGTCACCCGTTATCTCGATGTTTTTCGCAGGATTTTCGAAGTTACAAATCACCTCGCACATTACGAGATGATGATGGGGCCACAAGCGCTAGCGACTATAGCACTTGCGAATGAGAACACAGTCACCGACGCTGTGGACGATATGACAGCATGAGTTACGACTTCAAAAATCTATCATCGGCCGACTTTGAGGATCTTGTTCGAGATCTCATTGGAAGAGAAGAAGGGCTTCGCTTCGAAGCATTCTGCGCAGGGCCCGACGGCGGCATTGATGGTCGGCACGCGCAGGCCAATGGTAGAGTCATTCTACAGGCGAAGCATTATGAAGGTTCGTCATTCGGCAAACTGACAGCAACTATGAAACGTGAGCGTTCGTCAATAGATAAGCTGGCTCCCACTCGCTACATTCTTGCGACCTCCTGTAAATTTACTCCGCTTGGCAAGAGTAAGCTCGCTCCGCTCATAGGGCCCAGTCTGGGGTCTGAAGCGGATATTTTTGGTCCGGAGGACATCAACGGCCTTCTCCGGAAGTATCCAGATATTCTCAAGTCGCACATCAAACTATGGCTTTCCGGCGCAGGTGTTCTGGATCGAGTCATCCGCGCGGCGGCCCATACCTTTGCTGCGTTCACGCGAGAAGACATCGAACAGAAGGTACGTGTCTACGCATCAAACCTCAGCTTCGACGAATCACTTGCTACGTTAGAGAAGCATCGCCTTCTTATCATTTCCGGGCCTCCGGGTGTCGGCAAAACGACATTGGCCGAGATGCTTTGCTACACCTTCCTGAGTGAGCAGTGGGAGCTCGTTCCCATCCGTAGTCTGGAGGACGGCTTCGCTGCTATTGCCGACAGCAAAAAGCAGGTATTCCTATTCGACGACTTCTTGGGAAAGGTTGCTCTTGACCGGCAAGCTTTGGCACACAAAGATTCTGATTTGGCGCGGTTCATGAGCCGAGTACGTCGCTCACCGAATGCCCGTTTTATTCTGACGACGCGGGCGTACATTTTTGAGGAAGCCCGGAGGGTTTCAGAATATCTTGGCGATCAGCGCCTCGATGTGACGAAGTATGTACTCGATGTTGGTGTCTATACACGCCGGATCAAGGCACGGATTCTTTACAATCATCTTCTCGTCTCAGAGACACCTCAGTCGTATATCCGGGCACTATTGGAAAGCAAGAAGCTTGGGGAAATTGTTGATCATAAAAACTATAACCCGCGTGTCATCGAGGCCATGACAGACGCATTTCGTGTCCGCGATATTGAACCTGCCAACTACCCTGCAGATTTTATCGACGCGCTGAATAATCCTAGCCAGATTTGGGACACTGCTTTCCGCACACACATCGATCATCGGTGCAGGCACCTTTTGATAGCGATGTTTTTTCTGGCGGAGTATGGGGTATCATTGGTGACCCTTCGCTCATCTTTTGAGCCCTTACATACAGCGATGAGCAGAACCTACGGCCTAGCGCATGGGCCTAAGGATTTCGAAGAAGCCCTTCGTATCCTAGAAGGTAGCTTCGTCAATATCGTCAATATCAGCGGACCAAGGGTCTCCTTTCTCAACCCCTCATTAAAAGACTATCTCTCAACCTATCTGCTGGACACTGAGCTCCTTATTCTCCTTGTCCCTACGGCAGCCTCTATAGACTGGTTGTCGAGCTTGTGGGACTTCGTGTATCCAAGCGGCCTCAGCGAAGCCGATCAAGCAAAGATTGCCCGAGCCTGCGTTGCCATGCTGGAGATGCTCGAAACTCGTCCGCACTGGCGTCCGCGATCTGGCGATGCTCGCTCGCTTGAATACAACGACGCTGCAAACTCTAAGCGGCTACGGATGCTGATGGATTGGTGGCAACTTACAAGCGAACGGAGGTTTGCTGATAGCATCATGACAATTGCCCGCAATCCACAACAAGGGTTTGGTGCATGGCTAGATGGAGAAGCCTTGATCGACTTGTTTTGTCGGTTAAGAGAAAAAGGATGTGGGCAGCCATTCATTTACGAAGATGGATTACTGGAGCTTCTTGAAAAGGCGATCGCGGACACGATACGCTGGAGTTCAAGTGACATCCTATCTACGCTTATTGATGTGGTTGATGCAGCGCAAGGGCTTCCCGTCAACATCACCTATGCCTTGCAGACGGCTGTGCTCGAAGAGTTCGAGGAGAATACCAGTCGCATCAGCGAAGATGATAGCGAGTCCTCCTTATCGGATCGTATAGATGCCCTTAAAAAATTCGCGCCGCGTTTCGGTGTGCCGGATGCTGTTTTAAAGAGTGCCGTTTCAGCCATCGAGGATCGTATCGGTGAGATTGAAGACCAGAGTAGTCCTGCTCCCTCTCCAAGTTTTACGTCTTCGAACAAGAGTGAATTTGATAATTTTGACGATACGGCTCTCCGAGATCTTTTCACACCTCTTCTCGATCGATAGATTAAGCGCTTATCCAGCACCCGTAGCGTTGCCATTAAGCTGGCTAGCTCTCTAGGTACTCCCGGCAAAATTATCCACTACAGTCAGGGCTCGAAACCTCGACGTAACCAGATTAAGGACGATATATAAGAAAGCCGATTATCGTGAACAGCGTAAAGCCAAGATGCAGGACTGAGCTGATATGATTGACGAGTGGGCATTATGGTGCTCGAAAGATCAGTAGTTCAAAACGGGGTGATAAGAATGAATATGGAAGAAGATCGAAAGAGGGGTGCTGCTTCTTTATTGAAGGATATGGAGTCCATCGCTGCCCGAATGCGTGAGTTGGTTGCAAAAATGCCTCCGCATGATTTGCTCGGATACATCTACGCTCAGCACATGATGAAAATAATGGGCAATCAAATTGGGGGTGAAAAGCAAGTTCAAGAGGATGGTCCCGATGACGTGTTTAATGAAACCCAGTTCTTACTGGAGTATGTTCACGCTGTTCTGGCATCTGATGCCGCACCCGCGGATATGGAATTCGACGAAGTACGGTGCACTGAGCTGTTTGAACTTGGCCGAAAACTAAGAGAACAGGCCATGTTCTTTGCTATGTTTACCTCCGCTGGTACCAAAGATGGCATCTTTGGTCCTAACACGGCCGACATTGAATTCCGTGCGAAATCCACCTGGGTCATGATCCGTGGGAATCGTTATCAAGTTTTGGAAGGCGAGTTTTATCGATACGTTCTGGCACCTCACAATGATGTTTTGGAGGAGGTGTATGGTGTTGGTGCAACCGATATTGCAGAAGGCTTTCAGGCTATGGCCGACGCCACTCGTACCGGGCACGCCAACGCAATTACGGAGATGAAGAAGCAGTTTGAGGCGGCAAAGGTCTTTTCGATAGAGCAAGGTAAGTCTATGGAAGACGCTATGGAGTCATGGGTTGCTGAACATGAGGAGCAGTCCAAAGCGGCACGAGGGGCGATGGAGGATATGCTTCGCGGTGGTATTGCCAATGTAAGCCGTCACACGAAGTTGCCACCGACATTGCTAGCAGACTTGTCATACCAGCGAGGAGAAGATACTGAGTTCTTCGCCGCGGGTGATTTTAAGGGGACACCCTTTCGGACACTGCCAGCACGTAAGAAACCTCTAATTCAGCTTGGGCCGGACTACTACGCAGTAGATCCCTGTTTTGCTCGCGATGCGGGGTATCGTGCGCTCCTATTTAACCTCCTTCAGCGAAAGCCGGATTACAATAAGGTCTTTAAAGATCGGCAGAAAATAATGAGCGAAGCAGCCTTTGCCGACATTCTCTATGCCCAGCTTCCGGGAGCCACAGTTCTCCAGGAGGTTTACTACAAGGATCCTGACAGCAAGCAGTGGTCCGAAAACGATACTCTGATCCTGGTCGATGATGTGCTGTTACTAGTTGAGGCCAAGGCTGGTGCAGCTGCCACCATTGCATCACCGGCGCTTGATTTTGGCCGCCATGCTCAATCAGTACAGGACTTAGTACTCAAGGCATATAAACAATGTGCGCGCTTCTTCAATTATATGAATTCGGCGGATGAAGTGTCCCTCTATCACCTCGTGGATGGCAAATACGAAGAGTGTTGCCGTGTGCGTCGCTCTGACTACAGGGTGATGATTCCTATCGGTTTAACCGTCGAGTCATTCGCGCCTTTTTCCACGTATTGTAAGGAGCTACCGCAGGTTGAGCCTCTACTTGGAAAGTATGCTTTTATTTCACTGTCCATCGACGACTTGTTTGTGCTCAAGCGACTCCTACCCACGCCCGGCGAGTTCATGCACTACATGGAAGTGCGGCAAGCTGTGGCTGGGATACGTGGAGCTCATCTCTTCGACGAGTTCGATCACTTGGGTGCTTATCTTAAGAAGAATCGTTTCGATCAGGATATTGTTGAGCAGCTGAAGGAAGAGAAAGCGAACATGCTTGTCTGGGATGGCATGAGTGACATCGTTGACAGGACCTTCGAAGGTGAAGAGTGGGAAAATAAGCCGTTCCCAAGTCAGAAGTTCCCGGAAGAGGTTCTGAAGCTGCTTGGAGCACTCGATAGCACCCGAGCTAGCGGTTGGCTTTCAGCAGAGAGTCATATCCGTGACCTAGGAGAGGAAGGGCGGAATAATCTGGCCAAGATGCTGACCGATCTTCGCAAAACACTGATTCAGCATCCCGTTCGTTACTTTGTTCTGGGCGGGGACGGTATGCCGCTCTTCGTATGGCTTCAACGGCATGGCCATCCAATTGACTGGACTAAGGTGAACAATAAGGCCAGCGCAGGTGCGTTGAGCGTCAAGGCTACTAACATCATTGGCGTTGTGGCTGAAGTTAGTGCCGATGGTACTTATGTCCAGGCGCGGTCTTTCAAAGTTTACATACCGACAGAGCAAACGGCAGAAAACGTCCACATTTATGAAGACGCAGCGAGAATGACCAATCCTGTACGTACGGTCAATCTCGAACAGGAAAAACAAGCCTCCCTTGGTCGCAAGAGCAGAAAGATTGGCCGTAATGTCCCTTGTCCATGCGGCAGTGGCATGAAATACAAGAGATGTCATGGTCGGTAAAATGTGCCAGCACGGGTGGCTAGAATCTGCTAAGAAGTTCAAATGGATGTTGTGCGTAATTTATATAACTAGCTGTTTTTTATGTTTAATTAAATATTGAACTCATGTTATGCGAGAGTCTTCTCAGCATGATCCTGAGCTGAATAAACGTCGATGAGCAGAAAAAATAAAAAAATCTCTGCATGGTATAGATTGTGGTATCGAGAAAGATAGGTGTTATAACTAACTGTTAGTTAAGCTTATTTTTATTTCATTGATAATTGAGTGGGAATGATTTCGCGTCTGGCATAGACCGGTAGCAAATAGCATAAAAAACAGAAGCCCGCGTCATTGGACTGCACCCCAAAAGTTGGACACCCAACTAACTAAGGTGCAGTTTTTATGAGTAGTCCCAAGTTCTCACTTGAGCTACGGCTTGCCGCCGTGCAGCATTATCTTTCTGGTAAAAACGGTTGGACTGACCCCGCTCAGGTAGACGATCCTGCCCTATAGTTTGAGCATAGCCGCTGTCTTTCGAGCGCAACTACGAAGCATGCTGATGATACATCGGATCCCATGCTTCATTCTTTTTCAGCATTGCGTTCAGGATGGTCAGCAATTTTCTGATGCAGGCCGTCAGTGCAACTTTTTTGGGTTTTCCTGCGGCGACCAGGCGTGTATAGAACTCTTTAATTACCGGGTTGTGCCTCGTCCCAACCAAGGCTGATATATAGAGAGCTGTACGGACGGAAGCTCGCCCCCCGAATACTGTTCGGCGACCGCGCATCCTACCGGAATCCCTGTTTACTGGAGCAACCCAATAAGGGCGCTAATTTCATGTCGAGAGAGCGAACCAAGATCAGGAACTTCAGCCAGCAATACAGCAACTGTCGCAGCCCCAACACCTTTAACTGCACTCAGTAGATCAGATAACTCTCTGAAATGGCTCTTGATGTGAATCGCCATTTTACCTTCAATACGAGCCAGCTCACTCGTGCTGAAATAATTGATCTGATGCTTTCATAACTCTGAGGATGCGAGGGGTGTAATCGGTTTCGTTCGGCTGTAAGCATGTTTGTTAGCTATCTGCGTCTGACCACCATCGCTGCCAGAATCTGCCTGTGTGCATCAGGCAAGGGACGGATGTATTTTTCCCGTTCTGGGTGCTGGTTCATCACTTCCGACATCTGAAGCAATACTCTGGCATCAATGCGATCCGTCTTTGCAAGATAGCCCATTGCACGGGCAAAATCTCGGGCCTGACGGGGGTTAATGACGACAACGTCAAAGCCTTCCGATTGAAGATTACAAGCCGCACCTGACTCCAGCCCTCCTGTTGCTTCCATGAGGATCAATCTTGTCTCATTTCGCTTTAATTCTCCGATAATTTGAGTAAAACCGTCAGTCCCGCTTGGTACAGTGAACTGGCTGGCAATATTGCTGATTGCAATATCCAGAGTACCTTTTGAAACATCTATGCCTGCACAACGTTGATTTGACACGCTCATCTATATCCCTCCTTGCAAATACGATTTGAAGTTCGGACAACTGTTCGGGCTTCAGATGAACGGCTCAGCCTGTGCGTCAATCGCTATGCTGCGGACTTTAATACCCCCGGGAGGAATCGAACTACACAGACCTTGCCAAATCTAAGCCAGTTCATAGTAATCCACTTTCGAGATACAAGGAGGAGCATATGGGCACACCACGATTTACACCTGAATTTAAGGAAGAAGCCGTCCGTCAAATAACGGAACGCGGTTATTCTGTTGCCGAAGTATCTGACCGTCTGGGTGTTTCTGCACACAGCCTCTACAAGTGGCTACGGGCTATCAAACCTGATAACAGCGAACAGTATGCCCGGGCCGGGTTCTATGCGTGGCTGCACAACCCGGTCTCGGCGCGTGATAAAGATAACCAGCGTCTACTAACGCTTATCCGTGACTCATATTCATTGAGCGGAGGCGTATACGGTTACCGGCGGATTCATGGCGATCTGAACGAAATCGGGGAAACCTGCGGCAAAAACCGGGTGGGTCGTGTTATGCAACTGAACCGGATTAAAGTCGTACGCGGCTATAAAGCTGCGCGTCGTATTGCCGGCAGAGCTTCAGTGGTAGCGCCTGATCGCGTGCAGCGGCAGTTTACTGTTGTCCGGGCCAATCAGGTCTGGGTCACAGACATCACTGACATCCGCACCTGGCAGTGCTGGCTCGCTCGTCTACGATGGGGCTGTCCGTCAGGCATTTACTGAGGCAAAACAGCGTTATGGTGCGCCCCGTCTCGCAGACGAGCTGCCGAGAATTCACTATCTCTTCAGCGAGGCACCGCACGTAGCAATCACCTGTTGATACCAGTAGAAGCTTTTTTTACGGCTGCGGTTAAGCGTACCAGTGCCATCTTGCTGTAAATCAACATAGATAAACCCGTATCTTTTAGTGACTTCCGCTTTAGAGGCGCTAATAATATCGATTGGCCCCCAGGAGGTATAACCCATGACCTCGACGCCATCTTCAATGGCTTCCTCTACCTGGACGAGATGCTCGTTCAGATAGTTAATGCGGTAATCATCGTTGATTTCACCAGTAGTATCAGGTTGATCCTGGGCACCCAGACCGTTCTCTACAATGAACAGCGGTTTCTGATATCGATCCCACAACACGTTAAGCAGCGTACGCAAGCCGAGAGGGTCTATCTGCCATCCCCACTCTGAACTTTCGAGATGCGGGTTTGGCACCATATCCAGGACATTACCTTTTAGTTTTTCTACCAATCCTGAATCTGCCGTGACACAACCGGTCATGTAATAACTGAAGGAGATAAAATCAACCGTATTGCTGAGCGCCTCGTCATCTTCTGGTGCAATCTCCAGAACAATGTCATTTTCACGAAAATAACGCATCATATAGCCCGGATAGCGCCCGCGGCATTGCACATCACCAAAGAATTGCCACTGCCGATTATCCTGCAGGGTCGTAAACACATCTGCTGGTTTACATGTGAGTGGGTAGGTTAAGCCGCCCAGCAGCATATTACCGATTTTCGCGTCAGGGATAATTTCATGGCAAAGTTTAACTGCCATACCGCTTGCCACTAACTGATGATGAATAGCCTGATAAATATCTGCTTTGCTGCACCCTTTTTGCAACCCCACTCCGGTTAATGGAGCATGCAACGACATATTGATCTCGTTGAAGGTCAACCACATTTTTACTTTATGCTGATAGCGCGTGAACATCGTGCGGGCGTAACGCTCAAAGAAGGTGATAACTTTACGGTTACCCCATCCGCCGTAGTTTTCGACCAACCCCCACGGCATTTCATAGTGAGAAAGTGTGACTAACGGTTGAATGTTATGCTGTAGTAATTCATCAAACAGCTTGTCATACCAGGCCATTCCTGCTTCATTCGGCTCATTTTCATCACCGTTTGGAAATATGCGCGACCAGGCAATCGACACCCTTAAGCAGGTAAAACCCATTTCAGCAAACAGAGAAATATCTTGCGGATAGCGATGATAAAAATCGATGGCGACGTCCTTAATACTGCTTACGCCGTCACGGCTTTTGACCGGGTCACTGAATATGCCTTTTGGCAGCATATCGGATGTTGAAATACCTTTTCCGTCTTCCTGCCATGCGCCTTCAACCTGATTTGCAGCTAAAGCGCCGCCCCATAAAAAATGCTTAGGAAATATTTTATTCATTTTATCTACCTACCTTAATTTCAGCGTATTACATAGAGAAAAGGATCGCCTGCATTGACATAAGCGGTTTCATTCTTTTGCTCTAGCCCCTGGAAATCATCGCTATTACTCATAATGACGGGGGTGCACAGATCAAAACCTTTTGCCAGGATAGCGTCGCGATCGAACGTAATCAGCAGGTCGCCAGGTGCTATCTTGTCGCCTTCTTTAATATGCGCGGTGAAGTACTCACCGTTAAGTTTGACGGTATCAATACCGACGTGGATCAGAATTTCGATCCCTGTATCACTGAGTAAACCAATGGCGTGGCGGGTAGCAAAAAGGCTGGCAACCTCTCCATGGAATGGCGCAACCACTCTTCCTTCCGAGGGAATAATTGCCGCCCCCGCGCCCATTAATCCGCTGGCGAATGTGGCGTCCGGCACGTTATCAAGTGCGAGACTTGCGCCACTAAGCGGTGCCAATACTGTGTTTCCATCAACGTCAGCAGTGACGCTGGCGGCGCTAGCTGCAGTCAGAGTTTTTGCGGCGGGCAATCCCGCTAAAAATGTCATTACGCAGCTGAAGATAAACGCAATGACCACGCCTATTATTGCTCCCCACACGGTGAAATCGATTCCTGCCGGTGGAATAATTTGCGCCACGGTAAAGATACTCGCCAGTCCGAATGAGTAGACCTGGCTCAGGCTAAAACCTACAATCGCTCCACCAATAGCTCCGCCGATACAGCCAAAAATAAATGGTCGACGATAAGGTAATGTCACGCCGTAAACGACAGGTTCGGTAATGCCAAACACGCCAGCGATGCTGGCCGACCCGGATAACGCTTTCAGACGCTGATCTCGCGTTTTCAGGAATACGCCCAGTGCTGCACCAACCTGACCAAACACGGCAGGTAAAAGAATTGCCAGCATTGGGTCATGACCGAACACCGCCATATTGTTCATCATCAGGGGAATGAGCCCCCAGTGCAGGCCAAAAATAACGCACACCTGCCAGATACCACCCAAAATCCCACCTGCCAGCCACGGCGCAAATTTGTATACTGCCTGGAATCCTGACGCCAATAGTTCCCCTAGTCCTGAGGCTAAAGGTCCAATAGCCAGGAAGGTCAGTGGGACCGTAATGACCAGACAGGCTAACGGCGTCAGAAAGTTTTTTACCGCCGAGGGGAAGAGGTTATTACACAGGCGTTCAAGCCAGCATGAGAACCATGCCGCGCAGATAACGGGGATAACCGACGAGGTATAGTTAATCAGTACAACCGGAATGCCGAAGAAGCTCAATTTGGCCACCTCCCCAGCCTCGTTGAACGCCTCTACCATCATCGGGTGTACCAGGGCGCCACCGATAACCATGGTAATGAATGGATTGCCGCCAAATTTTTTCCCGGCTGTGTAGCCCAGCACAATAGGCAAGAAGTAGAAAAGTGTATCGCTGGCTGTAAACAAAATTCGCCATGTACCCCCCATACCACTTGACCACCCCAAAGCGACGCTCAGCGCCAGAAAACCTTTTAGGATACCGCACGCGGCCAGTACACCGAGGAACGGGGTAAAAATCCCGGACACGATGTCGATAAAAGCCGCCAGCAGGCCTGTCTTTTTTTCCTGCTTTCCTTTGGTCGCTGGCGTATCTTCTGTAATGCCAGCAACCTGGCATACCGCCTGCCAGACATCATGAACATGGTTGCCTACGACGACCTGAAACTGGCCGCCGCTTTCTACAACCATAATGATATCCGCATTTTTTTTCAGCGTTTCCGCATCTGCTTTATTATCATCTTTAAGTTTGAAGCGAAGTCGGGTGGCACAATGTACCAGGCTACTGATGTTCTCCCGGCCGCCAACGCAGTGGAGAATATCGCGTGCCAGATCCTCATATTTTATTTTCATTTTTGTCATCTGTACTGAAATAAAAAAATTGACCGCCTGAGAAAATTATCACCGATGTATCGGGGGTCGCCTGCATAAGCAGAAATAATCCTGCTTATGTTGTAAAATGTGCTGTTAAATTATTTTTTCAGCAGTTCTTCATATTGTGACTGAAATTGTGGTGCATTCCATGCGCCATTAAAAATGGTGTAAGTGATATAGCCTTTGTTAAGCCAGCCAGAATCGGTATCATCCTTTAGGCTATTTAATGATAGTGGATTAAGGGTTTGTTTAGCGCGTCCATCAGGTAAAATATCATAGCCAACCTGCGGTGTTGGAAACATATCGTTTTCCACATAGTGAACGCCTTTAATTTTTGATTTTTCCCGCGGTGGATAGTTGATGCTTAATCCCGTGCCTTTAGGCAGTAAAGGTGAGCCAGAAATATGTTTATGATTAAGCGTTTCAACAACGTCTACGATATAATCAATCGCATCAGGCCAGTATTTATGAGTGGTGGGCCATTTATTCTTCATCTCATCTTCGGTATAGATATATCCTATGCTGGCTGCTATTGCCGGGAAACCGTAGCGTATAGCCCTTGCTGCGGCGCTTACTGTACCGGAATTAACCTGAGCCATCCCCGTATTTGGGCCATCGTTGACGCCTGAAATAACCAGATCAGGGGCATTGTTTTTCAGAAGGCCCTGCAAACCAAAATCGACAGCATCAGCGGGTGTTCCGGGGAAGCAGTAGCGTTTACTGGCAGCTAACTTAACATCGAAGACTTTATCTGTTTTGAAGGTGATTGCAGAACCGATCCCACTCTGATTGGTTGTCGGAGCAACCAGCCATACATCAAAACCTTTTTGCGTGAGCTTTTCCTGTAGCGAAACACTGCCCGGAGATTCGCAGCCATCGTCGTTTACAATCAAAATTTTTAGCGGGGCTGCGGACACCGTAGAACAGAAAATAGAGATCAGCGCAGCGGCAATAAATGTCATTTTCATCGTGGCTCCTGTTATCCCTGAGGGGATAAATACAATGCAAAAAAAAACCTAAGGCCCCTTTTGCATCCGTTTGCAAAAGGGGCCTTAGGTTTTGCCTGAATCAGTAACAATCCCAAGTTCATATAGAAAATACGTTCTGTAGACATTTACGTCCAGACAGATAAACCTTTTTTTGTGATGAGTATCACACTTTATTGGTTATTGATCATGCAGCTTATACCCCATGCTCTTCAAAATTGGAAACGCGAGTGATATGAGGAGGATCACATTTACATAATTATCAGATGTACTTGAAAAATATTAGTGATAATGTCTGCAGCAACTGGATTGTTACTGTTTAAACAGGCAAAACCTACGTTTTCTTCTCAAGCCACATATTGGGCTTCTGAAGGGGACGTAGGTTTTTTTTTGGCTATAGAAAAGGGATTACCTACAGATGAAGAGATGGCTACTTAGTGTTTTGATGGTTTTTATTGCTATTAACAGCCCTCAATTAATGGCACAAACTAAAGATAAAAGCGCCCGTGATGACGTTATAACCATCTATTTCGCTCGGCATGGGAAAACGTTACTTAATACATTTGATCGTGTGCAGGGGTGGGCTGATTCCCCACTTACTGATGAAGGAAAACAGGTCGCGCGCTATTTGGGAGAAGGACTAAAAGAGATCAACTTCGACCGTTTTTATTCCAGTGATGCTGGCCGGCAACGTGAAACGATGGCAGTTATTCTTCAGCAAGCTGGAGTCTCTGATTATCATTTAACAGAATTGACGGGGCTGCGTGAAGCTTTTTTTGGCAGTTTTGAAGGTGGGTATAATAAAGATATGGCCAATTCTAGCGCCCATGAATTAGGACTGGCGGACAGTAAGGCCTTATTTAAGGCGATGAAAGCAGGCTCGCTTCCAGTGAGCAAAAGCCAGGATTCTTTGGCCAAATCTGACCCTCAACATCTTGCAGAAAACTATAAGCAGGTAAAAACACGCACTCAGGCTGCGTTAGCGACGATTATTGAAAATGCTAAAAATGACGGCGATAAAAATATACTGGTTATTTCATCCGGAACCGCCATACAGATAATGATTTCCGACCTGACGAACAATCCAGCTAAAAACCTTCCACTCTCTAATGCTGCGGTTGTTAAAATCATTTACCGAGACGGTAAGTACAGCATACCTGAAATTGGTACTATGAAGTATGTTGAGGCCGGTAAACAGGCATTAGAAAATAACTAAATTTTATAGTTTTTATTCTTTTAGTTGCCATAAAAAATTTCATGAAATTAATGAGTTATGGCGACTCTTTTTCTTGGGGGATATGATGTTTAAGTATATTGCTTTCGCGTTAATGACGTGCGGGATTAGCTCATCCTCATGGGCGTCCACAGACGATTTTTTAAATGATGATTTTTTCAAAAATTCACAGTTTACTCTTTCTACAAAGAATTACTGGAAATATCTTAAAGAAGAAAATGCTAATCCTAAATATGTGCATAATGCTTGGGGGCAGGGTTTTTCGGCAGATTATCAGTCTGGTTATTTTTTAGATGTTATTGGATTTGATTTTGCGTATTATAGTGCTGTAAAATTGGGAGCCAGCGATTATTTTAACTCCCGAGGAGTGCTTTATAGCCATGGTGCAGGGAATAGCAAAAGCAATGCTGAAGGGTATTCAAAATTTGGTCAGCGTAATATCAAGCTTAATTATAACTTCCTGGATACTCAGCTAAATGCGCGCTGGGGCTGGCAAATGCTTAAAAATTACGGCGTTATCTCTACGTCTAATCGTCTCTCTCCTACGACCTATTCAGGAATAAGTGGTTCAGTAAGCTACGGGCAGGTTACTGTACGGGGGGCATGGATTGAAAATTCGATGGATAGAAACTCACCGGATAAAAAACAATTCCGGACCAATACTGGTAAAGATATCAGTTATCTGACAAGCGGTGAAATTCTCTGGAAAAGTGATGATATTGATGTGCAATACGCCTATGGTGAAAGTAAAAACTATCTGCAGCGGCATCAACTTTTTACTCAGTTTCGTCCCGATTCCCGGTTAAAGATTGGGGCCCAGATATATGGCACACACGCCCAGGATGCTTATCGCACAATGCCTGCGAGTAAACGTGATTTTGATAATAATGCCTGGCATTTTGCGATGGATACCACATGGAAAGCTGAACGCTGGAGCAGCAAATTGGGTATCGGCTATACGGATGCTAAAAAAACAAATGAAGTCGGATTTTATCCACGGCACATGAGTAAAAATTCCCGAGGTACATTTATCTCCATGGCCTATGCTGGCGACGATTACCTGCGTGACGGGGAACTGATGTTAGCGAACATCACCGAATATCGATTGACACCCGATTTCGCTGTTGGCCTGGCGGGAAATATAGGACAATTTAATTACAAGGGTAATCACGTACGCAGTGGGGAAATCAGCGCCTTCAGTCGTTGGGCACCTTCTCAATCGTATTTTAAAAATTTCACATTTTGGGCAATGTTTGGACCTGGATGGTCATATAAGACCAAAGGAAAAACGCCAGTCCTTACAGACGGCCATTATACGCGTACGAATACGCTGGCTTCGGAAGTCATAATGGAGTATCGGTTTAACGTTTTATAAACCGACGAGCATGCGACAGAACGATGCCACGCTTTTAGCCAAATAGTTTCAAAGGGAATTGTTTGGTGGCAGATGGCGTGGCGGACTGAGACAGATTTTTGCAAATAAACCTGATTTCCAGTACGTATCATGGAGCAGGTTTTTAATTTTTTGGGGGGCAGATGATCATCGCCAAAATACTCAATAATAATGTCGTTGTAATACTGGATGCGCGACAGCGGGAACGTGTGGTAATGGGCCGAGGGCTGGCCTTTCAGAAAAGAGTGGGCGACGTCCTTGATGAATCACGTATAGAAAAAGTGTTTGCATTACAGAGTGACGAACTGACCCACCGTCTTGGTGAACTTATCAGCCAGATCCCGTTGGAGGTACTTACCACATGCGATCGCTTTATTGAACTGGCGCGTAACCAGCTAGGAAAACTGCAGGATAGCCTTTATATCACGCTTACCGATCATTGCCACTACGCTATCGAGAGGCAAAAAAAGGGGCTTTCCATTAAAAATGCGTTGCTGTGGGAAACTCAGCGTCTTTATCCGCGAGAGTTTGCACTGGGTAATGAGGCACGTACGATGATTGCAAAGCGTCTCGGCGTCGAGTTACCTGAAGATGAAGCGGGATTTATTGCGCTACACCTGGTCACCGCACAGTTAAATAGTGAAATGCCGGAAGTCATGCATATTACTCAGGTTATGCAGGAGATTCTGAACCTGGTGAAATATCAGTTACGTCTTGAATATGATGTTACGGCACTCAGTTACCAGCGTTTTGTCACCCATTTAAAATTTTTTGCTCAACGGATGTTATCACGCAATGTCGTACCTGATGATGATGAAACCCTTCACCAGGCAGTAAAAGAAAACTATACGTTAGCCTGGAAATGCTCAGAAAAAATAGGATTGCTTTTACATAAAAAGTATCAGCGCGAGCTTACTGAGGAAGAAATCATGTTTTTAACCATCCATATTGAACGTGTAAGAAAAGACACCTTTCTGAATAGAATGGACTGACGCCGCCCAGATGACTATGGCGCTGGGCCCGGTTGTAGAAGACTTCAATGTAATCGAAGATATCGGCCCGGGCCTGAACCGCCCCGGTTTTTTTGGAGAGTTTTAAGTCCGGAAGCTCAGGTTGTCAGATCATTATTTGCACTGGAAGCATACCAGGCTTTTTCGGCTTCTACCGACGGTATGTGTCCTAACCGTTCAAGTAACCTTCGATTATTGAACCAGTCCACCCACGCCAGTGTCGCAAGCTCTACTTCTGCAAGGTTTTTCCAGCGCTTACGGTGTATCACCTGGTAATCCCCCCGAAAAACCGGTGTGTTCATAAGTAGAATTTTCTCGTAACCTGAACCGGGGAGATTTCTATGACCCGAAGGCAGCGAAGCTCAAAAGTCACGTTTTACCGACAGCCAGATCATGGCCATTCTCAAGCTTGCCGAGGCCGGAACAACCGGTCGCTAAACTGTGCCGCGAGCATGGCATGAGCAGTGCCAGTTTCTATAAGTGGTGCTCACGTTTGGGCGGAATGGATGCGTCCATGATGACCCGCCTTAAAGAGCTGGAAGAGGAAAATCGTCGTCTCAAAAAAATGTATGCTGAGGAGCGACTCAAAGCCGATGTAATGGTCAACAAAAACGGGCCATTGTTTGTCTGAGTAATGTATCTGAAATACATGCAGGGTACGTCCGGTACCTTTCAGGGCGTTCGTTTGGCTTATCCTGTATTTTGCCGTATTTCGCGAAACTATTGATGCTTTTCTCCTGCTGCTCATTTCATGACGTTAAGCGAACGATAGATAGAGCTAATCAGAAAGCGGGGGAGAGATTATCATGCGGGGCAGAATGTAGAGCAAAGCGGAAGGAGTATAGAAACACCACCAGTGACACTAATGATGATGCTTCTTTGTGCTATCTGCCGATGCAGGCTCTTGCCGATCGACAGGTACTGGTGCGGGGGGCGTTATCCGCCTTTATTTGCAGTTTTTTACTGGCTCTTCAACTTTATAAACGATACCTTTCTGTGCACTTTGTGGATGTGCATCAACAACCAAAGCAACCCGAATCGTGCAGTTCTCCGTGTCAATCTTCCACATCCGCGCCATGTCTTCGCGGAAGCCTTTATAGTCCATTGTTTCAATCATTTGGTTGCCAAGTGCCTGGGCGATGACGTCACTGTCCAGGAGGGTGCGTATTTGGTTGGAACCATCGTAATAAGGGGTGACTTTATTCGCATAAGCAAAGCCTGCACTGCTTACCATTGTAGCAACAGTGATTGCGGATAACGTTATAGCGCGAAGTGTTTTCATGGTCATAGCAACTTTTATAGTTTAGCGGAACGGTGTTTTTAATTTTTGGTGCGGATTAGTGTATGGCAAAATTTATCCCACACGAAGCGAAAGAGCAGAATATTTCTGGGTACCCACTTTCAGTTGTAAGCTGAGGTATCGCGATAAATAATGGGCGTAAGTGGTTAGCGTTCGGAACTATATATTTTGTACCCTGTAAAGCAAGGCTAAACGGGTTTTCAGACAAGCTTTCTTCAATACAATACTTCGACGAAGCCCGCTTATGCGGGCCACTCCAACAGAATCGGTATTGGTAGCCATATTGTCTTAGGCCTGATATCTAGCGACCTTTTTTCTTCCGGCCTGGCTGGGCAAAGCGCTTACGGGAGGCGGTATTTGTCTCAGGTTTCCCGACGCTTTTAGCACTGCTATTGGTCGGTTTCCTGGCCGTGGCACTCTTAGCCTGCGTTTTTTTCACGGTTTTATCTTCGGATGATGAGTTTTCGATCAGCTTGAATAACATAATTAGCTCATCATCGGTCAGGTCCCGCCATTCTCCCAGAGGGAGTCCTTTAAGATTGACGTTCATGATGCGCGTACGCTCAAGCTTTGTGACTTCATAGCCAAAGTGTTTACACATACGGCGAATCTGGCGGTTAAGCCCCTGTACCAGCGTGATGCGAAATACAAAGGGGGCTTCTTTCTGCACTTTGCATTTTTTGGTCACGGTTCCCAGCATCGGCACGCCTGCGCTCATGCCCTGGATAAACTCATCGGTCACCGGTTTATTAACCGTCACCACGTACTCTTTCTCGTGGTTGTTGCCTGCGCGCAGAATTTTATTAACCAAATCGCCGTGATTAGTCAAAAAAATCAGCCCCTGAGAATCTTTATCCAGTCGGCCGATTGGGAAAACACGTTTGCTGTGGTTAACGAAATCGCTAATGTTGTCCCGCTCACCTTCTTCCATGGTTGTGATGATACCCACGGGTTTATTTAGCGCGATAAGCACCAGGTCCTCTTCATCACGCGGTTCAATGAGCTGACCGTTAACTTTTACACTATCTCCGGCAAAGACTTGAGCGCCAACAGCGGCACGCTTTCCGTTAATAAAAACATTACCCTGCTCGATATAGCGATCGGCATCGCGACGAGAACAGATCCCGCTCTCGCTAATGTATTTGTTGAGGCGAATGGAAGAGGACAACATAATTTATCCGCAAAAAGCAGATTATACCTTACCGGAATGGTGAGGCGAACTCCGAAATCCCCTCATTCTTCACGGAAGATCGGTTTCATCGCGCGTCGCGGGTATTTTCCCCAGCGATGCCTGGAAAATTGCTACTGTGCAGGTCTTCGTTTCAGATAACACTGACAATGTGCAACGCATTTAGCGAATGTTGCCATAATGGCTGGTCGTGGGGGCCTATAGCTCAAGTTGAGTATTAGTTTGGTTTAAAAGTCGGTATATTTTCTGCTGTAATTTCGTTCGTGGTGGCCATTATTCGGTTTCTTTCCAGCCCGACTGGCCGGTCATCGTGCCCGTATCTGTACATCTTCTCCAGTCGATAAAAGGGTATACCCACCATACTTCAAGCCGCAGGTTTGTTGGTTAAGTTCGTGTATCCGGTTCACATAGTGCTTCGGTGTTTATCGATTTGTCGCTACGTGGTAACTCGAATTATTTAGGCAATAATATGAATGCTTTCAAAAAGTTAGGCGTTGGGTTTCTTTGCGTACTGCTCCTCTCCTTTGGGCAAAGTCTGGCTAAAGCCGCTTTCGGAGGCGAAATCTTTAACGGCCAAAGTTGGATGACAGCCCGGCGTGATTCTGCAGGCGTTGCCCCCGATCCGGCAAAATTCAGAAACGAGGCTATCGTTCAGGTCTATGTTGCCTCAACTTACGGTTGGCGTGGGATTGTCGCGGTACACCCCTGGATCATTATGAAGAAGGCCGGTGAAACGCAATACAGCCGCTATGAAGTGATCAGTTGGGGGAGCACTGACGTTGTCCGCCGTGATTATGCGCTTCCCGATGGGTACTGGTTTGGTGCTCGTCCCAGACTGCTGGTGGATCATCGAGGCCCTCATGCTGAAACGATGATCCCCCAGATTGAGGCGGCAATTAAAAACTACCCATATCCTCACACTTACCACGTCTGGCCCGGGCCAAACAGCAATACTTTTATGGCACATATCGGTAGAGACGTGCCGGCTTTAAAGCTGGACATGCCTGCTAACGCCATCGGTAAAGACTTCCGGCCATTAACGCATCCTGTCGGATTATCGCCTTCAGGGCGTGGCGTTCAGGTGTCGCTCCTTGGTCTTATGGGCATCACTCTGGGGATTGAAGAGGGAATTGAGGTCAACGTATTAGGACTTAACGTGGGCGTCGATATTAAATCTCCCGCGCTACGTATCCCTTTTATCGGACGACTTGGCGTTAATAAAGTGCAGACGGAACAGGATTAATACCCTTTGTTCAGGCACGACGCTACCAGGGGTAGCGTCGTGAAAATAACGTTAATCAATGGAGCAAAAATAGCGTCGCCAGCCCGAGAAAAATAAAAAAACCGCCCGTGTCGGTTATCGCAGTGATTAAAACGCTGGATCCGACGGCAGGATCGCGATTTAGCCGGATCATGATAAGCGGGATCAACACGCCCATCAGCGCGGCCAGCAGTAAATTCAAGACCATTGCCAGCATCATGACGCCACCGAGCGCCAGATTATCGTACATCAACCAGGTGACAATGCCCATGATACCGCCCCAGAACAGACCGTTTATCAACGCGACACCAAGCTCGCGTAAAATCAAAAAGGAAAAGTTACCCGGTTCAACCTTGTGTAGCGCAAGGGCGCGTACAATCATCGTTATGGTCTGATTACCGGTATTGCCTCCGATCCCCGCGACAATAGGCATCAAAGCGGCTAATGCCACCAATTCTGAAATGGTCGTTTCAAACAAACCAATGACCCGCGAAGCGACAAAAGCAGTGCACAGGTTAATGGCTAACCATGTCCAACGAGTACGCACCGCTTTTTTAACCGGGGCAAAAACATCTTCATCCGGACTTAATCCCCCCATTTTACGAATATTGCTATCGCTCTCTTCGTTGACTAAATCAATCACATCCTCGACCGTCACGCGCCCAATTAGCTTGCCCTGTTCATCAATGACCGCTGCGGAAATCAGGTTATAGCGTTCGAAGGCTCCGGCCGCATCTTCGGCTTTATCATTTAGACGGAAGGTGGTGGGTTTATGATTCATTACTTCAAAGACTTTTTTCTCCGGCGTGTTCAGCAAAATATCAGTGAGGGCCAGCTCGCCAAGTAGGTCGTTATTCTTATCGATAATAAACAGTTTATCCGTACCTTCCGGCATCGCTTTCTTGCGGCGCAGAAAGCGCTGTACCGCAGCAAGGGAAACATTGGCTCGCACTGTAAGCAGATTGAAGTCCATGATTCGACCCACGCGATCGCGATCGAAGTGCATGACATTAAGCACGCGTGAGCGCAGTGCCGGCTCAAGCGAGGTGAGCAAACGACCGGAAAGATCGCGTGAAAGGTACTTGGCCAGGTAAGCCTGTTCATCAATATCCAGCGGTTTAATGGCGCGCAGGATATCTTTATCGCTCATCTCTTCGATCAAGCTTTCCCAAACGCTTTCGGAAGCTTCGACAAGTACCTGGCCGCGTCGATTGTTTTCAATCAGATCCCAGAGGGCGAGACGCTCGTCTTCTGGTAACGCTTCAAGAATATCGGCAAGGTCGGCAGCGTGGAGTAGGGTAATCTGCTGCTTAAGCTCCGCAATATGTTGCTCAACTTTGTGCGTTTCTTCCTGCGTTTCGTGATGTGGCCGTTGGAGAAGCGTATCAACCAGATCGTTATCGTTGAGTAGCAGTGTAAAAATGCGGCTGCGTATTTCAGCCAGTTGCTGAGTGTGCGAAGCACGGATTGGCATAAATAGAACGTCCCTTTGTCTATAAGTGAATGATACCTGCCATACTTTAAGCTTCAGGCGCGTAAGCTACGCTGAGCCACGACATTCATTTCTGATGGCGATGTCTATCGCTGTCAGGCAACGAGAACGCTTTTAAGTTATGTGGATTACGGGCAATACAAACCGTCCAGATGCGCGGGAAGGATCCGGTTACCATGCTACTTTCTGTACACCAATTCTTCCTGATGGACCGCGTTATTGAGTACTGCTGGTCGGAACAGAAAGCGTTGGCGTTTCAGGCACGTTCTTTTTTTGCTGATGATGCTCAATGGCGCCGGGAATGGTGTAGAGCAGGCGGCCAATCAGAATAATAAAACTGATCAGTAAAACGATACGTGTCATTTTGCTGGTTTTATGAAGTTTTCGTATTTGCATAGCGTTATTCACGCAGTGGGTTCCTTGTGGATTCTCTTAAGGCGAACAATATAACAAATTACGCACAGAGGGGGCCAGGGTCAATAATGAGCGATGGTAAAGTGAATGAATAGCCTGGAACCAATAAGTCTTCAACCTCACTCACATACTGATATCAAACTTTTGATTCATGTGACGTCACCGCTATGCCGCTACCTGGCGTAAGATATATATATAACCCGATTAATTTGATATGTGTCAAAATTCATCCCCCGATTGTGCCTACTATGTGCGCATCTAAGGTGGGGAGAGATCATTCTCTCCCGTCTCGTAAGGATCACCGCTCGTGGACGATGCAATTCGCTCGTCCTGTTTAGAGAAAAATGACAACGGATATGCAAATACTACGCTGGCTTAAACAATTCAGAACTCATTGGTGGGGGCTTCCTTTCTTTCTGCCTCTATTACTGCTACCCCTTTCCAGCCAGTTTTCTGCCCGCCTGCTCTTGCCGGAAGGTTATGTTTACCTGATTTATTTGCCGCTGGCTATGATGGCGGCGATGCTGATGGTGTTTGACTGGGCAGCGTTACCCGGCATTATTTTGGCATTGCTGTGCCGCTATTTTTGGATTTATACGCCGGGACAGGCATTTATCACCTGCCTGGTGTTTATTGCTTCACTGCTGGTTTGCTGGTTGGGTTACCGCACGCACTCGGGAAAACGCTGGAGAGCAGGATTTGGCGAATTGAGTATGACGCCAGTTCGCCTGTTCTGGCTGGCTTTTTTTCTGCCTACCCTGGTGGTTGTTCTGTACCAAATGATGGTTACGATGGGGTTTGTGCCGGTAAACACATCCATTTTTGCGCGTGATCCATTCACGATACGCGCGTTAATTAACTATCAGGCTGTACTGATTTCGTGCATCACCATGCTACAGTTCTATTATTTCCTGATCCGTATTATCAAAAATCCGCGCTTTGCACGTACGCTCTGGCGGCATTTAAATGCGCAGATTGCTGAGGACGTGCCACGCCTGGAACTGGTGTGTTGGGGAATACTCCTGGCGATTATGCTGGGAGCATTGACCTATGTGCGGCCGAGTCGGGAGAATTTACTTGCCAGCGATTATACCCTGACGCTGCTATTGCCGTTAATGCTGTGGGCGGCAATGCGCTTTGGTTATCTGCTCACGTCAATCAGTTGGCCAATGATTCTGATCTTGCTGTATCAGTTCCGCCAGTCTCATCTTGAGATGCCGTCGCAGGCCCAGCATCTTGCCGTTATCTCCTCAAATTTGCTGGTATTTACCTTAACCATTTTTATGATGGCAGCGATTGGGACACGCCAGCGACGGGTTGTAAATAAAGCCCGGTTTGCCGCGTTAATCGATCCGGTAATTGGTTTGCCGAATCTGCGTTCGTTAAATATGACGCTGGCGGCGAATAATAATTCAACTCTGTGCTTTTTACGTATACCGGAGTTGGACCTGCTCAGCAGAACTTACGGTTTGCAGCTGCGTATTCAATACAAACGTAATCTTGCAGCCCACCTTAAGCCGCTGTTAAATCCCGGAGAAGGGGTGTATCAACTGCCAGGATTCGACCTGGTGTTACGGCTGGATAATGCATCACATCTGACCCGTATTGAAGATATTGCGCTGCGTTTAAATCACTATCAACTGACCTGGGATGGGTTACCGCTGCAGCCTGCCGTTGGGATCAGTTTTTGCAGTGTACGGCCACCGATTGGGCATTTACATGAGCTGTTAGGTGAAATGAGCGCGATGGCAGAGGTGTCACTGAGTAGTGGTCTGCCAGAAAATGTGCAGCAGGGCAGTTTACCCGTGCAGCGCAAGATTAAAGACAGAATTGCGATGTTGCATGAGGTGCGGGATGCGCTGGATAGCAATCGCTTTATTCTGATGGCGCAGCGCATTGAGGGGCTACGCGGCGATGATTACCATGAGATCTTACTGCGTATGATCGATTCCCATGGCGAACATTTGAAGCCTGATAGCTTTCTGCCGGTGGTACATGAGTTCGGCCTGAGCTGGCACCTTGACCGATGGGTTCTGGAACAAACGTTACAATTCCTCGATGTTAATCGTCTTGCATTGCCTGGCGGACGTTTCTCGATCAATCTTTTTGCCTCAACGCTTTGTCGCCCGCGGCTGGCTAAAGAAGTTGAAGAGCTTTTAAACCACTACAATGTTGAACCCTGGCAGTTAATTATTGAAGTCGAAGAGTCGCATATGCTGAGCGATTTCGCCTGGGGTAATCGTTCAATCAACCAGTTGCGCCATTTAGGCTGTCAGGTCGCGATCGATGATTTCGGCACAGGTTACGCCAGCTACGTCCGCCTGAAAGAAGTCAAAGCCGATATGCTGAAAATTGATGGCAGCTTTATTCGCAATATGCTGGCAAGCAGTCTGGATTATCAGATTATTGAGTCAATCTGTAGCGTTGCGCGTTTAAAACGTATGAAAGTCGTAGCCGAATTTGTTGAAACCGAAGAGGTTGCGGCGGCACTGAAAAAAATGCACGTAGATTATTTGCAGGGTTACGCGATCAGCGTTCCACAGCCGCTAATCAGTTTAGCTGGCCCGGCAGAGAGTGAACCGGGCTGATACTCAGGCTTTTATCGAGGATTTTTGCGCCAGCAGCGTAGCGAAACGCAAACTAATACGGTTGCCGTTTTCATCGACTTTATGCAGTTGGCCAACGTTTTCGTTGTACTTCACAATATGCCATTTGCGGTAATAGTGGCTCAGCTCACCGGATTTGAAGGTGAACAGGAACGGAAGGCGGCAGGGATGATCGGGCGTATCCATGGCCGCAACGATGAGGTTAAATCCATCTTTAACCGTACTGGCTTGCATATCAGCGATCATCTGTGGAATGGTGTCCGGCTGCAGGAACATCATGACCACTGTAGAAAAAACAAAATCGTAAGCACCATTGAAGCGATACGCATCCAGGTCTTTCACATCGGTGACGATATTATTTAGCGCTTCCTGCGCAATAATATAATTTAACCTTGCAATACTCTGCGGGTTTTTATCCCATGCGGTAACGTTAAAACCCAGCTGGTTAAGATAGAGCGCATTGCGTCCATTACCACAACCCAGATCCAGAGCATGGCCGGGTGTGATACGTTTTGCCGCTTCGACGATCTCCGAATGGGTGGCACTGAGTTGATACTTCTCTGTGAAATTGATCATGATAAAACCATTCCTGATACAGGCCGGAATATCCCGGCCTGGCGAAAAGGGGACTCTGGCGGTTACGCCTCTTCCTGAATCATCAATTTCCAGCCGATCACGTCCTCCCAGTATGCCTGTTCACGCTCAAGATCGAGCTGTACCAGCGTATTCTGGGTAAAGTAACCGGCAGGGAAGGTGAGGATCCAGTGCCCGTCGTCCGTGTCCAGTTTGAGCGAGTCGGGTGTGCTGGTTGCCTGACGCTGATTATTAAGCAGTGCACCAAGACGCAACAAAAATACCAGCGGCAAAAACTGCTTCCTTTTGAAAAGCGTAAAACGCGGCATTTCATCCACTTTTACGGCTTTGCGGTGGTAGCGTACCAGCGTTGCCAGCAGCGACTGTTGATCCTGGTTAAATCCCGGCATATTAGTATTTTGCAGGATATAGGATGAGTGGCGCTGTAAACCGCTGTGATTAATGGTTAATCCGACCTCATGCAGCATTGCTGCCCATTGTAGCAGGGCTGCTAGCTGAGGATTAGCCTGCCGCGGATTTTGCTCTTTCCACTGCAGATAGAGCCGATCGGTAGTTTCCAGTACGCGGCGTGCCTGATCTGCATCGATATTATAATGATTGGCCAGGCTTTGGGCCGTGCGGCTGCGGATATCCTGGTGACGAAAACGTCCTTCCATTTCATAAAGCACGCCTTCTCGCAGCGCGCCGTCAGAAAGGCGTAGCTCGCGGATGGCCAACGCATCAAATACGCCGCAAAGAATCGCCAGACCCGGAACAAACACCGTTTTACGCTCTTCAGAAAGGCCCGGTAAGCTCAGTGCATCAAAGGATTTATGCTTGATGACTTCATCGTACAGGCGCTCCAGGCGCTCGGGGGTAATGAGCTTATCTTTCTCACCCATTGCCAGCAGCACTTCGCAGGCGGCTTTGATCGTGCCTGAAGCGCCCAATGCAAACTGCCAGCCGAGCAATCGATATTGCCACGCCAGGGTTTCCAATTTCTGTGCTGCGGCGAGACGCGCACGGCGGAAATTTTCTTTACTGATAACATCATCAGCAAAATAGAGGTGAGCAAAGCTCACGCACCCCATGCGACGGCTTTCAACCAGCCTGGGCTCAAAATCCTCGCCAATCACCAGTTCGGTTGAGCCCCCACCAATATCAATAACCAGTTTGCGGCCCTTTTCCGGCTGAGTATGCTCAACGCCCATAAAAATCAGGCGAGCTTCTTCCTGCCCCGAGATTACCTCTATTGGATAGGGAATCACATCCGCAGCACGCTGCAGGAAGTCCTCGGCATTGACCGCCTGACGCAATGTGTGGGTACCAACAATGGTTACATTGGCTGCGCTGAAGCCCTGCAAGCGCTCAGCGAACAGAGTCAGGCAGCTTAATCCTCGCTGAATGGCCTCTTCACTAAGTACATTATTGGCGTCCAGTCCATCAGCCAGATGCACCCGTTGCTTTAACCGCCCCAGTATCTGCATGGCGCCATCCACAACGCGTGCAATCACCATATGGAAACTGTTTGAACCGAGGTCAATAGCCGCAAACTCCTGCGGCTTTGGCGTACTCTTGTGAGATATTGGCATAGTGAATTATTCAGGTTGTTCCAGGGATTTGATGTAATCGTAAATGGCTAACTGCGCACGAACTTTACGACGGTTGCCACGTGGCACGTAACGGTTACTCAATTCTTTATCAACAAAGCGGGCTTTAAGGGTATCACTGAACAAGATACCAATAATATCCAAAATACGTTGTTTCAGTGTTGGATCGAGGATGGCGACGGCAACCTCAATACGATAATCGATATTACGCGTCATCCAGTCGGCGGAGGAGAGATACACTTTTTTATCCCCGCCGTTTTCGAAAATATACACGCGATCGTGCTCGAGATAGCGATCGACGATGCTAATGACGCGAATGTTTTCGCTGATCCCTTCAAGATCTGGAATTAGCGAACACATGCCGCGAACCAGCAGGTTCACCTTCACACCGACGCTGGATGCAGTATAGAGGCGATCGACCAGACCTTTATCCACCAGATTATTGACCTTTAGCGTGATACCCGCGGCAATACCATTTTGCGCATTGGCGATTTCACTATCAATCAATTGGTAGAGCATGCGCCGGGAGTTTTGCGGTGACACCATCAGGTGTTCAAATGAGACCGGGCGATAAGGGTTTTCGATAAAGCTGAATACGCGACGTACTTCATTGGTGATGCGGGCATCGGCGGTGAGTAATGAATAGTCGGTGTAGATACGCGCCGTTTTTTCATTAAAGTTTCCGGTGCCGATATGAGCATAGCGAACAATCTCAGTGCCTTCGCGGCGTGAAATCAAAAACAGCTTGGCGTGTATTTTTAATCCGGGGGCAGAGAAAATAACGTGTACGCCAGCCTCGGTTAGCCGCTTCGCCCAGTGAATATTCGCTTCTTCGTCAAAACGCGCCTGCAGTTCCACGACCACCGTCACTTTCTTACCGTTATAGGCGGCATGGATCATCGCGTCGATAATGCGTGAGTTTTTCGCCACGCGGTAAATATTGATTTTTATGGCCAGCACGCTGGGATCAAATGAGGCCTGGCGTAGCAGCTCCAGCACATGTTCAAACGTGTGATACGGGTAGTAGAGCAGCACATCGTGATTGCGAATAGCATCAAAGCCGTTGCGAAACGCATCGAACCAAATATGGCGCAGCTGCGGCAGCGGTTTATTCACCAGATTGGCTTTGCCAACGTTAGGAAAGCTGATGAAATCTTTAAAATTATGGTAACGACCACCGGGAATGATTGAGTCGTAATTTGAGATACTGAGTTTGCCGCGCAGCAGTTCTACCATTGCATCCGGCATATCGCGCTGATAAACGAAACGCACAGGTTCGGCCGTCAGACGCTGCTTCAGACTGGAAGACATCAGTTCCAGCAGGCTTGACTCCATTTCAGTGACCAGATCGTATTCGGCATCACGCGTCATTTTCATGGAATACGCGTTCAGCGTATCGTAGTCATAGAAGCCTTTAAAAATATCATCAAGGCAATAGCGTAAAATGTTATCCAGCAGGATCATTGGCTTGCGGCGACGTGGGGTTTCCGGCGGCAAGTTAACGAAGCGTGGCACTTTATCGGATGGGATCTCCAGCAAGGCATAGCTGATCTCTTCACCGCGTATAATTTCGACTGCCAGGTAGGTGTAATCGTCTTTAAGAAACTCGGTCAGATCGGTATCGCGATTAATCAGTATTGGCGTAATGTGCTGGCGCAGATGATGTTTAAAGTAGTGGCGCAGCCAGTTCTGCTGGTTCGGTGACAGCTGGCGTTCGTTAATCAGAAAGATTTGATTACGCGCCATCTCCAACAGGAGGTCATTATAGAGTCCATCAAATTCCTGATCCGCCTTCAGCACGCGCTGTTGAATTTTTTTCAACAAATGACGCGGCGTGCTGGGGGAACCCTGCTCTTCACCAATTAAAATACGGCGTTTGAGGTCGGCAAAGCGAACCTTATAAAATTCATCAAGATTATTAGAATAAATACCAAGGAAACGCATGCGCTCAATCAGCGGGTTAGTTTTATCTGCCGCTTCCTGTAACACGCGTTCATTAAAGGATAACCAGCTTAACTCTTTTTCGATGTATAGCTTTTCCTGACCCATCTTTGCTCCGTTTACTGATTCAGGACGAGGGTACCCAGTGTCCACGACTATTATGGCGAGAGTATGGCAATAATGTCCAACCTCCCGTCAATCTTCATATTACTGGTTTATTGTCTTCGCTCACGGTGCGAGTACTGCGGTCCTGCAACATGAATTATTTAGGGCAGAGTTGTCTTATCAAACGGCTACGGGCAACATAGCGTGTTCACAGCACAATGGAAACCCTGCCTGGCATGATCGATAACCATATTCCTGTTCACTTCAGCGACAAACGTCGGCGCTATATCGATCGCGTTACACGGCGTGTAGTCACCGTTTGCGGAGTGGGCGTGCTGATGATCATGATGTTACTGTTTTTATGGCTCATCTGGGTAGTGGTTCCGCTATTTTCATCACCGTCTTTATATTCGACCAGCCCATTTTTACTGTGGGAACCGCAGCCGTCGGTGGCGATGGGGACTAATGGTCAATGGGGCTGGCGTATCGAAGCGCAGGGCAATGCGCGGTTTATACCTCTGAATGGGGCGCCGGCGGAACCCGCGTTACATATTGCGTCGGGGCCTGTACAGGCGGCTGTGACAGCGGATAATCAGGGGATGGCTATTTTTCAGAGTGATGGCCAGGTAAAAGTGCTGGAACCCGATTTCAACAGTACCGAACCGCGCTGGAAATTCCCTCTGGGCGATGCCCCACTTGCGCTATTCTCTCAGCCGTTACTCCTCACTGCCGTGGCCAGAACGTACGCAGGAACGTGGATTATTGCGGGCTCAACGGGAAAAACGATTGAGTTGGTGACGTTGCAGACAGATCAGTTACCGCTGCGGCAAACCATTCCTGTTGCACATAGCGAGCGACTGTTGCTGACGCCGGATGGCACGCTGCTGATTACCGTCACTGCCAATATTTTGCAGGTATGGCGCATTACGCCGCAGGGCGTCACGCTACGTGATACCCTCACCCTGAAAGCATTACCCCAGCATGTTACGCTGATGAGCGGTGGCAGTTCGTTACTGATAGCCAGTACATCAGGTATCTCACAATGGTTTGATATCGCCAGCCCGACAGGTCCTCATCTTAACTTTATTCGTCACTTTACCGGCGCGCAGCCGCAGCCGCTGCTCATTAGTGAGCCGAACCGCCGAGTATTTGCCACGATTGATCCCAGCGGGATGCTCAGGCTATATGCCAGTAAGCAGGATGGCGAGATTTTCTCTCGTCAGCTTGAAGGGGGAGTTATCCGTGCCAGTTTTACGCCGCAGGGTGACGGATTGCTGGTGGAGCGTGCGGGACAATGGCAATACTATCGTCTTTCTAACCCATTTCCCGACTTTAGCTGGCAAAGTCTGTGGCAAAAAATCTGGTATGAGAACTACCCCCGACCGGACTGGGTATGGCAATCGACCGCTGCGAACGATCATTATCAGGCTAAATTCAGCCTGGTGCCGATGGTGGCTGGAACTCTTAAGGCATCGGTATTGGCGCTTCTGTTCGCCACGCCGTTAGCGCTGGCGGCAGCAATTTATACGGCATGGTTTATGTCGCCCGGGCTGCGGCGCTGGGTAAAACCGACTGTTGAAATGATGGGCGCATTACCGAGCGTGGTCGTGGGCCTCATTGCCAGCCTGTGGCTGGCCCCCCGTATTGCCGACCATCTGGCGGGTGTTCTGCTACTGCCCTTCATCCTGGCACTCACGTTGTTGCTGTGTCCATGGGGGATCCGGTGTCTGCCAGAAACTTGGCGACGATATTGCACAACGCAGGGCAGGGAGGTCTGGATTCTGCTGCCCGTACTGTTGCTGGTGTCGTTTAGCTGCCTGTGGTTTTTTCCATGGGTCGATAAGGCTCTGTTTGGTACAGGGCTGGCCGATCGTTTATCCCGGGGTTATGAGCAGCGAAATTTACTGGTAGCGGGTGTTGCGATGGGATTTGCGCTGATCCCGCTAATTTTCACGCTGGCGGAAGACGCCATTTTTAGCGTTCCCGTTTCGCTGGGACAGGGATCGATGGCATTAGGCGCAACGCAGTGGCAAACCTTATCCCGAGTGGTTCTCCCGGGCGCTTCAGCCGGTGTGTTTGCCGCGCTGATGATTGGTTTTGGACGTGCGGTAGGGGAAACCATGATTGTATTAATGGCAACGGGAAACACGCCGATTGCCGATGGCGGTTTATTTCAGGGACTACGCACGATTTCTGCCAATATCGCCGTCGAAATGCCGGAAGCCGCCGCTGGAAGCGTTCACTATCGTATCCTGTTTCTCAGCGCACTGATATTGCTGCTGTTTACTCTGGTCGTAAACACGCTGGCAGAGGTTGTACGGCAACGCTTGCGCCAGCGCTTCAACAATCATGAGGAACAAGGATGAGCCGCGCGGTACGACAAAACGAGCGCTGGCGCTGGCTAACCGGTGGCGCCGTTGTTGTCAGCTTGCTGGCTTTCTTGCTGCTGATTGTTTTGCTGGCGTGGCAGGGCCTGCGCGGATTTTGGCCGCAATCGATTACGTTATTTACGCTAAATCAGCCCAGTGCCGGAAGCATACAGCTTCTCGGGGAGACGGTAAGCAGCAGCACGCTATCGCGCAGACAACTTGAAAAAGAGGGACGGGTTCTCCCTTCTTATTTGCCGGATACGTTCACGCGCTATGTGATTAAAACGGGCAATCGCGATTTTGCAGCCCCGGATTTCCGGACATTGCTGTCTTCGGATATCACTGCACAACAGCAGCCGGAGCAGGTGATAGTATTACAACGTCGTTCCGGCGGTATGGCATATGGCTGGTTTGTTGGCCTGGAGGAAGGCCGTCAGGCGCTGATCGCGCAGGATATGCGCCAGGCTTTACAGCGTCGTCTGCATCAGATCTCGCTTCAGTTAAAGCAAGCAGAGCATATTCGCCGCGTGAATATGGCACGTATCAATGCACAGCTTGATACGCTGCAGCAGCGGGCTGAAATGCTGAGTGAGAAGAAAGCCTATAGCATCCGGCAGCAGTCGATCTATCAGGCCGATCGTAGCGATCTGCAGCGGCAGTTCGATCGACTGGCGTTGCGGTTGGCGTCGCTGAATCGCGAGATCGATCGCAATACGCTGATATTGCGTGATGCCAGCGGTAACGACCATCGTATTCCTCTGGCGCAAATCATCATGGCCTGGTATCCGAATAAGATGAATTACTGGCAGAAATGGTGCCACTTTGGCAACCAGGTCTGGCATTTTATCAGCGATTCCCCGCAGGATGGACAAAGCGAAGGCGGCGTGTTTCCAGCCATTTTTGGTACGGTGCTTATGGTCATGTTGATGTCGATCGTAGTGATGCCGCTTGGCGTTATCGCGGCCGTCTGGCTGCATGAATATGCGCACCGCCACTGGCTTACGCAATTGGTCCGTATTGCAGTGGTCAATCTCGCTGGCGTGCCGTCGATTGTTTATGGCGTGTTTGGTCTTGGATTTTTTGTCTGGTTGATTGGCGGCACCTTGGATCAACTGCTGTTCCCGGCTTCGTTACCTAATCCCACCTTTGGTACACCGGGGTTACTCTGGGCATCCCTGACGTTGGCACTGCTGACCTTACCGGTGGTGATTGTCGCTACCGAGGAGGGATTATCACGCATTCCACCCGCGCTGCGCCTGGGCTCGCTGGCGCTGGGTGCGACGCGGGCAGAAACGCTGTGGCACATCACATTGCCACTTGCTGTCCCAGCCATGTTAACGGGGTTTATCCTGGCGGTTGCACGTGCGGCGGGGGAGACGGCTCCACTGATGCTGGTTGGGGTGGTAAAGATGGTGCCGGAACTGCCGGTTGATGCCATTTTTCCTTATTTGCATCTTGACCGTAAATTTATGCATTTGGGTTTTCAGATCTACGATCTGGCATTTCAGAGCCCGGATGCTGAAGCCGATCGGCCGCTGGTATATGCCACGGCACTATTGTTGGTACTGCTGGTGTTGGGACTTAATCTGCTGGCAATGGGGCTTCGTCACCGGCTGCGCGAGCGCTATCGTGCGCTGATTCAATAAACTGTGGAAAGTAAGATGCATTCAACCGTCACCTTTAACGATACGGAAACGGCGCTGGAATTAAAGAAGCTTTCGCTGTGGTATGACGACAAGCAGGCACTGAAAGATATTTCACTGAAGGTACCTAAGAACTGTATTACCGCCCTTATTGGCCCTTCTGGCTGCGGTAAATCGACGCTATTACGATGCTTTAACCGAATGAATGATTTGATTGCCGGATGCCGTATTGAAGGCGATATTCTGTTAGGTAATCGCTCCATTTATCAGGAAAAAAACGATCTTTCTGCATTGCGGCGGCGGGTTGGGATGGTGTTTCAGCGCCCTAATCCCTTTCCTAAATCCATTTATGAAAACGTGGTGTATGGTCTGCGTTTGCAAGGGGTACGTGATAAGCGTGTGCTGGATGAGGCGGTGGAACGGGCACTGCGTGCGGCGGCGTTGTGGGGCGAAGTGAAAGATAGCCTGCGGAAAAATGCTTTAACCCTCTCAACCGGGCAGCAGCAGCGGTTAGTCATTGCCCGGGCAATCGCTATCGAACCCGAAGTACTCTTACTGGATGAGCCAACATCAGCACTGGACCCCATCTCTACGTTAGTTATTGAAGAGCTAATGACAACGTTAAAGCAGCATTTTTCCCTGCTACTGGTCACACATAATATGCAGCAGGCTGCGCGCGTCTCTGATTACGCGGCATTTGTGCATAATGGCAGTCTGGTGGAGTTTGCTGAGACGGATACGCTTTTCACCGCGCCGCAGCAGCGACGCACTGAAGATTATATTACCGGACGCTATGGCTAACACTGCCTGTCTCGACTAACGGCGTAGATGAGAGTCGAGACGGGCAGATACGCCATTTAAATGACAGTCCTTTGGGACCTATGCGAAAATCTGGGCTGGAGACGCGGGCTATTCGAAAGCGTGGCCTTGCGGCGGTAGTTTTTTGTCATCAAGCCAGGCGGCCCGATCGCGCATCGCTAAGCGGCCAGTCATAAACCAGTCGATTACCAGTGGATAGATCGCATGTTCCTGATGCTGGACGCGTGCGATGACTTCAGCTTCACTATCATCGGCGAAGATCGGTACTCGAGCCTGCAGGATAACCGGTCCCCCATCCAGCTCGTCAGTGACAAAATGCACCGATGTACCATGTTCTTCATCGCCGTTTTCTATTGCCTGACGATGGGTATGCAACCCGGGATATTTAGGTAATAGCGAGGGATGAATATTGAGCATCCGTCCCTGGTAATGGGCGACAAAGTCCGGACTAAGGATGCGCATATAGCCCGCCAGCACGATCAGGTCAGGCGCGTAAGCATCGATTTCCCGCATCAGTTGACGATCAAAAGCGATGCGGTCTGAGAACTGAGAGGGAGAGAGCGCGTGGGCGGGGATACCCGCCTGGCTGGCGCGTTGCAGTCCGAAGACCCCCGCCTTGTTGCTAAACACGGCAGCAAGGCTGCCGTTGATTCGTCCCTGCTGGCAGGCATCGATAATCGCCTGAAGATTGCTACCGTTACCGGAAACCAGCACGACTATTTTTTTCATGCGTTAATAACCACTCGTTCTTCCGAGTCGGATGCGTTAATCACTCCGATTTTCCAGGCTTTTTCACCCGCATCTGTCATCAACTGTACCGCTTTATCCGCATCTGCTGCACTCAGCGCGATCACCATGCCCACGCCGCAGTTAAAGGTGCGGTACATTTCAAAACGGCTGACGTTACCGGCCTGCTGCATCCAACTGAAAATGGCCGGCCACTGCCAGCTTGACTCGTCAATAATGGCCTGGGTGTTTTCTGGCAACACGCGTGGAATATTCTCCCAAAAACCGCCGCCGGTAAGATGTGCGATCGCATGTACGTCAACCTGCTCAATCAGGCTTAGAATGTTTTTCACGTAGATACGGGTAGGCTCCAGCAGATGATCGGCAATCGATTTGCCCTCAAGCTGTTTGGTTTCCGCATTGGTCTGGCTTACTTCAAGGATTTTACGTACCAGCGAATAACCGTTGGAGTGCGGGCCACTTGAACCCAGAGCAATCAGGACATCGCCGTCCTGTACTTTGGAGCCATCAATGATTTCTGATTTTTCCACCACGCCGACGCAGAAACCAGCCACATCGTAATCTTCACCGTGGTACATGCCCGGCATTTCAGCCGTTTCGCCGCCAACCAGGGCGCAGCCGGATTGTTGGCAACCTTCGGCAATACCGGTAATTACGCTGGCCGCGGTATCCACATCCAGTTTGCCGGTAGCGTAGTAATCGAGAAAGAACAGCGGTTCAGCCCCCTGGACAACCAGGTCATTGACGCACATTGCGACCAAATCAATACCGATGCTTTCATGGCGTTTCAGATCCATTGCCAGACGCAGCTTGGTGCCGACGCCGTCAGTGCCGGAGACCAAAATCGGTTCGCGGTATTTTTGCGGCAGCGCACAAAGGGCACCGAAACCGCCAAGTCCACCCATGACTTCGGGACGACGAGTCTTTTTCACTACGCCTTTAATACGATCGACTAAAGCATTACCAGCATCAATATCAACACCGGCGTCTTTATAGCTGAGAGAGGTCTTATCGGTCACTGCGAAATCCCCACGCGATTGCGGTTGGTGGTTTGAAATTAGGCTGTGTCCCGCGAGTAAAAAAGGGCGCTGTGACGGCACCACCACGACCCCTTCAGCAGGGACACGACCTATAGCGCGGCAATTCTATCAGTGCAGGCAAACGTTTGCGAGTGTCATCTTAGCCTGACATTGCACATAGCAATATTTTAGCCAATCATTATCAGCATCACGTATATCCATCAGACTACACGCGTCACGTTGAGGGCGCGGTACGTATTTCTACGCAGAGGGTTAATCGGTCCCTTGAGCGGAGTCATTCGATTGGCTTTTAGTTGCGACACACCGTGAAGCAAGCCTCTCTGATTGGGCAAATAACCGAATATTCGGCTTAAATAATTGGCCTAAGTCATATGGCATGCTGAATAAAAGGCGGTATAATCCCGCGATTTTTTTGCAGCTCAACATACTTCGGGAGAACAATAATGAAGATCGTGGAAGTTAAACATCCGCTCGTCAAACATAAACTGGGTCTGATGCGTGAGCATGATGTAAGTACGAAGCGTTTTCGTGAACTTGCTTCAGAAGTGGGAAGTTTACTGACTTATGAAGCCACTTCCGATCTCGAAACCGAGACCGTGACCATTGAAGGTTGGAATGGCCCGGTGGCTATTGAGCAAATTAAAGGCAAGAAAATTACCGTGGTTCCTATTCTGCGTGCCGGACTGGGAATGATGGACGGTGTTCTGGAACACGTTCCCAGTGCACGTATTAGCGTCGTGGGCGTTTACCGTGATGAAGAGACGCTGGAGCCCGTTCCCTATTTCCAGAAGCTGGTATCAAACATTGAAGAGCGTATGGCGTTGGTGGTTGATCCAATGCTGGCGACGGGCGGTTCAATGATTGCTACCATCGATCTGCTGAAAAAAGCCGGTTGCAGCAGCATTAAAGTACTGGTACTTGTGGCCGCACCCGAAGGTCTTGCGGCGCTGGAAAAAGCCCACCCGGATGTGGAGGTGTACACTGCCTCTGTCGATCAGGGATTGAACGAAAAGGGCTACATCATTCCGGGTCTGGGTGACGCGGGCGATAAAATTTTTGGTACCAAGTAAATGTACGCGTCAGGCGATTACGGGTGTTACCCGGAAACCAGCCACAAGGGACTGTTACTTTCCACGGCAGAGATGTCGTGGTTAACGTCTTCCGGCTGTGGCCTGACTCTGTATATCGGCGCTCCTCGCCGACGTTTATTTTTCTAAGCCGACTTGATAGTCGGCTTTTTTATGGCACACAGACCCTAAATAAGTGAAGCAGTATTGCATCGGCCAGGTGTAGACCTTTATCGCCTGACGAAGGTAAACGCCTGCAATTCGAAGATTGCTGCTTCAGCTATGGCGGGTAGGCAAACATTTCAAGGGGATTATAATGACTCGTCGCGCTATCGGTGTGAGTGAAAGACCACCGCTGCTGCAAACCATACCGCTTAGCTTCCAGCATCTTTTTGCGATGTTCGGCGCGACGGTGCTGGTGCCCATTCTGTTTCATATCAATCCGGCGACGGTTCTGCTATTTAACGGGATCGGTACGTTGCTTTATCTGTTTATCTGTAAAGGGAAAATCCCGGCTTACTTAGGTTCCAGCTTTGCCTTTATTTCTCCGGTACTGTTGCTGTTGCCGCTGGGCTATGAGGTCGCGCTGGGTGGTTTCATTATATGTGGCGTACTGTTTTGTCTGGTGGCGTTGATCGTTAAAAAAGCCGGCACCGGCTGGCTGGATGTGATGTTTCCGCCTGCTGCAATGGGGGCGATCGTTGCGGTCATTGGTCTGGAGCTGGCGGGCGTTGCCGCCAATATGGCAGGGTTATTACCGGCGGATGGCGCGGCGGTGGACAGTAAAACCATCATCATTTCGCTGGTGACGCTGGCGGTTACGGTGTTTGGTTCAGTACTGTTTCGTGGATTCCTGGCGATTATTCCGATTCTTATCGGCGTATTAGTCGGTTACGCGCTCTCCTGGGGAATGGGTATTGTTGACTGGACTCCGGTCCGTGATGCGCCCTGGTTTGCGTTGCCAACCTTTTATACGCCGCGCTTTGAGTGGTATGCCATCTTCACGATTTTGCCTGCCGCACTCGTGGTGATTGCTGAGCACGTGGGCCACCTGGTGGTCACGGCAAATATTGTTAAGAAAGACTTGCTGAAAGATCCCGGTTTGCATCGTTCCATGTTTGCCAACGGCATCTCGACCATTTTCTCGGGTTTCTTTGGATCAACGCCTAATACTACCTACGGCGAAAATATCGGTGTAATGGCCATTACCCGCGTCTACAGTACTTGGGTTATTGGTGGCGCGGCGATTCTGGCGATTCTGCTCTCGTGTATCGGTAAATTGGCTGCCGCGATTCAGGCCGTTCCGGTGCCGGTAATGGGCGGTGTTTCTCTGCTGCTGTACGGGGTGATCGGCGCATCCGGTATCCGCGTGTTGATTGAATCTAAAGTGGATTACAACAAAGCGCAGAATCTGATCCTGACTTCGGTGATTCTGATCATCGGTGTGAGCGGCGCTAAAGTGCATATTGGTGCTGCCGAACTTAAGGGCATGGCGTTGGCGACTATTGTTGGGGTAGGGCTGAGTTTAATCTTTAAAGCCATCAGTCTGTTACGCCCTGAAGAAGTGGTGTTGGACGCGGATGAGTAACCGGGAATGGGCGGCAGTGGCTGCCCGTTTCATCTAATACTAAAAGTTGTGATAAACTTTCGCGGTTTTCTGCCCGCTCACATTTGAGGTACTTCTGAACACGCCGGCACAGCTTTCATTGCCACTCTATTTGCCCGATGACGAAACCTTCGCCAGCTTTTGGCCGGGGGAGAATCCGTCGCTGCTTGCTGCGCTGCAAGGGGCATTACATCAGGAACACGGGAGCTATCTCTACTTTTGGTCTCGTGAGGGGGGCGGTCGCAGCCATTTACTGCATGCTGCCTGCGCAGAACTTTCCGCTTGTGGTGAAGCCGTAGGTTATGTACCGCTGGATAAACGTACCTGGTTTGTGCCGGAGGTGCTCGATGGTATGGAGCACCTTGCGCTGATTTGTATTGATAACATCGAATGTATCGCGGGGGATGACCCCTGGGAAATGGCGATCTTCGATCTTTACAATCGTATTCTCGAAACCGGTAAAACGCGCCTGTTAATTACCGGCGATCGTCCACCGCGTCAACTCAATCTGAAGCTGGCCGATCTGGCTTCGCGTCTGGACTGGGGACAGATCTATAAATTACAGCCTTTGTCAGATGAAGATAAGCTACAGGCACTGCAGCTGCGCGCCGATCTGCGTGGCTTCGAACTTCCGGAAGATGTCGGCCGCTTTTTGCTGAAGCGGCTGGATCGCGAAATGCGGACCTTATTTGTCACGTTGGACAAGCTGGACCGCGCTTCGATTAGTGCGCAGCGCAAGCTGACGATTCCTTTTGTCAAAGAAGCCCTGGGCCTGTAGTTATACAATCTTTCAATCTGCGAGGGCGTTTCCCGCTCAAGCTTTGCCATCTCTCATCACTTAAAGAATGTCCAGTACGTTTTCCGGCGGGCGTCCGATGCGAGCTTTGCCGTGGGCCACGACGATAGGGCGTTCAATCAATTTTGGATATTGCACCATCGCCTGTAATAGCTGTGCCTCACTGAGTGAGGCATCGGCCAAATTCAATGTACGATACGCATCTTCTTTTGTGCGCATCAGTTCACGCGCGCTGTGAAAGCCTAACTGCTGCAGAAGCCTTTGTAACAGCGTTACTGTGAGAGGCGTTTCAAGATAGAGTACTACGTCCGGTGTAATACTTTTTTCCTGTAGCAGCGCCAGCGTTTCACGGCTTTTACTGCAGCGTGGATTATGATAAATCGTGATGTTAGCCATAATGATCCTGTAAAAGTCATCCTTGTTCGTGATGGTAGTCTGCGTGGCTACGATTTTGAATATTGGCGAAAACGCATTTGTAGCTGACGCAGTTGGTCGATACGGGCATCATAGCGCGCCTGTTTCAGGCTGCCGAGCGCCACCGATGAGCTGGCGCTGCTGAGAGTCGTGATAGCCTGCGCCAGTTGCCCGTTCAGCGCCAGACTCTCCGCACGCGCGGAAAGCTCTTCGTCGCGTAACCCCTGTGCCGCCGAGGCCTGCGCCAGCAAATCCCAGCCGTTCGGATCGTCAGGATGTGCCCAGGTGTAACGATTGAGAATACGGCTGGCCGCCGCGGGCTGATTCCCTTCAACATACGCATTCGCAAGGTTCAGTTGCAGCACCGGGTTGGTCGTTGAAGCGCGTAGCGCGCTTAAGCGCTTAATGGCTTGTTGTGATTGGTTCAGGCCTAAATCAATATCGGTCATGATATCCAGATACCAGACGTTGTCCGGCTGTTTAGCCAGCAACGGCTCGATTATTTTGCGTGCGTTGGCAAAACTCTTCGCTTCAAGAAACTGGATCGCTTTGCCATATTGTGCAGCCTGCTGTTCGCGCAGGTTGCCTTTTGACCACACATCAAGTAAATCGTCGCTTAGCTGATTTCTGCCGGTGGAGTACATGCCGAGGGAGCGTACTTTCGCCATGTAATAGTCCTGAGAGGACTGCACGACGATCGGCGGCATTTGGTTAGCACGATTGCGCGCATCGGCCAGTCGACTATCCGGCAGCGGGTGCGTCAGCAAAATTTCTGGTGGTTTGGAAGCGAAGCGGGACTGGTCGGCTAATTTTTGCAAAAAGTTAGGCATCGCTTGTGGATCGAACCCTGAACGCTGTAGCACCTGAATACCAATGCGGTCCGCTTCCTGTTCATTACCCTGGGTAAAACTAATTATTCCCTGCTGTGTTCCAGCCAGCGTGCCGGTCAGCGCGGCCATTCCCGCCTGCGGGTTCGCCATCGCCAGTAAAATAGAGCCCAGTGCGCCTACCCAGGTGAGGGGCGCATTGCGTTGCTGGTCTTCCATTGCACGCGCCAGATGTCGCTGGGTAACGTGTGAGATTTCGTGCGCCATAACCGAAGCAAGCTGACTTTCATTATCAGCACTGCGAAATAGCGCAGAGTGCAACACCACGTTACCGCCGAAAAAGGCAAAGGCATTGATCTCGTCATTGCGGATCAGATAGAAATGGAAAGGGGTACGTACCGAATTGGCATGCGATACCAGGCGCTGGCCCAACTGATTAATATAGTCGTTTAGCAACGGATCGTTGATCAGTGGCGCACTGGCTCGGAGTTGGCGGACGTAAAAATCGCCCATCTGCAACTCCTGATTAATCGACAGCGTACCGCCCGCCGTGGTGCCAATATCGGGTAAAGCATCTGCAACATCGGCTCGTGATGGCAATGTACCGCCTGCCAGCAATGTCGCAATGAGCGAAGTGATAAGACTTTTTTTCAATCGCTTGAACATACACCAATCCCGGAATGTTATTCTCCGCAACATAGTAGCGAGAGCCGTTTAAGAAAGGAATGATACGCTTCAGCTTCTGACAACCTGACGGGCAATAAGTGCCGTTTATCGGTGGTGCGTAAATCATTCTTGCTTCACTCAATCGATACTAGTTAGTGCTTCGCTGGAAGGTGCGTTATTGCTGGCTGATTCGTGCATAGGCTTGGTTTTGTCGGGATGATCTTCGGCGATACGCACAGCGCTTATCGCGAACAAACACCTAACTCTTTTCTATCATCTCCTTTCCTTTCAAGTACAATCTTGCCTTCTCCAAAATGGAAACCAGAAAGGAAATGTCATGCTGGCATTGTTAATACAGTGGTATCGCCGTCGTTTTAGCGATCCTGAAGCCATCGCGTTACTGATCATTTTGGTTGCGGCTTTCTGTATTTTATTTTTTTTCAATGGGTTACTGGCACCTCTGTTGGTGGCGCTAGTGCTGGCCTATCTGCTTGAGTGGCCAACCATTCGTCTTGAGCGGTTGGGCTGCTCACGGACCTGGGCAACCAGCGTTGTGCTGTTTATTTTTGCCGGTATTCTGCTGGTTATGGTGCTGGTCGTGGCACCCGTCGCGTGGCAGCAGGGCATGAATTTGACACGTGACATGCCTAATATGTTGAATAAGCTTTATAATTTTGCAGCAGCTTTACCAAAACGTTTCCCGGCGCTGGTCGATGCCGGCATTATTGATGTTATTGCTGAAAATATCCGGAGCCGTCTCACCGGGTTTGGTGAATCGTTGGTGAAGTATTCGCTCGCTTCGCTGGTTGGTCTGATGACGCTGGCAATTTATCTGGTGCTGGTGCCTTTGATGGTGTTCTTCCTGCTGAAAGATAAAGAGCAAATGCTTAACGCAGTGCGGCGCGTATTGCCACGTAACCGGGGACTGGCTGGTCAGGTGTGGAGTGAAATGAATCAGCAGATCACCAACTACATCCGTGGCAAGGTGTTGGAGATGATTGTGGTGGCGATTGCGACCTGGATCGGTTTTCTGGTTATTGATCTAAATTACTCACTGTTGCTGGCGGTGTTAGTGGGATTGTCCGTAATGATTCCCTACGTTGGCGCGCTGGTAGTCACTATCCCGGTGATCTGCGTTGGTTTGTTCCAATGGGGGCTGGGTAGCGACTTTTGGACCATGATTATCATTTATCTGGTCATTCAGGCGCTGGATGGCAATTTACTGGTGCCGGTACTGTTTTCTGAGGCGGTAAACCTGCATCCACTGGTGATTATTCTTTCCGTGGTGATTTTTGGCGGTCTGTGGGGCTTCTGGGGTGTTTTCTTTGCTATTCCGCTGGCAACGTTGGTGAAGTCCGTGGTGCACGCATGGCCTGATACGATGGCTATAGAGGAAAGCACGGATCGCTAAGTGCGAAGGAGGCCTTCAGCGCCTCCTTCGCCATAAAATACAGTCAGGCGGCAGAGGTAATATAATCCAGAACGATGTCGTGATGATTACTGGTTTTGAAATCATCAAACACTTTCTCAATCTTGCCGTCTTTACCAACCAGGAAACTGATACGATGGATGCCATCGTAGGTTTTACCCATGAAGGTTTTCTCGCCCCAGATGCCAAACTGCTCGCAAACGTGGTGATCTTCATCAGAAAGCAGCGTGAAGTTCAGCATCTCTTTCTCAACGAAGCGTGAAAGTTTTTCCGGCTTATCGGTACTGATGCCAAGTACTTCAACGCCTGACATTTTTAACCTGTCCATGTTATCGCGCAGTCCGCAAGCCTGAACGGTACAGCCCGGTGTCATCGCTTTCGGGTAGAAATAGACCAAAACGCGCTGTCCCTGGAAGTCGGCCAAATTTACTTGTTCGCCATCTTGATCGGGCAAGCTAAATTTCGGTGCGGTATCACCGGCTTTCAGTGGATTCATCACAACTCTCCATTTTTTTCATGCTGCATTATGAGATACAGCCTTAATAGTGCCTTGCGCCTGCAGTTCTGTACATAGCTGGTTAAACGCCTGCTCAATAAATGAGGCGTCCTGGCTGGCAGGGCTGTGGGCGGTTATTTGAATATAGAGCAACGTCGGCTGGTTTTCTTCCGCAGGTTGCGTGCGGGAGATTAATTCCGCGATGTTCATCTGGTATGAGTCAAAAAGATCGGTAAAGCGTTCAATAATATGTGGCGAATCAGTGACCTCCACCTGAGCCCAGACGGTAACCGGCATGGGCGGACGTATTTTGGCGCTGGTGCGCTTCATCACGATCAGCAGTTCCAGCTCTGCGCCTTTCAGCGGCAAGGTTGATTCTATCAGCGTAATCGCATTCCAGCTGCCGGAAAGTAGCATAATAAAAGTAAATTCATCGCCCAGCATGGCGAGACGGCTATCTTCAATATTACAACCGCAACTGCTGACGTGGCGCGTAATTGCATTGACGATTCCCGGGCGATCAACGCCGAGTGCGGTGATAACCAAATGATGTTGCTGTGGCAAAATGATGCTTCCTGTCCGTCATGATGATTAGCAATAGTGATAACCCTAAGGTAAACATAAAAAATACCCTCTGCCAAGCGCCTGTGGGCCCTTGTCTGCTTGCTTTTCAATGCCCGTCAAACGTACCATGAAGGACTTGTTTGTGGAGGGGATGATCAATGTTCACGGGAAGTATTGTTGCGCTCATTACGCCGATGGATGACAAAGGGTGTGTCTGTCGTGCGAGTCTGAAAAAATTGATTGATTATCACGTCGCGAGCGGCACGGCGGCGATTGTATCTGTTGGAACTACCGGTGAGTCTGCGACGCTAAGCCAGGATGAACATGCTGATGTGGTATTACAGACGCTTGAACTGGCAGATGGCCGTATTCCGGTTATCGCCGGCACGGGCGCTAACGCGACATCGGAAGGCATTGCGCTGACTAAACGCTTTGATAATTCAGGCGTCGTTGGCTGTCTGACCGTCACCCCTTACTACAACCGCCCGACGCAGGAAGGTCTGTTTCAGCATTTTAAAGCGATCGCAGAAAGTACCGATTTGCCACAAATGCTGTATAACGTTCCTTCACGCACGGGTTGTGACATGCTGCCAGAAACCGTTGGTCGCCTGTCTGAAATCCAAAATATTATTGGTATTAAAGAAGCAACCGGGAACTTATCTCGTGTCAGCCAGATCCAAGAGCTGGTTCATGAAGATTTTGTTCTGGTCAGCGGCGATGACGCCTCTTCACTCGACTTCATGCAACTGGGCGGCCGGGGTGTGATTTCCGTGACGGCAAACGTTGCTGCGCGTGAAATGGCGGAACTCTGTGCGCTTGCTCAGCAGGGTAACTTTGCTGAAGCGCGCCGCCTTAACCAGCGCCTGATGCATTTGCATCAGAAGTTATTTTTTGAACCCAATCCTATCCCGGTTAAATGGGCCGCGAAGAAATTAGGATTAATAGCAACCGATACGCTGCGTCTTCCAATGACGCCAATAACCGACGCAGGTCGTCCGGTTGTGGAGCAGGCGCTCAAGTATGCGGGTCTGCTGTAAATTAGGGAGATTTGATGGCTTACTCAGTAAAGAAGTCCACGTTAGTTACCGTTGTTGGACTGTCCTCGGTGATGCTGCTTGCAGCGTGTTCCAATGACCAGCGTTATAAGCGCCAGGTCAGCGGTGACGAGTCTTATTTGCAGGCGACCGAACTGAAAGATTTAACCCCGCCTGCCGGGATGATTTTACCGCTGCAAAACGGTGATTACGATGTTGCCGTGGTAAACAGCCAGGGGGCGACAGGTAAACAGCTCGATATCCGTCCACCTGCTCAGCCTCTGGCGTTAATGAACGGTACCCGCACGCAGTTTACCGGTAATACCGGCATTCTGATGGTGGAGAGCGGTCGTAATGGCTCAATCTGGCCGCAGGTCGTGAACGTCGTTGAATCGTATAAGTACCCCATCACCGATCGTCAGGACGCGAACCAGCAGTTGACCACCGACTGGGTGCAGTGGAACCGCGCAGATGAAGATATCCAGTATCGTGGACGTTATCAGATAAGCGTACAGCAGCAGGGGTATCAGCAAGCCTTGACGGTGCGGTTGTTGCAGCTGCAGCAACAGGGTCAGGATATTACCGCGCCAGCGCAGATCCAGCGCTACACCGCGCAGATGCTAAATGATATCAGTACAGGTTTAGATAAGAACGAAACGGCACAGGAAGAGCGCGCGGCTAACCGCAGCGCAGCGCAAATCGATGTGCAAAGCGGTGCGGATGATACCGGTTTACCGAACCTTATCCTGCGTGCGCCTTTCAACACCGTATGGCAGCGCTTACCTGATGCGCTGAAACGCATCGGTATGAAAGTGACCGACAGTGACCGTTCGCAGGGGAGCCTGGCCGTAACATACAGCGCTCCGGGCAGCAGCAGCTGGGATGAAATTGGTGCGAAAGATCCGCAATTGCCTGATGGCGATTACAAATTGCAGATCGGTGATCTTGATAACCGCAGCAGTCTGCAGTTTATCGATCCGAAAGGGCATCCGTTAACGCAGTCGCAAAATGATGCGTTAGTCGCCGTATTCCAGGCGGCACTGAGTAAATAAAAATCTGGGCCGGTAAATTCCGGCCCTTTTTTATGCGGTGAGTGAAAAGAGACCTGGAAAGTGAGGTTGTTACACTCACCGCAATGTTCGATGTAAGATGGACCGCGTAACACGGGTCCACCAACAGTAATGGTTTTATACCTCACACGGTCGTATATCACGTTTGGAGTTAATTAAGATGCAAAAGCAAGCTGAGTTGTATCGCGGTAAGGCGAAAACCGTTTACAGCACCGAAAACCCGGATCTGCTGATACTCGAATTCCGCAACGATACGTCAGCAGGTGACGGTGCGCGTATTGAGCAATTCGATCGTAAAGGGATGGTGAATAATAAGTTTAACCATTTCATTATGACTAAACTGCAGGAAGCGGGCATTCCAACTCAAATGGAAGCGCTGCTTTCCGATAACGAAGCACTGGTGAAAAAGCTGGAAATGGTGCCGGTTGAATGCGTGATCCGTAACCGTGCTGCCGGTTCGCTGGTGAAGCGACTGGGCGTGGAAGAGGGGATTGAATTAAACCCACCGCTGTTTGACCTGTTCCTGAAAGATGATGCTAAACACGATCCAATGGTCAATGAGTCTTATTGTGAAACTTTTGGTTGGGTCAGCAAAGCTAATCTGGCACGTATGCAGGAACTGACTTACAAGGCGAACGAGGTGCTAAGCGCGTTGTTCTCTGATGCGGGATTGATTTTGGTTGATTTCAAGCTGGAATTTGGTCTGTTCAAAGGTGAAGTGGTGTTGGGCGATGAGTTCTCTCCGGATGGTGCCCGTCTGTGGGATAAGCAAACCATGGATAAAATGGATAAAGATCGTTTTCGCCAAAGCCTTGGTGGACTGGTTGAAGCCTATGAAGAAGTTGCTAACCGTCTTGGCGTAAAATTAGATTAACCACGCAATCGTTTCCCTTTGCAGAACCTGTTGCAGGCCGCGTTAGCGGCCTTATTTATTTGGGCCGCCAGTAAGGAAAATGCCAGCTGAGAGTGAATAAGCATAATGTCTTATCTTTATATACAGAATTACGCATATTGTTTAGAGCTTCCTGTTAAACATATTTAATGTCGTATTCGATAGCATATGTACGTTGGATATATTGTTTTCTCTGCTCTCTTCTCGCTGATAAAAACTCCTGCGATAATAACAAGCTTTGAAAGAGTGATTTAATTGGTTGTTATATTAACTCTTTTAAATAACGTGTTTTATTTAATGGTTTTTTATTTATTGAGGTGAGTTGGCCGTATTTTTCTTCAGAGGTAAATATCTCTTTGAGAAAAACTATTTTTAGTGTAAATCTCAATGTGCTGAATTTTTTATTTTATGTAATCTACATTCAGCCAAAAAATGACGAATAGCATGAAGGCAAACAATACAGACCAGGATGGTCTTTCGGGAAACCTATGTACAGAAGGGAAGCGCTGGACAGTCGGAAATTAAAATGGCGTGGTAGCGCGATGTTGTTACGTGGTATTCCGTCATGGCTGGTTATGACATTAAGCCTGGTATTTATTATAGCGTTTATGCTGTTTATTACCGTCGGCAGTTACACGCGACGAGTCAACGTTACGGGGGAAATTACTACCTGGCCCCGCCCGGTTAATGTCTATTCCCAAGTTCAGGGATTTATTGTTTCCCGATTTGTCACAGAAGGGCAGAGTATTCATAAAGGGGACGCACTTTACCAAATTGATACCAGCAAAAGTACGCGTAGCGGTATTGTCAGCGATAACCAGCGTCAGCGCACCGAAGATCAACTTAAACGGATAGCCAGTATTATTTCCCGCCTTGAAGACAATAAACGCGCGACCTTACAAACGCTTTCCGCACAGAAACAACAATATACCAGTGCACTTACCCGAGGTAATGCCATCATTAGCCAGGCGGAAGAGGGCATCAGAATCATGCGCAAAAATATGGAGAACTACAGCCGCTATCAAGCGAAAGGGCTGATTAATAAAGATCAATTAACTAATCAGGTGGCGCTCTACTATCAGCAGCAGAGTAACTTGCTGAGTTTGAGTGGGCAAAATGAGCAGAATGCGCTGCAGGTGATTGCACTGACGAGTCAGCTTGAAACCCAGGCCGCTGATTTTGATAACCAGATTTACCAGATGGAACTCCAGCGGGAAGAGTTACAGAAGCAATTAGTGAGCAATGAAGCTGAACAGGAAATGCTGGTGCGCGCTCAGTCCGAAGGCAAAGTCGATTCTCTTAGTGTCACTATTGGGCAGATGGTTGCTCCCGGTGACAGTCTGCTACAAATCCTGCCTGGTAAGCAGGCGGTTTATTATCTTGTACTCTGGGTCCCCAATGATGCCATTCCTTATCTTTCCGTTGGCGATCGCGTCAATATTCGTTATGAAGCTTTCCCCGCAGAAAAATTTGGACAGTTCACCGGTTCGATTCATCTGATTGCGCGATCGCCTGCCACACCGCAGGAAATGGCGATGTATCAGGGGGCACCTAAGCCTGTCCTGGCGACCGCGATCCCCTGGTATAAAGTGATCGTGAAACCGGTAAAACAGCACATTGCCTGGAGTGGCAAAATAATGAACCTTGAAAATGGAATGAAGGCTCAGAGTACGCTGTTTCTTGAAAAGCGGAGAGTCTATCAGTGGATGCTCTCGCCTTTTTATGACATGAAAAACAGTGCGGTGGGGCCAGTCGATGAATAAGTCAGATTTCATCAGAATATTGAGCAAACTGGAGCTTAATATGCGCCGCACGGTGCCGATGGTACACCAGACTGAATCCTCAGAGTGTGGACTTGCCTGCCTCGCAATGATCAGCAGTCACTATGGCAGAAATATTGACCTTATTACGCTGCGTCAGCGTTTTAATCTGAATGCGCGCGGTGCCACCCTGGGTGGACTGAAAAATATTGCCACCGATCTTGGCATGATGACTCGGGGGCTGTCACTTGAGCTTAACCAACTGGTTGATCTCCGACTTCCCTGCATACTCCATTGGGGTTTTAACCACTTTGTGGTGCTGACGCGGGTGAAGAGGAACCGCTTTATTCTGCATGATCCGGCTCACGGGCGAAGAACGGTTGGTTTAGCGGAAATGTCCCGGCACTTTACCGGCGTCGCAATGGAAGTTTGGCCCGATGCAGAGTTTACTCAGGAGACGGTGAAAAATCGCATCCGTTTTGTCACGCTGGTTCGCGGTATACAGGGGCTGAAAGGGGCTTTGATAAAGATTTTCTGCCTTTCACTGGTAATAGAAACTATTAATCTGGTGATGCCTGTCGGTACGCAGTTAGTGATGGACCATGCCATTCCAGCGACCGATCGCGGACTGTTGACCCTCCTGTGTTGTGGACTGCTACTTTTTATCTTGCTGCGTGCGGCTGTCAGCATGGTGCGTGCTTTATCTTCACTGGTGCTGGAAACGCTTATCAGCATTCAGTGGCAGGCGGGCTTGCTGTCGCATCTGCTTCAACTGCCGCTAAACTGGTTTGAGAGACGAAAAATGGGGGATATTCAGTCCCGATTTGGCTCTCTTGAGTTGTTGCAAAGCCTTTTTACCACCAGCCTGATTGGTTCCATGATGGACATCATTATGGTCAGCGGCGTGTTGGTCATGATGGTGTTATACGGCGGATATTTGACCTGGATTGTCCTTGGTTTCACTGCACTCTATATTGCAATCCGGTTGCTGACCTACGGCTATTACCGCCAGATGTCTGAGGAGTCATTGGTACGTAGCGCGCGCACGCATTCCTATTTTATGGAGACGCTGTATGGCATTGCGACGGTAAAAATGCAGGGGCTCAGTGAACGGCGCAGCGAGCACTGGCTCAATCTCGAAGCGGAAACTATCAACACAGGTATCCGAGTGACCAGAATGGATCTGCTGTTTGGCGGACTTAATACCCTGATCGCAACCTGTGAACAGACGCTGATCCTGTGGCTGGGAGCCAGCATGGTGATGGATAATCTGATGACCATCGGAATGTTTATCGCCTTTTCCTCATTTCGTGAGCAATTTTCTGACCGGATGGCTTCTTTGGTCAACTTTCTGTTGCAGTTACGCATGATGAGCCTGCATAACGAACGTATAGCTGATATTGCATTAAATAGACGGGAGAACAGAAAACCCGATATTTATTATGAAAGCGGTGTGAAGCCTGTATCGCTGGAGATTAAAAATCTCAGTTACCGCTATGACAAACAATCCGCACCGGTATTCTCTCCTCTCAATATCCATATTTCACCAGGTGAGAGTGTTGCGATCACCGGCCCGTCGGGAGCGGGTAAGACAACATTGATGAAAGTACTTTGCGGCTTACTTGAACCCGACGCTGGTCAGGTCATCGTAGAGGGAATAGATATACAGCAGTTGGGGATGAATAATTATCGCAGAATGACGGGCTGTGTCATGCAGGATGACCGCTTATTTTCCGGTTCCGTACGCGAAAATATTTGCGGATTTTCCAACGATGTTGACGAAAACTGGATGATAGCCTGTGCTCAGGCCAGCTATATACATGATGTGATTGTCGCAATGCCGATGGGCTACGATACCTTGATCGGTGAATTAGGCGAAGGGCTTTCAGGCGGACAAAAACAGCGTGTTTTTATTGCGCGGGCACTCTACCGTAAGCCCGGTATTCTGTTTATGGATGAGGCAACAAGCGCACTGGATAAAGACAGCGAAATATTTGTGAATCAGGCAATCAAACAGATGAATATTACTCGAATAATTATTGCACACCGGGCATCGACCCTTGCCTCTGCTGACAGAGTCATTGTGTTGAATGGCTGATACGTTGTCTCCTGGTCTGCGTAACGCAGATACGGTGTAAATTCTCCACCGGGACTTCGCGGGGCAGGGAAGCATGGACATTGAGTACGAATATCGGGATGACGTTTGCAATACAGCAATAAACCTCCGCCTTGGTTATGTAAGGCACACACGCCTTTTCTGGTTATTCATCTCCGGCCCGACTAAAATCATCACCATCAAATGAATATGATAGGGACAGGAGCAAGTTATGCGCTGGCAAGGGCGTCGCGAAAGTGACAATGTCGAGGATCGTCGTAATCAGTCGCCATCAATGGGCGGTGGCCGTATACGTATTCCGCGTGGTAAAGGCGGTATTGTTTTATTAATTGTTGTCGCCGTTGCGGGTTTTTACGGCTACGATTTAACGCCGTTGCTGACGGGTGAACAGCCCGGATCCCCGCAGACCTCACAGCAACGCATCTCTCCTCAGGATGATGAAGCGGCAAAATTTACCTCGGTTATTCTGGCGACAACCGAGGATACCTGGCAGAAAATTTTTAAACAGATGAATAAGCCCTGGCAAGCGCCAAAGCTGGTGATGTACCGCGGTGCAACCCTAACCGGCTGCGGCACGGGCCAGTCAGTGATGGGGCCATTTTATTGCCCTGCTGACCAGACTGTTTATATCGATCTCTCCTTTTACGATGAGATGAAAAATAAACTTGGTGCCGGGGGCGATTTCGCCCAGGGATATGTTATCGCTCATGAAGTGGGACACCACGTCCAAAAGCTGTTAGGCATTGAGCCCAAAGTCCGTCAGATGCAGCAGGGTGCTTCACAGACGCAGGTGAATCAGCTATCGGTGAAAATGGAATTGCAGGCCGATTGCTTTGCCGGCGTGTGGGGCCACTATATGGAACAGCAGCAGGTGCTGGAAGCGGGGGATTTGCAAGAGGCGTTGAATGCGGCTGAAGCCATCGGCGACGATCGCTTACAGCAGCAGAGCCAGGGGCGCGTAGTGCCGGATAGTTTCACTCATGGTACTTCACAGCAGCGTTACAGTTGGTTTAAACGCGGCTTTGACGGTGGCGATCCGGGTCAGTGTAATACCTTTGCCAGTCGCTAAAGCATGATGGATCTGGAGCAACTGACCGCTGAGATGCAGCAAAAAGGCGTGCGACGGTTGGTGGTCATCAGCGGTGAACGCGATTGGTGTCAGCAGCAGGCCCTGCGCTGGATAACGCCACTTGCCGGTGACTGGCTATGGGTCGGTGAGGCATCGCAACGTTCACTTCAGTGTAAGCCATCGGCGGTGCGCACTCTACTTGGCCGCGAGTTCCGCCATGCAGTATTCGATGCACGCGATGGTTTTCACGCCGAAGCCTTTGCTGTGCTGGCGGGTACCCTTGTCGCGGGGAGCTGGCTGGTGCTACTGGTTCCTGCATGGCACCGCTGGTCAGAGCAACCTGATAGTGATTCTTTGCGCTGGAATAGTCTTTCCCGGCCTGTCGCCTCGCCAAATTTTATCCGTCATCTGCAACAGCACATTGCCGACGATCCTGCGGTGCTGGTGTTACAGCAATCGGCTCCCTTTTCGCTGACGACACTGAATGCGCTACCTGACTGGCAACCCAATGCAGGAGAGCAGCAGCAGCGTGTGCTGGCGGCATTACTCGCTTTGCCTGTGGGGGTATCGGTGCTGACGGCACCCCGGGGGCGCGGGAAGTCTGCGCTAGCCGGGATGCTTGTACAGCGTTGGCCAGGCCCGTGTTGGGTAACGGCACCAGCAAAGGTTTCGACCGAGGTGTTAGCCCATTTTGCCGGCGAGGCCTTTACGTTTTTTGCACCGGATACGTTGCTGGCTCACTGTGAAAAGCATCCTCCCACGGAGATTGATTGGCTGCTGATAGACGAAGCTGCTGCAATCCCTACTCCGATACTGCAGCGATTGTTGCGCTACTTCCCGCGTATACTCTTAACCACGACCGTACAGGGCTACGAGGGGACCGGGCGAGGATTTTTATTAAAGTTCTGCGCTGCGCTGCCTGCACCACGTTTTTTTACGCTGGATGCACCGCAGCGTTGGGCGACAGACGATCCCCTTGAAGCTTTTATCAATCGTAGCCTGCTGTTGACCGAACCCGAGATTGTGCCGCGTCAAGGGGCATTGCGCTATCAGCGTCTTGAGCAGCAGCAGTGGAAGGATCACTCGGTGACGTTAAGTGCACTCTATCAACTGCTTACCAGCGCGCATTACCGAACGTCACCGCTCGATTTGCGCCGGATGATGGATGCTCAGGGCATGCATTTTATTGCTGGTCAGGAGGGTGAACAGGTGTGTGCTGCGCTTTGGCTGGTCGATGAAGGCGGGCTTTCAGCCGATCTTTCCGACGCTATTTGGGCGGGGTTACGTCGTCCACGGGGGAATCTGGTCGCTCAGTCGTTAGCGGCTCACGCCGGTTTTCCTGAAGCGGCGCAGATGCATTCCCGACGCGTTAGCCGTATTGCCATCGCACCTCACCGTCGACGTCAGGGAGTTGGACTGCATTTGCTACAGCAAGCGCAGGAAAATACGTCCCATCTCGATTTCCTTTCCGTGAGTTTTGGCTATACCGAACCGCTTTGGCGTTTTTGGCAGCGTTGCGGTTTTGAACTGGTGCGAATAGGTAGCCAGCGTGAGGCAAGCAGCGGCTGTTATACGGCAATGGCGCTATTGCCGCTAAGCCAGGCAGGAGATAAGTTGGTTCAGCGCGCCACGCAGCAGTTAAGCCGTGATTTTTACTGGCTGCGTCATCATATTGATGAACCTTTGCCGATAGCGATTGATGATAAACAGGATTTCAGGCAACAGGACTGGCACTCGCTGGCCGGTTTTGCTTTTGCTCAGCGTCCCTTTGAGGCTAGTTTGCCTGCGCTTGCACGTCTGCTTAATGTAACCGAGCTGGCACTGCCCGCATTGCGTGGTGCAGTTGGCGGAAGTAAAGGGGATGATACGTTAATCGATCAGCTTAACCTTACAGGACGTAAAGCTTTACTGGCATGCTGGCGACGGGAAGCGCGGCAGGCGCTGTATGCGTATGATGAACCTCAGGCCAAAACGTGGCAGGAGCGCATCGCGCTGTTGCTATAACGCCGGATTAATGCCGTCTCCCCCGGATTTAGCCGTGCTGGCGAAGGGGATGGCGGTATAAAGCCGGGCAAGGTGAGGCTCTCAGTGGTACAATATTACGGTTAAAACACGTAATGGTCGGAAATGAATTTCCGGCCATTACGCCAGATAAGGATCGCTATTTCTTTTTAGGCCAGTCGTCCTCATCATCCCACTTATCGTTAAAATCACGGTGGGGCGGCAGATCGGGTTTATTCGCCATGAATTTTTTATGATCGATGCGTTTGAGATCTTTGTAGACATTCATCAACACACCCACCATCAATACAATCACTAAAATCCACCAGTACTCTTTAAACCATTCCATGCTACGTTCTCCCGAGTCATGCTTATGCGAGCAGTTGTTCCATTATGCGCTGATACATGCGGCTAAGCAGCTGCAGATCCGCAGCCTTAACGCATTCATTGATTTTATGAATGGTGGCGTTCACCGGACCCAGTTCAACAACCTGTGCGCCCATGCGGGCAATAAAACGTCCGTCGGAGGTGCCGCCGGTCGTCAGTAGCTGCGGCTTAATTTCATTATAGTGCTCAATGGCATTCACTACCGCATCAACCAGTTTACCGCGCGATGTCAGGAAAGGCTGACCCGACAGTTTCCACTCAAGGGTATAGCGCAACTGATGCTTTTCCAGCAGCGCGTCGACACGCTGTTTAATCATCTCATCGGTGAGTTCGGTGCTGAACCGGAAGTTGAACTGAACAAAAAGCTCGCCGGGAATAACATTATTGCTGCCGGTACCGGCCTGTACGTTGGCAATTTGCATGCTGGTTGGTGGAAAAAATTCGTTCCCCCGATCCCACTCAATTGCGACAAGTTCATTCAAGGCCGGTAGGGCGCGATGTACTGGATTATCCGCCAGGTGCGGATAGGCAACATGGCCTTGTACGCCATGTATCGTCAGGTTGGCCGTTATTGAACCACGACGACCATTTTTCACCACATCACCCACGATTTCCGTACTGGAAGGCTCTCCAACCAGACAATAATCCAGGCGCTCGTTGCGCGCCATCAGCTGTTCCACAACTTTCACCGTACCGTTTGTGGCGCTGGCTTCTTCATCGGAGGTAATCAAAAACGCCAGGCGGCCGGTGTGGTTAGGGTTGGCTGCAACAAAACGTTCAGCGGCAACCACCATTGCTGCCAGTGAGCCTTTCATATCTGCAGTACCGCGACCAAACAGCATTCCGTCACGGATAACGGGTTCAAAAGGGGGATTATTCCAGCGGCTGGCATCGCCAGTGGGGACCACGTCAGTATGTCCGGCAAAGGCCAGGGTTTCCCCCTGACCGCGCCATGCCCAAAAATTCAGCGTGTCATCGATGTTCATCGTTTCTACCGTGAAGCCAACCGCCTGTAATCGGGCGATCATAATGGCCTGGCATCCTGCATCATCCGGGCTGAGGGAAGGGCGACGAATAAGCTGCTGCGTCAGCTCAATGACCGGACAGAACATATTATGACTTCTCCTGAATAAACTGCTGATAAGTGGATTCGCTAAAACCCAGCAGCATAGAGCCCTCCGCGGCGCAGAGCAATGGGCGTTTAATGATTGCAGGGTGTTCCAGCATAAGATCGCGTGCTGCCCCGGCGCTATTAACGGCGTTGCGCTGCTCATCGCTTAACTTACGCCAGGTCGTACCCCGGGTGTTTAACAGCGGCTCATAACCCAGTTGATCAATAAAAGTTTGTAACAGCGCGGCATTCAGCCCGTCGACGCGGTAATCGTGAAACCGGTAGGCGATGTTTTGACCTTCCAGAAATTTCCGCGCTTTTTTAATGGTGTCGCAGTTTTTGATGCCATACAGGATCAATGTGTCGGTCTCTTTTACATCCGTCATTAAACGCTCCTCTTTATAGATTACACCTGATTTCAGCGTGTTGCCCCACGCCTCATCATCCGAATCGTTCCGATAAGTTGATGGCCAACATAAGTGTGCGCAATAACACAAAACGTAAAACCGACATGATTTTACAGCAGTTTGCCGCCCTGTATGACCCCTGACCCCTATTCATTTGAGAAAAAGGGGCGCGTATACTTGGTCAGATAACATGAGGGCATATGATGATTGATACAGAGTTAGGGCACTGGAAAGATTTTATTGAAGCCATGCTGCGCAAATAATTGTCTGACCACGATGATGGGGCAGTCTGGTTGTTGACTGGGTTTATCGCAAAGGAAAGCAAGATAAGGAGCATCGTTGTGCTCCTTATCTTATTTGTTCCGGTTCATTCGGAGCCAGCTTACTTATTATCGTGTTGCTGCGATGCGAGTGATTCGGTGGGCGTATTGTGCTTCTCTTTTACCGGAAAGCGTCGGCGCACCAGCACAAAAAACAGCGGAACAAAAAAGATGGCAAGGACCGTGGCTGAGATCATACCGCCCATGACGCCCGTTCCTACCGCATGCTGGCTGCCTGAACCGGCACCATTACTGATAGCCATCGGCAGCACGCCGAAGATAAAGGCCAGTGATGTCATCAGGATCGGACGTAGACGCTGGCGTGAGGCTTCCAGTGTTGATTCGATCAGATCTCGCCCCCGTTGGTTAATTTCGTTGGCGAATTCAACAATTAAAATCGCATTTTTGGCCGACAGTCCAATCACCGTTAAAAGTCCAACCTGAAAATAGACGTCGTTCTCTAACCCGCGCATCCAGGTGGCCACTAACGCTCCCACGACGCCGAGAGGCACCACCAGCATGACTGAAAATGGAATTGACCAGCTTTCATAGAGCGCGGCAAGGCTTAAGAAAACGACCAGCAATGAAATGGCATACAATGCCGGTGCCTGTGCTCCTGACATTCTTTCCTGATACGATGCCCCCGTCCACTGTAACCCCACACCAAATGGTAGCTGATTGACCAGTTTCTCCATTATGTCCATCGCAGCACCGGTGCTGACGCCAGGCGCGGCCTCTCCGACGATCTCAAGTGATGAGTAGCCATTATAGCGCTCAAGGCGTGGCGAACCCGTCTCCCATGATGTCGTCGCGAAAGCGGTGAAAGGCACCATGCCGCCCGCTTTATTACGGACATACCACTGGCTGATATCGTCCGGCAACATGCGGTATTTCGCGGCGGCTTGCACATAGACTTTTTTCACGCGACCGCGATCGAGGAAATCATTGACATAGGTCGAGCCCCAGCCGGTTGTCAGCGTGTCATTAATATCATCCAGCGACACCCCCAGGGCTTGCGCTTTGCGCTGATCGATATTGATACGTAACTGTGGGCTATCGTCCAGGCCGTTATGGCGTACGCGAGACAGTTGTGGATTGTTGTCTGCCATTTCCAGCAGCTTATCGCGCATTGCCATCAGCTGCGAATGGCCAATACCACCATGATCCTGCAGTTCCATGTCAAAGCCGGCGGAATTACCCATTCCGGTAATCGCTGGTGGACTGCTGGGGATGACGCGCGCCTCCTTAATTTTGCCAAAGGCCGTGGTTGCGCGTTCAATCATCGCGAAAGATGAACTATCGGCTCCTGTCCTTTCATCCCAGTCTTTCAGGCGCACAAACAGGCGCGCGACGTTTTGACCGTTGCCGCCCGGGCCTGAACCGACGGTGGCGAAGACGGAGACCACATTGTCCTTTTCTGCGGTCAGGTAATAATGCTCCACCTGCTGCACGACTTTAAGTGTCTGCTGCTGCGTTGCGCCCGGCGGTAGTCTGACTTCCGTGGTAAATATGCCGCGATCTTCAAGCGGAAGGAATGAGGTGGGCAGACGCAGAAACAAGAATGCCATGATGCCAATAATGCCCAGATAGATCAGTAGCCAGCGGCCGCTTTTCAGCAGGATTTTGGCGACACCCCGCTCGTATTTTTCAGCGCTACTATTAAATGTACGGTTAAACCAACCAAAAAATCCGCGGCGTCCATGGTGATGGCCCTGTGGGATAGGCTTCAAAATGGTGGCACACAAGGCAGGCGTTAGGATCATTGCAACCAGTACGGAAAGTACCATGGCGGCAACAATCGTAATGGAAAATTGCCGGTAAATGGCCCCAGTAGTACCGCCAAAAAATGCCATCGGAATAAATACCGCCGACAGCACCAGCGCGATACCCACTAATGCCCCCTGAATCTGCTTCATTGATTTACGCGTTGCATCGCGAGGGGAAAGCCCCTCTTCGCTCATTATTCGCTCGACATTTTCCACCACGACAATGGCATCATCGACCAGTAGGCCGATAGCCAGCACCATGGCAAACATGGTGAGTGTATTAATACTGAAGTTACAGGCATAGAGGATTGAGAAGGTGCCCAGCAGTACCACCGGTACGGCAATGGTCGGAATAAGAGTAGCGCGAAAGTTCTGTAAAAACAGGTACATGACTAAAAAGACTAACAGTACTGCTTCCAGTAGTGTTTTTACGACATCCCGGATTGATGCTGTGACAAAAGGGGTGGTTTCATAAGCGACTTTCGCTTCCAGCCCGTGCGGGAAATATTGTGAAAGTTCGGCAATACGCGCGCGTACCAGTTTATCGGTTTCCAGTTCATTTGCGCCGGAGGCCAATTTTACCCCCAGTCCCGAGGCAGCCTGTCCGTTATAGCGACTGAGAAAGTCGTACTTCTCCGCTCCCAGCCCCACTTCAGCCACATCACCCAGCGTGACCACTGAACCGTCCTGATTGGTACGTAAAGTAATAGCTTTAAATTGAGCGGGTGTTTGTAGCAGCGACTGTGAATTGATAGTTGCGTTTAACGCCTGATTATCAACGGAGGGCGATCCGCCAACCTGGCCCACTGCGATCTGGTTGTTCTGCGACGTAATGGCTTTCACCACATCCTGTGTTGTCAGCGAGTAGTTAATTAACTTATTGGGGTCAAGCCAGATACGCATGGCATATTGCGAACCATAGGCATCCACCTGACCAACCCCACTGATGCGGCTTAGTGGATCCTGAATATTACTGGCGACATAATCAGCAATATCTTGTTTGTCCATGCTGCCATCGGTAGACACAAACGCCATCATCAGAATATTTGTGTCACCGGTTTTATTTACCGTGACGCCCTGCGTTTGTACATCCTGTGGCAGTTTGCGTACAGCAGATTGAAGCTGGTTCTGTACCTGCTGGCGGGCTTCGTCAGGATTGGTGCCTGCTGTAAAGGTAAGGGTGATCGTTGCCTGACCGGTATTGCTGCTCTGTGAAGTCATGTACATCAAATTATCGATGCCGGTCATGCTCTGCTCGATAACCTGCGTGACAGTATTTTCCAGCGTTTGGGCTGATGCTCCCGGGTAGTTAGCCGTGATACGGACATTGGGCGGCGCGAGGTCAGGGTACTGTTCAATAGGGAGTGACATGATAGCCAGTGTGCCGGTCAGACACATAATTATGGCTAAGACCCACGCGAAGATCGGGCGATCGATAAAAAAATCCGCCATCGAGTCAGTGCTCCTCAGCAATGTTTCGGTAAAACAAAATAAAATTGCGCCAGGCATGCACGCCAGACAACGCTCGCTGAGCGTTTAACCGGGTAAAATTTTTTTAATCGATTCAAGCGCTCCGGGAAATAGCTACTTTACCCGCAGCTATGGCAAGAATCGTGGAGAAATTGAGGAGAAAATGTAAAAAAACGTCGTTAAACGTCGGGCTGATGTCTCAGCCCTGACGCTTAGTTATGGCGGTCTTGCAGATAGAGTACCGTCGCGGCAACGCGGGATTTAACATTCAGTTTTCGGAGCAAATTGCGAATATGCACTTTTACCGTCTCTTCGGAGATGTGCAGCATACCGGCAACTTCTTTATTCGATAGACCTTTGGCAACCTCTTGCAAAACGTCTAACTCCCGTTCCGTCAGCGTAATAAATGGATCGGTGTTTACTGCACGGTTCGCCAGATAGTCATGAACTACATCGCTAAAGACCTGCTGGCCCCGTGCGCCTGACATAATTTGTTCCAGCAGTTGTTCCGGTTCGCTATCTTTTAGCAGATAACCATCCGCACCCGCATCGACTAAAGCATAGATGTCGCTGCGCGCATCGGAAACCGTCAAAATCAAAATTCGTGATGCAGACTCCCTATTACGCAGCGCTTTTAACGTATCAAGGCCTGATAGCCCCTTCATATTCAGGTCGAGTAGAATGAGATCGGGTGACAGGCGGTGTGCTTCCTCTACGGCTTCCGCGCCGCTGCTGGTCTCGGCGATGACCTGAAACTGCGGCTCTAACTTTAACAGTTGATGAATGCCCCGACGCATCAGTGGATGATCGTCAACGATCATCACGGTAATTTTATGTTGTTCCATCATACAGGCTCCTTGAGGATAGATTTCCATCGGGCAACATCGCCGTTGTGCTTAATTATGTGCCCGGCAGGCATTTTTGCGTGCTTAACGCACGGAATATGCCCGGCCCGGTATTGTTACAGTTTGCAAGGTGCTTCACTTGGTGCACGATCAAAGTCCCTGACGATTTTTTTACGTCCCGATAACATCGGTCGTCATTTCATCCTCTCTCCGTGCCATATTTAGAACATTCGTTGACGAAAGTGTTTCCCGGCGCTCACGTTTGCTCATATCACGTAACCCTTTGCACAAATAGTAACCCTTACTGACGTTTCCCTGGATGCTTCTGCAAATGGGCCCACAAAGCTTTAGCTGTTTTACAGTATGGTCACGTTGGTTTTCATTATGAAGGCAATAATCAATCTCGTAACTAACCTAACCTTAAAAATAAATCAGTTCGGGAGTCACCTATGAACCTTAAATACCCTACCATCCTGGCGGTGGCGCTATTTGCCACGACGTCCTTCACGGCGATGGCGGCAACTGAGATTGACAGCCAGCAAGCTCGCGGGCTGGAAAGCATCGGTAATGTTTCCGTCTCGGCTCAACGCGGTTCGATAGATGATGCTGCCCAAAAACTGTCGCAAAAAGCGGAAGAAATGGGTGCGACACATTATCGTATTGTTGGGCTGGATAATCCTGGAGATTCAAGTATGTGGAGTGGGACCGCAGAGCTGTATAAATAAGACCCGACGAGTTTTCCATGTAGCTTTAAGCGCTGACCACTAAGCAAATGCGGTATGTATCACGTCATTTACTGACAAAATATACGCCGTGCTAAGTGGCCTGAATGGAGAGCAGGATAGCGCTGCCTGTGCCTTGCTGGCATTGAATAAACCGACTGCATTTCTGCGTCGGTTTTTTTTTATTTATGATCAGTACCACCTTCCGATCTTGCCCCAAAACATTTATCCGGCAGGCCTAATCCCTTCGTAAGAGGAGCGTTCATTCTTTCGGCAATGCGGGCCCTGTGCCACAAAATTACAAATCATAACGTATTGCGAAAGCAGAAATTTTGCTTCGTTCAGGGAGAACGGGTAGGATTCTCGCCGTTATTTTGCCTCATCCGCAAATATTATAAATATATTCGCCATACTCCAGGTTACTGTGAGTTTGCCCCGAGTTCGGCCCACCCGGAACGTCCTTCAGGGCCGTTACCGATAATGATTCAGAATATAACAGGATGATGGTGAATTCCCCCCATCCTCAGCCGGTTTAATGCATGTTGATTATCCCGCCCGATGATGGTCAGAGTGGCCAGCTACTCTTTCAAGTGGACAGGAAATAAAGGACAGGTAATGAAAGCGAAGAAAAAAACAGCAGCTGACTTACGTGCTGCGAAACGGCGTTGGTTAAATTCTCATGATACCGGCTATCACAAAGCGATGGGTAATCGCCAGGTGCAGATGATTGCCATTGGCGGCGCTATTGGAACCGGGCTATTTCTTGGGGCCGGAGCGCGCTTACAGGCTGCGGGGCCAGCACTGGCGCTGGTTTATCTGGTATGTGGTATCTTCTCATTTTTTATTCTGCGCGCATTGGGGGAGTTGGTCCTTCACCGCCCAAGCAGCGGTAGTTTCGTCTCTTATGCACGTGAGTTCCTGGGTGAAAAAGCCTCTTACGTGGCAGGCTGGATGTATTTTGTCAACTGGGCAATGACCGGCATTGTAGATATCACCGCAGTCGCGTTGTATATGCATTATTGGGGGGCGTTCGGTGATGTGCCCCAATGGATCTTTGCGCTCGGAGCATTGGCCATTGTCGGTACCATGAATATGATTGGTGTGAAATGGTTTGCCGAAATGGAGTTTTGGTTTGCACTGATCAAAGTCCTGGCGATTGCCATTTTCCTGATCGTGGGCGTGGTATTTCTCGGCAGTGGAAAAATGCTGGACGGTAACGCAACCGGGTTCCACCTGATTACCGATAACGGCGGTTTTTTCCCGCATGGACTTCTGCCCGCGCTGGTATTAGTGCAGGGGGTGGTATTTGCCTTTGCTTCGATAGAATTGGTTGGTACGGCGGCAGGGGAGTGTAAAGACCCGAAAACGATGCTGCCAAAGGCGATAAATAGCGTTATCTGGCGTATCGGTCTGTTCTATGTTGGTTCGGTGGTACTGCTGGTACTGTTACTGCCCTGGAATGCGTATCAGGCCGGTCAGAGCCCGTTCGTAACGTTCTTCACTCGCCTCGGTGTCCCGTATATTGGGAGCATTATGAACATCGTGGTATTGAGCGCAGCGCTTTCCAGCCTGAATTCTGGCCTCTATTCAACCGGGCGTATTTTGCGTTCGATGTCGATGGGCGGCTCTGCACCCAAATTTATGGCGAAAATGAATGGTCAGCAGGTGCCCTATGCAGGCATCCTGGTAACCATTGCGGTATACGTTATTGGCGTGGTGCTTAACTACTATGTTCCTTCGCAGGTTTTTGAAATCGTTTTGAATGTCGCTTCGTTGGGTATCATCTCTTCCTGGGCCTTTATCGTGGTATGCCAGATGCGTTTACGTAAGGCGATTAAAGAAGGTAAGGCAGATGAGGTGAGCTTCAGACTGCCGTGGGCACCGTTTACGTCGTGGTTAACACTGCTATTTTTGGCCAGCGTGTTGGTACTGATGGCATTTGACTACCCGAACGGCACCTATACGATTGCATCTATCCCGTTAATTGCCGTGGTGCTGGTGCTGGGCTGGTTTGGCGTACGTAAACGCGTCAATGCCATTGCTGAAACGCAGCACGATCATCATGAAACCCCAGTTGTAGAGTCAGGCTCGTAAGCCTGATTCACATTCCCTCTGGTGGTTCCGGGAATGTGAATGCGGCGGTGCCGTCCGGCGTCGGGCGACAACGCCGCTATCAACGTAATTAACGCGTCGTTTTAAGATAGTTTTCCTGTTTTGTTCAGCCTATGATTATTAGCTTCTTGTATGGTCTGGAACCTACCCGATGTCTACGAAAGTGGCGATTGTCAAAAATAAAGTCCTCTCTGAAAACTATTTTCTACTGCGTAATTTCACCTACGATCTCACTGCCCGCGATGGCGCACTGATCCGCCATAAGCGTGAGGTGTACGATCGTGGTAACGGTGCCGCCATACTGCTATACAATCGCGAAAAAAACAGCGTTGTGCTGATTAACCAATTCCGTATTGCTACCTATGTCAATGGTAACAGTAACGGTATGCTGATCGAAGTTTGTGCGGGTTTGCTTGATGATGATTCACCCGAGGATTGTATTCGCAAAGAGGCAATAGAAGAGACGGGATATGCGGTGGGGCATGTCGAGAAACTCTTTTCTGCCTACATGTCTCCGGGGGGCGTGACGGAGCTGTTGCACTTTTTCGCCGCGGAATATGATGATTTAACGCGTGATAATGCCGGTGGTGGCGTTGAGGATGAGGATATTGACGTATTAGAAATGCCCTTTCCAACAGCGTTGGCAATGATTAAGGACGGACGCATTTGTGATGCGAAAACTATCATGCTGTTACAGCATGCACAACTTGCCGGATGGCTAACCGCCTGATGTCACACAGCAGTGCAAATCCTTGACGGACGAAGGTCCGGGGACATGCAGGGACTGCCATGCGTTGCTTATCCTTTCTTTGTCGGCGCGTTTTGATTGTCCGATAAATCTTATTGAGAGGAGGCAGGAGAGACAGGATGATGAACGTGCAATCACACTCATTGTCGGGATTTAGCCGTAGTTGTGCTTTATGGGTGAGGTCACAGATTAAGGCATGTTGATCGTTTGCCGTTGCGCTATCATCATTGCTTAACTATTTGGGGAACCTGATTGCCTGATGCCTTACTGGATGAAACCACTGTTTTTTTTGCCTTTTCTCTTTGTCGCCAGCGTAAAAGCTGCGCCACTGCAAAAAACATTTAATGGCTGGCAGGTAACCTGCGATAACCTTAATTTCTGTGTGGCTCGCAGTGTTCCCGGTAATAAAGGGTTGGTGATGACCATATCGCGCCATGCTGGCGTGATCGATCGCCCTCTGCTGAGGATTGATTATGGCAATGGCTATACGGGGGAACTGCATGGCGGCAAGCTTAAAGATAATCTTCTTATCGACCAGCTGCGGCTAAAGCCCGATCTGAAACATTGGGAAGTTGAACCCCATCACTTGGTGACCTCGCATGCGATTTCTATTGATGAGTTTCTGGGGCAAATTCTTGATGCTGATACAATCCAATTAACCGGGCAACCACAGGCGACGATTTCACTGCACGGGCTGAAAGCCGCATTGTTGCTGATAGATGATTTACAAGGGCGAGTCAATGGTATGAGCGCGTGGATAAAACGTGGCGATCGCGTGGCTTATGATGTGCCGCCGGAGCCAGCCTTACCGCATATGCAGGCTTTCGACTTTGTACCTGAGCCCTTAACGCGTGAAGAGAGCAGAGGTTTAATTGATTTTGGCACCTGGCGAGTAAACACCAATGAGTGCTCACTTTCACCGATGCGTCGTGAAGTCAGTGTTGCCCCCCTGACTGACGATAAAGCGTTGCTGTTAGTGAGCTGTGAGATGGGAGCCTATAACGTTATCGATCTGGCTTTTGCGGTGACTCGAACCCAACCTTATACCGCACGCGGTATCACGCTTAATTTGCCTTTTACGCCCCCCAACGGCAACGGTAAACACCTTGAATTAATTAACGCTGAGTATGATGCGACTACCAGCCAGCTTTTGACGTTTTCAAAAGGGCGCGGGATAGGGGATTGTGGTAACGCATCACGCTGGCAGTTTGATGGCGAAGAGTTTGTGTTGGCTGAGTATGCGGAAGAGGGTACCTGCGATGCCTGGCACGGCAGCAGCGACTGGCCAACGCTATGGGTGAGCCAACAAGCGTCTACCGGGGAATCACACCCTGAGGAATAAGCCGTAGCGGGCAGGAAGGATGCAGAAATAAAATGTGCGGGAGCACCCGATCATCCTTACGGATGACCAGGCAACTACCCCATTAATGAGGTTTCAACAACTTCTCTGCGTGACTCACAATATTTTCAACCGTAAAGCCAAACTCGGTAAACAACTTATCGGCTGGTGCGGATTCACCAAAGGTTGTCATTCCCACAATTGAACCGTTAAGGCCGACATACTTATACCAGTAGTCAGCAATACCCGCTTCCACCGCAACGCGAGCCGTGACGGTTGAAGGTAAAACTGACTCGCGCCAGGCGACATCCTGCTTATCAAACATATCGGTTGAAGGCATGGATACCACACGCACTTTATGGCCGCTGGCAGTAAGTTTTTCTGCTGCGCCCAGCGTGATCTCAACTTCAGATCCGGTTGCAATAAGAATTACCTCGGGCGTCCCGTCGCAATCTTTAAGCACGTAAGCACCGCGGGAGATATCTTCCAACTGTTGCTTGCTGCGCGCGGGTTGGGCCAGATTCTGGCGCGATAAAATCAGCGCGGTAGGACCGTGATGGCGCTCAATGGCATGTTTCCACGCCACGGCAGTTTCAACCTGGTCGCAGGGACGCCAGACGCTCATATTTGGCGTCAGCCGCAGACTGGCAAGCTGTTCGACGGGCTGGTGCGTTGGACCATCTTCACCAAGACCGATTGAGTCATGGGTATAGACCAGTATGTGGCGCGCCTTCATGAGTGCCGCCATGCGTACGGCGTTACGTGCATACTCAACAAACATCAGAAAGGTGGCCGTATAGGGTACAAAACCGCCGTGATGAGCAATACCGTTGGCAATAGCGGTCATACCAAACTCGCGTACGCCATAGTGAATATAATTTCCGGCGAGATCTTCTTTGATCGACGTTGAGCCGGACCAAATCGTCAGGTTACTTGGTGCTAAATCGGCGGAGCCACCAAGGAACTCTGGTAGCAGCTTACCGTATGCCTCCAGTGAGTTCTGAGACGCTTTACGGCTGGCGATTTTTGCCGGATTTGCCTGCAGCTGTTCAATGAATTTTTGTGTTTCAGCCTGCCAGGTCGCGGGCAGCCCGCCGTCCATACGTCGGGAAAATTCATTGGCCAGTTCGGGAAAGGCCGCTTTGTACGCAGAAAATTTATCGTTCCAGGTGTTTTCATGTTTCTGACCGGCCTGCTTCGCATCCCATTGCGCATAGTATGACTGTGGGATCTCAAACGGCGGATAATCCCAATTCAGCTGTTTACGCGTCAGGGCAATTTCATCGTCACCTAATGCGGAACCGTGGGCTTCCTCTTTACCTGCTTTGTTAGGGGAACCAAAACCAATCACGGTGCGGCAAATAATCAATGAGGGTTTATCGGTTACGCTTTGCGCTTCTTTAATGGCTTGCTTAATGGCTTGTGGATCGTGACCATCAATTTCATGCACGACGTGCCAGTTATAGGCTTCGAAGCGTTTCGCCGTGTCATCGGTGAACCACCCTTTGGTTTCGCCATCAATGGAAATGCCATTGTGATCGTAAAAGCCAATCAGTTTACCCAGGCCAAGCGTACCTGCCAGCGACGAGGCTTCATGGGATATACCTTCCATCAGGCAGCCATCGCCCATAAATACATAGGTAAAGTGATCAACGATGTCGTGGCCCGGGCGGTTAAATTGTGCACCCAACGTGCGTTCGGCAATCGCAAGGCCAACGGCGTTTGCCAGCCCCTGCCCAAGGGGGCCAGTGGTGGTTTCCACGCCTGGCGTATAGCCAATTTCAGGATGGCCTGGTGTTTTAGAATGCAGTTGACGGAAATTTTTCAGTTCTTCCATCGGCAGGTCGTAACCGCTGAGATGCAGCAGGCTGTACAGCAGCATTGAACCGTGACCATTAGATAATACAAAGCGGTCGCGATCTGCCCAGGCCGGGTTAGTCGGATTATGCTTCAGGAAGTCACGCCATAGCACTTCAGCAATATCAGCCATCCCCATGGGGGCTCCCGGGTGGCCTGAGTTTGCTTTTTGTACGGCATCCATACTGAGCGCGCGGATTGCATTGGCTAACTCTCTACGTGAGGACATATGCTCTCCTAAGGGTTAAACGGGGTAAAACGGCGTGGATTATTCTGGCATGCCAGCCTCCGTGAAGGCTGGCATGATGGGATTACAACTTCGCGGCCAGCACATCTTCAAGTTTCTGTTGGTCAACAGCAAACTGGCGGATACCTTCAGCCAGTTTTTCAACGGCCATGGCATCCTGATTATGCTCCCAGCGGAACTCAGCTTCAGAGAGTGATGCTGGCTGGTGGAAAGCTTTGGTTGATGGCGTTAATTTACGTTCAACGGGGGCGTCGCTGGCCTGTAAATCTTCCAGCAGATTGGGGGAAATCGTCAGGCGATCGCAGCCTGCCAGCGCCAGAATCTGCTCAACTTTACGGAAGCTGGCGCCCATGATCACCGTGTTGTAGCGATGCTGTTTGTAGTAATCATAGATATTACGTACGGATTTCACACCGGGATCTTCATCCGCAACATAGGGATCAAGCGGCTTACGGGCGTTGTACCAGTCATAAATGCGGCCAACAAAGGGAGAGATCAGGAATACGCCGGCTTCTGCGCAGGCACGAGCCTGGGCAAAAGAGAACAGCAGAGTCAGGTTACAGTTAATCCCGTTTTTCTCCAGCTCTTCCGCTGCGCGGATACCTTCCCATGTCGACGCCAGTTTGATCAGAATACGCGAGCGATCGATACCATGCTCTTCATACATTCTCACCAACTTCTCCGCTTTGGTGACGCACATGCCACGATCGAAAGAGAGGCGGGCATCGACTTCTGTAGAAACACGGCCCGGCACGCTTTTCAGAATTTCCATACCGAGGTTAATGGCAACTTTATCGCTGGCATTAATGATTTGAGTGTCTTTACTGCCGCCCTGTTTTTTTGCGTAGTCAATAGCATCGTCAATCAGGTGCTTATACGAGTCGAGGCCAGCAGCTTTCAGGATCAGAGACGGGTTGGTGGTGGCATCTTCAGGGTGATAGTTACGAATAGATTCAATGTCGCCGCTGTCGGCCACCACGGTAGTAAACTGTTTTAATGCGTCTAGCTGATTCATCTCTTAGCTCCTTGATAAGCAATCGATAATTATTCTACCCATCGTATCTGTAGCAATCGCAAGGATATACGTTCAGGGATGACTGCCATCCCCTTCTTGCTGCACTGGCAGATACTCTGGCTAAAGAACAGGGCTCATCAGACGGTATCAAGTGACAGATGCCTGAGCAGCCATGTCCTGTTATTTCAGGCCAACCACATTGCATCAGGTGCTGTCACAGAGGGACGCGTTTTCGCTGATGGTTGCAATGGGCTTACCCGATAGGGCGTCACGCCGTGAGTCATTAAGAGCGCGGTCAAAAGGTACTGACGCGTTTTTTGATGCATATCGCCATCACTCAACGGCAGATCAGGATGCCATGTTTATAGCGCAGGAACTTGATGCCTTGTGCCTCATCGTGAACGATCGACGAGATACCTTTCCAGGACATGAAGTGGTAAACCACAGTCTGGATCCCCGAGCGCCATCGGTAATGAGTCCGGGCACGTTTATTCAGTGACGAAGACACCCGCGCGACTCGCCATAGAAAGCATAGCAGATCCCCGGAATAACGTGCTGGCAGTTGATGTGCCTTGCTATCTCCGTTTGCGCGGCAGATTGCCGCAGTTGTAAACGAGGGCTTTAAAGAGGGGGGGCTGAAAACGCACTTTCTCTCCTGTTTTTCAAAGCCGCTTCAAGTTTTTCCTGTATTTCCCGCTTCTATACTGTTCTTTCGAAACTCTCTAATACAAAGCCAAGGATAAGACGATGGACGAACAATTGAAGCAAAGTGCCCTCGATTTTCACGAATTCCCCGTCCCCGGTAAAATACAGGTTTCACCCACTAAGCCATTAGCGACGCAGCGAGACCTGGCATTAGCCTATTCGCCAGGCGTGGCGGCGCCCTGTCTGGAGATTGCGAAAGATCCACTCGCGGCGCATAAATATACCGCGCGCGGCAACCTTGTTGCGGTGATCTCTAATGGTACCGCAGTGCTTGGGTTGGGAAATATTGGCGCATTGGCCGGTAAACCCGTGATGGAAGGCAAAGGTGTTCTATTCAAGAAGTTTGCTGGCATTGACGTGTTCGATATTGAAATTGATGAGTTGGATCCGGACAAACTGATTAATGTGATTGCGGCGCTGGAGCCAACATTTGGCGGCATTAATCTCGAAGATATCAAAGCGCCGGAATGTTTTTACATTGAAAAGGCGCTGCGTGCGCGTATGAAAATTCCGGTATTCCATGACGATCAGCATGGCACCGCTATCATTTGCACGGCAGCGGTACTTAACGGGCTGCGCGTGGTTAATAAATCACTTTCTGATGTGCGACTGGTGGTCTCAGGCGCGGGGGCTTCCGCTATTGCCTGCATGAATCTGCTGGTGGCGCTAGGCATGCAAAAACACAATATTGTGGTGTGCGACTCGAAAGGGGTGATTTATCAGGGTCGAGAAGAACCAATGGCTGAAACTAAAGCGGCCTATGCCATCAAAGACAACGGTAAACGAACGTTGGATGAGGTGATCACCGGCGCGGACATTTTTCTCGGCTGTTCAGGACCGAAGTTGATGACACCGGAGATGGTGAAGCGCATGGCGAAGGATCCATTGATCCTGGCACTGGCTAACCCCGAACCTGAAATTTTACCACCGCTGGCGAGGGAAGTACGTCCTGATGCCATCATCTGTACGGGACGCTCAGATTTTCCCAATCAGGTGAATAATGTGCTGTGCTTCCCGTTTATTTTTCGTGGGGCATTGGATGTCGGCGCGACAGCGATCAATGAAGAGATGAAGCTGGCCGCGGTACATGCGATTGCTGAACTGGCGCTGGCGGAACAAAGTGATGTGGTTGCTTCCGCCTATGGCGACCAGGAGCTGTCGTTTGGCCCTGATTATCTGATCCCGAAACCTTTCGACCCGCGGCTGATAGTGAAAATTGCCCCAGCGGTCGCTAAAGCTGCTATGGATTCAGGTGTGGCGACGCGGCCCATCGCGGATTTTGATGCCTATCGGGAAAAACTGACAGAGTTCGTTTACAAAACCAATCTTTTCATGAAGCCTATCTTCTCGCAGGCAAGGAAGGATCCTAAACGGGTTGTGTTGGCCGAAGGTGAAGAGGCACGAGTACTGCATGCGACTCAGGAGTTGATCACGTTGGGATTGGCGAAGCCAATATTGATCGGACGCCCGGGAGTCATTGATATGCGCCTGAAAAAACTGGGACTGAAGATTGAGGCGGGTAAAGATTTTGAGGTGGTTAATAACGAATCCGATCCGCGATTTAAGCAGTACTGGAGTGAATATCACCAAATTATGAAGCGACGCGGTGTTTCAGTGGAAGAGGCGCAGCGGGCGGTTATCGGCAATCCAACTTTAATCGGTGCCATTATGGTACAGCGAGGTGAGGCGGATGCGTTAATCTGCGGAACGATTGGCGATTATAAATCCCATTATGATGTTGTTGAGAAGCTGTTTGGTTTCCGCGCTGACGTTAAGGTGGCGGGAGCAATGAATGCGTTACTGCTACCAAGCGGTAATACTTTTATCGTTGATACTTACGTTAACGAAGATCCGACGCCGGAAGCGTTAACTGAGCTAACGCTGATGGCGGCCGAAACCGTTCGACGTTTTGGTATTGAGCCTAAAGTGGCATTGTTATCGCATTCCAGTTATGGGACGTCTGATGCGCCAGCCGCACGTAAAATGCGTGAAACTCTGGCGCTGGTGAATGCCCGGGCACCGGAACTGGAGATTGATGGCGAGATGCACGGTGACGCAGCGCTGGTGGAAAGTATTCGTCACGACAGGATGCCGGATAGCCCGCTAAAAGGGTCCGCCAATATTCTGATTATGCCGAATGTTGAAGCGGCGCGTATTAGCTATAACCTGCTGCGTGTCTCTTGCTCAGAAGGCGTGACCGTGGGGCCGGTATTGATGGGGATTGCGAAACCGGTTCACGTGCTAACGCCGATTGCTTCAGTGCGTCGCATTGTTAATATGGTTGCGTTGGCCGTAGTGGAAGCCCAAACGCAGCCATTATAAATACGCTGTATTTTCTGGTTGCTCCAGGAATCGCGATAGATTTGTACAGATGAAATGATACAGGGGCCGGCAGTTGCTCTGGCCCCACGTTTTTGTCCCCCGCCAGAAACCGTTTATCCGGTTGAGGGAGCGGAACACCGTGGCGTCAAGTTCTTTAGCCGACGTATGGGCGCATCATGAATCCCTGATGCCGGATTGCGGCGTTAACCATGCTCTTACGGGTAAAAAGTCACGGTATAATCTCGCTTCCGGCGAACCTTCCTCTGGCTGATAATCATATTCCCAGCGCACCAGCGGCGGCATCGACATTAAAATTGATTCGGTTCGTCCACCGGTTTGCAGGCCAAACAGCGTACCGCGATCCCATACCAGATTGAACTCCACGTAACGGCCACGACGATAAAGCTGAAACTGACGCTCGCGCTCGCCCCAGGATAACGTCCTGCGACGCGCCACAATGGGTAGATAACCGGTAAGAAAACCGTTTCCTACTGCCTGCATGAAATCGAAGCAGCTATCGAAATCTGGCGTATTCAAATCGTCAAAAAACAGCCCGCCAATCCCACGCTGTTCATCACGGTGTTTGATATAAAAATAATCATCACACCATTTTTTATAACGCGGATACACCTCTTCGCCAAAAGGCTGGCAAAGGTCAAAGGCTGTCTGATGCCAGTGGATGGCATCGTCTTCAAAACCATAGTAAGGCGTTAAATCAAAACCACCACCAAACCACCAGACGGGGGCGGCACCCGGTTTCTCGGCAATAAAAAAACGGACATTGGCATGGCTGGTCGGTACCCACGGATTTTCGGGATGGACCACTAATGAAACGCCCATTGCCTGAAAGCTACGGCCCGCTAACTCGGGGCGGTGCGCCGTTGCTGAAGCGGGCATTGCTTCGCCATAAACGTGAGAAAAGTTTACGCCGGCTTGCTCGAAAAGATTGCCGTTACGCAATACGCGACTGCGGCCACCTCCACCGGCAGGGCGTACCCAGTTGTCTTCTTCAAACTGCGCTGCACCATCGGTGAGTGCTAGCTGCTGGCAAATATTATCCTGCAATGTGAGCAGGAATTGTTTTACGCGGTCAGTATCGGGAGCGGTCATCATGGTGTTGTCTCAAAATATTTGCGACGATTATACCTTAAATTATTCGCGTTGCAGGGGGGGACATTACGTCACTCGGATAACTGCACCCGCTTTCCGACTGTGATACCCATGAAAACTGCCTTTTCTGCACTGTGAGACTTGCACCGTAGAAATAATGCGTGATAATCAACAAATTCTGCAGAACCTCTGAGTAAAAATGATGGAAATTCGCGCATTCTGCCATGATGACTTTGAAGAAGTGATTACCCTTTGGGATCGATGTGATCTGTTACGCCCCTGGAACGATCCTGAAATGGATATTGAGCGTAAATTGACGCACGATCCTGATCTGTTTCTGGTGGCTGTGGTCGGCGGCGAAATTGTCGGTACATTGATGGGCGGCTATGATGGACATCGTGGTTCTGCTTACTATTTGGGCGTGCATCCTGATTACCGTGGACGTGGTTTTGCCAATGCACTGATCAATCGCCTTGAGAAGAAATTGATCGCACGTGGTTGTCCAAAGATCAACTTACTGGTACGTGAAGAAAATGATGCAGTACTCGGTTTTTATGAGAAGCTGGATTATGAAATTCAGGATACCCTGGCACTCGGCAAGCGCCTGATTGAAGATCGTGAATATTAATACGCTACGGGTGACCATACTGTTGCCCGACCGTCTTCCCCGTTTTCTGATGTGATGATGACCCTCAACTATTCCCCCGACGATTATGACCAAAAAGGACAGCTCAGGTTACCGCTGAGTTTCTGGATCGTTTTGCTGTTGCAGGCACGGACCTGGGTGTTGTTTGTGGTTGCAGGTGCTTCCCGGCAGCAGGGCACCGATTTGTTGACGCTGTTTTATCCCGACGCCCATGCTTTCTGGCTCGGCCTTGCGTTGGGTATACCCGCTGCCTTCGGACTGCTGCTGACTGGCTATCGCCAGCGATTACCCGGTGTATGGCAGGCGTGGCGTTGGGTGCTGTGTGCCGCGCTGGTGGCAATGATGCTTTCACAAGCTGTAACCCTCTGGCAGGGCGATGAAACCTTTTCCCCTTTGGTGGGGGTATTTGGTCTGTTTGACTTGCTCGCGTTAGGATATTTAACGTTGAATCGGCGCTTGCGGCACTGCTTCGATCGCCACCTTAATGCGGCAGAGTAAAACTTTTCTCATATTTGGCACTCAAATCTGATTCACACGAGTCATGTGTTGACTACAGGAGTTGCAATGAAATTTGTTCGCCCGGCGATGATTATCGCCGCATTACTGTTGGCAGGCTGCGCCAGTTCCGGCTCGCAGACGCAATCTGATTCGAGCTGGTGGAATCCGTTCTCAAAAATATCCTGGTCGAGCCTGTCGCCGCTTAACTGGTTTGGTTCCTCATTGGAGGTTACCGAACAGGGCGTTGGCGATGTGAACGGTAGTACCACGATGAGTGAGTCGGTTCTGAATGACGCATTGTCGGGAAAGTATAAACTGCGACAGGGCATGCGCAGTAGTAACGGCGGTGTGGTGTCATTTTGGCAGGCGCTGGAGGATGGTAAGGTAAAGTTGCTGATTAATGGCAATGCGACCGTGAGCCGCGTTGAGGTGATGGACGTCGCGATTGCGACGCAGGACGGCACCAAAATCGGTAGTAAATTTAGTGAACACTTTGATAAAGCCTTTGGCGCCTGTGAAAAAGCACCGGGGCTGGACAGTAGTGAAATTGAATGTAAGGCACCGAATAGCCAGCATATTCATTACGTTTATAGCGGCGAATGGCACGGCCCTGAAGGTTTGATGCCGCCTGATGATACCCTGAAAAACTGGACGCTAAGCAAAATTATCTGGCGTCGGTGATGTCCCGTATTTGTGACGGCATTTCATTTTCCCTCGCGGTAGCGCAGGATGCCGCCTGAAACATCGGGTATGATATGGCTTAAAATCGTCGTACGGACAGAATTACACTCAGGAGAGCCACATAATGTCTCAGGTTCAGAGCGGCATTTTACTGGAACATCGCCGTTTTGCGATTTATATCGAAGCGAAGGCGCAAGGGGAATTGGAGGCCATTCGACAGGGCACCAACGTTTTTAATCAGCAACTGCTGCAGTTGCAACAGCAGTATCCGGATGCGGGATTGGGCGCGGTTGTGGCGTTTGGTCCAACGCTGTGGCGCGATCTCACTGCCGAACCAGGGGCTGTTGAGCTGAAGGATTTTCTGCCGTTGGGGAAAGGTGGGATTGCGCCGGCAACTCAGCGTGACCTGCTGATCCATATCCAGTCATTGCGTCATGATGTTAACTTCAGCGTGGCACAGGCGGCACTGGCGGCTTTCGGTTCTTCACTGCTTATTGAGGAAGAGATCCATGGTTTTCGCTGGGTAGACGATCGCGATCTGTCGGGTTTCGTTGACGGTACGGAAAATCCGCAGGGTGAAGCACGTCAGCAGGTTGCCATCATCTCGCAGGGGAATGATGCGGGAGGCAGCTATGTCTTTACCCAACGCTGGGAGCATGATCTTAAGATGTGGCAGCGGCTCAATGTCAGCAAGCAAGAGCAGGTGATAGGGCGAACCAAAGCGACAAGTGAAGAACTGGATAGCAATGTGCGTCCGGATACCTCTCACGTAAGCCGTGTGGACCTGAAAGAGAACGGGCAAGGATTGAAGATCCTGCGCCAGAGCCTGCCTTATGGCACAGCCAGTGGCACACATGGATTATTTTTTATCGCTTACTGCGCCACGCTGTACAACATTGAACAACAGTTGCTGAGTATGTTTGGTGAGCGCGATGGCAAGCTGGACGCAATGCTGCGTTTCACCAAACCGAAAACCGGTAGCTATTATTACGCGCCTTCGGTTGAACAACTCGCCAGGCTATAAAAGACCCGTGCAGGGTGTATGCGTTTCGGCCCTGCTATTTTTAGTGGTTACATATCCTTTCCCACCAGCTTATAGCATTTTAGACTTTCAAATCATCAAACGGTATATAAAACCGTTACAGCTTTCACCTGCGTTATAAATAAACTGATTGCACTCGTGGCGTGAGCCGAATCATCAACTCAGGGTGCTAAATGACTTTTCCAATGGTGAAAAAATGCGTAACAGGCGTGGCTTTCTCGCTGCTGCTGGCAAGCGGTGCCCAGGCAACAGAGCTGATGAACAGTTCTTACGACGTCTCTCGCGAGCTATTTGAAGCGCTAAATGTGCCCTTTGAACAGCAGTGGGTGAAACAGCATCCCGGCGACGCGTTAACGATTAAACAATCTCATGCAGGTTCATCCAAACAGGCCCTGGCAATTCTACAGGGGCTAAAGGCGGATGTGGTGACTTATAATCAGGTGACCGATGTCCAGATCCTTCACGATCGCGGTAATTTGATCCCAGCCGACTGGCAAAAACGGTTGCCAAATAATAGCTCCCCTTTTTATTCCACCATGGCTTTCCTGGTGCGCAAAGGTAATCCCAAAAATATCCATGGCTGGAACGATCTTGCGCGTGATGGTGTGAAGCTGGTTTTCCCGAATCCTAAGACCTCAGGTAATGGCCGTTATACCTATCTGGCGGCGTGGGGCGCTGCCGATCTTGCTGATGGTAAAGATAAAGCTAAAACTGAGCAGTTCATGACGCAGTTCCTGAAAAACGTCGAGGTGTTTGATACCGGTGGGCGCGGCGCGACCACGACTTTTGTTGAACGCGGGCTTGGGGATGTGTTGATTAGCTTCGAATCGGAAGTGAACAACATTCGCAATCAGTATGGTCAGGATGACTACGAGGTCGTCGTGCCGGAAAACAATATCCTGGCCGAGTTTCCGGTTGCCTGGGTTGATAAAAATGTGGAGAAAAATCATACCAGGCAGGCAGCGCAAGACTACCTTAATTACCTCTATTCACCGCAGGCACAGCAGATCATTACGCAGTTCTATTATCGCGTAAACAATCCTGAACTGATGGCAAAACAGCAGGGACGCTTCCCACACACCGCGCTGTTTCGCGTTGAAGACGCGTTTGGGGGATGGGATGCGGTGATGAAAACCCATTTCGCCAGCGGTGGTGAATTGGATAAATTGTTAGCGGCGGGGCGCGGGTAATGTTCGCTGCCGGTAATAAACGCGTGCTGCCCGGCTTTGGTATCAGTCTTGGCAGCAGTTTATTCTTTACCTGCCTGGTTCTGTTGCTGCCGCTGAGTGCGCTATTGATGCAGCTTTCGCAGATGACGCTGGCACAGTATTGGGAAGTGGTTACCAACCCACAGGTAGTGGCGGCTTACAGGGTTACTTTGCTGGCCGCGGGTGTTGCCTCACTGTTTAACGCGATTTTTGGCATGCTGATGGCATGGATTCTAACGCGCTATCGTTTCCCTGGCCGTACCATCCTTGATGGCTTAATGGATTTGCCCTTTGCGTTACCCACGGCAGTGGCGGGGTTGACGCTGGCTGGTTTGTTTTCAGTAAATGGATTCTACGGACAATGGTTAGCGCAGTTTGATATTAAAGTCTCGTATACGTGGCTGGGGATCGCGGTAGCGATGGCCTTCACCAGTATTCCGTTTGTGGTGCGTACGGTTCAGCCCGTGCTGGAAGAGTTAGGACCGGAATATGAAGAAGCGGCTGAAACGCTGGGTGCCAGTCCGTGGCAAAGTTTTCGCCGCGTAGTTTTACCTGAAGTGGCTCCAGCGCTGTTGGCGGGTACGGCATTGTCATTCACCCGAAGCCTGGGCGAGTTCGGTGCGGTGATATTTATTGCGGGCAATATTGCCTGGAAAACGGAAGTGACCTCTCTGATGATTTTTGTGCGCCTGCAGGAGTTTGATTATCCGGCGGCCAGCGCGATTGCATCGGTCATTCTGGCTGCTTCGCTATTGCTGCTGTTTGGTATTAACACCTTGCAGAGTCGCTTTGGTCGTCGTCTGGGGGGGCATTAATGGCTGATATTTCTGAATTCAAAGGCGTAGCTCGCCCCCGAATTAACTGGGGGAAATGGCTACTGATCGCCCTTGGCATCGTGATCTCAGCCTTTCTGCTGGTGGGGCCGTTACTGGCTATTTTTATCGAGGCTTTTGCTCAGGGGATAGGTGGCGTACTCAGCAATTTGCGTGACCCGGATATGCTGCACTCAATTTGGCTGACGGTGCTTATCGCGTTAATTACCGTGCCGGTAAATCTGGTGTTTGGTACGTTGTTGGCCTGGCTGGTCACGCGCTTTACTTTCCCGGGGCGTCAGCTGCTGTTGACGCTGTTTGATGTGCCTTTTGCCGTATCACCAGTGGTTGCCGGCCTGATTTACCTGTTGTTCTATGGCACTAATGGCCCGGTTGGCGGCTGGCTGGATGCGCACAATATCCAACTGATGTTCTCCTGGCCAGGTATGGCAATGGTAACGATATTTGTTACCTGTCCGTTTGTGGTGCGTGAGCTGGTGCCGGTCATGCTAAGTCAGGGCAGCCATGAAGATGAAGCGGCAATATTGCTGGGAGCTTCCGGGTGGCAAATGTTCCGCCGCGTTACCCTGCCGAATATTCGCTGGGCGCTGCTTTACGGTATTGTGCTGACGAACGCGCGGGCTATTGGTGAATTTGGTGCGGTCTCGGTGGTCTCGGGATCGATACGCGGCGAAACCTATACGCTGCCTTTACAAGTTGAATTGCTGCATCAGGATTACAACACCGTGGGTGCCTTTACGGCTGCCGGGCTGCTGACCCTGATGGCGATAGTGACACTGTTTTTGAAAAGCGCCCTGCAATGGCGGCTAGAGCACCAGAACAGGCGTTTGCAACAGGAGGGAAATCATGAGCATTGAGATTAGCCATATCAATAAATCCTTTAGTCGTACAAAGGTGCTGAACGACATCTCGCTGGATATCCCTTCTGGCCAAATGGTGGCGTTACTGGGCCCCTCAGGCTCGGGTAAAACCACGCTGCTGCGGATTATTGCTGGACTGGAAAACCAAAGTAGCGGGTTGCTGAGCTTTCATGGCAAAGACGTAAGCCGTTTGCATGCGCGCGATCGCCAGGTGGGTTTCGTGTTCCAGCACTATGCGTTGTTCCGGCATATGACGGTTTTTGACAATATTGCCTTTGGTTTAACGGTACTGCCGCGTCGCGATCGCCCATCTGCTGATGCGATTAAAAAGAAGGTGACCCAATTACTGGAAATGGTGCAATTAGGGCACCTGGCAAACCGCTATCCTGCACAGCTTTCTGGTGGACAAAAGCAGCGTGTTGCCCTTGCGCGTGCGCTGGCCGTCGAGCCACAAATTCTGCTACTTGATGAACCCTTCGGCGCACTGGATGCACAGGTGCGTAAAGAGCTGCGCCGCTGGTTACGGCAGCTACATGAAGAGCTGAAGTTCACCAGTGTTTTTGTGACGCACGATCAGGAAGAAGCGATGGAAGTCGCCGATCGGGTGGTTGTGATGAGTCAGGGGAATATCGAGCAGGTGGGAACCCCGGACGACGTGTGGCGTGAGCCCGCAACACGTTTTGTACTGGAGTTTCTGGGCGAGGTTAATCGCTTTGATGGCGAAGTGCATGGTTCACAATTCCACGTTGGCGCACACCATTGGCCATTGGGATATACCCCTGCGCATCAGGGTAACGTCGAGCTGTTCCTGCGCCCGTGGGAAATTGATGTGGGCCGGCAAAGCAGCCTGGAAACACCGCTCCCGGTGCAGATCCTTGAAGTCAGCCCACGTGGTCACTACTGGCAATTGGTGGCACAACCGATTGGCTGGCACCATGAGCCGGTCACGCTGATTTTGGACGGCGATCTTGCGGTGCCTTATCGTGGAGAGCGCCTGTTTGTTGGCCTGCAACGGGCACGTTTGTACCATGGTGATACGCCGCTGCGCGCTGTTGCCTTTGCGAAAAGTGCCTGATATTTTCTTTTCTTAGCGTATTTCTGTGGGCGGGGTTAATCCCGCCTCTTTTATTGTCAGGCCTGTGACAGGAATAACACCGTGACCACTCTGGAAAACACCATCGGCAATACGCCGCTGATCAAATTACAGCGCCTTACGCCAGCTAATGGCAGTGAAATTTGGCTGAAGATGGAAGGAAATAATCCTGCGGGTTCGGTAAAAGATCGTGCGGCACTGTCGATGATCCAGCAGGCGGAGTTGCGTGGTGAGATCCGTCCCGGTGATGTCTTGATTGAAGCGACCAGCGGGAATACCGGTATTGCACTGGCAATGATTGCTGCAATGAAAGGCTATACGCTGAAATTATTGATGCCGGATAACATGAGTCTGGAACGGCGTGCGGCGATGGAAGCCTACGGAGCAGAGCTGATTTTGGTTAGCCGTGAATCAGGTATGGAAGGTGCGCGTGATTTAGCTCAGCAGATGGCGGCACGTGGCGAAGGTAAAGTGCTCGATCAGTTTAATAATCCGGACAACCCATTAGGGCATTATCTCACTACCGGCCCTGAGATCTGGCAGCAGAGCGCGGGGCGCCTGACGCATTTTGTTTCCAGTATGGGAACAACCGGTACCATTACCGGCGTGGGGCACTATTTAAAGGAACAGAGCAGTCGGGTACAAATTATTGGCCTGCAGCCGTCAGAAGGCAGTGCAATACCCGGTATTCGACGCTGGCCTGCGGCTTATTTGCCGGGTATTTATCGTCCCGAGCTGGTGGATTCCATACTGGATATCGATCAGAGTGATGCGGAAGAGGTCATGCGTCAACTGGCCCGCCGCGAGGGGATTTTTTGTGGGGTGAGCTCCGGGGGCGCTGTTGTTGGCGCACTGCGGGTGGCGGAGGCTAATCCTGGCAGCATTGTGGTGGCTATCGTTTGCGATCGTGGCGATCGCTATCTTTCCACCGGGGTTTATAGCCCGCGCTAAGCGCTTAACGGCCAGGCCCGTTCCACTTCAGTTATCACTGAGTTATTACGCCAGGGGCGGTTCCGTTCATCCTTCGGATGACCCGGCAGGGCCGGCCCTTTGTTGTTCGCCTGCACGAAAGCAGAATCAGCCACCACTCTGCTGGCGAGCGAATAAATGTACTTAACCTGTTGAAGTCAGGAGGCTGAGGCACCCACCCCGGCCCCTTGTCGTTCGCCTGCACGAAAGCAGAGTCAGGCGGTAATCCCGCCAGTGAGCGAAGTATTCGCTAAACCTGAAGCAGCAAGGCCGCAGCCTCACTCTCCTTACTCCCGTTCCAGTGCGTGAATGGGATCCATGCGTGCCGCCCGGCGCGCGGGAAAGAAGCCAAAGATTACACCAATCAGGCTGGAGCAGGCGAAGGCGGCAATAATCGAGAAGGGCGAATAGCTCATGCCAAGGCTGGTGCTACCGATATGCGCCACGATGGCTCCAGGTATCAGGGCCAGTAAGACACCCGCTATGCCGCCTGTTAAGCAAACCAGAACGGCCTCAATCAGAAACTGCTGCATAATATCACTGGCACGTGCCCCAACGGCCATACGAACACCGATCTCGCGAGTACGTTCCGTCACGGAAACCAGCATGATATTCATCACGCCAATGCCACCAACCAGTAGTGAAATTAACGCAATCGCCGCAACCAGTAACGTCATTGTATTGGTTGTTTTTTCAATCGTTTCACGGATGCTATCGGTGTTCAGAATAAAGAAATCTTTTACCCCGTGACGCTGTTGTAAAAGCTTAGTGACACCCTGTTCAGCAATCTTCAAATCAACGTCATCTTTAATACGTACCGTAATCCCGCTGAAGTAGGTTTTGCCAATCATCCGTTTCATCGCGGCGGTATACGGCACCCAAATGTTCAGACTGCTGTCGCTACCAAAGCTAGTTTGTCGGGTCGCAACGCCGATAATTTGTACCGGCATATTATTTAAAATAATGACCTGACCAATTGGATTCTGACCCTGCGGAAAGAGTTTTGCCTGCGTATTTTCATCGATTACCGCTTCTTGTGACAACGCGTCTATGCTGGCGCGATTAAAGGCCATCCCCTTTGCCATTTGATAACCACGAACGGCGAAGAATTGCTCACCGACACCGCTTACCGTTACGGTTAAAGCATGATCGCGATATTTGAGCGTGGCACTATTAGAAATTGAAGGCGTGACGCTGTGGACATAAGGTTGGCTGGCCAGGGCATCTGCATCTCCTGCCCGCAGAGTTTGTATCTTCGCGGACTGCATATCGCCAAAATCAGTGCCTGGAAAAACGTCTAGCGTACTCGTGCCCATCGCGCTGATTTCAGAGAGAATCTTCTGTTGGGATCCCTTGCCCAGAGCAACCACAGACACCACAGAAGCAATACCGATAATGATACCCAGCATGGTAAGAAAAGTGCGTAATCGTTGCGATATCATCGAAACCATTGCCATCTTGAAGGCTTCAGCCAGCCTGTCGCGTAGGGCTCGCCAGGGGTGTGAAAGGGCAGTATCAGACGTTGGCAGACGCGCATGCTGTGAGGCATGTTTACCACCTGAATCGGCAATGATTTCGCCATCATGGATCTCAATGATGCGTTCAGCATGCTGTGCGATACGCATATCATGGGTCACAATTACTACAGTATGACCTTGCTGATGAAGATTGCGCAAAATTTTAAGCACCTCTTCACCGCTATGACTATCGAGTGCGCCAGTCGGCTCATCGGCGAGAATCACTTCGCCACCATTCATTAGTGCGCGAGCAATACTTACGCGCTGCTGCTGTCCACCTGAAAGCTGGCCAGGACGATAATGGAGACGTTCGCCTAAACCTAAATCTGTCAGCAGGGAAGATGCGCGTTGACGGCGATCGTGCTGGCTTTTCCCGGCGTAGATCGCCGGTATCTCAACGTTACCTAACGCGCTGAGATCGCTTAGCAAATGATAACGTTGAAAAATAAAACCGAAATGCTCGCGCCGTAATTCAGCTAACGCATCGCCGGTAAGTTGGGTAGTCGATTTGCCCGATACCTGGTAATCGCCACTACTGGCCCTGTCCAGGCAACCAAGCAGGTTCATTAACGTCGATTTGCCCGAGCCGGATGCGCCGACGATGGCGACAAATTCGCCGGCTTCGATTGCGAGGTTGATATTTTTTAGCACGCGGACGCGCTGTTCACCGCTGATAAAATCACGGTTGATACCGTCAAGCTGGAGAAGCGCCATAAGTTACCTCTGCTCTGATGAGCCAGATTGTGGCGTTTCGGTTCCCGCCTGCTGACTGATTATCACTTGTTCGCCTGCTTTTAATCCGCGGGTGATTTGTGCCTCGATGTTATTATTAATCCCAACCTGAACCTCGCGGCGCGTCACATTCTTTTGTTTGTCGACCACCTGAACGCTGGTTTTGCCATTCAGCTTATCCAGAGCGGTGGAGGGGATAATAATCGCATTGGGTTGATCGCCTAACACGATGTGTACTTCGGCCGTCATTGATATACGCAGAGTCCGATCGGGATTTGCAACGTCAAATAAACCAAAGTAATAGATGGCTTCGGTTGTCGCATTGCTGCTACCGGCTGTTGGCAGGCCCGGAGTACTGTCGTTATTGATGGAGTCTGGCGCGGGTTCAATTGCCCGTAGCGTGGCGTGATAGGGCTTATCTGGCTGTCCCGGGATGGTAAACCAGACTTTCATGCCGGGCTTAACATTAATTACATCTGCTTCAGAAATCTGTGCTTTCACCGTCATAGTATCAAGGTTGGCCACTTTGATAATGGTGGGCGCGCTTTGCACTGCGTTCACCGTTTGGCCTTCTTCAACCGGTACGGAAACGACGATACCATCAATAGGGGAGGAAATTTTGGTATAGCCCAGATTGACTTGTGCGGTATCGACCTGAATTTGTGATTGTACAATTTGTGCATCAAGCGCCTGGATATCCGCGTCGGTACTGTTGAGATCGGCCAGTGCTGTATCATAGTCCGATCTGGCCGTCAGATTCTTTGACAGCATGGTCTGCTGGCGTTTGAATGCAGCCCGATATTTGGCGAGTAAAGCCTGTTTTGCCGCGCGTTGGGCCTGAACGTTTTTCAGCGCTGCCTGGGCATTACGCAGCTCATTTTGCTGCGTCATGCTGTCAATTTCTGCAATCAACTGCCCCTGTTTCACGCTGTCACCCAGTTCGACCAGCAGAGACTTGATCTGACCGGATGCCTGAGCACCGACGCTAACCTGCTTACTGGCGGTAACCGTGCCGTCAGCCAGCACTGTTTGCTGAAAATCACGCTGTTCTGCGGCGGCAGTAATGTAATTTGGTTTCTGCTGGCTTGAACGTAAGCTCAGCCATACAGCGATTGCAATGGTGACGCTGATAACCACCAGCAGTATGATCCAGCGTCGGCGCGAGGAACGGTGTAATTCCATATCAATAAAATCCTTAAGTAACGAGAAAGGCATAGTACCTTGATTACATAAAGACGGCATTAATTGGACGGCGTTATTTATCGTCATGCCACAGGCTGCACGTGTTTTTGCGCGATGACTACCTACCTCAGCAGAATGAGATAAGTTCTTTTGCTGCTGTGATATAACATCAATAATGATGTAGGGAATGTGTTGGTAGTGGAAAACAGGAATAGAATACGCGTTGTTGGATTCAGGCGCATCATCAAGGAGCTCTATTATGTATATGTTTTTACCTTTTTTGCTGGCGTTGGGCACGGCTTTAAGTGCGATATCAGGCAAAAAAAGATTGAGTTATATGCTGTGGGTCATATTGTTCATCGTTACATGCCTTTCTTTTAAATTCCATGCAACAAGCCCACTCAATCTATCTTTTTAAGGACTGAATTATGGATAATTCTGCGCATAAACCCCATGGGAATGAAGTGGTTTTATTATTAAATACGGTAGGGCTTTTAGGCATAAGTGTGGCCCTCACTATTGCTTTTTATTATCAGTTTGCAAAGTTTGAGCTGCCATGTCCGCTATGTTTACTGCAGCGCGTCGGCCTTATCATAGCCGGTTGTGGATTTTTATTTAATATTTGTCTGAATATTAAAATCAGGCATTATGGCATGGTGATCGCAGGGGGTGTCGTTACCGGCTTAATTGCGGCCAGGCAGGTTTTTTTGCATATTTTGCCAGGCGACACAGGATATGGTTCTACCTTTATTGGACTGCATTTTTATACATGGGCTCTCATTGCATCGATACTTATCATTATTGCTGTTGCCATCATATTGATAATCAGTGACTGGCATTTTAGCGCAATAACCTTACCGGTATTCACTATGTGGAATAAAGCGGTTAGCTTATTTTTTATCGTATTACTCGGCGCAAACCTTGCGGCTACCGTACTGGAATGTGGGAGTGGGCAATGTGCGGATAATCCGGTGAGATATCTGCTGCTGGAAATGCTGTGACGGCGTTATAACATCCTGATGTACATCGGCAACGTCGCTATATTTTCCTGGCAGAAATAAAAACGGCACCCAAGGGGTGCCGTTTCAAAATCGTCGGTATTGCTTATTTTTTGATGCGAATAACCGGCGTCTCACCAACGGTTACACTACCCGTTAGTTTAATCAGCTCCTTGATCTCATCCATATTGGAAATGACCACAGGTGTCAGCGTGGATTTTGCTTTTTCTTCCAGCAGCGCTAAATCGAATTCGATTACGACGTCGCCTTTCTTCACTTTCTGGCCTTCTTCAGCGATGCGTTTGAAGCCTTCGCCTTTCAGTTCAACCGTGTCGATACCGAAGTGAACAAACAGCTCAATGCCGTTGTCTGATTCGATAGAAAAAGCATGGTTAGTTTCGAAAATTTTACCGATAGTTCCATCGACCGGCGCAACCATCTTGTTGCCTGCTGGTTTGATGGCGATACCGTCACCAACAATCTTTTCAGCAAACACGACGTCTGGCACGTCTTCGATATTGACGATTTCACCTGACAGTGGCGCAACGATCTCAATCGTTCCCGAAGCGCTTGCTGATTTATCGCCAAAAAGTTTAGAAAACAAACCCATGATCTTCTCCTAAGCAGTAATATTGGGCCAGTGTCTCGCGGAATCAGCAGAGAGTTTTTTCTTCAATGAACTTGTTCACCAGGTTCATTAACTCTTCCGCTGTTGGTTGAGTCAGAGCCTGTTCTGCTAATGCCTTCGCATCTTCAAAAGTCGTATTACGTATAATTTTCTTGATGCGCGGAATAGAAATGGCACTCATGCTGAATTCATCCAGCCCCATTCCCAATAACAGTAGTGTAGCACGTTCGTCACCTGCCAGCTCACCACACATACCTGTCCATTTTCCTTCGGCATGTGAAGCATCAATAACCTGCTTAATCAGCGTGAGAACGGAAGGTGCCATTGGGTTATAGAGATGGGAAATCAGATCGTTACCGCGATCGACTGCCAGAGTATACTGTGTCAGATCGTTTGTCCCAATACTAAAGAAATCGACCTCTTTTGCCAAATGGTGTGCAATGACAGCTGAAGCTGGTGTTTCTACCATGATGCCAACTTCAATGCTTTCATCAAAGGCTTTGCCTTCGTCACGCAGCTGTGTTTTCAGCAGTTCCAGCTCAGCTTTCAGCAGGCGAACTTCTTCCACTGAGATGATCATCGGGAACATGATGCGTAGCTTACCGAAAGAGGAAGCCCGCAGAATAGCACGCAGCTGTGCATGCAAAATTTCTTTGCGATCCATTGCAATACGGATCGCCCGCCAGCCAAGGAAAGGGTTATCTTCTTTTGGCAGATTCATGTAGGGCAGGTCTTTATCACCGCCGATATCCATGGTACGCACGATAACGGCCTGGGAACCCATACCTTCCGCCACGGCTTTATACGCCTGAAACTGTTCTTCTTCCGTTGGCAGAGAATCGCGATCCATAAACAGAAATTCGGTACGGTACAGACCAACGCCTTCCGCGCCGTTGCGCTCTGCACCGGCAATATCACGTACGGTGCCGATATTGGCGCAAACCTCGACCTGATGCCCATCCAGCGTGATCGCAGGCAGATCTTTCAGCTTGGCTAAATCATTTTTCTCAGTGACATACTGCGTATGCACCGCTTTCAATTCGTCGATAACATCAGCCGTTGGATTAACATAAATTTTATTGTTAACGCCATCCAGAATCAGGTAGTCGCCGTTTTTTACCTGACGGGTAATATCTCCGGTGCCAACAATTGCAGGCAACTCAAGAGAGCGGGCCATGATTGAGGTGTGTGACGTACGGCCACCCAAGTCGGTGATAAAACCCAGCACTTTATTCAGATTAAGCTGTGCAGTTTCTGAAGGTGTCAGGTCTTTGGCAACCAGTAGCACTTCTTCCGTAATTGCGCTCAAATCAACAATATGCAGGCCCAGGATATTTTGCAGCAGGCGTTTTCCGATATCACGAACGTCTGCTGCTCGCTCTTTCAGATACTCGTCATCCAGTTCTTCAAGGGCCTTGGCCTGGCCTTCAATCACTGAGTGGGCAGCAGCGTCAGCTGAAGCGAGATCGTCTTTAATCAGGGCGATGATTTCCTGCTCGAGCTCTTCATCTTCCAGCAGCATAATATGGCCTTCGAAGATCGCTTCTTTCTCTTCGCCGAAGGTTTCACCTGCTTTAATTTTAATCGCTTCAAGCTGTTCGGCCGCTTTACTCCGACCATCCAGGAAACGCTGGATTTCGCTTTCAACCTGATCGGCAGAAATCTTTTTCCGGTTGATGACGATTTCATCTTCCTTCAGCAGAAGTGCTTTGCCGAAAGCGATACCCGGTGATGCTAAAATGCCTGAAATCATAACCCTACCTTTATAGTAAAGATGGCTCATTAATCTAAGAGTCTATCCCATTAGGCTTATACCCGTCATACATGACGTTGCTTCTGCGGTCGCTGTGTTTGCTTACCCGGAGCCTTCCGCAGCTTCATTCTGCCAGGATATATCGAATAATACCTACTGGGATAGCCTCTGTGCCCAACAAAGTGTACTTTACTGATGCAACAACGCGGACGTAATGTCCGCGATCAAAATGCCTGCACTCAGTTATCCTGATAAAACAGTTTTTTCGTAAGCGTATGGCTTACTCGAGCTCTGCCATCAGTTTAACCAGGTGCTCAACGGCCTGCTGCTCATCTTCACCTTCAGCGGACAGCGTGACAACAGTACCCTGAGTTAGACCCAGCGTCTGCAGTTTAAACAGGCTTTTCGCGCTGGCAGATTTACCGTTAGAGGTTACGGTGATTTCAGAGGCAAAACCTTTAGCTTCTTTAACGAATTGCGCTGCAGGGCGGGTATGAAGACCGTTAGGTGCGGTAATAGTCACTTCTTGCTGGAACATTATATTTCCCCAACTTAATTGGTTTGGTGTTGTGGATACAAAGTTTAGCCTGGAGGCTGAACTTTGGCCTGTATCGGTCGCGCTGGTATAAGTACGAGACTCGCCAAAAAATGCGCTATCTAAGGATATGAGATTCAGCGTCGCAAAAATCAAGTGAACGCTTTGCTTCTCTACCTCTCATTATGCCGCGCTTTGTGCCGTTGCGCCAAACCAGTAAATCGATTCAGCCTGATACAATTATACGGCTATTAATTTCGCGGATCGAAATAATTGGCAGCTTAAATACCAGACACTCGTGGGTAAAATCAATCTGCAGGGTGGTAAAAGTTTGACGTGTGCCACAAAAAAGCACCACTAAAGGTGCTTTTTTAATCAAATCAGGATAGTTGGCACTACTGTTGCAGTTCTTTTTCAGTAAAAAGATCGGCAAATAGTGCAGTACTCAGATAGCGTTCGCCGGAAGAGGGGAGGATTACCACGATATTTTTGTTGGCAAAAGCCTCTTCTTCCTGCAGCTTCAGGGCAGCCGCAACGGCCGCACCGGAGGAGATACCGGCCAGAATGCCTTCTTCTTCCATTAGTCGACGGGCTGTGGAGATAGATTCTTCATTGCTGATTGCCACCACGCGGTCAATCAGTTTTAAATCAAGGTTGCCCGGGATAAAGCCTGCTCCAATACCCTGGATTTTATGCGGACCCGGTTTGATTTCCTCACCCGCAAGAGCCTGAGCGATAACTGGCGAATCGATGGGTTCTACGGCTACGCTCACCAAATCCTTCTTCCCTTTGGTGTTTTTAATATAACGGCTTACACCGGTTAGCGTGCCGCCCGTACCCACTCCGGCGATAAACACATCCACTTCGCCATCGGTATCTTCCCAGATTTCCGGACCGGTAGTTTTTTCATGGATTTCCGGGTTGGCTGGATTACTAAACTGCTGCAGTAATACGAATTTATCCGGATTGGAGGCTACAATTTCTTCTGCTTTATTGATGGCGCCCTTCATACCTTTTGCGCCTTCAGTCAAAATCAGATTAGCACCGAGCGCTTTAAGCAATTTACGCCGCTCAACGCTCATGGTTTCCGGCATGGTGAGCGTAAGCTTATAGCCGCGGGCAGCGGCGACATAAGCCAGTGCGATGCCTGTGTTACCGCTGGTGGGTTCAACCAGTTCAATACCGGGTTTCAGGATACCGCGTTTTTCTGCGTCCCAAATCATATTGGCACCAATACGACATTTAACGCTGAAACTTGGATTGCGTGATTCAACTTTTACCAGAATTCGGCCATTACCGATGCGGTTCAGGCGAACAAGTGGTGTATGGCCGATTGTCAAAGAATTATCTTCGTAGATCTTACTCATAGCCCGTCCTTTAACTGTATGAAATATTGGCAACGTAAAGAGCATACCCTTTCAAAATCCTCAGGGAAGGAAAGAAATCGTATATGTATATGTTTGATTGAAATAAGCTCTGACGATAAAGATATAAGCAGAATTTACCTTTGTTTGCGGGCATGAATGACGTCGGATCGAGAGGGTACAGTGGCGGAGCGATGACGGTTCCACCACTGTGCAAGCGTCACTTCAATTATGCATTATTATTGCTTACCGGACTCACGGTTTTCTGTGGTGTGCGATAGCGGTCGACCCACATCGCTGTTGCGCCGCAAACCGCCACCGGCATGATGGCCAGGTTAAAAATAGGAATCATGGTAAACAGGCTCACCAGTGCACCGAACTGCAAATTGTCGGCTTTGTGCTGTCGTAGTGCATGGCGCATTTGCTGAAAACTTACTTTGTGGTTATCAAACGGATAATCGCAATACTGAATGGATAACATCCATGCGCTGAACAGAAACCACAGCACGGGGGCGACCGTTTGCCCAAAACCGGGAATAAAATAGAGTAGCAACAGGCCAATCGCGCGTGGAAGGTACCAGGCCAGTTTTTGCCATTCACGCTTCATGATGCGTGGAATATCTTTCAGTATGCCAACCCAGCCACTATCCGGTAAGGGGACACCGGTCAGCCTGGCTTCCAATTGTTCTGCCAGCAGACCGCAGAAGGGAGCGGCTATCCAGTTGGCAAGGGTGGAGAATAAATAGCTGAACACCAGGATAATGGAGATTATCGTCAGTGGCCATAGCAGATAGCTGAGCCACTGTAACCAGCCAGGAATGTGGGACATTAATGCGGGGATCCAGTTACCCAGTCGATTAAATAGCCAGATGAACGCGCCTCCCATCAACAGAATGTTTACCAGCAGCGGCAAAATAACAAAACGTCTGATGCCCGGCAGGCGGATCAGTTTCCATCCCTGGCTGAAATAGTGGATACCATTATATGAAGGAACTTTTTTATCAATCGCCATGTACAGCTTTTCTCCTTTAGGGGGCTTTCAACGCTATCATAACGCAGCTTTTTCCTCTGACTAACGTCCGGTTGGTTGAAAAAACAGCAAAAAACCGTGCTGGTGCTATCTAATTTGTCAGAAAATACTGCACAGACTTGCACTTGTGTACTTGGGCAAATACAGTTAGAGGATAAAGTTTGCCGCGGTGGCAAGGTATTGGAACAACAGAGAATACAATGATGCAGGATTTGCGTCTGATATTAATCGTTGTTGGCGCGATCGCCATAATAGCGCTTCTTCTTCACGGCCTGTGGACTAGCCGTAAAGAGCGTTCATCCGTTTTTCGCGATCGCCCGCACAAGCGTTTAAAGCAGGATAGAGAAGATAACCCAGCCGATGCAGATGAAGGCGTCGGCGAAGTGCGTGTGCGTCGTTCACCGGCGCAGCATAATGAGCCTTCATTAGGCGGTTTCGATGCTGCGGATGAGGATGACGAACCGTTAAGGCAGCCTGTGCCACGGAAGCCGTCTGAGCCGGCACGTCGCGTTGAGCCTGTCGAAGCTCCGTCAGATCCGGATCCTTTGCTGGATGGTGAGCCCGTGTATGTGGATGAGGTTAAACAGCCTGAACCCGCCGTGCCCGCGCGCCAGCCGCATACGCAGCAGGTTAAAACGGAACCACAATTCGATCCGCTGCTGGATGAAGATGATGAGCCAGAGGATGAACCTCAACCAGAGCCTGTTGTTACAGAGAAGCCGAAAGAGCGCAGTAAAGAGACTGTTTTAGTGCTGCATGTCTCGGCCCATGCTGGTGGCAGCATCAAAGGTGACGCGCTGCTTCAGGGAGTATTGCAGGCGGGCTTTCAGTTTGGTGAGATGAATATTTTCCATCGCCATTTGAATCCTGCGGGCAGCGGTCCGGTGCTCTTCAGTTTGGCAAATATGGTCAAGCCAGGATCGTTTAACCCTGATGACATGGCTGATTTCTCAACGCCTGGGGTCTCTATTTTCATGATGGTGCCTTCCTATGGCGATGCACATCAAAACTTTAAGCTGATGCTACAATCAGCACAGCGTATTGCTGATGATGTTGGTGGCGTGGTGCTGGATGATGAGCGTCGTATGATGACGCCGCAAAAGCTGGAAATGTATAAAGCGCGTATTCGCGATGTGATTGACGCCAATGCGTAAGGGATTTACCCGATAACGAATCTGGCTAACCGACTCTACTTTCCTGAAACCCCCGCTTGTCGGGGGTTTTTTATCTTTGATGGTGCCTTATGGATCCCGTACAAGACAAAATTACCCATTTGCGAACTGCGCTTCGCCGCCATGAATATCTGTATCATGTTATGGATGCGCCGGAAGTTCCGGATGCTGAGTATGATCGCTTGATGGGCGAGCTACGTGAGCTTGAAGAGAAACATCCCGATCTGATTACACAAGACTCACCGACGCAACGTGTTGGAGCGGCACCGCTTGCGGCATTTGAGCAAGTACGCCACGAAGTACCGATGCTCTCTCTGGATAATGTTTTTGATGAAGCCAGCTATCTGGCCTTTAATAAGCGTGTTCAGGATCGGCTAAAAAGCAGCGCGGAAATTACCTTCTGCTGTGAGCTGAAATTGGATGGTCTGGCGGTCAGCTTGCTCTATGAGGAGGGGCAGCTGGTTCGCGCCGCCACCCGTGGTGATGGTACCACGGGCGAGAATATTACCGCCAATGTGCGTACTATCCGGGCTATTCCGCTGCGTTTGCAGGGAGAAAATATCCCTGCGCGCGTTGAGGTGCGTGGTGAAGTCTTCATGCCCCAGGCCGGCTTTGAAAAGCTCAATGATGAGGCAAGGCGCACAGGGAATAAAGTGTTTGCTAATCCGAGGAATGCTGCTGCGGGTTCACTGCGACAGCTTGATCCCCGCATAACGGCAAAGCGTCCGTTAACCTTTTTCTGCTATGGCTTTGGCTTGCTGGAAGGGGGAGAAATGCCGCGTAGTCACATGGGACGTTTGCAACAATTCAAAGCGTGGGGATTACCCGTCAGCGATCGCATTCGCCTTTGCCATAATGCAGAAGAAGTACTGGCTTTCTATCATCAGGTTGAAGCCGACCGACCCCGGCTGGGCTTTGATATCGATGGAGTGGTCATTAAAGTTGATTCACAGGATTTGCAGGAACAGCTTGGATTTGTTGCGCGAGCTCCTCGTTGGGCGATTGCCTTTAAGTTCCCGGCACAGGAGCAGATGACAGTGGTGCGGGACGTGGAGTTTCAGGTCGGACGTACCGGCGCTATTACTCCGGTTGCGCGGCTGGAACCGGTGCAAGTCGCGGGGGTGCTGGTCAGTAATGCGACGCTGCATAACGCAGATGAAATCGCGCGATTAGGATTACATATTGGCGATCGCGTGGTTATCCGCCGGGCGGGGGATGTTATCCCGCAGGTGGTTGGCGTGGTGGAGTCTGACCGGCCGGATGATGCGCGCGAAATCGTTTTCCCTCATCACTGCCCGGTTTGCGGCTCCGATGTCGAACGTGTGGAAGGGGAAGCGGTCGCACGCTGTACCGGCGGTCTGATTTGCGGCGCGCAGCGTAAAGAGGCGTTAAAGCATTTTGTCTCACGTCGGGCCATGGATGTTGATGGTATGGGCGACAAAATTATCGATCAGCTAGTGGAAAAAGAGTACGTCAAAACGCCTGCTGACCTGTTTCGCCTCAGTGCGGGTGTGCTAACCGGTCTCGATCGCATGGGACCGAAATCCGCGCAGAATGTGGTTGATGCGCTAAATAAAGCGAAGCAAACCACGCTGGCGCGCTTTCTTTATGCGCTGGGGATACGTGAAGTTGGCGAGGCGACAGCGGCAAACCTGGCAGCCTACTTCGGTACGCTGGAAACGATCATGGCTGCCGATTTGGACGCGTTAATTGCTGTACCTGACGTCGGTAACGTGGTGGCGACGCATATACGTAACTTTATGGAAGAAGAGAGCAACCGTGAGGTGATCCGCCAGTTGATTAGCGAAAATGGTATCCACTGGCCAGTGGTCGAGGTTGTCAAGCCCGAAGAGATTGACAGCCCCTTTGCGGGTAAGATCGTTGTGCTGACCGGTTCGTTGACGGTAATGTCCCGCGATGATGCCAAAGCGCGATTGGTTGCCCTGGGCGCTAAAGTCAGTGGCAGTGTTTCGAAAAAAACCGATCTGGTGATTGCCGGCGAAGCTGCAGGTTCCAAACTGGCGAAGGCCCAGGAGTTAGGTATTGAGGTCATTGATGAAGCTGAAATGATCCGAATGCTGGGTAACTGAAATGGAAAAAGAGAACTTGATTGAGATCGCCAATACCGTCATGCCCTTTGGCAAATACCAGGGGCGTCGCCTGATTGACCTGCCCGAACCCTATTTATTGTGGTTCGCCCGGAAAGATGAATTTCCTGCCGGTCATTTGGGAGAGCTGATGGCGATCACGCTGGCGATCAAGATCGAAGGACTTGAAGGATTAGTTAAACCGTTAAAACGCAATCCGTGACGGCTCGCTTGCGCGAGCCGCATTAATTATTTCTGTGGCTGAACTGCGGTTTTATCTTTGTGTACAGTGCTGTTGAGTGCTGTCGCCGCCGCTTCGCCTTTTTTCTTGTAACGTTGGGCGATAACAGAACAAATCATCAACTGTACCTGGTGGAAGATCATTAATGGCAGGACAATAATCCCTACTGCGGAGGCAGGAAACAGAATATTTGCCATCGGTACGCCATTTGCCAGGCTCTTTTTCGAGCCACAAAACAGGATGGTAATTTCATCAGCCCGGTTAAAGCCAAATAAGCGCGCGGCTAGCACATTAATCAGTAACACCAGCAGTACCAGCGCGATGCTCACTACCACGATAAACAGCAGCGTACCCCCACCAACCCGGTGCCAGATACCGTTGACCACCGCTTCGCTAAATGCGGAGTAGACTACGAGCAGAATCGATGCCTGATCGGTTTTGCCAATTAATCCACGATGTTTCTCGACCCAGGTACCGATCCAGCGGCGAGAAAGATGCCCTAACACGAAAGGCAGCAGTAGCTGCAACATGATACTGCCGATTTGCTCAAGGTTGCTGCTGGCACCATTACTGTCCACATGCATTAGCAGGCTAACTAACAGCGGGGAGATAAAAACGCCTAGCAGACTGGATGCCGAGGCGCTGCATATGGCAGCAGCAACGTTACCGCCAGCCAGTGAAGTCAGCGCGATAGCGGATTGAACAGTTGCAGGCAGGATGCAGAGATACATAAAGCCGGTATAAATATCGGCACCGATATCAATCGGGTGCCACCAGACTAATAGCATGCCTATCGCGGGAAAAATCACGAAGGTGCTGCACATTACCCATAGATGCAAACGCCAGTGGCTGCTGCCTGCGATGATTTTTTCCCGTGAGAGTTTGGCACCGTGCATAAAAAACAATAATGCGATAGCGGCGGTCGTTAGCCAGTGAAAGAAAACCACAAAATCCCCGCGAGCCGGAATAAAACTGGCCAGCAGCACGGTGATAATCAGTTTCAACATCAGTGGATCAATGCGGAAAATACCCATTAGGTTAATGCCTGGTTAAATAAATCATTGAGATATTGTGCGCTGCTTGGGTTTAGAAATAAAATTGATTTATTGAATTTATATATGAGTAAAATCGATGAATTATACTATCCGTCAACTTCGCGTGTTTGTAGCAGTGGCCCAACAGGGAAGTTTTAGCCATGCTGGTCAGGTGATTGGGCTGAGCCAGTCAGCAGTCAGCCACAGCATTAAAGAACTGGAAGCGGAAATGGGGATCCGCTTGTTGGACCGCACCACCCGGGAAGTATTACTCACGGAAGCCGGACAGCAGTTGGCTACGAGGCTGGAACGGTTGCTGGAGGAATTAAATACCACGTTGTTAGATGTGCGAAGTTACGGCCAGCAGCGCAGCGGAACCGTACGGATAGCGGCCAGCCAGACCATTTCTGCGCATTTGATGCCACAATGCCTCGCGGCCAGCCAACAGCGTTATCCTGATATTAAGGTTGTGCTGCGTGACCGTCCTCAGCAGTGGGTGTTACAGAGCGTTCGAAATGCAGAAGTGGATTTTGGCATCGTTATCGGACCGCTGCAGTCTTCTGATTTTGAGTATCAGCCGATTTTGGATGAGCCATTTTTGCTATTGTGTCGTCAGGATGATGTGTTGGCTAAGGTCTCTGATATGCATTGGCAGATGCTGGAGGGACGTACGATGGTCCTGCAGGATTATGCGTCGGGCAGTCGGGTGCTGATTGACGACGCGCTGCGTACTCAAAAGGTTGGGGTGGATATTGTGCAGGAAATTGGTCATCCAGCCACGCTCTTTCCGATGGTGGAAGCGGGTATTGGCATCAGCATTTTACCTGCGTTGGCATTGCCTTTACCTGAAGGGCGACCTTTGATGGTGAGGCGTATCCTGCCGGAAATTAATCGTACTTTGATGCTAATCAGACGGAAAAATCGTTCTCTTTCGCCAGCCGCTGAGGCTATCTGGCAGGAAGTGCAACAGCAAGGGATGTTGCTGACTCAGCAAAGGGAGAGTCAGCCGGAGTTTTAGGGCCGGGGCGACTGCGTGCCCCTTGTTGTTCACCTGCGAAAGTAGAATAAGCCGCCATTCTGCTGGCGAGCGAATATACCCGTCATACTTCAGGCTGCCTCTGCGTTGGCTTGCCTCGCTTATCCCGGTCACTTACTTCAGTAAGCTCCCGAGAATCTGCTGCGTCGCCGTCTTGATGCAACCCGAATTATTTAGGGTATAAATGCACTTAACCTGAGGCAGCCAGGCCGCTGCATCCACCACAGCTACGACACCTGACGCAAGAAACGAAAAAAGCACCCAGTGGGTGCTTTTTCTGAATTTAGTGGGTCGTGCAGGATGACCTTCGCCTCATTCTGAGGCTCGCCCTTCGGGTGATGCTAAAGCATCAGGCAAAATCGCTGCGCAATTTTGTCGACCTGCTGCAGGTTCGAACCCTGCACGGTTTACTTTTGTGTCTGAAACGAAAAAAGCACCCAGTGGGTGCTTTTTCTGAATTTGGTGGGTCGTGCAGGATTCGAACCTGCGACCAATTGATTAAAAGTCAACTGCTCTACCAACTGAGCTAACGACCCGGAATGGTGGGTGATGACGGGCTCGAACCGCCGACCCCCTCCGTGTAAAGGAGATGCTCTACCAACTGAGCTAATCACCCATCCCGGTACAACAAAACACGCTAAGAAATGGTGGGCGATGACGGGCTCGAACCGCCGACCCCCTCCGTGTAAAGGAGATGCTCTACCAACTGAGCTAATCGCCCATTTCTCAAACTGCATGTTTACACTGCGAAGCCATCATAAATATGGTGGGTGATGACGGGCTCGAACCGCCGACCCCCTCCGTGTAAAGGAGATGCTCTACCAACTGAGCTAATCACCCCCGCTGTGTGGAGTCGCATTATAGGGATCCTTCGAAGTGAGTCAACGCTTTTTAAAACGAAAATGATCGTTCGTCTTAAATTTAGTCAGGATGTTGTCGTTTTAGGCAAAACCTCTGTTTTATTACGCGATATTCAGGTAAATCCTGCTGACGTCCAGGGTAATGGCGTTGAGGAATCGGCATCAGATGATAGAATAAGCGCACTTTTCGTGTCTGCTGGCATTTGCCAGAGCATCTGCGTAATAAGGCCTTGTTTAATGAAAATCAAAACCCGCTTCGCTCCAAGTCCAACCGGCTACCTGCATGTTGGCGGTGCTCGCACCGCGCTCTATTCATGGCTATTTGCCCGCAATCATGGTGGTGAATTTGTCCTGCGTATTGAAGATACCGATTTGGAGCGTTCCACTCAGCAAGCGATTGACGCCATTATGGATGGTATGAACTGGCTGAGCCTGGACTGGGATGAAGGCCCCTATTATCAGACCAAACGTTTTGATCGCTATAACGCCGTTATCGACGAGATGTTAGAGGCAGGAAGCGCATATAAGTGCTACTGCTCTAAGGAGCGTCTGGAAAAACTCCGTGAAACCCAGATGGAAAACGGTGAAAAGCCGCGCTATGACGGCCACTGCCGCGATAGTCATGCACACCATGCTGCTGATGAACCATTTGTGGTGCGTTTTCGGAACCCGCAGGAAGGCTCTGTCATTTTTGACGACCAGATCCGTGGGCCGATCGAATTCAGCAATCAGGAGCTGGATGATTTGATCATTCGCCGTACCGATGGTTCACCAACCTATAACTTCTGTGTGGTAATTGACGACTGGGATATGCAAATTACCCATGTCATCCGCGGTGAGGATCACATTAACAATACGCCGCGCCAAATTAATATCCTTAAAGCGATTGGCGCTGACGTGCCGGTATATGCGCACGTTTCCATGATTTTAGGGGACGATGGGAAGAAACTGTCTAAACGGCATGGCGCGGTTGGCGTTATGCAGTATCGTGATGATGGTTATTTGCCGGAGGCGTTACTCAACTATTTGGTGCGTCTGGGCTGGTCGCATGGCGATCAGGAAGTCTTCAGTATTGACGAGATGAAAAAGCTGTTCGATCTGGATGCGGTCAGCAAATCAGCTAGCGCATTCAATACTGAGAAGCTGCAATGGCTTAATCACCATTACATTAATTCACTGGCGCCTGAATATGTTGCAACGCATCTGCAGTGGCATATTGAGCAGGAAAAAATTGATACGCGTACCGGGCCAGAGCTGGCGCAGCTGGTAAAATTGCTGGGTGAACGTTGTAAAACTCTGAAAGAAATGGCTGCGTCATGTCGCTATTTTTACGAAGATTTTGACGAATTTGATGCCGATGCAGCGAAGAAACACCTGCGTCCGGTTGCGCGTCAGCCACTGGAAGTGGTGCGTGATAAATTAGCTGCAATTGGTGACTGGACCGCAGAAAACGTCCACACGGCAATTCAGTCTGCGGCTGATGAATTGGAGGTGGGGATGGGGAAAGTAGGAATGCCCCTGCGTGTTGCGGTAACGGGAGCGGGTCAGTCCCCGGGGCTGGATGTCACCGTTCAGGCGATTGGACAAGCACGTTCCGTTGCTCGAATTGAGAAGGCGCTGAGCTTTATTGCTGAGCGCGAAGCGCAAGTTTAAGCTGATACCTAAACAAACCGGAAACGATACGCTTCCGGTTTATTCTCTTTACTCGTTGCCGATATCCAGCCGGGTAAGTAATCCCTGAATCCCTTCGCGCACTAATAACGTGACAAGTTTATCCTGTTCTTGCGGCGTCATCTGCTGAATAGCGTTGAGCAATAAGTTGGGGAGGGGATTACTGTTAACCAAATAAGAGGCAGAGGGTTCCGCAGCCTGACAAGTCGATTTCAGAAAATCTTTAACGCGCTCATCAATATGCACCATGCGTGCTTTCCCGCCTTGTACACCTGGCTTTGGCACCGTGGTCCAGTTCTCACGTTTAATCCATTTATTGATTGTCTGGCGAGTATAGCCAGTAGCCTGTGCCATCTCTTCCGGGGTTAGCCATTCCTTTTTCACGTTTCAATCCCTGTAACGAATGTATTAGTAGAACATCTTACAATAATTCGCTACAGGAATAACTAATCTGAGGCCGATCGATAATCGTAACGTAACTATTTTTTTGTATCCGCAATGTAACGACGTCGTTTTTTTATCAATCCCATCATCATTGCCGTCTTTTTCAGCGATTGACCACAGAAAACTAATTTGCCGTTGACACCCTTATGTTGGTTTCATATTATGCCGTCCGTCGAGTAGACAAGGTTTTTCAGTTTGGGGCTATAGCTCAGCTGGGAGAGCGCTTGCATGGCATGCAAGAGGTCAGCGGTTCGATCCCGCTTAGCTCCACCAAATCTTCACCAGGAGATTTGGTACTGAAAAATGCAGTTCTGTAGTGGGGGTATAGCTCAGCTGGGAGAGCGCTTGCATGGCATGCAAGAGGTCAGCGGTTCGATCCCGCTTATCTCCACCAATCATCTTTAGCATCAATTGATGTCCTTCATTAATCCGATTTCCCCGAATACCCTGTTAGCTTATCGCCTTACATTATAGATTCAATTGCAGTGAAATATTTTTCCCGTCAACTGTATACCGCAGTACGCCTTTCTGGCATAAGGTCTTCACGTATCGCAGAGTAATGTATCGGCGCTAGCGTGCATCTTGCCGTTCTGTTTTATTACCATCGTTATTACACAGGATTAATCCAGGCATGAAATTTCTGTCGTTAAAGCCACAGTATCTGTTGTTAATATTGTTGTTCTCCAGCACGGGCGGTTATGCACAATCCGGTGTTATCGTGGATAACACCGGGATTGACAAAATCACTGCGGAATATCAGCAAGTGTTCGCTCAGGGGCATCACAATAAAGCAGGGAAGATCGCTTTTGAAAAAATGATGTCAAAGTGGGAACTGCCGGAAGGTGTCGTTGTACGGGATGCTGATGCGGGTGGTGTTGCAGGAAAATGGATTTCACCAGCAGAGCCCTCTTTCGTTAAGCGGGAAGTTATTCTTTATTTACATGGCGGTGGTTTTTATCGTGGCTCCAGTAAAACGCATCAGGCTCTGGCTGCCACGTTAGCAAGGCAGGCTAACGCAGATGTGTTGCTGATAGATTATCGACTATTACCTCAATATGGCTATCCATCACAAATTGATGATGCACGAGCCAGTTATGAATGGCTGTTAAAGCAAGGTTATAAAGCGTCCAATATTGCATTAGCGGGGGATTCTGTTGGTGGAACCCTGGTGCTAGAGCTGGCGTTACATCTGCGCGATGCAGGGCGTCCTATGCCTTCGGCGCTGGTGGTGATGAGCCCTGTGACCGATCTGACAGCCTCCAGTGAATCAATGAAGACGAATGCCACACGTGACCCGATACTCAATCGTAGCGAGTTACTTCGGGTCGCTCATGCTTATCTGAAAGGGAGCGACCCTCGCGATCCGGCTGCCTCACCGTTGTTTGCCGATTTGCACGGTCTTCCCCCGATGTTACTCCAGGTTGGTGATGGAGAAATTTTGTTGGATGATACGCTGCGTATTGCTCAGGCAGCCACACGAGATGATGTCCAGGTTTCTGTGGAAGTGTGGCCAGGTATGATTCACCAATGGCAACTTTTTCCTGCGGCAATTCCAAACGCCTCCCGCGCATTGACTAACAGCGGGCAATTTATTCGTGACCATGTCGGGAAAGGTCGCTAAAACTGGCTGTTACTGGTGATTAGAGTGTCCCCCGGCTACAGACCTGAATGGCGTCAGGCCGAATGTCGGGGCGACGTTATAAATCAGAAGTTAATATCGCTTTGTTTTTATAAAAAATATCCAGCATTGAAAGTACGGCAGGATCATCATTTCCCTTATGCCACGCGATGCTCAAAGGTAACCCTTTGATACGCTTATCCACCATCAGATTAATGTAAGCCACACCTTCGCTATTCATATTGCGGAAAGAGGCCGGCACGATTGCCAGCCCTAATCCTGCTGCAACAAAACTCAAAATCGTCTGTTTCTCTTCTGCGAATTGTGCTATTCGCGGTGATGATTCCACAGATTTGAAAATGTTAATGATGAGGTCATGGCTATGTGGTCGTGTTCTTCTTTCAGGAAGGATCATATTCTCTTGCTTGAAGTCATTCACGTTAACGCTTTTTCTCCCTGCCAGTGAATGGCTAGTGGGTAGAGCAAGCACGCAACTTTCACGGGTGATAAATCGCATGCAAAGATCGGAGTCTATTATCTTGGGCGGTCTGATAAATATCATATCAAGCCAGCCTGACTTCAGTCTTGGAATAAGATTTACGGTTTTATCCTCGGTTATATGAATATCCTCATGAGGGTGGGTTTGAACAAAAATATTTAAAAGCTGAGGTAATAATCCGCGTGCCGCACTATCGATTGCGCCAATACGCAGCGTCCTGCGTTCTCCTCTTCTCACCGACTTAAAACGGGCAGCTAATTCATCAAACTGTGCTAACAGTTTTACCACATCATCAAATAGCTCCGCACCCTCAATGGTTAATGAAACATTGCGAGTTGAACGGTTAAGTAGACGTATGCCTAAGTCTTCTTCCAGTAGCCGAATAAAGCGACTTAGTGATGCAGGCATCATTTCCATCTTTTGGGCTGCGCGCCCAAAATGGAGTTCATTTCCGACTGCAACAAAGCAACGTAGTTGATTAATATCCACATTTTCTCCGTCACTGCATTATTCAAATAGTTTATATAATTCACCTGTGATGATAAGTCCAGGTAAAGCTGCATACTGACATTGATTACAAAAAAATAACATACCCTACACAAACAGGAGCGCTTTACTATGAACTCTCACCTCGAAAAAAGAGTGATGCGCAAAGTTACTCTGCGTATTGTGCCTTTTATTATTTTGCTCTATTTCATCTCTTTTCTTGACCGGGTAAATATTGGATTTGCCGGGCTCACAATGAATCAGGATTTGGGCTTTTCTCCGAGCGTATTTGGGCTAGGGGCGGGAATATTTTTTCTGGGATATTTTTTATTTGAAGTCCCTTCAAATCTTATTCTGCATAAAGTTGGCGCACGCATCTGGATTGCGCGCGTTATGATTACATGGGGTCTGGTGTCGGGGTGTATGGCACTGGTCCAGGGAACAACTAGCTTTTATACGCTACGTTTTTTACTGGGTGTGGCGGAGGCCGGATTTTTCCCCGGAATTATCCTTTATCTAAGTTACTGGTTTCCGGCAGCTAAACGCGCACAGGTGACCGCGATATTTATGGCGGCGGCGCCGCTTTCAACCGCGTTATGTTCGCCCGTTTCCGCAGCATTGCTGGAAATGCACGGCGTAATGGGCATGGCCGGATGGCAATGGATGTTTGTATTGGAGGCGATACCTGCGGTGCTGCTCGGTATTATCGTTTTGTTTTATTTAACCGATCGTCCAGGGAAAGCGACCTGGCTCACAGCGGAAGAGCGCGATTGGCTGGAAAGCAAAATGGATGCAGAGGAGCGGAGTCGCTCAGCAAAACAGGCCCATACCACTGCATGGCGGGGATTGGCCGATCGACGTGTGTTGGCTCTGGCCTTGGTCTATTTTGGCACTTCGGCAGGACTCTACACGCTTGGCATCTGGTCTCCACAGATTATCCATACATTTGGTGTTTCGTCACTTCGGCTAGGTTTTCTGAATGCATTTCCTGCCGTGGTTGGCATTTTGGGGATGATCCTGTGGGCGCGCCATTCCGATCGTAGCGGAGAACGTAGCTGGCATGTGATTGGTGCTTGTCTGCTTGCGGCAGTCGGTCTTATCTATGCCGGGAACGCCGGTTCATTGCTGGCCGTTATCCTCGCCCTGACGTTGGTCACCATTGGTATCAGTGCATCCAAAGCCCCACTCTGGAGTATGCCAACGCTTTTTCTGTCCGGCCCGGCTGCCGCTGCGGGTATCGCGACCATTAATTCGATCGGTAATCTTGGTGGTTTTATTGGACCGATGATGATTGGTGTGATCCGTCAGCAAACCGGTTCTTACACATGGGGTCTCTACTTTGTTGCCGGGCTACTGGCGATATCTGCGCTCGTCGTCTTATTACTCATGCACGGTAATAAAGAAACCTATTCTGCCGATCTCTCTCACTCTAAAACACATTAATCAAATCTGGAGAATATTATGCGTCATTACTCAATTGCAGCAATTCCTGCAGATGGCATTGGCCCTGAAGTCATTTCGGCAGGTATTACGGTTCTGCATGCGCTGGAGCGGCAGGATGTTGAGTTGAAATTTGAGATCGAAACATTCGACTGGGGATCGGAATACTACAAAAAAAACGGCGTTATGATGCCGGAAAAGGGGCTGCAAACATTGAAAAATTTTGATGCGATCTATTTTGGTGCAGTGGGAGCCCCGGATGTCCCTGACCACATTACTTTGTGGGGATTACGTCTGCCTATTTGTCAGGGGTTCGATCAATATGCCAACGTGCGGCCAACCAAAATTTTGCCCGGTATTACCCCTCCGCTCCGTCATTGTGGACCGGGCGATCTGGATTGGGTCATTGTCCGTGAGAACTCTGAAGGTGAATACTCCGGTAACGGGGGGCGCGCACATCGAGGATTACCAGAGGAAGTGGGCACTGAGGTGGCTATTTTCACTCGCGTGGGTGTGACACGTATCATGCGATATGCATTTCGCATGGCGCAGACTCGCCCGCGTAAGCAACTGACCGTGGTGACCAAATCGAATGCGCAGCGCCACGGTATGGTTATGTGGGATGAAATTGCTGCCGAAGTCGCGCAGGAGTTTCCTGATGTGAAGTGGGACAAAATGCTGGTTGATGCAATGACGCATCGTATGACGCTGCATCCACAAAGCCTTGATACGATTGTTGCGACGAATTTGCATGCCGATATTCTTTCCGATCTGGCCGGTGCGCTGGCGGGCAGCCTTGGCATTGCTCCAACGGCTAATATCGATCCTGAGCGACGTTTTCCCTCAATGTTTGAACCCATTCATGGGTCAGCGTTTGATATTGCAGGTAAAGGTATTGCTAACCCCGTCGCGTCTTTCTGGACGGCGGTACAAATGCTGGAACACCTTGGTGAACGCAATGCCGCGGCATTAGTGATGGCAAGTATTGAACATGTCTGTTCAAAAGGTATTTTGACACCGGATATTGGTGGCACGGCAACAACGGCAGATGTGACCAACGCAGTTGTTGCATTTATCGAGTCGACCATTAAGCGCGCTGAGTTAGCGTAACCTCAGTTAAAACTGTGCGGAAGAGCCGTGCTTTGTGTGTAAGGCGTCGTGGCAGAGGGAGGCAGAAAAAAGCGGCGTGACGGGATATTAGCCACAGAGCGGTAGGGCCAGGCAGGATATCACCTGGCCCGCAAGCTTTTATGCCAGCACTAAACCAGCAACTGAGGCTGACAGCACGCTCACCAGTGTTGAACCGTAGAGCAACTTCATGCCGAAACGAGAAACCACATTTCCTTGTTCTTCATTCAGGCCTTTAATGGCACCCGCAACGATGCCAATCGACGAGAAGTTAGCAAATGATACCAGGAAGATGGAGAGGATGCCTTCACCGCGAGGCGACAGTTGCCCGGCGATTTTTTGCAGATCAATCATGGCAACAAACTCGTTAGAAACCAGTTTGGTCGCCATAATGCTGCCTACCTGCAGCGCTTCGCTGGCCGGTACGCCCATAACCCAGGCAAAAGGGAAGAATACATAGCCGAGAATGCCCTGGAAACTGATCCCAAAAATGGTATCAAACAGTGCATTAATGGCGGAAATGAGAGCGATAAAACCAATCAGCATCGCGGAAACGATAATCGCGACTCTGAAGCCGGCCAGAATATACTCACCCAGCATTTCAAAGAAGCTTTGACCTTTATGCCCACCACCTACCTGCAAATCATCTTCAGTATCGATACGGTAAGGATTGATCAACAGCAGCACAATAAAGGTACTAAACATATTGAGCACTAGCGCCGCAACGACGTATTTGGGCTGGATCATGGTCATGTACGCGCCGACGATAGACATTGATACTGTCGACATTGCGGTAGCCGCCATGGTGTACATGCGGCGTTGCGACATTTTGCCCAAGATATCCTTATAGGCGATAAAGTTTTCTGATTGTCCCAAAATCAGTGAGCTAACCGCATTGAAGGATTCCAGTTTGCCCATGCCGTTGATTTTCGACAGCACGGTACCAATGACGCGGATGATAATCGGTAGAATTCGAAAATGTTGTAAAATACCGATCAGTGCAGAGATGAAGACGATAGGGCACAGGACATTCAGGAAGAAGAATGCCAGTCCTTTATCGCTCATTCCGCCGAATACAAAGTTAGTCCCTTCTGCAGCATATTTCAGCAGTTTTTCAAACAGATCCGAAAAGCCTTTTACGAATCCGAGGCCAGCTTCTGAGTTCAGGAAGAACCAGGCAAGCAGTACCTCAATAACCAGCAACTGAATGACAAAACGGACGCGGATGTTTTTGCGATCGCTACTGACTAATAAAGCCAGTAGCGCCACAACAGCCATCGCCAAAGCAAAATGCAGAATGCGGGACATGATTGCTCCAAATTTGAGGCAGGTTAAATTTCGCCGTGTATTCTATGTAACGGGAGACACAAAAACGAGATCAAACACGCAATATAATAATTACTTATACTCAGTTAGTGAGAAAAGCCAGTCAGATCACATCTGTGGCCCACATTGCCTAAGCCCCTGCGCGGAGCAGAAAAGGGGGATATAACGTAAAATTTCGATTATTGCTCATTTATCTCTCAGTCGTATTGCACTCAGAGGTATAGCAAGTGCTATACTTTATAGCGTTGGCTATCATAGCGATAACCACAACCAAATATCTTCTCGCCCCGGGATCCTTATCCTGATGGGATGGCAAAAGTACTTCAGATAAGGTCACATTATGCTAGATAGTCGCACTGCGGAGCGAGTGGCGCGTGGAGCCCGTAAAGTAAAATTGGCTCTGTTGGGTCCCGCATTTATTGCTGCGATTGGTTATATCGATCCGGGTAACTTCGCAACCAATATTCAGGCCGGGGCTTCCTATGGCTATAAATTGCTCTGGGTTGTGGTTTGGGCAAATATCATGGCGATGCTTATCCAACTGATGTCGGCCAAACTGGGGATTGCGACCGGCAAAAATCTGGCAGAACATATCCGCGATCGTTTTCCTCGTCCGGCCGTTTGGTTTTATTGGGTACAGGCAGAAATCATTGCGATGGCCACTGACCTGGCGGAATTTATCGGTGCGGCGATCGGTTTTAAACTGTTGTTCGGCATTTCTCTGCTACAGGGTGCGGTGTTAACTGGCGTTGCAACCTTCCTGATCCTGATGCTGCAAAATCGTGGTCAGAAGCCACTAGAGCTGGTTATTGCAGGGCTGCTGCTTTTTGTGGCGGCGGCTTATATTGTCGAACTGTTCTTCTCGCAGCCCAATGTTTCCCAACTGGTTCAGGGTATGGCATTGCCGACGCTGCCAACAGCTGATTCTGTGTTCCTCGCGGCGGGTGTTTTAGGTGCGACGATCATGCCGCATGTTATCTATTTACATTCATCGCTGACGCAAAGGAGCGAGGGGGGCACGCGTAGTGAGCGTTATTCCTCTACCAAGTTGGATGTGGCGATCGCCATGACCATTGCAGGTTTCGTGAACCTTGCGATGATGGCAACGGCTGCCGCGGCGTTTCACTTCAGCGGACATACCGGGATCGCCGATTTGGAAGAGGCCTATCTGACGCTGCAGCCTTTGCTGGGCCACGCTGCTGCAACGGTATTTGGCCTGAGTCTGGTCGCGGCAGGGCTGTCGTCAACGGTGGTGGGCACGTTAGCAGGTCAAGTGGTGATGCAGGGGTTTATTCACTTCTATATTCCGTTGTGGGTGCGCCGTGCGGTAACCATGCTACCTTCCTTTATTGTTATCATGGCTGGCTGGGACCCTACCTATATTCTGCTGATGAGCCAGGTGTTGTTGAGTTTTGGTATTGCGCTGGCGCTGGCGCCGCTACTGGCTTTTACCGGCAATCGTGAATTGATGGGGGATATGGTCAACTCACGCCTGATGCAGAACACCGGGCGGCTAATTGTTGTGCTGGTCGTGGGGCTGAATCTTTATTTACTGATCGGAATGGCGTTAGGTGGATAAATGACCGGCCCATAGTAATGGGCCGGCAGATTTATCAATAATAGTGACCAATGCGGTGAAAATGGGTTTACCCGTTATGGTGGTGTCTCTGTTTATATTCCCAGTGACGGCGGTGTCTCTGCTCATATTCCCATTCACGCTCCCGTTCACGGGCTTGCCGTGCACGCTGCCGTTCCCATAGTTGGTGACGACGCCACTCTTCATGGCGCCACCAACGGCCCTGATTCCATTGATAGTTATTATACCACCAGCGATTATCCCGCCAGTACCTGCCGTCCCAGTATTGACCACGGTTATCACGATCGCCCAGATGCAGGCTTACGCCTGGGATAAGAGTAATATTTGCGCTGTTGGCTTGTGCTGTGTGCATCGCCAGGGGGAACAACATTGCCAGCAAAGCGGCAAAAATAATGGCACGTTTCATACTTTCTCCTTATCAACGACTAACTGCATCGCGTAGAAGCAGCATAAAGCGAAGCGCGGGCGCTGGCTTTGGGTGGGGCTCTGAAAGCATCGGAAAAGAAGTATTTAAGAGTTTTCTGCAAGGGGGATAGGCCACATTGGATGTACCCGCTGCACGATGAGCTTTACCTCATTAAGACTGAAGGCCGCAAAATGCCGCTTCAGGGGCGGTTTCTTAGTGCGATGATACGTCAGAAAGCGGCGTGCACCTGCACCATCGCTCCCGACGATCGGAAGCGATGGTGCAGGTTATACCGGCAAATGACGTAAGCCGTTACATCAGTATTGCGTCAATGCGATCCAGTTCTTGCTGCGTGAAGCGACGGTGAGAAAGCATCGCTACGGCGTCATCAATCTGGCTGGTTTTGCTGGCACCGATTAACACTGAAGTGACGCTATTATTGCGCAGTACCCATGCCAGTGCCATTTGTGCCAGTTTTTGTCCACGCTCAGTAGCGATGACGTTCAACTGGCGTACCTTCTCCATTTTTTCAACGGTCAGTTGATCTGAACGAAGAAAACGACTGCCGCTTGCGATGCGAGAGTCTTCAGGAATACCCTGTAAATAGCGGTCTGTCAGTATTCCACCGGCCAGCGGCGAGAAAGCAATACTGCCCACGCCGTTCGCCTGCAGCACATCCAGTAATCCCGTTTCGGGCTGACGTTCAAACAGTGAATATTTGGGCTGGTGAATTAAGCACGGTGTTCCTAATTCTTGCAGTAGCGTAATCGCCTTTTCTGCAAGTTCAGCCGGGTAATTGGAAAGCGCGACGTATAGTGCTTTCCCCTGTCGGACAAGATGATTGAGGGCGGTCATGGTTTCTTCCAGCGGCGTATCTGGATCGGGGCGGTGATGATAAAAAATATCAACATATTCCAGACCCATACGTTTCAGGCTTTGATCGAGGCTGGAAATCAAATATTTGCGTGACCCCCAATCCCCATAGGGACCTTCCCACATGGGATATCCCGCCTTAGTGGAGATGATCAGTTCATCGCGCCACGGCCGTAAGTCCTCCCGCAGGATGCGCCCAAAATTTTCTTCTGCCGAACCCGGTGGTGGGCCATAGTTGTTGGCTAAATCAAAGTGAGTTATGCCGCGATCGAAAGCGTGCCGCAGCAGATCGCGGCTATTATTTATTAGCGTGGTATCGCCAAAGTTGTGCCACAGGCCTAAGGAAACCGCAGGAAGTTTCAGGCCGCTTCGCCCACAGCGTGAATACTCCATCTCTTTGTAACGCTCGGGATGAGGAAGATAGTGCATTTTTTTTCCTGTTCTTAGAGTAAGAAATGTCGTACAGCCTATTAGTGTATGCGTTTACATCGGGCCAATTCGCGCCAGCGATCGCACTTGTGGAAAATTCTGTAAGCGTAGGCATGCGTGCCAGCATTCATTTAGTGTGACGCAGCGTTATAATATACGGCGCTCCTGAGCGGGTGCCGGATTGCCTGTTACTACGCTGGCGTGTTATACCGGCTTGCGGTAGGCGGCACGGCACACGCGCAGAATGATTTCAGAAAGATGCCTGTGTGCAGTGCGCACGGACAACGTTATGGTATGCACTTTCATTTTTGTATTGGCGCTCACTTTATCTATGGTGGGCGTTGTTATTTTTATCATGGGGAAGTTACATAATCCGACGGCATAGGGCCTTTGTTCTGGCAAACTGCACCGGTTGTCCTCACTATAATGAATTATTGGTAGGAAGCGGCAGCGGTTGCTGCAAATACAGTGGCCTCGGGTATAGTGTTTCTCATTGACGTAAGCGGAGCAGCAGCAGAATGACTAAATATGCTTTAGTGGGTGATGTTGGCGGAACCAACGCGCGCCTCGCGCTATGTGATGTGGAGAGTGGGCATCTTTCGCAGGCCAAAACCTTCTCAACTTCGGAATATAAAAGTCTGGAGGCGGTCATCCGTGTCTATCTTGATGAGCAGAAACAGGACATCAAAGATGGCTGTATCGCGATTGCCTGCCCAATCACCGATGACTGGGTGGAAATGACCAATCATGATTGGGCGTTTTCCGCGAAAGAGATGAAGATGAATTTGGGTTTTGAGCACCTGGAAATCATCAACGATTTTACTGCGGTTTCAATGGCGATCCCAATGTTGTCTGAGGAGCACGTTATCCAGTTTGGTGGTAATGCCGCGATTGCAGATCGACCTATCGCTGTTTATGGGGCAGGCACCGGGTTGGGCGTTGCTCATTTGGTTCATGTCGATAAGCGCTGGGTGAGTTTGCCTGGAGAGGGGGGACACGTCGATTTTGCACCCAATAGCGAAGAAGAGGCGCTCATCCTTGAAGTGCTGCGTGCGGAGATGGGACACGTTTCGGCTGAGCGGGTGCTCTCTGGCACGGGGCTGGTAAACCTTTATCGGGCTATTGTTAAATCTGATGACCGTGAGCCAGAAAATCTGAAGCCGAAAGATGTCACCGCTCGTGCACTGGAAGATAGTTGCATCGACTGTCGTCGCGCTCTTTCGCTATTTTGCGTGATTATGGGGCGTTTTGGCGGCAACCTGGCGCTGAATCTCGGCACTTTTGGTGGTGTCTATATTGCGGGCGGCATTGTACCGCGTTTCCTTGAGTTTTTTAAAGCCTCTGGCTTTCGCGCCGCGTTTGAAGATAAAGGGCGTTTCCGGGATTATTTGGTGAATATCCCGGTTTATATGATCACCCACGATCAGCCGGGTCTGCTTGGTGCCGGTGCGCATCTGCGTCAAACATTGGGACGCATTCTTTAATCTTTTCCCGCCCCTGTAGCCGCGTTGCAATGCGCGCAGGGGCGGAAAGTCGCATTATAACCGCATTAACTGCCGAAACGCCTTCACTTTGCTTCGGCTTACCGGTACCTGAAAATCTAAATCCTTCAACTTCAGAATATAGGTGTTATTGAACCAGGGTTCGATCTCGCGGATTTTACTCAGGTTAACGCACCAGGAACGGTGGCAGCGGAAAAAATAGGCTTCCGGCAGTCGACTGCAAAACTCGGTGATATTCATTGACATCACGTATTCTTCCCGCCGCGTATAAACAAAAGTCATTTTCTCATGTGCTTCAGCGTAATAAATATCATTGATATCCGTCACGATAATACGTTCATCCTTTACCAGATTAATGGTGAGCGGGGCGGCGAGTTGAGTATTATCCGGCGTGCTGGCCTGCTGATTTTGCTGATAGGTCGCCTCCAGTTTGCGTAACATGGTAACCATACGCGATTCATGATAAGGCTTAAGAATATAATCAAATGCTTCAAGTTCGAAGGCTTCAACCGCATGTTCTTTGTAGGCGGTAATAAATACAATCAATGGCTTATTTGCGAATTTACTGATGTTCTGTGCCAGCAGCACGCCATCCAGCGAAGGAATGTTGATATCGAGGAAAATGACGTCAACCTGGTTGTTTTGCAGATACTTTAAGACATCAAGGCCATCATCAAAACTGGCCTCAATGGTGATTTTACTGTGTTGCTGAATCAGCCAGCTAAGTTCTTGCTGAGCTAAAAACTCATCTTCAACAATAATGGCTTTCACGGTGATATCCTGGCTAAATGGTGTATTACGTTGACAATAAGAATCGATTTTCTGAAAGCGAATGCCCATCTTTACTCACGTAGAAAGCAATTTCAGTGCCGGGATTCAACCGATAAATTTGCAACCCTTCTCCGTATAACAATTTCACCCGATGGTGGACGTTTAACAGGCCAATTTTATTACCCGGCATTTCATTGCTGGCTACGCGCGCCATGACATCCTCACTGATACCATTGCCGGTATCACGCACGGAGATGCGTACGCGATTGCCCTGGTCTTGCACCGTTAGCGTTACAACGCCTTTGCCCCGGCAGGGCTGAATACCATGGACGATGGCGTTCTCGACTAATGGCTGGATCAGCAGGCTGGGAATGGTGCAGGTCACATCCTCATCGATATCATAAATCACCGTCAGTTTGTCGCCAAAACGGGCCTGTTCAATCGCGATATAATCTTTAATCTGGTACAACTCTTTTTTGATGTCGATGGGTTCGTCATCATTAAGCTCAAGGTTGTAACGCAGATAGCGCGATAGATTAATCACCAGTTGACGCGCGGTATCGGGATTGAGCCGTATTGAGGACGAGATGGCGTTAAGTGCATTAAACAGGAAATGCGGATTGATCTTACTTTGCAGGGCGCGCAGTTCTGCTTTGTTCGCCATTTGGCGCAATTGCTCTGCACGCGAGACTTCAAGCTGTGTTGAAATAATCTGTGATAATCCTATCGCCATCTCTTTCAGTGACCAGGTAATGCGGTGCGCATGGCAATAGTAAATTTTTAGTGTGCCGGTTACTTCGCCTTTTTCCCACAGAGGAATGACAATCATTGAGTGAATATCTGGGGTACGATGCGCTTCATCGTTGTTTTTGATGATGATCTTTCCGTTAGCGATAGCCTGAGATGTCGTGGGGCTAATACCATCGTCACCGTTGTGATAATTTTCTTCGCCGAAACCCACGTAGGCCAGAATCTGATTCTTATTGGTAATGGCAACGGCGTCGGCGCGAATATCGGTACGAATAATATCGCACACCTGGCGCAACGAATGGCTATTGATCTGACGAAACAGTGGCAGCGTTTTGTTGGCAATGTCCAGCGCCAGCTTTGCCTGCTGTGCAGCGATGGCTTCCTTTTCCCCTTCCACGCTTTGCACCAGCAATACAATAAGCCCGATACACACTGAGCCAAGAATCATTGGGATAGCGATTTCAGATACGATCGCCAGCCCGAGTGACGTCGGGTTAGCCCATATTACAATCAGCAGCATTGTCAGCGATTCGCACAGCATGCCGCCAAGGATCCCGATGCTCCACTGCTTTTCCTTCACCACCTTCAAATTGATCCCGCTGGCAATAAAACCGGCGACAATACTGGTAATTAAGCAGGGAACTGAAGTGACGCCGTGGATATCAATTAAAAAACGGTGTACTCCGGCAATGATACCTGTGGCAATACCGACCCAGGGACCAAACAAAATCCCACCGGCCATCACGGCGATCACCCGCACATTGACCAGAGAGCCATCAACGTTAATACCACTCCAGGTACCGAATAAGGCAAAAAGGGAAAAAATAGCCGTTACGGCGACTAATTCCTGCGGAGAATGTTTATCTTTTTGTAGTAGCTGGCGAAAATGGTGGGTTCGCGTCAAAAAAAACAGGCAGATAAGCATCAATGCTGCGCGATCAAACACGGCGAGCAGCATATTGAAAATGGTTTGCACAAGCGCCCCGAAAACGGTGAGTCGAATACGCATAATAAGGAAACCCCGCGCATTGTGCCAGTTGCGCAAATGCGGTGATTTGCGCTTGTCCTCACGCTTGTCTCTTCGCCATACTGGATGAGGAATGATAAATGGCGCATCGTCGGCGCTTATTCAATGAGGATGATATGCAACTGTTAACGGAACGGCTGATATTAACCAAATTAGTTGTTGAGGACTGGGCGATATTTCGGGATGTGCATTGTGATGACATTTCGATGCGCTATATCAGTGCTGTTCTCCAGATAGATGAAATTAAACAGCGGTTTAGCGATCGTCTTGCGCCCTGGCAGGTAACCAGCTATCACATGCTGTGCTTAGTCATTCGGCTAAAAGAGAGTGGTACACCGATTGGGTTGATGGGGGCGAACGCTGAGTGGGAACCTTATCGTCAGGCGGAAGTGGGTTACTCGCTGCTAAGCCACTATTGCGGAAATGGTTATGGCAGTGAAGCACTGGCGGCAATATGCCATTTTTTATTCCAGTGCGATTTTCACAAGCTGAAAGCCTCGGTGGTGGAGGGGAATTGGGCTTCCCGAAAGACACTGGAGAAAAATGGTTTCATACTGGAAGGTACGCTGCGGGATAATTATCGCTTACGGGATCAGTGGGTGAATGATTGGGTATTCGGCAAGCTGGCGCATCAGAATAACTGAAAATATCGGCTTCCCCTCTCGACAATAAGAGCAGAATCAAGATATGTTCATTTCTCGACCACTGCAGTGGTCAGCGTCGCTCGGACGGTCCGGGCGCTAACGTTAATCGAGGATCCTATGGCTGATAACAGCTCTGCTCGCCGTTTTTCGCGTATTGAACGCCTTCCACCCTATGTCTTCAATATCACCGCTGAACTAAAAATGGCTGCCCGCCGACGCGGCGAAGACATTATCGATTTCAGTATGGGAAATCCGGATGGGCCTACACCGCCGCATATCGTGGAAAAGCTCTGTACGGTTGCCCGGCGTGAAGATACTCATGGTTACTCGACTTCACGAGGTATTCCGCGCTTGCGCCGCGCGATCTCCCGTTGGTATGCCGACCGCTATCAGATAGATATCGATCCGGAAACCGAGGCGATTGTCACCATTGGTTCAAAAGAGGGACTGGCGCATCTGATGCTGGCCACCCTCGATCACGGTGACACTGTGCTGGTACCGAATCCCAGCTATCCTATCCATATATATGGCGCGGTGATCGCAGGTGCGCAGGTGCGCTCGGTACCGCTAGTGGCCGGCGTCGATTTCTTCAACGAACTGGAACGTGCGATTCGCGAAAGCTATCCCAAGCCGAAAATGATGATCCTCGGTTTTCCGTCAAACCCAACTGCGCAGTGTGTTGAACTGGACTTTTTTGAGCGTGTTATTGCGCTGGCCAGGCAATACAACGTGCTGGTGATCCACGATTTGGCCTATGCGGATATCGTCTACGATGGCTGGAAAGCGCCTTCGATTATGCAAGTACCCGGCGCGCGCGATGTAGCGGTAGAGTTCTTCACGCTGTCAAAAAGCTATAATATGGCGGGCTGGCGTATAGGTTTCATGGTGGGGAACAAAGAACTGGTCAGTGCGCTGGCGCGTATTAAAAGCTATCACGATTACGGTACTTTCACGCCGCTGCAGGTGGCGGCGATTGCGGCGTTAGAAGGGGACCAGCAGTGTGTGAGGGATATTGCGGAACAATATAAGCGTCGGCGTGACGTTTTGGTGAAAGGCTTGCATGAGGCGGGTTGGATGGTTGAGATTCCCAAAGCCTCAATGTACGTCTGGGCCAAAATTCCTGACCATTATGCGCATATGGGATCGCTGAATTTTGCCAAACATATGCTACAGGAAGCAAAAGTGTGTGTATCGCCCGGCATTGGTTTTGGTGATTATGGTGATACGCACGTACGCTTCGCGCTGATTGAAAATAGCGATCGTATCCGTCAGGCGGTAAGAGGGATTAAAGCGATGTTTCGTGCCGATGGGATTTTATCGGGACCGATAAAAACGGCGGAATCGGAAGAGTAGCGTCAATTGGGCGACAGTGCTGTGTCGCCCTCATTAAGCAGGATTAAAGCATCAGTACAAAAGTGCCAACCCAAATCAACAGGAAAAAAGAGATCCCCATTAAAGCGTATTTCACTCAACAACTCCTCTGAGTGGTTATGGTTGCAGCGCCCCCTGGCCAGCAGCGCCAACACAATAGAGCAGAAGAGATTGCAGCATCGCATCTCTTTTGCTCCAGCCGCCCTGAAAATGAAGGGCCGCAGCGGGGGCTAATGTACGCGTATTTGCTGGCAAAATAAATATACCCCTCATATTCGCACTGCGGGGACGATGGTTTTCCTTCCCCATCCCAGCCAATTACTGAAATAAGCTCCCGGGGACGAAAAGTGTCACCGCCCTCGGGAATTCACATCAATTTGCGGCACCACCGACATACCTACGCGTAAACGGGACAGATCGGGTTGGTTAGCATCCAGCACAATTTTCACCGGCAAACGTTGTACGACTTTAGTGAAATTACCCGTGGCATTATCCGGTGCAATTGCCGAAAACGTTGTCCCGGTAGCGGGCGCTACGCTATCTACATATCCGGAAAAGTGTACATCTGGTAAGGCATCCACGCTGATGCTCACCCGCTGGCCGGTATGAACATCAGCCAACTGCGTTTCCAGAAAATTCGCCATAATATACGCCTGAGTGAGCGGGACAACGGCCAGTAGACGCGTTCCGGCAGAAACAAAGGCGCCCTGACGTATCGCACGTTGCCCAACCACGCCATCAATCGGGGCCACGATTCGCGTATAAGAAAGATTGAGCTGTGCCTGGTCAACACCAGCCTGCGCCGCGGCAATATCCGCGTGGGCTTGTTTCAGACTGGCTTGCAGAATGCCCGTCTGCTTACGCGCGGCGAGTTCAGCTGCTTGGTTTTGCTGCACCTGAGCGGCGGCCTCACGCATGGTGGCGCTAACGCGTTGTTGTTCATCCGGCGTGGCGGTACCACTTTTTAATAACCGACGATAGCGGTCGGCATTTTGTGTCGCGTAACTCAGCGTAGCCTGGCTGGATGTCACCGCAGCTTGATTCTGGGCGATAACGGCCTGTTGTTGCTCAATCTGGGCTTGAATGCTGCTGAGGCGCGCCTGGCTAATTTGTAAATTGGCCGCAGCAGTTTCTAACGCCACGCGGTAATCGCGATCGTCGAGTGTGGCCAGCAATTCATTTGCTTTCACCCGCTGGTTATCGGTAACCAGTACCTTCGCGACGTAACCCGAAATTTTGGGTGCCACCAGCGTGTAATCAGCAGCAACATAAGCATCATTAGTGCGATAGCGATGGCTGTTTATTGTAGACCAGATAATGAAGGCGATGCCTGCCAGAATAACCAGCAGGACTGATAGCATCAGAGTTCTTTTTGCAGGTGTAAAACGCATAATCATGTTCTCGATGGAGGCGTTACGGGTTGTATCAGAGTTTGTGGTGGCCAGACGCGGACGGGAAGCCATGCGGTTAACAGAATCAGGGCTCCCGCCATGCCAATGAGGAGCAGATAGCTATCACTAATACTTAGGACCAGTGCCTGATGTCTGACCTGTGTGGCAAAATGGATAATGTTCTCCGTTGAGCTAATACTGCCATCAGCGAGTAACGGTGCGTTGCTATTGGCATCTGCGGTGCTGTTGGCACTCATCAATCCGATTCGATTTCCTGTCTGATCGAGCAGCATCGCTGAGTGAAATTTTTCGCGATGGTCAATGAACCATCCGACCATAGCGCTCGCCACAATGCTGGAAAAACCGCGGACAGAATTAAACATCGCCGAAGCGAATGGCCCTTCGGGGGGCTGAACGGTACTGGTGGCGCTCATTAACACCGGCATTATCATCATCGGCTGGGCAAAGGCCTGCAGTGCCTGAATCATCCAGAAATTTCCCCGTGCCCATTCCGTGGTTAACTGTGAACCCGCCAGGCAAGAGATGGCCAGCAGTAGTGCGCCGCAGCATAGCATCCAGCGAGCGTCAATCCAGCGAAGATTGAGTAGCGTAGCCATAAATGGCGCGATTAATAATTGTGGTAAGCCAATGGCCAACGCCAACGGAGCAAACTGCAGTGGACGGAAGCCATCGACCTGCGCGAAATAAGCAGAAGGAAGCGCCGAACCTGAAAGTGCCAGCAGTAAAATTATCGATAGCGCCGCTAAGCCATGGGTAAAGTTTTTGCGTGACAGCATCTGAAGCTTAAACAGCGGCAGTGGATGGAACCATTCGTTAATAAAAAAGACGATGAATAGCGCGCCTCCAGCCAGCAACATGGCGGTAATGAGCGGTGAGTTTAGCCAGTCAAGACGCTCGCCCTGAGTCAGACTCAGGACCAGTAACACCATGCCGCTACAGCCCGTCAGCATGCCAAAGAGGTCTATTTGCTTAAAACGTTCAAAGCGCGTTGGGTCCTGTGGCAGCCCCCAGCCAATTAATACGCAGGCAATCAACATTGGCGGTACCACTTGCCAGAAGACGAATGGCCAGCCCACTGCGTCAGTCCAGAGCGAAGCCAGTGAGGCTGCGATATTTGGGCCAAAAGTGGCCGTTAGTGCATAAGCGCTTAGCCCATAGAGCTTGATGCCTGGAGGTAAAAAGCGTAATGCAACCGTCATTAGCATTGGTGGCAATGCTCCCCCAAAAATCCCCTGTACTACACGCAGGGCGATAAATAATTCCGGAGTGGTAACCAGCGGCAGGAGGAGGCCGAGTAAAGCAAAGGCTAACGCGACGCTAATTGCAAAGCGGCGCAAAGAAAAGGTTACGGCAAACCAAGGCGCGATCATCATCGCTGCCACCTGTGTTGCCTGGTAGCCTGAAGTAATCCAACTACCTTCGTCATAACCGATCCCGAGGGCTGCTCGCACATCGGCAAGCGCAATATCACTGACGCGATCGTTGAGTCCGGAGGTCAGAGCAGCAATTAGTACGCCAATTAATCCCATCGCCAGGCGGAAGGTAAAGGGATGTGCAGCCGGAGGTACCGGTGACTGACCGTTCATGGCAGCATTCTCGTCGATAATCGTTTCATTTGGTGCAGTGTATTGCAATACGGTACAGTGAGATTAATACTACATGGTGATTGACTGTATTGCAATGTGGTACAAGCTGTGAAACGGTGACAAAAAGGACTATTATCTTCAGGATTTACATGGAAAGAGAATAGCATGTCTAAAAATCTTCCAAGCCGCGCCGATGAAAAGGCGGGGGGCATCCAGGTGATTGCCCGTGCGGCAAAAATATTGAACGCGCTGGGGGAGAAGCCTTATGGCATGAGCCTGGGGGAAATTGCTCAGGCGGTAGACCTACCACGCTCAACCGTGCAGCGGATTGTGGCGGCTCTGGACTCAGTGCAAATGATCCGTACTCACGGCGCAGGTGGCGTGCGTCTTGGTCCGGCGCTGTTACGCCTTACTTCCAGCGTCCATGCCGATGTTGTGGAGATCGCCAGGCCCTGGCTGCATGCGTTAAGCGCAGCAACGAATGAAACGGTCTCGTTGTCACGCGCCAGCGGGAAACAGTTGGCTATCGTTTATTATGTCGTGGCGGATCGTGAATTACGTGTTGTGCCGCGCATTGGCCTGAATTTACCCCTCTACAGTACATCCGGTGGACGTGCGTTACTGGCGCTCGAAAATGATGATGACATCCGCATCTTGTTAGGCGACGCCTACGCTACAATCACCGAATACACCATCAAGACACTCCCGGAATTGATGGCGCGCCTGAATGAGGTCCGCAAAAGCGGCGTTTCCTATGACCACAGTGAAACGCTGGATGGCGTATCAACGATGGCGGTGGCAATGGATACGGTGCTGGGGCGTTTTTCCATTTCATTGTTGATGCCTAACTCTCGCTTTCAAAAGCATGAGGCACGCTACCGTGATGAAATTTTAAAATGTAAAGAGATCATGCTGCACGAACTGGGCAGACGTGCTGTGCGTGATTAAGGAAACTACAGAATGAAAACATTATTAGTCGCGGTAGATAATTCACTGATTGCACGCAAAGTGGTGTCGCTGGCCATTGAACAGGCGCTGGCACATCAGGCTAAAGTTATTGTTATTTGCTGTGTCGATCCCAGCTATTTTTCTACCCCGGAGGTAATCAACATCAATGCTGGTGAGGATCCTGCTGACTTCGGTATGGCGCAAGATGAGCAAAATACGGCAGAAGCCGCCGTCCGCCATGCGCTGGCTGAATTCCTTCGTGCCGGTATCGATGCACATGGACGCGTACTGGCCGGTGAGGCAGCCGAAACCATTGTCACCCAGGCTAACGAATTACAGGCTGGGATGATTATAATGGGGAGACGCCATCTTTCGTCGTTTAATCGTTTGTTAAAGGGATCGGTTAGTGCCGCCGTTATAGAGAGAGCAAGCTGCCCGGTATTGGTTGATGTGCGTGTAGATTAATCGGCGGAAAGCGATGTTGCCTTTATTTCAGGCGCATAGTTATTGGTTACCGAGGTTTTTTTTGAATCACGTTCTGGTTTTAAGCCTGTCAGCAGTGCTGTTGGCTCTGTTTCTCATTGTTGTGCTGTGGACAAAACGCGGAAAAGTTAAACGTGCCGTCGCGTTATTGCTGCTTGTTATTTCCGTTATGAGCGCAGTGGCGGTTTATTTTCAAGTGATTGAACCCGCGCAGCGACGTGATGCGCGTCTGCGAAATGCACAGCAGCAGCTTGCAACAACCCCCGTTTACCGCGTGATTAAACAGCAGCAGCCAGCGTTGTATAAGCAGCTAAGCGAAGCGCTGAATCAGGCGATACTTCAAGGGATGCCTGCGACTAAAGCGATAAACCAACTGCGGCCGATGCTGTCGACTTTACTGAATCAACATATTGGTCGTGCCAGCGATGAGACTATTACTCGTTACATGCGATTATCCGTTAGCCAGATGCAATATCTGCGTACGAAAGATCCGCAGCTCTGTTTTAAATTCCTTTTCCCGCAAGTCAGTGGTGGCGTTAGCATAGGCGATATCTTGCCTGAGAAGCTTATACAGGATGATTTACTGCGGACGGAAGAGCTGCTGACATCCAGTATGGGGGCAAATAAAACAATAGATATGCCGGCGGCACGCAAAAGTCTGCAGGGGATTGTCGGTACACTTTATGGCCGCTGGGGAAATGATTTGCAGCAGCTTAATATGCCGCCGAACGTGCGCACCGATCGTCCTAAAATATGCGATATGACAATCGACCTCTATCGTGCAGTGCTGGAACTCCCCACCGAACAATCGGCAAATGTGCTGCGTATGATGCTGAGCGCGGATGCCCGGTAACAGGTAAAAAAAAGCCCGCTCGCCGCGGGCAGATTAATCTAATCTATTGTAATTGTTGATGTAAAGTTGGTGTGGCACAGGCAACCAGAGGTTGTCGGAAACTATATTGCCACTTGTTGACTGAAAGCGATAAACGGTTAAGTTTATCGATTCAATCGTTAAAAAGTTGCATAAGCTTCTGTGTTTTACCCCTATTCTGATTGTTATGAAAGACTGGCTTGTTATGATGCCGCACCAAAACGGAGGAAAAGAAATGAAAATCCAGATGGCGGGTGCCGTGGCTTTGCTTTTATTGGTTGGATGTACATCCAGTAAGCCCGGTGCTTTTGAAAAAATTGATGAAGATCCAATTTCCAATACCGTGCAGTATCGATTTAATCCGCAAAAAGTAAATCGTGATGCAATGCTGAGCGACCTTGCCGAATATTGTTCCCAAAAAGGGTTTGATATTGCCGAGCCGCTACCGATTCAGGACAGCAACCTGCCGGGATTAAAAAAAGTATGGTATCAGTGTAATTACAGCCTTAAAGGTTAAAGTTATTCGGCTGTATATATTTCAGACAGAGTAATGCCTCGCGAGAAATAGCCTTTTGGTTCATTTGGGGAATCCCACGCTGAAATGTCGTCCGTGTACAACGTCCTGTAATGTCAACGCGTTAATTATTATGTCATCTTCCTGCAGCCCCTCAAGCTGCGTCAGTTTGTCCGATGAGTAACACACTACCGCTGAGTGGACCGACGAGCCAATCCATTGCCATTGAAAAAATGGGTATTTGGTCTTTTACTCACGAAGAATGGGCGAGAAATTTCTCGCCCAATTGCTTTACTTCTTTTCTTATATTGCTGTATGCAGGCTTTGCCCACGCTATGAGAGTAATACCCGTCTATTTCAGGCTACAGGTTTTTTGACTGCGCTGTGCGCCCTGGAACTCAAATTATAGGGGTATAACAAGCTCTCATATTCTTTTGGCGACAACAACTACCGTCCCCGGTGATGCCATCCACCGTGATGGTAGTCTCTGTGGCCATGATATCTATCGTGAACAAGACAACCACTTAACATCATTATTACTGCCGCCACGACGGACGTTTTAATGATTATTTTCATGGTAAGCCTCCTCACTTTCAATGAAGAGAACTTTACCTTTTAAAAGTGGAGGAATAATGCCTTAAGTGTAGATTTATTTTAGTAGTTGTGTACGAATGTTACGTATTAATGAGTATTTATGTGAGAAATTGAGAATGGAATAAGAATTATATGAATGTTCATCGCCGGAAGCTTTTGTTCACCAGGATATATCTTAAAATCATTCGTTGTGCTCTTTCTCACCGACTTTGTGCTGAATAAAACGGGCGACCGGGGCAAACGATGCCGCTTACCCCGTTGGTCCATCCGCTATTAGCCGTGGTTATAGGCTTCCTTAAATGCTGCTACTTTGTTAGGCAAACGAACGATCAGGGACATTATCAGCGAAATAACCAGCAGTGCCATAATCAGGCTGAAGGTAATTGTAAATCCGCCAAAGAGTGAAGCAATCAGTGATCCCAGCACACTACCGACACCAAAACCAAGGTAGAGCAGGCCGTAATTTTTGGTCAGATTATTCAGCCCGAAAAAATCACTGACCAGCGAAGGGTAGACGGTGATAGTGCCGCCAAAACTAAAGGCTACGCAGGCAACGGAGATAAAGAAAGTGGTTTCACTCATCTGCGTAAACAGCAGAATACTCATGCCCAGTAATGAAATGACCTGAGCCAGGCTGATCACCCGAATACGTGCCATTTTATCAGAAAGCACACCTAATACTAAACGTCCACTCAGGTTAGCGATGGCAATAACCGTGACAGCGCTGGCTGCGGTTTGCGTGCTGAGATGGACCAGGCCCTCACCGATATCTTTTGCCACACCGATCACATACAGGCCACTCATGCAAGCTGTCAGAAACATCAGTGCCAACATCCAGTACTGTGGCATCCGTACCGCTTCTGCCAGCGAGTATTCGCGTGTGCTTTTTACGCCATTAACACTGGTGGTTTGTTGCTGAGGAGCATCTTTCATAAACATCGCGCCGATGATGATCATCACCATCGCTATGCCGCCCCAAATCAAAAACGTGGTTTCAAGACTATTTACGCTTAGCAGATAGCTGCAAATAAATTTAAAACCGAGACTGCCCAAACCATAAGCACCAATAGCACAGGCTGATATCACGCCTTTACGCTCCGGGAACCATTTTACACAGTTGGAGAGGGTAAGCAGGTAGCCTGCGCCGTCAGCCAGACCAACCAGGACGCCAGCGCTGAGATAGAGCATAAACAGATTGCTGGCATGTGCGGTGAGGAAGAAGCCAACTGCCATCAGTATACCTGCACCGACGGTGACTTTGCGTACGCCAAATCGTTCTTGCAGCTTCCCCGCAACCGAGGAGGCAACCGCCAGACCTAAGCTTAGCAGGCCGAAAGAAAACGCGACCTGACTAATCGGTGCATCAAGTTTTTGTGAGAGTTGACTATTGAACAAGCTCCAAGTGTAAACCGACCCTAAAGCAAATTGAGTAATAATAGTACCGAAGAGGGTTAGCCAGCGTGTGCGATTTATTGTCTTGACTGCTGTTTGCGTGCTCATGAATTCTCTCCCATAGGGGAATGCTGAAATTGAGCAAATGATAGGGCGAACCAGTTAGCGCAGGGAGGAAACAGCATGAGCTGCTATAAATACGGAATGAAATGCATTGAGAACGGAATGAACGGCCTTGAATACCAGCGTAATTGATAGGGCAGAAGAGAGTAAGGGGTTAAATACGTTAATCAAAATGCATTGATATGTAAATAAAAATCATCGATTGATCGGCTGATAGCCCGTGTTATGAATCTGTTCAGCATCCCATTTTTCGTAGATACGCTTACGGAGAGTGTAAATTGCACAATATCATCCGGAATGCTCTGATAAATCCCTGTAGGAGCGCTTAAATTCGTATAATTCCCCCAAAAATGGTTTTTTTTGCCAGGCTTAAAATGTGTACAACAGGAGGATATATGAAAGATCGAGCATATGAATCCGTATCTAATGAGGAAGAAGTCTGCTGTCTAATCGGTCAGGCTGTTATTGAACTCAGTGATGCAAACCAGCCGGTGAATAAATCGACGTTGTCATTAAAACTCTTATCGATGGCTGACAGAGATAATGATGATGAAAAAGTCATCCTTTACTGGATCGCCAGAAAAGCCATCATGCAGCCCCATAAATTTAATATTGGGGTAACGCGCTGGGCAAACACGCAGTAGCGTAGGCGGCGGGCAGGGAAGCCAGCCGAATGATCCTGGCCGCGTATAGTATGTAATCCATGCAGACTGAACTCGTATTCCGCAGTGGTGAGGTCAATATATCTGACAAATTTCACCGCTTCCTACGAAAGTCATTCATTTACTGCTTGCTGGTTTGCATTGGATAAAATTGATGTGCGACTGCCAACAAACTAATGCAGACCGATGTGTTAAGGCGGTCTTGCTGTATATGGGAATTTTCGAACTAAAACGGATGGTAACGAACTAATGACTGGCGTCCCCTGCAGGAATCGAACCTACAACTAGCCCTTAGGAGGGGCTCGTTATATCCATTTAACTAAGGGGACGAGGGCGGGGAGTATAACCTGTTTTTAACTGCTGATTAAACACTTAGCCACCCGATTGCTCATTACATCGACAATAAAGTTCGACTATTTTTACGTCTTCGCTTCGGCACGGTCGGTTTTGTCCTTTTTGGCACGGGCCTCAGCTTTCGCCTTCAAGCTGATTTCATTGCGAATCTGTGCATGACTGATCAGCGCGAAGATAAAGGTTCCACCGATGATATTTCCCGCCAGCGTGGGCAGGGCAAATGGCCAGATAAACGCGTGCCAGCTTATGCTCCCACTGAAAACCAGGTAAAGCACCTCTACTGAACCGACCACAATATGCGCTAAATCGCCTAACGCAACCAGCCAGGTCATCATCATAATGACCACAATCTTCGCGGCGCCAGCTGAGGGGACCATCCACACCATGGTGGCGATGATCCAGCCTGAGACGATCGCATTAGCAAACATCTCAGATGGCGGATTTGCCATCACCTTCTCGCTGATATGGCTGAAAGCGCTGCGCGTGGCATCGTCAAAAACGGGAAGATGATTAAATGCCAGTGCCGCGAGAGCCGTGCCGATCAGATTACCGACCAGCACGATCCCCCAAAGTCGAAACAGCAAAAAAAAGTTGCTGCCGCTAGGTTTATGCATAACCGGGAGCACGGCAGTCACCGTGTTTTCGGTAAACAGTTGTTGGCGCGCCATGATGACAATCACAAAGCCAAAGGTGTAGCCTAAATTTTCCAGCAAAAAGGCGCCGGGCACATTGGTCAGATGTACCTGAAAAATCCCTTTTGCCATAAGTGATGCGCCCATTGAAAGTCCGGCGGCGATTGCTGACCAGAGTAGCGCCATACCATCACGTTCTAATTCTTTTTCTCCTTCATAGCGGATCTGCTCGTGGATGGCAGCGGCGGCAGAGGGCAATTCCTCCGCATCAACCTCAATGTCTTCCCCTTTAGCTTTCTCTTCGCTTTCCACCTCAACGTCATTCTGTTTATTTTTTTCTGGTCGCATCATCATTTCCCCGGAAAATTTTTATTGTTGGTATTAAGCGTAGCGGGAAATCCGTCAGGCTTACAGGTCACTGCCAGACTGTTAGTGTGAGAACAACGTGCCGTTAGTGCTTATTTTTGTGGCATATGCCGACAGAAAAGCCTGGATAAAGAGCATTATCCGGGCGGGCGCTCAAAAAGCTGGGATCCTGTAAGCCGCCAGCGGGGCGGAGAGTGTCTCGGGGATGAATATATTGGACGTTGAATGCTGAACCGGTAGTACGCTCGCCAGGTATGATTACACATAGAATCAGATAAGCAGCATGCAGAAAAAATGTTCCCTGGCGGCGGAGTATTGTATATTTCTGTATCTGACGGTGTTTTACCCGTTCCAGTGGCAGTGGAAAACGGCCGCTGAGTCGCTTTATTCAGATCACCTCAGGATGCAGATAGACGGTGACACGAGTGCTTACTCTAATAAACAATTCTGGAGGTAAACCCTTTAGCAACAGACTTGAATGCTGTTGAAGGGAAGGCGCTTTAAGTGTAACCGATTAACCTTTAGCACGAAGTATGACGGACATATTCATTATCGCTGATGGTAGCAAAATCATGATGCCCGAAGGCCCCTTTTTATGATGCTTCAGGCGCTATGTTTTTGAGCGGTTTCAAGCCAGCGGGCGGTAGTGCTGGCGTAAACTCAGCCATATGGCGGTTACCCGCATTTTGCGGTTGAAATGCACTGGCAGCTGTCCTGACGTGGTAATTAATTAATCAGTACAGGGAGAACAACATGAATTACCGCCTGACGGGTTTGGCACTGGCAAGCGTATTGCTGGTTGGATGTGCCAGCTCGACGAACAGCGACGAAACGCAAGGGCGCTCCGATCCGCTGGAGGGCTTTAACCGTACCATGTTCGACTTCAACTATAACGTGTTAGATCCTTATGTTCTGCGCCCGGTTGCGGTGGCATGGCGCGACTACGTGCCAACGCCCGCGCGTACGGGGCTAGGGAATTTTATGAGTAACCTTGATGAACCGGCTGCGATGGTTAACTCCTTTCTGCGGGGAGATCCCTATCGCGGGATGGTTCACTTCAACCGTTTCTTCCTGAACACCCTGTTAGGGATGGGAGGGTTTATTGACGTTGCAGGGATGGCGAATCCTAAATTGGCCAGAGAGGAGCCTCAGCGTTTTGGCGGTACGTTGGGCTCTTATGGTGTCGGTTATGGTCCCTATGTCGAACTTCCCGCTTACGGTAGTTTCACACTGCGTGAAGATGGCGGCGATTATGTGGATACGCTCTATCCGGCCCTGAGCTGGTTGACGTTCTGGATGTCGGCAGGCAAATGGGTACTTGAAGGCGTGGAAACGCGTGCGCAGCTGTTAGATTCCGATGCTATACTGCGTAACTCAGCCGATCCTTATGCCTTTGTTCGTAATGCTTATTTCCAACGCCATGACTTCCTGGCTAGGGGTGGAAAACTGAAGCCGCAGGAAAATCCGAACGCTGCCGCGATTGAAGGCGATCTTAATGATATAGATTCCAATTAATCGCTAGCAACAATAAAAAAGGCATGTCATTCGACATGCCTTTTGCGTTAATACAGGTAATTTCATTAAAACTTATAGTTAAAGTTTGCGCCGTATAGCCAGGCTTTACCTTCTGATTTGAACTGATAGTTCTCTTCCTGAATGGTAACGCGTTGGCCGTGCATATAAGAAATACCCATATCGATAGACGCGTCCTGATTAAATGCATAGGACGCTCCCGCACTTAGCCACAGGCGATCCTGATCGGGGATTGAAATCGAACGTTTGTTGGCTGGAACCGGGCTATCATCAAAGGCAATACCGGTACGGAATGTCCAGTTATCGTCATAGAAGTAAGAGGTACCCAAAGCAATACGCCAGGCATCTTTAAAACTTTCATCTTTCTGGAACAGCGTCTGGCCGCTGGAGCCGGTAGCTTTCAATTCCTGGAATTGGCTCCAACTGGTGTAGGCCATACTGTAGTGAACCGCCCATTGTGGCGCCACTTTATGGTAGCCCGAGACTTCCCACATTTCGGGTAGGTTGAGCGTTAAAGAGCCCGGAATTGTACTGCCATTGGTGCCCCAGGGAAGGCCCATAGACGGCCCTATGGGATTAAGCGCCGAAGGTAGGCTGCTCTTATAATCGCCGTCGAAATCGATCTTCACTTCGGAACGGTAGGTTAAGCCAAAGCGATTATTTTCATCAACTTCATACAGGATGCCTGCGTTCCAGCCATAGCCCCATTCATCCCCTTTCAGATGGGCAATTTGCGTGTCGCTCGGGACTCCCAGCAGCGCCCCTGATTCACCGGCGTAGCGTTCAATTTTGGCGCGTGCATAGACGGCATCAAAGCCTACGCCAAAGCTAAAGTGCTGATTTAAACGGTAGGCGGTACTGAGATTAAAATTCGCCGTCATCAAATCGGTTTTGCCGGCAAACGGTCCGGCGGTGTAATCATTATTAAATTCGGTTGCCAGACCATAGTTAGACGTTGCCGAGGCACCCACCCACCACTGGTCATTGATCGGCTGGACATAATGGATGTTAGGTACCCACTGTGAGGGGGCAATGTTGTTAGCCTGCAGGCTATTACCGGTTGCGCTGGTACCATCGATATCAACGCCGGGATCGATATAGATCGCGCCAATAGAAAAAGAGGGGCGATCCATCAACGCCATGGTTGCCGGGTTACGGCTGGCTGAGGCTGCGGTATCACCCATGGCCCCTTCGCCAGAGTAAGCGCGTCCCAGACCGATTGATGAAAATTCGTTGAGCTGGAAGCCCGCCGCATAAACGTTGGAAGAGACAATCGCCATTGCAGCTGCCACAGCTGACTTTGCAAACAGGTTCTTATGGTTCATGACCACAACCTCATCATCTGATTTTTATTAAATTCTGTTACATGGCGTAACAAGGATCGCGGATTGTAGGGACTGAAGTACGGCTAACAAATCAGACCAGTGCGGCAAGTATAGGTCCGACCTGTGTCAATGTTGCAATAATGCTCTTTAAATATGACTTAAATGATGCAGGAAATAAGATCTGGTTAACAAAAATTGCAGAACTGAAAATGTCGCAAAGTGTCTCCTTTGTTTTGGATCAATTTTAACTGTGATATTCGTCACTTAACGTGATGAACGCCCCACAAAGGTAGAGTGGCGGAGCGGGGAAGCGTAAACTGTGGGCAGTAAATTTCCTTATCAAATTCGCGGGTGGGACCCTTTAAACGGATGGGTTAAAACACCGGCAGAGACATTCTGGAGAGAATCATGACTGATGCGATTAATAAATGCAGTGCGAATGAAACAGCTGCCTGCTGTTGTGTTGATGTCGGAACAGTTATGGACAACACAGATTGTACAGCGTCTTACAGCCAGCTTTTTGACAGCCGCCGACAGGCCGAATCACAGCTGGCGGTGCTGAGCAGCAAAGCCCGCTCGGTAGAGTCCGATCCCTGTGATATTCAGGCTCGCTTTGATGAGACAGCTCAAGGGGTTCGCCTCGATGTTGATTTCACCTTCGCCTGCCAGGCTGAGACCCTGATATTCCAGCTTGGCTTACGTTAATCAGGCGTTTTCTCTACCTCTTTGCGCATGGAAAATTAACTGACTATGCCCGGCCTGAACCTGGCGCTTAGCGCAATGAGCGGCAGGGAGGTAGCCTTACAGACGCTAACCCTATTTGCATATCGCTTTTGTTGCCGTATGAATGAGTACCCGCTTCTCATTCTCGCCAATACGTGTTTCTCCTCGCATTTTTCCTGCTAGCTGTCTGGCGCAATATCCTATTTTGGTTAACACTGATGATCAGGTCAGACCTCTTTCGGCAATGATGCCACTCGATCTCAGTTAACAGGTGATAATAATGAGCAAGGCGCAACCATTATTGACGCGTCAGGGCGAACGTATCGCGATAACCCATGGATTACGAACGCCCTTTGCACGCCAGGCGAGTGCGCTACAGGGGATTACAGCGATTGAATTGGGGACAATGGTAGTCAGTGAATTGCTGGCTCGCAGTGATATTCCTGTAGAGGCAATTGAACAACTGGTGTTTGGCCAGGTGGTACAGATGCCCGCAGCGCCGAACATTGCGCGTGAAATTGTACTCAGCAGCGGTATGAGTGTGCATACCGATGCTTACAGCGTGAGTCGGGCCTGTGCTACTAGCTTTCAGGCTGTCGCTAATGTGACGGAAAGCCTACTGTCCGGGACCATCCAGGCCGGTATTGCGGGGGGCGCTGACTCCTCTTCTGTACTACCTATCGGCGTCAGTAAAACCTTGGCGCGAGTGCTGGTCGATCTCAATAAAGCGCGTCGTTTATCGCAAAAAATAAAGCTGCTTGGCCAGCTCCGTCCTCGCGATCTTCTTCCTGTTCCGCCTGCGGTCGCGGAGTACTCAACCGGGTTACGGATGGGAGACACGGCTGAGCAAATGGCGAAATCCCATGGTATTACCCGGGAGCAACAGGATGCCCTGGCGCATCGGTCACATCAGCATGCAGCCAGGGCTTGGGAAGAGGGTAAGCTGGCTGATGAAGTGATGCCAGCGTTCGTGCCACCGTGGCAGAGTGCGTTTAAGAAGGATAACAACATACGTACGGCATCAGCGCTGGCGGATTATGCAAAGTTACAGCCTGCTTTCGATCGCAAATACGGTACGGTCACAGCCGCTAACAGTACACCGCTTACCGATGGCGCAGCCGCGATCATATTAATGACAGAGTCGCGTGCGCGCGAATTAGGGCTCGTCCCACTGGGTTACCTGCGTAGCTATGCCTTTACGGCCATAGATGTTTGGCATGATATGTTGCTGGGACCCGCCTATGCTTCTCCGCTGGCGTTGGAGCGTGCCGGCGTTGCTTTACATGAGCTGACGTTAATCGATATGCATGAAGCATTCGCTGCGCAAACGTTAGCCAACCTAAAAATGTTTAATGATGAGCGTTTTGCCCGCGAGGTATTAAATCGACCGCATGCGCTGGGGGAGGTCAATGAAGAGAAATTCAACGTGCTGGGGGGATCGATCGCCTATGGACACCCCTTTGCGGCGACTGGCGCGCGGATGATCACCCAGACGCTATATGAACTCAGGCGTCGCGGTGGGGGACTGGGGTTGGTAACCGCCTGCGCGGCAGGGGGTTTAGGCGCAGCGATGGTACTGGAGGTCGAATAATGGAACAGTCATCAGCATTTCATTTAACGATGCGCCTGGATAACGTCGGCGTGATCACCATTGATGTTCCCGGCGAGAAAATGAATACGCTCAAAGAGGCTTTCGCTGGTCAGATTCGTGAAGTGATTATTCGTGCGCGCGAAAACCCGCAGTTGGCTGGTTTGGTGTTTATTTCCGGTAAAGCAGACTCTTTTATCGCCGGTGCGGATATTATGATGATTGCTGGCTGTAAAAGCGCGGAAGAGGCGCAAACACTGGCGAAACAGGGGCAGAAAGTGATGGCCGAAATTGCCGCGTTACCCTTTCCGGTGGTGGCAGCCATCCATGGTGCCTGTCTGGGCGGCGGTCTGGAACTGGCCCTTGCCTGTAGCCAGCGGATCTGTACGGTTGACGACAAAACACGGCTGGGGTTACCTGAAGTTCAGCTCGGGCTGATACCGGGATCGGGGGGGACACAGCGTTTGCCGCGCCTAATCGGAACGTCTCATGCGTTGGATCTGATCTTAACCGGTAGGCCGCTACGCGCGCGGCAGGCGTTAAAAATGGGCCTGGTCGATGAGATGGTTCCACAATCTATCTTGCTGGATGCGGCGGTGGCTCTGGTACTGCGTGGTCGAATGAATCGTCCACCTCTGGCGGTACGCGAGCGTTTGTTAAACGGCCCACCTGGGCGTGCGTTACTGTTTCGGTTGGCGACGAAGAAGACTCGCGCCAGAACGAAAGGCCATTATCCGGCTACGGAAAGGATCCTATCCGTCATCCGTATTGGATTAGAGCAGGGTAAAAACAGTGGCTATGAGGCAGAAGCTAAAGCTTTTGGTGAATTAGCCATGACGTCGGAGTCTGAAGCCTTACGCAGCATTTTCTTTGCCACTACCGCACTGAAGAAAGAGCGAGGGGCAGAGGCGGACCCGTATGATCTGCGATCCATTGGCGTACTGGGCGGCGGCCTCATGGGCGGCGGCATTGCCTGCGTTACCGCGATACGCGCCGGGTTGCCGGTACGCATCAAGGATGTGAATGCGGAAGGCATTAATCATGCAATGAAATACAGCTGGGATCTCCTCAGTAAGAGGGTCCAGCGCAAACAGATGAAGCCTGCTGAGCGACTGCGTGAAATGGCGCGGATTTCAGGTGCCACAGATTATAAAGGTTTTCGACAACGGGACCTGGTGATTGAAGCGGTGTTCGAAGATTTGGCGCTCAAGCAACGGATGGTGGCGGAAATTGAACAGCACTGTATGCCTGAGACTATTTTTGCTTCTAACACGTCTTCGCTTCCAATTGGCGAAATTGCCGCGCAGGCGCAGCGGCCAGAAAATATTATTGGTCTGCACTATTTTAGCCCCGTGGATAAAATGCCGCTGGTGGAGATCATTCCCCATACGGGAACATGTGCCCAAACGATAGCAACCACCGTATCGCTGGCGAAAAAGCAGGGGAAAACGCCAATCGTTGTTGCTGACAAGGCGGGTTTTTACGTTAACCGTATTCTGGCACCTTATATAAATGAAGCGATGCGCTGTGTGCTGGAGGGAGAGCCCATTGAGTCTATGGATAACGCACTGGTACAGTTCGGTTTTCCTGTTGGGCCTGTTCAACTGCTGGATGAAGTGGGGATCGACGTTGGCACCAAAATTATTCCAGTCCTGGAAAAAGCCTGGGGTTCGCGATTTTCCGCCCCGGATGCCTTTGATGCTGTACTGAATGATGGGCGGAAAGGACGTAAAAATGGTCGTGGTTTTTATCTCTATTCGGCAGCGGGAAAAGGAAAAAATAGCAAAAAGCGCGTGGATAACTCGATTTATACCCTGCTTAACATTAAGCCAAAGCCGCAGCTTGATGACAAACGACGCGCCGAACGCTGTGTAATGATGATGCTGAACGAAGCGGTACGCTGTCTGGACGAAGACGTTATTCGTAGCGCGCGTGATGGTGATATCGGTGCAATATTTGGCATCGGTTTTCCACCATTTTTGGGCGGTCCATTCCGTTACATTGACCACCTTGGCGCAGGGTGCGTGGTAAACGTATTAGAATCATTGATGCACATCTATGGTGAGCGTTTCGCACCATGTGAAGCATTAAGGCGGATGGCTGAGACAGGTGCAAAATTTTACAAATTGGTTGATAAAAGCGATAACCATATTGATTCAGAGGCTTAGATTACCGTAGTTGCAGCGCGGCATCCGTTGCGGTTCCGATAAGCGCTTAATTAATACGCAATCGGTTGACTATACTGAAGGCATTGGGGTACAACACAGCGTTCATTCGCAGAATGAAGAGTCGGTGGATCGGTATCCCCGGCGGTTTTGTTTAACAAAAGCGGTGCATTATGCAAGTTTTTATCATGCGTCACGGCGATGCTGCATTAGATGCAGCCAGTGATTCAGTAAGGCCTCTTACTCATTGCGGTTGTAATGAATCTCGCCAAATGGCGAGCTGGCTAACTAGCCAGACGCTGGATATTGAGCGCGTTCTTGTCAGTCCCTATCTCCGTGCCGAACAGACGTTAGCCACGGTGCGTGAAGTGCTCCCACTGCCGGCAGGGCAGGATATTTTACCCGAGCTGACGCCGGGGGGCGACCCTGCTTTAGTTGCTTGTTATTTACAGGCGCTGGCGGATGAAGGGATTAAGTCTGTGCTGGTGATCTCGCACCTGCCGCTGGTTGGGTATTTGGTTTCAGAACTGTGCCCGCAAGAAGCCCCGCCGATGTTTGCCACATCAGCGATTGCCTGCATTGATTTTGATGCGGAAAAAAGCGAAGGTAAACTTCAGTGGCAGGTGAGCCCGTCTAAGCTGGCCAAAGCAATGTGATCCCCTCTCCCCGTCATCATTGATGCTGTCTCTGTGTTGGCTATGCTCAGTTATTCGGCCCATCTCTGGGCCTCGCCTTTTCAGGGCCGCGGTAGTCGCGCGTTCAAATCTGTTCCTGACAGACTTGTCACCCAAATCATTTACTGGAGTAAGCTCATCGGAACTTGCTCCCTTGCTCCCTTGATACAGCATCAATGATTTAGGGGAGATGCATAATGGCTGCTGCCTCTACTCTGTGTGCGAGTTTTAGACATCTGACACGGTCGAGGCTTACGGCAATTCCGGTGGTTGCCACTCTTCCACTTCAATCAAAACCAATAGCGCAGCATCGCCGCCGAACATTTTCGGTGCCTGATGGAAAGCCATTACGTGTGGATGTTGTGCCAGCCACAATGGTGTTTGCTGTTTCAAAATATGCTTACCATGGCCGTGCATCACGCTGGCGCAGAATAGATGTTCCCGACGGCAGGCAGCAATCAATGCGCCCAGTTCTTGTTTTGCCTGATTTTGCGTTAGGCCATGGAGGTCGAGAAATATTTCTGGTGTGTAATCGCCACGCCGTAGTTTTTTCATTTCATAATGACTGACGTCACCGCGGACATAACGTACCGGACCTTCGCTTGACAGCAGAGGCTGAAATTCATCAGAAAAGTAGTGGCTATTATCCGCCTGCTCTGAAAGCAGGCGTTTCTCTGGCACTACACCGATTTTTTTGCGTACCGGCGGCGGCGTTACTGTGTCTTGTTTTAGCTGACGGGTACCACTCATCAACTGACGAAACAGTGCTTTATCATCGGCGCTGAGCTTATCTTTCTTAGTCATTATTCTTCACTGTCACCAACATCATTCGTATTGCAGGGAGGCAAAACCTGGCATTTGCCGTGCTAACCCAAGTTTGCCGCCAGTAACGGCTAACCCCTTCGTCATTCGGGGCCTGGCAACTGTATAAGATTTAAATCAGGGGAAACGCGGGACAGCGCCAGGCAGCATCTGCATGCTACCTTAACCCGTGCCTGCAACAAAAGTCAGCTTTTTAACACGCCTGCGCTGAATTATCTGCCGCTTCGTGGCAAACTATCGGCCGGTTTTACAGAACGGCCTGCGGAGGGCTACTTTGGACAAAATTTTCGTCGATGAAGCAGTGAATGAGCTGCACACCATTCAGGATATGCTGCGCTGGGCGGTGAGCCGTTTTTCAGCCGCGAACATCTGGTATGGTCATGGCACGGATAACCCATGGGACGAAGCCGTCCAACTGGTGTTGCCCACGCTCTATCTTCCGCTGGATATTCCGGAAGATATGCGCAACGCACGTCTTACCTCCAGCGAGCGCCATCGCATTGTTGAGCGGGTGATTCGCCGTATTAACGAGCGTATTCCTGCCGCTTACCTTACTAACAAGGCCTGGTTTTGCGGTCATGAGTTTTATGTTGATGAGCGCGTTCTGGTGCCACGCTCACCAATTGGTGAATTGATCGGTAACCGCTTTACATCGCTTATCGACCATGAACCACAGCATATTCTGGATATGTGCACCGGCAGCGGCTGCATTGCCATCGCCTGTGCCTATGCGTTCCCTGATGCAGAAGTCGATGCGGTAGATATCTCCCTTGATGCACTGGTCGTGACTGAACGCAATATCGAAGAGCACGGCCTGATGCAGCAGGTCACACCGATTCGTTCCGATCTCTTCCGCGATTTACCCAAAACTCAGTATGACCTGATTGTCACCAACCCGCCGTATGTCGATGCGGATGATATGGACGATCTGCCGAATGAATATCGTCATGAACCGGAGCTGGGATTAGCTGCGGGTAAAGATGGGCTTAAACTGGCGCGCCGTATTCTGGCTTGTGCGCCGGATTACCTCGCTGAAGATGGTATCCTGGTCTGTGAAGTGGGCAACAGCATGGTACATATGATGGAACAGTATTCTGACGTTCCTTTTACCTGGCTGGAATTTGATAACGGCGGTGATGGTGTATTTATGTTGACAAAGCAGCAGATTATCGATGCGGCACATCACTTTAAAATCTATAAAGATTAACCCAGAAGAAAGGAGCCGTATTCAATGGCGGGCAACACTGTTGGTCAATTATTCCGCGTCACGACGTTCGGCGAATCGCACGGTATCGCGCTTGGCTGCATCGTTGATGGCGTACCACCCGGTATTCCGCTAACCGAAGCGGACCTGCAACATGACCTGGATCGGCGCCGTCCCGGTACCTCGCGGTATACCACCCAGCGCCGCGAGCCGGACCAGGTGAAAATTCTCTCCGGCGTATTTGACGGGGTAACAACCGGGACCAGCATTGGTTTGCTGATCGAAAATACCGATCAGCGTTCGCAGGATTACAGTGCGATTAAAGATGTGTTCCGGCCGGGACATGCCGATTATACCTATGAACAAAAATATGGCCTGCGCGATTATCGTGGCGGTGGACGCTCTTCTGCGCGTGAAACGGCGATGCGCGTTGCGGCAGGGGCCATTGCCAAAAAGTACCTTGAGCTGAAACATGGCATCAAAGTCCGCGGATATCTCGCCCAGATGGGTGACGTTGTTTGTGAACTGAAAGACTGGGATCAGGTTGAGCAAAATCCTTTTTTCTGCCCGGACCCCGACAAACTGGAAGCGCTGGATGAGCTGATGCGCGGCCTGAAAAAAGAGGGCGACTCTATTGGCGCGAAAGTCACGGTGATGGCGGAAAATGTGCCGGCGGGCTGGGGGGAACCTGTGTTTGACCGACTGGATGCCGATCTGGCCCATGCATTGATGAGTATTAATGCGGTGAAAGGCGTGGAAATTGGTGACGGTTTTGCCGTGGTTAACCAACGCGGTAGCCAGCATCGTGATGAGATCCGGGCAAACGGTTTCCAGAGCAATCACGCGGGCGGAATTTTAGGTGGCATCAGTAGTGGCCAGCCGATTGTCGCGAATCTGGCAATGAAACCGACTTCCAGCATTACCGTACCGGGGAAAACCATCAATCGTGAAGGACAAGAAGTCGAGATGATCACCAAAGGACGTCACGATCCCTGTGTGGGCATTCGTGCGGTGCCGATTGCCGAAGCGATGATGGCGATTGTGCTGATAGATCATCTGCTGCGCCAGCGTGCGCAGTGCGCGGATGTTAATTCAACGGTCCCTCGCTGGTAACAATATGAAAAAAAGCTTGTTAGCCTTGTGCGCGCTGCTGCTATCGGCATCATCTCTGGCGGCAACACCCTGGCAGCGTGTTGAACATCCGGTCAGCGGTAGCCCGCGAGCAATTGGCCAGTTTGCCAATGGGTGCATTATCGGTGCGCAAGCGCTCCCGATTGAGGCAGAAAATTATCAGGTGATGCGTCAGGATCAACGCCGCTATTTCGGTCACCCCGATCTTATCCTCTTCATCCAGCGCTTGAGTACCCGGGTGAGTAACCTGGGGTTGGGTGAGGTATTGATTGGTGATATGGGCATGGCGGCCGGAGGGCGCTTTAGCAGTGGTCATGCCAGCCACCAGTCGGGACTGGATGTTGATATCTGGTTACAGTTGCCGAAACGGCGCTGGACGGCACAACAGCTGTTAAAACCGCAGCCGCTGGATTTAGTTGCTGCGGATGGTAAACAGGTCGTTACTCGTCACTGGCAGCCAGAGATCAATAATCTGATCAAACTGGCGGCAAAGGATAATGATGTCACGCGTATCTTCGTCAATCCGGCGATTAAACGACAACTGTGTGCAGATGCTGGCAGCGATCGCGACTGGCTACGCAAAGTACGTCCTTGGTTTGGCCATCGTGCGCATATGCATGTACGCTTGCGCTGCCCGCCAGAAAGCCTTGAATGCCGGGATCAGGCGCCGCCGCCTGCCGGTGATGGTTGTGGCGCGGAATTACAAAGTTGGTTTGAACCCGCAAAACCGGGAGCGGGTACGCCAGTGAAACACCTACCGCCGCCGTTACCGCCATCGTGTCAGGCACTATTGGATTCGCATCGTCTTCAGGAACGCTAAATGGATTGGTTTGTCGTCAGCCCGCTTCTGGTGGGAATGTTATTTTTCATTGCGATGCTGGCTGCGTTTATTGATTCCATTGCCGGCGGTGGAGGATTGCTCACCGTTCCGGCATTGCTGGCTGTTGGCCTTTCACCGGCTCAGGCATTAGCCACCAATAAGCTCCAGGCCGTGGGCGGTTCCTTTTCAGCTAGCCTGTATTTTGTGCGGCGTAAGGCGGTCAATCTCGCGGACCAGAAGCTGAACATCGCGATGGCTTTTAGCGGTTCAGTCATCGGTGCCACGCTGATACAGCATATTCAGCCAGGGCTGTTGCGTCAGGTCCTGCCGTTGTTGATTATCGCGATTGGCCTTTACTTTCTGCTGATGCCACGTCTTGGGGAAGAGGATCGCGTCCGCCGCTTGTACGGTCTGCCATTTGCGCTTATTGCGGGCGGATGCGTAGGTTTCTATGACGGTTTTTTCGGCCCCGGTGCCGGATCCTTCTATGCACTGGCGTTTGTTACTCTTTGCGGTTATAACCTCGCAAAATCCACCGCCCATGCCAAGTTGCTGAATTTTTCCTCAAATCTTGGCGGCCTGCTTTTTTTTATGTTTGGCGGAAAAGTGGTGTGGGGGACCGGTATCATCATGTTGCTTGGCGCGATTTGTGGGGCGAGATTAGGTGCCCGAATGGTACTGAGTCGCGGCCAGAAACTGATCCGGCCAATGGTGGTGATCGTCTCAGTTGTGATGAGTACGAAACTGTTGTATGACAGCCATGGTGCGCAAATTAGTGCCTGGCTATTACAGCTGATTCATTGACCTGGCACGCTATGATTAAACTGGCCAACATGCGAAAATTGCGCGTTTTTTTACGCGATGAATAATAAGATGACGACAGAACACCATTATCAGCAGCTGATTACGCTGTTCGATCGCTGTTTTAGCGATGACTTTCAGACCCGCCTGATTAAAGGCGATGACGAACCCATTTATCTTCCTGCAGATGAGCAGTCACCATGGAATCGCGTGGTGTTTGCGCATGGCTATTATGCCAGTGCGCTACACGAGATTTCACACTGGTGTATTGCTGGTGCTGAACGTCGCAAACAGGTTGATTTCGGCTACTGGTATTGCCCGGACGGGCGCGATGCCTCTACGCAGCAGCAGTTTGAGTCGGTAGAAATTAAGCCGCAGGCGTTGGAATGGTTATTTTGTGCCGCTGCAGGCTTTCCCTTCAACGTAAGTTGTGACAATCTCAGTGGGGATTGTGAGCCCGATCGCATCGCGTTTCAGCGTCAGGTCCATGCTCAGGTGATTGATTATTTTGAAAAGGGCATTCCTGCCCGACCAGCCAGGTTTATTGAAGAACTTTGCTTGTTTTACTCAACGCCCCCGCTGACGGCGGCACAGTTTCCCTGGCCGGAAGATCTGTGCTGAACGGGGAGTGAATTTTTAGAGAAGAGGAATTGACATGATCGACGAATTTGAAGCGCGTATTCTGGCCCTAATTGATGAAATGGTCGAGCATGCCAGTGATGATGAGCTCTTTGCCAGCGGCTATTTGCGTGGCCATTTAACGCTTGCTGTGGCAGAAGTTGAGCAGTCTGGGGAGCATACGCCAGAAGCGTTGCAGATTCACGTGCGGAACAGCTTACAGAACGCCATCGCTGCCGGCGAACTTTCACCTCGCGATCAGTCGTTAGTAACAGGCATGTGGGATAATCTTTTCCTTCAGGCGCGTAGGCCTGCCTGATCGTACCGGGCGGCCATTCTCGCCGCCCGCATTGCTTTACTTCACCGTTTTTCCTTTCAGCAATTTTCTTATCCAATAGCGGTTAGGATTCAGTGCTGCCAGCGTTGCACGGTCCAATGGGATAGGTTCCTTACACAGTTGTGCTGCTAAAATTTCTGCGGCTAACGGCGCGCTACATAGCCCGCGTGAGCCCAACGCACCAAACACAAATAATTGTGGCCATACCGGCGCTGGCAGTATGGTGTCGCCGCCGATAATATCCTGATGAAGATGCTGATACTGTTCCAGGGTTTGCTGATAGTCAGGTAGCGCGCCGACCATCGGTAGATGATCGCGTGTGGCACAACGGACGCCACAGCGCGCTTCACCCGCGCTAATATCAATATCGTCAATCCACTGACTCTGAGGTAGGCAACGCTGCAAACGGTCCCGATTTTCCAGCTGATCCAACGCGCGATAATCAGTGGCGGTGTCGCCTCGCCGGTAACTGGCACCGATGCAGTGGGTGCCGAACTGTGGGCTATGTGGCGTAAGGTAGCCATCGTAACAAAGTACCTGCCTTAACGCACTGAGCCGTCCCTGAGAAGGGACATGACTCACTTGTCCACCTACGGCATAAACCGGCAACCGTTCGCTTTGCGGTAGCGCAGGCAGATTATATCCGGTGGCCAGTACGACGTTCTGATGAGTAACACGTTTGTTATCTGCAAATTGTAGCTGCCAGCCATTGTGATTTTTCTCCAACGCCGCCAGCGGATGGAGCCAGTGGATACGTAATCCTCGCTGTTGCGCCAAATCCAATGCGCTGGCCGTCAACTCTACAGGAGAGAGCCACCCGCCGAGCGGATAATGTATTCCTCCGCAGCCTGTGGTGACTTGCGCCAGCGATTCAGTCTGGTTAACGTCGATGCTTTGCGCCAGTTCATCGGGCAGCGACATCATTAACATTTGCGCAATTTTTTCACGACTTTTTTCATCCCAGGCCAACTGGGTGACGCCGCACCAGTCGTGCTCGAACGAGACCGGTAAGGCATCATACAGGCGTCGGGCAAAAGTAAAGGCCGCAGGGAAAAACTGTTTCAGGGCTTCATCCTGGTGATGCAGCAGCGGGTAAAGGGCTCCCTGGCGATTGCCGGAAGCACCAAGCGCAGGTGCTGCATCAGCACAGTAAAGCGTAACCTTTTTACCGCGTCGCAGGAGCGAGAGCGCCAACATCGCACTGGCGACGCCACCCCCAATAATGGCGATATCATTCCCTTCGGCAGCAGGGCGGGCATACCAGGGCGTGTTTGCTGCGAGGTTAGGGGCATGCTGCAACGTGCCGACCAACATTGAGCGCTTCGGACCAAAGCCTTTGCGCTTGACCGTATCGAAACCGGCGGCAATCAGGCCCCGTCGCACAAAACCCGCGGCGGTAAAGGTGGCCAACGTTGCGCCTTCGCGAGCCAAACGCGCCATCGCGTCAAACAGCGGGGGTGTCCACATGTCCGGATTTTTTGCGGGGGCAAAACCATCAAGAAACCATGCATCGATCTGGCGATCAAAACTGTCATCAAAAGTGTGAATAAGTTGATTAACATCCCCAAACCATAAATCAAGGGTGATTCGACCGCCGTCAAGCAGCAAACGGTGGCAGCCGGGCAGGGCCACCGGCCACTGTTGGCGTAATTGTTCCGCCCAGGGGGACAGTTCAGGCCAGTGTGCATGTGCCGCAGCCAGATCGGTACGGGTCAGGGGAAATTTTTCAAAGCTAATGAAGTGCAAACGCTGCAGTGTTGCCTGCGGTTCGGTTGTCCGGAAATGATCGAAAGCTTGCCACAGAGTGAGAAAATTCAATCCGGTACCAAAGCCAGTCTCTGCCGTAATAAACAGTGGGCGAGGATGGGTGCTGAAGCGTGCGGGCAGATGATTACCCTCAAGAAAAACGTAACGTGTCTCTTCCAGGCCATTCTCATTGGAAAAATAGACGTCACCAAATGCTCGGGATACAGGTGTACCCTGATCATTCCAGGATAATTCAGCATGTTCAACGGGGGACAATTTCACGAGAATGGCTCATTAATCAGGCAATGCCGTGATTTTAGCGATGTGGCTCACATGACGCAAATTTACAAAAGTTAAAAGCTGATCGGACTTGTTCGGCGTACAAGTGTAAGCTAGAGTGCTCGTCGACTCCTAATTTGAAGTGGAAGAGGTATTTGAATGAAACGTGCAGTGATTACTGGCCTGGGTATCGTTTCCAGTATTGGTAACAACCAAGAGGAAGTCCTGGCAGCTCTGCGTGAGGGCCGTTCTGGCATTACCTTCTCACCAGAACTGAAAGATTCCGGCATGCGTAGTCACGTCTGGGGAAACGTTAAACTGTCTAAGGACGAGATCTCCAGCTTCATCGATCGCAAGATACTGCGTTTTATGAGCGATGCATCTATTTATGCTTATATCTCTATGCTGGAAGCGGTAAAAGATTCTGGCCTGACGGCAGAACAGTATCAGAACAATCCACGCGTGGGGCTGGTTGCCGGTTCAGGCGGAGGCTCTCCGTACTATCAGGCGGCAAGCGTTGACGGGATGCGTGCAAAAGGCCTGCGTGGCGTCGGCCCTTATATGGTGACGAAGGCGATGGCATCCGGTGTTTCTGCGTGTCTGGCCACGCCATTTAAGATCCATGGCGTAAATTACTCTATCAGTTCCGCGTGTGCGACATCCGCGCACTGTATCGGTAACGCACTCGAGCAGATCCAACTGGGCAAACAAGATATTGTATTTGCTGGCGGCGGTGAAGAGCTGTGCTGGGAAATGGCTTGCGAATTTGACGCAATGGGCGCACTTTCGACCAAAAATAATGAATCTCCGGAAAAAGCGTCACGGACTTATGATGTGGGCCGTGACGGTTTTGTTATTGCTGGCGGCGGTGGCATGGTTGTTGTTGAGGAACTGGAACATGCGCTGGCTCGTGGTGCGCGTATCTATGCTGAAGTCGTGGGATACGGTGCCACGTCAGACGGTGCTGATATGGTGGCGCCATCAGGTGAAGGCGCGGTACGCTGTATGCGTATGGCGATGGAAGGTCTTGATGCGCCAATCGACTACGTCAATACCCACGGTACTTCAACGCCCGTGGGCGACGTAAAAGAGCTGGGTGCAATCCGTGCCGTGTTTGGCGATAACGTTCCGGCGATGTCCGCGACGAAGGCGATGACTGGCCACTCGCTTGGTGCGGCAGGCGTGCAGGAAGCAATTTACTCCCTGCTGATGCTGGAGCACGGTTTTATTGCACCAAGTATCAATATTGATGAGTTGGATCCGGCGGCTGAAGGGCTGAATATCGTCACCGAGCCGACAGAGCAGAAGCTGACGACGGTAATGTCCAATAGTTTTGGTTTCGGCGGCACCAATGCCACGTTGGTTATGCGTAAATACCAGTAAGCCGTATGAGTTAAGCGTTGTTAAAGGCACGTTGGAAAACGTGCCTTTTTCTTATATACCCGCAATGCGCTTTAAATCCGCCACGGCTCCAGGAAAACAGGCCAGAACCTGTGCACCCTTCATTAACCGCTCTCCTTCGGTATCAAATGGGTGAATCCATCCTCCAGCCTCTTTCACCAGACAGTATCCCGCCAGACAATCCCATGCATGCATATAAGGTTCGTAATATCCCACTAGCCGCCCGGCGGCGACCCAAGCCAGCATAAGGGCACCTGAACCGATACGTATAAAATTGCCTCCAGTTTCAAGCAGTTTCTCGACGATATCGGCAACCTGAGCAGGGGAAACATAACTGTTTGCGCCAATGCCGGTCACAGCATTACGTAGATTGCGTGTAACATCAATGCGGATAGGCTGCTGGTTTAAGGTTGCGCCTATCCCTTCAGCAGCCACATACAACTCCTGCAGGCACGGTGCCATAATGACACCGATCGCAGGCTTCCCTGCGAACAGCACGGCGATCGATACACACCAGTTAGGCATCCCGTTTACAAATGGGCTAGTACCATCTATTGGGTCTACTACCCAAATATAACCGGAGGTGCCGGTATGATAGCCCGACTCCTCGCCGAGAAAACCATCATCCGGGTAAGCGGTGGCGATGCGGCAGCGAATCAGTGATTCTACATCGCGATCGGCAATAGATACGACATCCTGCAAGTCACGTTTGGTTTCAATTACCAGCGTTTCGCGGCGATGAAAATAATCGAGTGCTTTTTCACCCGCTTCGCGTGCAGTATCCTGCGCCAATACTAGCCGTGCATTGAGGTCTAACGACAATAATGATGTCATAACGCAGTTCCCATATAGTTCTGTCATCAGTCAGGCGTCAGCTTATTCGCCATCCTGCCAATGGCCAGAATTATCCGGTGGTTATGTTTCAGTATGCAGTGTCCTGCCCGTATTTCTCAAACGGAATGTCTCCAGCAAGCGGCTGACAATACGGCATCGTTTGCCGTTCAACATTACTGTACTATTCCGCTATAATCGCTTTTTTCACAGCATTGTCATGATGTTGCGTAAGTGTTTACGGTAGCGACGTACCCGTTTCGGCAGCGTTTTCAATCATTCGGGACGTGGGTTTATGGCGTTTTCACTTGTAATACAAGGAGATGCGTGACAAATGTCCCATTCTGTTACGGATAATAAACAATCTGAAAATACCGCGCCCTTCGCCAGTACGGTGATAGCGGTATTCCTGACATATCTTACAGTGGGCCTGCCATTGCCAGTGATCCCACTATTTGTGCACCACCAGCTTGGATTAAATAATGTGATGGTGGGTGTGGCGGTTGGTATTCAGTTTCTGGCCACTGTCCTGACGCGTAGTTATGCCGGTCGCCTCGCCGACCAGCGCGGTGCGAAACGTTCAACGTTACAGGGAATGATAGCCTGCGCGTTGGCTGGTGGTGCTTATACACTGGCGGTGTTACTTCCGGTCGATGTGATAACACGATTCGTGTTGTTATTGCTGGGAAGGTTGATCCTTGGCTTTGGTGAGAGTCAGTTGCTGACCGGAAACCTGACTTGGGGGTTGGGATTGATGGGGCCGCATCGTTCTGGGTTGGTCATGTCCTGGAATGGTATGGCGATCTTCGGTGCGCTGGCTGCAGGCGCGCCCATTGGGTTACTGCTCTATTCGCATTGGGGATTTCTTGCGCTGGGTATCAGCACCATGATACTACCGTTAGTGGCGATGTTAGCGAACGTCTGGGTCAGATCTGTGGCACCGCATGGCGGTGAGCGACCTACCTTATGGCGTATTGTGGGGCTGATTTGGCAACCCGGGCTGGGACTGGCATTGCAAGGCGTAGGTTTTGCAGTGATTGGTACTTTTGTGTCCCTCTATTTCCACGTGCAGCAGTGGGGGAACGCAGGTTTTGCACTTACTGCATTTGGTGGGGCCTTTGTTTTAGTGCGGGTGCTATTTAGCGGGATGCCGGATCGTTTTGGCGGTGTACGGGTCGCACTTGTTTCGCTGCTCATTGAAGGCTGTGGTCTATTGCTGTTGGGGTATGCGCCTGATGCCTCATCGGCGCTGGCGGGGGCTGCGCTCACCGGTTGTGGTTGTTCACTGGTTTTTCCTGCTTTAGGTGTTGAAGTCGTTAAACGTGTGCCACCCCAAGTGCGCGGTACGGCATTAGGAGGCTATGCGGCATTTCAGGATATAGCTTACGGCATCAGTGGTCCAATCGCCGGCCTGTTGGCCACTTCTGCGGGGTACGGTGCGGTATTTATTGCCGGTGCCTGTGCTGCAGCCGCTGGGATAATCGTGATCCTGCTATTTTTCCGTAATCAACCGCGCAGGCGAGAGTGAGGGTGACCACGGTCCGGATGGAACCTGGCCACTGAAATCTATCCCGCTCAAGCCTGTGGTCGGCCGTGGGATAAGGTCGACAAAGCGTAGGGTTGGGCGAGTGCTTGTGTCGTTTAGCTTCCCGGATGTGGAACCGTCCTGCCGTTGTGCTGGCGGTAGACATCCCCATTCGGCAGAACGCCGCAAGGATGCTGAGTACTCCGCTGTTATACGACGTCTTTTAAGGCTTCATCCAGTTCAAACCATCTGAAGCCAAATCCTGATTCCTCTAAACGTTTTGGTAAGACGTGTTGCCCACCGAGCACCAGTACCGAGGATTCTCCCATCATTAGCTTGATGGCGCTGGCTGGCGTGCGCATAAATGCCGGACGATGCATCACATGGCCAAGCGTGGCGGCGAACTGCTCATTCCGTACCGCATAAGGTGCGACAATATTGAATGGACCCTGTAGCTGAGAATTATCCAGCAGCCACAGGATTGCGTTCAGCATATCATCAAGGTGGATCCACGGCATATATTGCTTGCCACTGCCGAGCGGACCACCGATCCCGAGTTTAAAGGGCAGTTTCATTTTAGTTAACGCACCGCCTTCTTTTGCCAGTACGACACCAGTACGTAGCAAACAAACCCGTGTACTTTCGCTTTGAGCCGCAAGGGCCAATTTTTCCCAACGTGCGCACAACTGATGGGTAAACTCATCATGTCCGGGATCATCTTCAGTCAACACCAGCTCACCGGTATCGCCATAAAAACCGGTCGCCGAACCTGAAATAAGCACCGATGGCGGATGGCTGCTGGCATTAATTAATGAAGCAAGCCGTTCGGTGATTTCCCAGCGGCTTTCACACAGTCGCTGCTTCTGCTGCTCGCTCCAGCGCTTATCAGCAATGGGTTCCCCTGCAAGGTTGATGACTGCATCAATACCATTAAGGTCTTGCTGTTGCGCCAGACCAGACCACAAATTCACCTGTTCGCCGAGTTTTTGACGAGCGCTGGCAACATCCCGGGTGACAACGCTTACCTGATGACCCGTCTGCAGTAACCTTGGGAGTAATTGACTACCAATTAACCCAGTCCCACCGGTTAATAAAATATGCATGATAAAAATCCTTATGCATTGTTTGATCGCATATTTTTAGCATAGAAGAGAACCGTCACTCTGTGGCGATATTCATCGCAATTGTACGATTGCCAGCAATGTCATCCATACTGAATATCAGTCAATCCCCGGTCTAAATGTCGACGAAGTTGCTCCGGGTAACAGGTTTGTTGGTGCTAAGCGGCAATCTGCGTTATTCAGGTATATTGGTCATTTTGGGCTAAAGCCTGTATGACCAAAGCTAAAAAGCTCATGAGCGGTAAGCATTATTTCGCATACTGCGCGGTTGCGCTACAGCGTGCTTGTTTTAGGGGATAAATCAGTCAAGGTAGCGATTGCCTTCGTGCTCAAAAATGGGTAAACAAGATGTTCCGTATGCATCGTTTATGAGAAGGAAACAGCATGAGTCATTCTACGATTACGTTATGGTCCGATGCGTCTTTTTTTAGCCCTTATGTGATGTCAGTATACGTTGCGTTAACTGAGAAAGGCCTCCCTTTCAGCATCCAACGCGTAAGCTTAAGCGATCGGGAGCAACATAAACCCGCATACGGTTCGATTTCTCTGACGCAGCGGGTTCCTGCGTTGCAGGTTGATGACTTTTCGCTGTCTGAATCTTCTGCGATTGCTGAGTACCTTGAGGAGCGTTATCCGGCTCCGGAATATGAACGGCTCTATCCGAATAATCGAGAGAAGCGAGCAAAAGCCCGCGAGATACAGGCATGGCTTCGCAGCGATTTTGCGCCTCTGCGTACTGAGCGTCCGACGGAAGTACTGTTTGCCGGAAAAAAATTCGCGCCGCTTTCTACCGCAGCTCAGCAATCCGCTGATAAGTTGATCGCCGGCGTTGAGTCGCTGCTGGTTAATGGACAACAAAATTTATTTGGTGAATGGTCAATTGCCGATACTGACCTGGCCGTGATGATTAATCGATTGGCGCTGCATGGCGACGTTTTACCTGAAAAAATGGCGGATTATGCGCATTTTCAGTGGCAACGCGCCTCGGTTCAGTTATGGCTGGGTGAAGCAGGTAAAACACGCAGTTAAGCGCTGCGCTTATTGCGTCGAAAAACGTTAACTATTACTTTAGGCGACCTGCGTTTACGAAACGCAAAGGCTTAACTGCGCATAACGCGCCAGAACAGAGAAAGGGTTACTTGATGGTGGAGCAAAGTCAGGCTGCCGGTATGGAGTGGGTTGATGTCGTTAATGAAGATAACGAGGTTATCGCTCAGGCGAGCCGGCCGCAGATGCGTGCACAATGTTTGCGCCATCGCGCAACCTATATTGTTGTTCACGACGGCATGGGGAAAATACTGGTGCAACGTCGTACCGAAACCAAAGATTTTATGCCGGGGATGTTAGATGCCACGGCTGGCGGTGTCGTACAAAGCGGCGAAGCCTTTCTTGAATCGGCCCGGCGTGAAGCGGAAGAGGAACTGGGTATTGCCGCTGTCCCTTTTGCTGAACATGGGTTGTTCTATTTTGAAGACGAGCACTGTCGCGTTTGGGGTGGGCTGTTTAGCTGTGTTTCCCATGGCCCTTTTGCCATGCAGGAAGAGGAAGTCGCCGAAATTTTCTGGTTAACGCCGCAGGAAGTGACCGCACGCTGCGATGAGTTTACGGCAGATTCGCTTAAGGCGCTGTCTCTATGGCTTAGCCGTAATAACGAATCTCACGGTACTGCGACATCAACGCAGGCACAATAAGGCGACATCTCCTGCAGACATTATCCGTCATACTCTGAATGGCACCCTGCATTTGAATTCGTCCCGCAGAACGATACAAACGGATTTGCTGGATGATGTGTGCCTGGGTTAGCACAACTGCGGAAAGTGAACTTATCGGCTAACAGCTATCCCGTAAGCAGAGCCGGGGAATAATAGCCGAGCCTTGCCACTCTTGATCGTTCAGGCGCGCCAGTAAGGCGCGTCCTGCTTCGATGCCTATTTGTCGATGAGGGACCGCCATGGTGGAAAGGCCCGGTTGACACACTTGACTGACATCGCTATTGCCGAAGCCCACAACGGCAAGGTCGCCCGGGACTTTAATACGTCTGCGCTGGCATTCATAAAGCGCGCCGCAAGCGAGTTCATCTGATATGCAGACGAGTGCATCCAGTTCTGGCCAGTTAAGTAAGAATTCGGGGAGCTGAAGGGCGCCGGTAGAAAAGCTGGGGGCCGTTGCTGCATTAATCACGCGGTGGGGTGACATATGGTTCCGCAACATCGCCTTGTGCCATCCCTGCAGGTATTGCTGAAAAATCCACTGCTCCTGGTTGGCACATAGCAGACCGATATTTTTATAACCTCGTTGAATCAGCATTTGGGTAAGTTGGTGCATGGCTTCAACGTTATCAATGCCGATATTCATATCAATGGGGTTGGTATGCATCGCGCCAATTTCCAGCACCGGCATCGTACTATTTCCTAACCACTGGCGCACGTTAGCAGAGTGTTCAACGCTCAGTAGAATGGCCGCGGCCAGATTACATGATAATAGCGTTTCCAGTAGTTTTTCTTCACGCTCCAGTCGATGTTGCGACTCGGCCAGCATAATTTGGTATCCCGCAGGCTGCAGGATCTGCTGCAAACCGGCAAACATTTCGGTACAACCTGATTCGGCAAGGCTGGGGACTACCATCGCAATATTGTACGACGATGCTGATGCCAGTGCGCTAGCTGTAAGGTTCGGCATATAGCCCAGTTCACTGACTGCCGCTTCGATTTTTTCTCGTAATTTATCTGAGACTTGCTCTGGCGTACGCAGTGCGCGTGATACTGTCATGGTGCCCACGCCTGCCAGATTGGCAACATCTGCCAGCGTTACGCGGCCCGTGCCGCGCCTTTTGCGGTTAATCGACATCTGAGTTCCTGTTGGGGAGCGAGTATCCCTTTTATATCATCCTGCTTTTTCATGGTAGCTTAACGACTGCAGCGCTGAATGTCGCAGGTTGAGCATGTGACCGCAATCCCTCTCTGATTCAGAACCTTCCAGACCGCCATTACATCTACCACCGGATTAATGTGGGTAAAGTATACGCCTATTCATAGCTAAATTGGCGGTAAGAGCTATTTGTGATAGCGCTATCACAATTTGGCTTCTCCTTAAATGATAGCGCTATCTTTGTGATGCCGATCACTGTCGGTGATGCCACGGTTGATTAAAGTCTGTGTGTCGATTTATCACCTGATGCAATGATTTGGAGGGCTTATGCTGAACACATGGCTAAACGACGACACTATTCAGTTGGCGCACTCGTTTAGCGACTGGAAGCAGGCACTGGCGTGCTGTGCTGCCCCGCTGTTGCAGAAGGGAATTATTACCCCGCGCTATGTAGAGGCGATTCTGGAGAGTCATCAAAAATTAGGCCCTTATTATGTGTTGGCTCCAGGATTGGCGATGCCACACGCAAGACCTGAGGACGGAGCTACCGCGCTTGGACTGTCATTGTTGAAGTTGGAGCAGGGCGTAAGTTTTGGGGCAGAAGAACACGATCCTGTTGATGTGATTATTATGCTTGCTGCACCGGATAAAAATAGCCATATCGATTTGATCACCGGGTTGGCAGAGATGTTCTCCAGTGATGAAACGATGGAAAAATTGCATCGTGCGACGCGTATTGAGGAGATAAAGCAGCTTATATCTGCGTTTTAAGCCCTGCTCTTGCCCGCATGCCGGGTCAAGGCAAAAAACCGTTTGGTGTATTAATCAGAAAGAGAAGGCCACTAGCACATAGTGGTTGAGGCTCTCTACATCCTGGAAAAATGAAAAGGTAAATAAAATGAAAATTATGGCGATTTGTGGTTCGGGCTTAGGCACCAGCTTTATGGTTGAGATGAATATTAAAAAGGTGCTGAAAAAGCTGGGGATTGATGCTGAAGTTGAGCATTCCGATCTCTCTTCTGCAACGCCAGGTATGGCTGACCTCTTCGTTATGGCAAAGGATATTGCGGCAAGCGCCAGCGTACCGAAAGATCAGTTGCTGGTGATCAATAACATTATCGATATTAATGAACTGGAAACTAAGCTTGCTGCTTATTTTGCCAACCGTTAATGACGCTTAGCGAGGCGGATATGTTTATCCAGGAAACGTTAAAGTTTATTGTTGATATTCTTAAAGTACCTTCGGTACTGGTGGGACTTATTGCGCTCATCGGCTTAGTCGCACAAAAAAAATCTTTTTCTGATGTAGTTAAAGGCACCGTTAAAACGATTCTCGGTTTTATTGTATTGGGCGGTGGCGCGACGGTATTAGTTAGCTCACTCAATCCACTTGGAGGAATGTTTGAGCATGCTTTTAATATTCAGGGCATCATTCCTAACAATGAAGCTATCGTTTCGATTGCTATTGAGAAGTACGGTGCATCAACCGCGCTCATTATGGCATTTGGTATGGTAGCGAATATTATCGTCGCCCGTTTTACCCGGCTTAAATATATCTTTTTAACCGGTCATCACACTTTTTATATGGCGAGTATGATTGCCGTTATCCTGAGCGTCGCAGGATTTGAGGGCACGTCATTAGTCTTTACCGGTGCATTGACGCTGGGTATGATTATGGCGATTTTCCCGGCCATCGCGCATCGTTATATGCGTAAAGTCACCGGCAGCGATGATATCGCGTTAGGTCATTTTGGTACAATTGGCTACGTGTTAGCTGGCTGGATCGGTAGTATTGGCGGAAAACCCTCGCGTTCTACCGAAGAGATGAATCTGCCAAAGAATCTTAGCTTCCTGCGCGATAGTTCGATCTCAATCTCCATGACGATGATCATCATTTATATCATCCTCGCAGTATGCGCCGGAAAAGAGTACGTCGAAGGTCAGTTAAGCGGCGGACAAAACTTCCTGGTGTACTCGATTATTCAGGCAATTACTTTTGCTGCTGGTGTATTTATTATCCTGCAAGGGGTCAGGCTGATTCTGGCTGAAATCGTTCCGGCATTTACCGGGTTTTCTGAAAAACTGGTACCCAATGCACGTCCAGCGCTCGATTGCCCGGTGGTTTATCCATATGCGCCAAATGCAGTATTGGTAGGATTTCTATTCAGTTTCCTTGGCGGGCTGGTGGGACTGTTCTTGTTGGGACAAATGAAGCTGGTACTTATCTTACCCGGTGTGGTTCCGCACTTTTTCACGGGTGCCGCTTCCGGCGTGTTTGGCAACGCAACTGGCGGGCGCCGTGGTGCCATGTTAGGGGCATTCGCCAATGGATTGCTGATTACCTTCCTTCCCGTTTTACTGTTGCCAGTATTGGGGGCAATTGGTTTTGCCAATACAACATTCTCTGATGCTGATTTTGGCGTTATTGGGATTATTTTGGGCAATCTTGCTCGCTTCGTTAATAAAGAATCGATCATGGTGGTAGTGGTCGCGCTCTTTGCCGTGTTGGTAGCGTATAACTATCTTGCTAAACGCCGTCCGGCGGATACGGAGTAACGTTAACGGATATAAAAAAGGCCGCTTAAATAAGCGGCCTTTTGACGTGCTCAGAAACGAATTAATTTGCTGCCTGAGAAGACTGGATCGCGGTCAATGCAATGGTGTAGACAATGTCGTCAACCAAAGCACCACGTGATAAGTCATTCACTGGCTTACGCATACCTTGCAGCATTGGACCAATTGAGATCAAATCGGCAGAACGCTGCACCGCTTTGTAGGTGGTGTTACCCGTGTTCAGGTCCGGGAAGATAAATACGGTCGCGCGGCCTGCAACTGGCGAATTGGGTGCTTTCGATTTTGCAACGTCAGCCATGATCGCGGCATCGTACTGCAGTGGGCCATCGATCACCAGGTCCGGACGTTTTTCCTGGGCGATGCGCGTTGCTTCACGTACTTTCTCAACATCGCTGCCAGCACCAGAGTTGCCGGTTGAATAAGAGATCATTGCCACACGCGGTTCGATGCCAAATGCCGTAGCCGAATCGGCTGACTGGATGGCGATTTCCGCTAATTGCTCCGCGGTGGGATCCGGGTTAATCGCACAGTCACCGTAGACCAGGACTTGCTCCGGCAGCAGCATGAAGAATACAGATGAAACCAGTGAGCTGTTTGGTGCAGTTTTAATCAGCTGTAGTGGCGGGCGGATGGTGTTTGCTGTGGTGTGAACGGCACCCGATACCAGGCCATCCACTTCATTTTTCTCCAGCATCATTGTACCGAGCACTACGTTGTCTTCCAACTGCTCGCGTGCCACTACTTCGGTCATGCCTTTACTTTTACGCAGCTCCACTAAGCGCGCGACGTAATTTTCGCGAACGACTTCCGGATCGACGATATCGATCCCGCTACCCAGCTGTACGCCCTGGACTGCGGCAACGCGCTGGATCTCTTCCGGGTTACCCAGCAGCACGCAGGTCGCAATACCACGTTCAGCACAGATTGCGGCGGCCTTGACGGTACGCGGTTCGTCACCTTCCGGCAGGACGATACGCTTACCGGCGCTGCGTGCCAGTTCAGTCAACTGATAGCGGAATGCTGGAGGTGAGAGACGACGGCTGCGCTCAGAGGTAGCGGTCAGCGATTCGATCCATTCAGCGTCAATATGGCTGGCAACATACTCCTGGACGCGCTCAATGCGCTGGGTGTCGTCAGTCGGAACTTCAAGATTAAAGCTTTGTAAGCTTAGCGAGGTCTGCCAGGTGTTGGTATTTACCATAAATACCGGTAGACCTGTCTGGAATGCTCGTTCACATAATTTGTTAATACGATCGTCAATCTCATAGCCGCCGGTCAGCAAAATGGCACCAATCTCGACGCCGTTCATGGCAGCCAGGCAGGCGGCAACGATAACGTCAGGACGATCGGCGGAGGTGACCAACAGTGAACCCGGGCGGAAATGCTCAAGCATATGTGGAATGCTGCGCGCGCAGAAGGTGACTGACTTCACGCGACGGGTTTTGATATCACCTTCGTTAATGATGCGTGCGTTCAGGTGGTGGCACATATCAATGGCACGAGTGGCGATAAGATCAAAACTCCAGGGCACGCAGCCCAGTACCGGCAGCGGGCTGTTGGCAAACAGTTGTTTCGGATCGATATTGGCTACACTGGCTTTCGTCGAATCATCAAAAATTTCTGACAGGTCCGGACGCGTACGGCCTTGCTCATCCACCGGTGCATTTAGTTTATTAATGATAACGCCGATGATGTTTTTATTTTTGCTACCGCCAAAGCCGCTTTGCGTCAGTTCGATGCGCTCTTTTAACTGGGCTGGAGAGTCATTGCCCAACGCCGTGACAAAGACGATTTCAGCATTCAGTGTTTTGGCGATCTCGTAGTTCAGAGCGTTAGCAAATTGATGCTTGCGTGTGGGAACCAATCCTTCAACCAGCACCACTTCAGCATCTTTGGTGTTTTCGTGGTAGCGGGCAATAATCTCTTCCATCAGTACGTCCTGCTGATTTGAACCCAGCAGTGATTCAACACGCGCCATTTGCAGCGGTTCTGCTGCTGGGATGGAGGAGTTTTTACGGATAATAGAAGTGGTTTGATCCGGATGGTTAGCGCCAGCACGGGGCTGTGCAATCGGTTTAAATACGCTCAGGCGAACGCCTTTACGCTCCATAGCACGAATCACGCCGAGGCTGACGCTGGTCAGGCCGACGCTGGTGCCGGTAGGAATCAACATAATTGTACGAGACACGATTAACCTCTCAGGTGTTGCGTGGTGTCTGAAACAACTCCGCCAGCCGGGGCTGACGGAGGAGAAGCATTAAGCGGTAAGACGTGCGGCGTCTTGTGCGATGACCAGCTCTTCGTTGGTTGGGATCACCACCGCCGGACGTGTTCCTTCTTTATTAATGAATCCGGACTTACCAAAACGAGCAGCAAGGTTACGCTCATGATCGATTTCAAAGCCCAACAGACCCAATTTGCCCAGTGATATCTCACGCACCATAGCGGCATTTTCACCAATGCCACCGGTGAAGACGATGGCATCAAGGCGCCCTTCCATCAGGGCGGTATAGGAACCGATGTATTTCGCCAGTCGGTGGCAGAACACATCCATGGCGCGTTTTGCATCTTCTTTTGTTTCGTAGTTATCTTCGACATAACGGCAGTCACTGGTCACTTCGGTCAGCCCTTGTAGGCCAGACTCTTTGGTCAGCATTTTGTTGATCGCATCAACGCTCATCCCCAGCGTGTCGTGCAGGAAGAAGATGATCGCCGGATCCAAGTCACCGCTGCGGGTTCCCATGACCAGACCTTCCAGTGGAGTCAGTCCCATTGAGGTGTCCACACATTCACCACTACGGATCGCCGTGACGGAACCGCCGTTGCCAAGATGGCAAGTAATGATATTCAGCTCTTCAACGGGTTTGTTGAGCATTTTTGCTGCTTCGCGCGAAACATAATAGTGGCTAGTGCCGTGGAAGCCGTAACGGCGAATACCATGCTCTTTGTACAGTTTGTACGGCAGTGCATACAGATAAGACTCTTCCGGCATTGTCTGATGGAAAGCTGTATCAAAAACGGCGACGTTCTTGTCAGACAGGTGAGGGAAGTTTTTCATTGCTTCATCAATGCCAATCAGGTGCGCCGGGTTATGCAGTGGCGCAAAAGGGGACGCGTTTTTGATGTCCTGAACGATTTCTTCAGTAATAATGACGGACTTGGTTAGTTTTTCACCACCATGAACAATTCGATGGCCTATTGCAGCGATTTGTGCGGAAAGCTCTGGTTTTTGTGCCAGAATAGTATTAACCATAAAGTTTAGCGCTTCGCTGTGAGCCGCACCGGCACCTAACGCTGCTTCTTGTTTGGTCCCGTCCATTTTCCATTTGATGCGCGCTTCTGGCAGGTGGAAACATTCCGCTAAACCAGACAGGTATTCTTCACCGTCAGTTGGGTTAAGGATGGCAAATTTAAGGGATGAACTACCGCAGTTCAGAACCAGTACTAACTTACTCGACATGGAAGTACCCATTTGTTGAAGGTGGCTAAAATAAAGTCAATCAGACTATCAGCGTAGCGCATGAAAGCTGGTACATTAATGATTAAAATCATGCTGACGGAAATTTTGTCGTCCATCTGCAAAAAAACACGGTGATTTTACATAATTTTTTGAAAGTTAGCGTAGCTAAAGATGGCTGGACCCTGGGCTCTCAAGGGATTGTTCAGCATCCAGGCCAAAAATCGGGCTCAGGATACCGACAGTCACCTTTAAAGACAAAATATTTTGAAGGTTGTTCTGTATAGTTGTTTAGTTATATTTTTATTTTAATTTTTATATTCGAAGTTGAGGTCCGCCATGGCGAATGAATCCGGCACCGTTGGTTGGTTCAAACTGTTCCAGCTTGGGCAGCACTATATGAAAACGTGGCCTGCTGATAAGCGCCTCGCTCCAATGTTTCCTGAAAATCGTGTAGCGCGGGCCACCCGTTTTGCCATTCGATTTATGCCACCGCTGGCGGTTTTTATCCTGAGCTGGCAAATTGCCCTCGGTGGTCAGCTGGGTCCCGCCGTTGCCACCGCGCTTTTTGCCTGTACCTTGCCGATGCAAGGGCTGTGGTGGCTAGGTAAGCGCTCCATCACGCCTTTGCCGCCAACGTTACTGCACTGGTTTCACGAAGTGCGGACCCGATTGCAGGAAGCGGGTCAGGCAATTGCGCCTGTAGAAGGTAAACCGACGTACCAATCGTTGGCCGATGTACTGAAGCGTGCGTTTAAGCAGCTTGATAAAACATTTCTTGACGATCTTTAATATCACGCTTCGGCTTATATTCGCTGACGGTAGATCCTGATTTGTCCTCTGTCCGGCGTTAGGGCGGCAACCTGAAGAAAAAATTGGGCATGGTGCAGATAATCGCAGTTCAAAAGCCGTTGCTAAAAAACACTGAAACCCGAACTAAATCAAAGAAGCGTTGGCTTGCGATACCGCGCTGGGCGTTGTTGTGCGATCCTGATGGTATCTCTTAAAGCCGGAAATATTTGAGTTGCAGGAGCGGCAAGCTGGTTAAACCTGTGATCTGGTATATGACGGCTCTATTTTAATACTATCGTGATAACGCCGGAGTTGAAGATGGAAATGACCAACGCGCAACGTTTAATCCTCTCTAATCAATACAAAATGATGACAATGCTCGATCCGGATAATGCAGAGCGTTACTGTCGGCAGCAAACGATTGTTGAACGCGGATATGGCTTACAAATGCGCGAATTAGATCGTGAGTTTGGTGATCTGAGTGAAGAGACATGTCGTACTATCATCAATATTATGGAGATGCACCACGCGCTGCATGTTTCCTGGAGCAATCTGAAAGATAACGATACGCTTGAAGAGCGTCGGTTAGCTTTTCTGGGGTTTGACGCGGCTACGGAAGCACGTTATCTCGGCTATGTACGCTTCATGGTGAGCGTTGAAGGGCGTTATACCCACTTTGACTCGGGGACGCATGATTTTAATGCGCAAACGCCAATGTTGGAAAAATACCAACGTATGCTTGCAGTGTGGCAAACCTGTCCCCGCCAATATCATCTAAGTGCGAATGAGATCGCGCAAATTATTAATGCCTGATAAGGATACGCAAGTGAAGTGTAGAGGGTTTCTGTTTGATTTAGACGGCACGTTGGTTGATTCTCTGCCGGCGGTGGAACGTTCATGGACGCACTGGGGGGAGAAACACGGCATTGTTGCCGATGAGGTTTTGAACTTTATCCATGGTAAACAGGCGATGACTTCACTGCGTCATTTTATGGCCGGCGCCTCCGAGGAGGAAATCCAGCAAGAATTTTACGCTCTGGAAAGAATGGAAGCGGAGGATACTGATGGAATCACCGCATTGCCTGGCGCGCAGCAGTTACTGGCGGTGCTGAATGAGCTGGATATTCCGTGGGCCATTGTGACTTCGGGTACAGAGCCCGTTGCTCGGGCGCGTCACCAGGCGGCGAAATTACCACAACCTAACGTATTTATTACTGCAGAGCAGGTAAAGAACGGCAAGCCAGCACCCGATGCTTATCTGTTAGGTGCGCAATTGCTCGAGTTGGAATCAGAAGAGTGCGTGGTGATTGAAGATGCCCCTGCCGGTATTTTGTCAGGACTGGCTTCTGGATGCCATGTCATCGCGGTGAATGCGCCCGCTGATGCGCCGCGTATTAAGGATGTCGATATGGTCCTGACGACGTTGGAAGAGCTTATTATTGGTAAAGATAGCGATGGGCGCATTGCTATTCATAGAAAGCATTAATTGAGGACGTCCCCCTCAACTACGGGGGATAAATGAATGTCAGTGTGCTGTTGGCAGCAAGATTTTGCCTTTTTACAAAGATACGTCAGTCCGATACCGCACTATCCTGCTCAGGAGCGGCTGACGCTTACAACGGTGTGTCCTGGCTAATCTCATCTAGTGAGAGGGTAAAGCTGGGAACGAATACCTCAATAAAGTAATCCATTTCCGAGCTTCGACGTTGAGTGAGGGTTTTCTCAAGGCGGACCTTCGCCAGGCGAAATTCGTTATTCCCGGCAGAAAGCTCTTCGAGACATTTTAAGTAAGCACAAAGCGCATCGGCTTGTTTAACAATATCGTTCTCTTCCGGGGTATGCTGATGCTCATCAAGCAATGGTCGCCAGGCATCCTGCAACTCGGCTGGCAGCATTTCGATTAGCTTTTGCTGGGCGATTTTCTCTATTTTTTTATATTCATGGGCGATCTGCTCATTATAGTATTTTACTGGGGTGGGTAAATCGCCAGTCAGAACTTCACTGGCATCATGATACAGCGCCAGCATGGCAATACGTTCAGCGTTAAGGTTGCCAGAGAATTTTTTGTTCTTAATCAGCGCCAGAGCATGTGCCACCATCGCAACTTGCAGGCTGTGTTCAGATACATTTTCGGTGCGCACATTGCGCATTAGGGGCCAGCGATTGATGAGTTTCAGACGTGAGAGGTGGGCAAAAAAATGGCTTTGAGTCATGGGCTTTTCCTGTGTCTGAGCCTTCCGGAGCTTATTACTCCTCGAGCCCACAGTATATACCCATCGTTCTACAGGATGCAGCGGGTGTTTTACCTCGCTGCTCCCGGGAAAACGGCTAATCCTTCCGCTCTATTGGGAATAGCCCTCAAGGAAACGGCCAAATTTATTGATGGCCATATCGAGCTCATCAACGCGTGGCAGGGTGACTATGCGGACATGATCCGGCCATGGCCAGTTAAATGCTGTTCCCTGAACCAACAGCACTTTTTGCTGCAGCAGAAAGTCGAGCACCATTTTTTGATCATCATGAATATTAAAACGTTTAGCATCAATGCGCGGAAACATATACAGGGCGCCCTGTGGTTTCACGCAGCTCACGCCAGGGATATCATTAATTAATTCCCATGCACGCTGGCGCTGTTCGTACAAACGGCCACCCGGCGCGATAAACTCACTGATGCTCTGATAGCCGCCCAGCGCCGTTTGAATGGCATGCTGCGCCGGGACATTGGCGCACAGGCGCATCGAGGCCAGCATCTCTAACCCTTCGATATAGCCTTTCGCATGTTTTTTCGGACCGTTAAGTACCATCCAGCCCTGACGAAATCCTGCAACGCGGTAGGTTTTTGACAGGCCATTGAACGTAATGGTCAGAAGGTCGGGAGCGAGTGCCGCAATTGAATGATGTTGTGCCGCATCGTATAAAATTTTGTCATAGATCTCATCGGCAAAGATGATCAGATTATGCTGACGCGCGATCTCAACAATTTCCAGCAGCAACTCTTTGCTGTAAACGGCACCAGTTGGATTATTGGGGTTAATGATAACGATACCCCGCGTACGTGGCGTAATTTTGCTGCGGATATCATCGAGATCGGGAAACCAGCCTGCGGACTCATCACACAGGTAGTGCACGGCTTTGCCACCAGAAAGGGACACTGCGGCGGTCCACAGAGGATAATCCGGAGCAGGGACCAGCATCTCGTCACCACTGTTTAGCAGGGCCTGCATGGATTGCACAATCAGTTCAGATACGCCGTTACCAATATAAATATCTTCCACGGTGACATCACGCATACCTCGTGCCTGGTAATGCTGCATAATAGCTTTACGCGCAGAGTACAGTCCCTTTGAATCACAATAGCCTTGTGCACTGGGGAGGTTGCGAATCACATCAACCAGGATTTCGTCGGGAGCGTCAAAGCCAAATGGGGCGGGGTTGCCAATATTGAGCTTAAGTACTTTATTGCCTTCTTCTTCAAGGCGTTTTGCTTCTTTTAATACCGGGCCACGAATGTCATAACAGACGTTATCCAGTTTGTTGGATTTATCAATCAGTGAGTTCATCTGTATCGCCTTAACTGGCAGAACCGCATTCCTGCCGTGGAAAAATATCACGCATAATTTACTCCTCTGCCTCGCGCTTTAGAAGAACAGTCTTTAGTTTTGGCGCGATAGGGAATGAATTAACTTCTTTCTGGTGAAATTTTCTGTTTTATTTTTACTTGATAATTTTTAATGCTTTTTTTGTTGTTTTTTTTGGCTTTTAATTTTGCATAATTGATCGGGAGAGGATAAAGACAGGTATGTCTGTGAGATGCGCACATGTGCATGCGCTGCGTTTGGTGAAAATAGGTAAATTGATGATTCGGTAAATAATTAAATATTATTTATGATATGTGTGTTTTTTTACTCTGGCGCAACCAGATTGCTAACAATCTCCTGGCAAGGGGGGAAGCTTAATTACCTGGTCTACACTTTGCATAACGTAGCGTATGCATTTTTTTTTTGCCTCGCAGGCCAGTGAAAACGGCTTTTCGCTGGAAATATGCAGCTTTAGTGACAAGAATAAGAATATGGGGGCTTAAAAAATAAGCGACAGTATGGCAGGATAGATAGCTAGGGACTTTGCATAAAAAAAGTAGAGATCCCCGGTGATTAAAGTTCTCTTTTTATCGCTAAAATGATTAAACATAATTAATAGTTTAACGTTGTATTTGCTGCGTTTTGGAAATTGATTTTTATGTCTGCTTCAGACAAACGCGCTGTAACTTCATGTCGACTTGCGTCACTACAGCGTTGCTCAAAGACTACGACGCAGCTTCCTGCAACTTATGGATCGGTGCTTCGCGCAAGACTGATGTATCAGACGAAAAAGACTATTGATTGTTGATCTGCTCCTCGCGAAGGTGAGGGTAGTCATATCAGAAAGTGAATTTTATTCGTCGTCAGATAACGTAATACCTTAAGAGGGCTGGCTATTTTAGCTTTTTAGGTATTACGCATTTATTACCGTCTGATAGTTTATCGGTACGTGTAATAACACCAGGGTAGCTGTTTGTAAAAATCTAATAAGTGAAGAAAAAACATGACTAATGCAAATCGTCCGATACTGAACCTCGACCTCGATCTGCTGAGAACGTTTGTTGCCGTTGCGGATCTTAATACCTTTGCAGCAGCAGCAGCAGCGGTATGCCGAACGCAATCAGCAGTGAGCCAACAGATGCAACGACTTGAGCAACTGGTTGGCAAAGAGCTGTTTGCCCGCCATGGTCGTAATAAGTTACTCACTGAGCATGGTATCCAGTTATTGGGCTACGCCAGGAAGATATTGCGCTTCAATGACGAAGCTTGCACCTCCCTTATGTACAGCAATATTCAGGGCGTACTTACTATTGGTGCTTCCGACGACACCTCAGATACCATTTTACCTTTCCTGTTAAATCGAGTGACATCAATCTATCCGAAGTTGGCTATTGATGTCCGGGTGAAGCGTAATCCATTTATGATGGAGATGCTTAACCAGGGAGAAGTTGATCTGGTTGTGACGACATCCAGCCCGGGGAATTTCACCTCGCAAGTACTGCGTACATCCCCAACGCTCTGGTATTGCGCGGCTGATTATGTTTTCCAACGCGGAGAAGCGATTCCTCTGGTGTTGCTGGATGAGCCGAGCCCGTATCGCGATATGGCCATCGACCACCTTAATGAAGCGGGGATACCATGGCGCATCTCGTATGTTGCTTCAACACTGGCTGCAGTACGCGCTGCCGTGAAAGCGGGTCTGGGTGTCACCGCGAGACCGGTTGAAATGATGAGTCCTGAGTTGCGTGTAATGGGCGCTGCTGAGGGGCTACCGGTTTTACCTGATACGCAGTATCTGCTTTGTCGCAACCCGGATAGTGATAATGAGCTGGCGATCGCTATTTTTAATGCGATGGAGTCCAGTAACGACCCCTATAATTTACTGGCGAATGGCCAGGATGGGGCTATTTTACTGGATGATGAGGAATAATGGCCTCAACCCGCTATATTGTTAATGCTGCACTGATGCCGCTGTGTCCTGACGGATCTTCGGCTGGGCATTGAGTCAGGTTATCAGTTCCGGGACTGACGCGAAGATGCACAAAGTAGCTACCATTCGTCCAGTGAATTGAGCACATTAATTGCTTAAAAAAAGCCTTTCATCCAATCTTGGATCTGAAAGGCTTTTTTATTGCCCTTATTACTAATAGCAAGGTGGTTTTTTTACTGTGAGACAGGGCGTTATGCTTTTCCGTTTCTTTTTTCGCGCGGATAGCGACATTCATTTGCGAAGATGCGTAAATAATCACTCTGTGTTACTAACTTTTGTCTCAAAATTGTCGATTTTTTTCGCAAAAAGGGCAAAAATGTGCTCTGGATCATAAAAATAACCCCAGTAAGGGGCAGGAAAAGCCATAGAATCCTGTCAAAATATGTTTGTTAAATACCCGTTCCATCCATGTGATTACCCGCTACACTCTTATTACATGAACTAACTGACACGATTTAGCCTATTAACTGCGCATCAAATGTTAATAAAATAACGCGGGTGTAAAATAGTGTGTGGATACTTTTGTCAAAGTTGACAAAAGGTTATAGAAAGGAGTAAAAAACCCCATAAAATTGCTGTTTACCATGAAAGGCAGCAAGATTTATAAGGTTTTTCATCCTTCCCTTGACTTGATGTGGTGTGTTAACTGCCGTTAAACGGGGCAGGATGCCTTGCACCACTTTTGATAAGTAAGCAGAGAGTATGTCAACAACCACTGAAGTTATCGCTCATCACTGGGCATTCGCTGTTTTCCTTATAGTTTCCGTCGGTCTTTGCTGTGCAATGTTGGCCGGAGCATGGTTTTTGGGCGGAAAAGCGCGTGGGAGATATAAAGACACGCCTTTCGAATCAGGTGCTGCAGCGGTCGGTAGCACGAAACTGCGAATGTCAGCAAAATTCTACCTGGTCGCAATGTTCTTCGTTATTTTTGACGTTGAAGCCCTCTATTTATACGCATGGTCGACAGCTATCCGGGAAAGCGGATGGATCGGCTTTGTGGAAGCCGCAATTTTCATTTTGGTACTGCTAGCTGGTCTGGTTTATCTGGTGCGTATTCGCGCTCTGGATTGGGCTCCTGCACCTCGTCGTGTTGTAGTCAAAAAAACCACTATCTCGCACGCCAACCGTCATACGCAGTAATAGCGAGGCAATAAGATGGACTATACGCTCACCCGCATAGACCCAAACGGTGAGAATGACCGTTATCCCCTACAAAAACAGGAGATTGTCAGCGATCCCCTGGAAAAACACGTTCATCAGAATGTCTACATGGGCAAGCTTGAGCATGCTTTGCATGATATGGTGAACTGGGGACGCAAAAACTCCCTTTGGCCGTTTAACTTCGGTCTTTCATGTTGTTATGTTGAGATGACTACCTCTTTTACTGCGGTGCACGATGTTGCGCGCTTTGGTTCGGAAGTTATTCGTGCTTCGCCGCGTCAGGCTGACTTTATGGTGGTTGCGGGTACCTGCTTCACTAAGATGGCACCGGTAGTCCAGCGCCTTTATGATCAGATGCTGGAGCCAAAGTGGGTGATTTCAATGGGAGCCTGTGCGAACTCCGGCGGGATGTACGACATTTACTCCGTGGTACAGGGCGTTGATAAGTTTTTGCCTGTTGACGTTTATATTCCAGGCTGCCCACCGCGACCTGAAGCCTATATGCAAGCACTGTTGCTGCTGCAGGAATCGATTGGTAAAGAACGGCGCCCACTTTCATGGGTGGTTGGCGATCAGGGAGTTTACCGCGCCAACATGCAATCGGAGCGTGAAAGAAAACACGCTGAGCGTATTGCCGTGACTAACCTGCGTACCCCTGACGAAATATAAGCGATACCTGACATAATTTGAGGCGCAGGATAAGGAACACGCTGGTGAATCACAGGCGCTTACAGTAGTAAGTCACCTTATAAACGAGCGTAGCAAATACCTGCATCTTGAAGTATGACGGGAATAACAGTTTATGGATGTGGGCTGATAGTTGGCGCATAACAAGAATAACGCATACAGCCCATCCTTACGCCAACACTGAGTGCCTGTAAACAGGCCCGTATGGTAAACGACTTATGACAGATTTGACCACGCAAGATCTCGCTCAGCCTGAATGGCAAACCCGTGATCACCTTGATGACCCGGTGATCGGCGAGCTGCGTAACCGCTTTGGGCCCGATGTGTTCACTGTTCAGCCAACCCGCACCGGTGTACCGGTTGTCTGGGTTAAACGTGAACAATTGCTGGAGATTATGGAGTTTCTCCGCAAACTTCCTAAACCTTATGTGATGCTCTACGACCTGCACGGCATGGATGAACGTCTGCGCACCCATCGCGACGGTTTACCGGCTGCGGATTTTTCGGTTTTCTACCACCTTATTTCTATTGAACGCAATCGCGACATCATGCTCAAGGTGGCATTATCCGAAAACGATCTTCACCTTTCGACGATCACCAAAATATTCCCTAACGCGAACTGGTATGAGCGTGAAACCTGGGAAATGTTTGGTATTACCTTTGATGGTCATCCCCATTTGACGCGAATCATGATGCCTCAAACTTGGGAAGGGCATCCGCTGCGTAAAGACTATCCCGCGCGTGCGACCGAATTCGATCCTTTCGAGCTGACAAAGCAGAAAGAAGATTTGGAAATGGAGTCAATGACTTTCAAGCCCGAAGACTGGGGCATGAAGCGCGGTACTGCCAACGAAGATTATATGTTCCTCAACCTCGGCCCTAACCACCCGTCGGCGCATGGTGCATTCCGCATCATTCTGCAACTGGATGGTGAGGAGATCGTCGATTGTGTGCCTGATATCGGTTACCACCATCGCGGCGCGGAGAAAATGGGTGAGCGTCAGTCATGGCACAGCTATATTCCTTACACTGACCGTATTGAATACTTGGGGGGCTGCGTTAACGAAATGCCCTATGTGCTAGCCGTTGAAAAGCTAGCCGGTATCAAGGTTCCCGAGCGCGTTGATGTGATCCGCGTCATGTTGTCTGAACTGTTTCGTATCAACAGTCATCTGCTCTACATTTCTACTTTTATTCAGGACGTTGGTGCTATGTCACCGGTGTTCTTTGCCTTTACTGACCGCCAGAAAATTTATGATATCGTCGAAGCTATCACCGGTTTCCGTATGCATCCGGCGTGGTTCCGCATCGGTGGTGTTGCACACGATCTGCCAAAGGGCTGGGATCGTCTGCTGCGCGAATTCCTCGACTGGTTGCCAAAACGTCTGAAATCTTATGAGCAGACGGCGCTGAAAAACTCTGTACTGATTGCCCGTTCTAAAGGGGTTTCCGCCTACGGAATGGACGAAGCGCTAGCGTGGGGGACTACCGGCGCTGGACTGCGTGCGACAGGCCTGGATTTTGACGTGCGCAAATGGCGTCCATACTCTGGCTATGAAAACTTTGATTTTGAAGTGCCGATTGGCGATGGTGTGAGCTGTGCTTACACGCGCGTCATGCTGAAGATGGAAGAGATGCGCCAGAGCTTGCGTATTCTTGAACAATGCCTGAACAATATGCCAGCGGGTCCGTTCAAAGCAGATCACCCTCTGACCACGCCACCACCAAAAGAACGCACGTTGCAGCATATCGAAACTTTGATCACCCACTTCTTACAGGTTTCATGGGGGCCGGTAATGCCCGCTAATGAATCCTTCCAGATGATTGAGGCGACAAAGGGAATTAACAGTTACTACCTCACGAGTGATGGCAGCACCATGAGCTATCGTACCCGCGTACGTACGCCAAGCTTCCCGCATCTGCAGCAGATCCCTTCTGTGATCAATGGCAGCCTGGTATCCGATCTGATCGTTTACTTGGGTAGTATCGATTTTGTTATGTCAGACGTGGACCGTTAATTATGCACGATCAAAGAATTGCGATCGAAACGATCGATGAAAATGAATTATTTGTGCTGACTGCAGCAGAGCATGACGCGATCGAGCACGAAAAACACCATTATGAAGACGCTCGGGCAGCTTCTATTGAAGCACTGAAGATTGTGCAAAAGCAGCGTGGATGGGTACCTGATGGCGCGATTCATGCCATTGCAAAAGTATTAGGTATTCCAGCCAGCGATGTAGAAGGTGTTGCTACTTTCTACAGCCAGATCTTTCGCCAGCCGGTAGGCCGTCATGTGATCCGCTATTGCGACAGCGTGGTATGCCATATCACCGGTTTTCAAGGGATCCAGGCTGCTCTGGAAGAAAACTTAAATATCAAGCCGGGACAAACGACAACCGATGGTCGTTTTACTTTATTGCCAACCTGTTGCCTCGGTAACTGCGACAAGGGCCCTACGATGATGGTCGATGAAGATACGCATGTGCATCTGACGCCGGAGACCATCGCCACCTTACTGGAGCAGTATCAATGAAACAGATTGTGCGTACTGCCGAAATGCATCCGCTGACATGGCGTATGCGTGATGACAAACAGCCTGTGTGGCTGGATGAGTATCGCAGCAAAAACGGCTATGCCGGCGCGGAAAAAGCCCTGAAAGGGATGTCGCCGGATGAAATCGTGGCGTTGGTTAAAGATTCCGGCCTGAAAGGGCGCGGCGGCGCGGGCTTTTCCACCGGTCTGAAGTGGAGCCTTATGCCAAAAGATGAGTCCATGAATATCCGTTATTTGTTGTGTAATGCGGATGAAATGGAACCCGGTACCTATAAAGACCGCCTGCTTATGGAGCAAATGCCTCATCAACTGGTTGAAGGCATGCTGATCAGCGCGTTCGCTCTGAAAACCTATCGTGGTTATATCTTCCTGCGTGGGGAGTATATTGAAGCTGCGGTGAATTTGCGCCGTGCCATTGCGGAAGCGACAGAAGCGGGACTGCTGGGTAAAAATATCCTCGGCACTGGTTTTGATTTTGAGCTGATCGTGCATACCGGCGCAGGGCGTTACATCTGCGGTGAAGAAACTGCGCTGATTAACTCGTTGGAAGGACGTCGTGCTAACCCGCGCTCCAAGCCGCCATTCCCGGCTTCTGCCGGTGCGTGGGGCAAACCAACCTGCGTCAACAACGTTGAAACGCTGTCAAACGTACCCGCTATTCTCGCCAACGGTGTTGAGTGGTACAAGGGCATCTCAAAGAGTGATGACACCGGGACGAAAATGATGGGCTTCTCCGGACGGGTGAAAAATCCGGGCGTCTGGGAATTACCCTTCGGTACAACCGCGCGCGAAATCCTTGAGGATTATGCTGGCGGCATGCGTGATGGGCTGAAATTTAAAGCCTGGCAACCTGGTGGTGCCGGTACCGATTTTCTGACGGAAGCTCATCTCGATCTGCCAATGGAATTTGCCAGTATTGGTAAAGCCGGCAGCCGTCTTGGAACAGCGCTGGCAATGGCGGTGGATCATGAAATCAACATGGTTTCTCTGGTTCGCAACCTTGAAGAGTTCTTTGCTCGTGAATCATGCGGTTGGTGTACGCCTTGCCGTGATGGCCTGCCGTGGAGCGTTAAAATTCTGCGCGCGCTGGAGCAAGGGAAAGGGCAGCCAGGTGATATCGAAACGCTGGAACAGCTTTGCCGTCAACTTGGTCCGGGAAAAACCTTCTGTGCGCATGCCCCAGGTGCAGTAGAGCCACTGCAGAGCGCCATTAAGTATTTCCGCGACGAATTTGAAGCAGGTATTGCGCCGCAGGTGTTTGGCAATGTCAATGCTATCGCGGGTATCCAGCCAAACCTGTTAAAAGCACGCTGGTAACGTCCAGATAAGAAGCGAAAATTATCGCTAATTTTACCCGACAGATTGCAGGTCGTAGCAAGATGGCAACAGAGCGTCCCCCGGTAGCTGAATAACACCAGGCTTCCGGGTAAGAGAACGCAGCCAGTACTGTGACGCATCCTGCATGATGAAGGATAAAAAGAATTGTGTTTAACGCTTGTCTGACGACGAGCCTTACGGAAGCATGTTCACTATGGCTACAATTCATGTAGACGGTAAAGAATATGAAGTGGACGGGGCGGATAACCTGCTACAGGCATGTCTCTCCCTTGGTCTTGATATTCCTTATTTTTGCTGGCATCCCGCGCTGGGTAGCGTGGGTGCATGCCGCCAGTGTGCGGTAAAGCAATATCAAAATGCGGAAGATACCCGTGGTCGCCTGGTCATGTCTTGCATGACGCCAGCGTCTGATGGCACTTTCATTTCTATCGATGACGGCGAAGCTAAAGAGTTTCGCGAAAGCGTGGTGGAATGGTTAATGACTAACCACCCGCACGATTGTCCAGTCTGCGAAGAGGGCGGGAATTGCCATCTTCAGGATATGACCGTCATGACGGGCCATAGCTTCCGACGCTATCGCTTTACTAAGCGCACGCACCGTAACCAGGACCTGGGGCCTTTTATCTCCCACGAGATGAACCGCTGTATCGCCTGCTACCGCTGCGTGCGTTATTACAAAGACTATGCTGATGGCACCGATCTGGGCGTGTATGGTGCGCACGATAACGTCTATTTTGGTCGTCCTGAAGACGGCACGTTGGAAAGTGAGTTTTCCGGTAATCTGGTCGAAATCTGCCCAACCGGCGTCTTCACCGACAAAACCCACTCAGAACGCTATAACCGCAAATGGGATATGCAGTTTGCGCCAAGCATCTGCCAGCAATGTAGCGTGGGTTGTAACACCAGCCCAGGTGAGCGCTACGGTGAACTGCGTCGTATTGAAAACCGTTACAACGGTACCGTTAACCACTATTTCCTCTGTGACCGCGGACGTTTTGGCTACGGCTATGTGAACCTGAAAGATCGTCCTCGTCATCCGATGCAGCGCCGTGGCGATGACTGGATCACGCTCAACGGCGAACAGGCTATGCAAGGGGCGGCTGACGTACTACGGCAGGCGAAACGTGTAGTGGGTATAGGATCGCCGCGAGCCAGCGTCGAAAGTAACTTCGCGCTGCGTGAGCTGGTTGGTGCGGAAAACTTTTCAACCGGCATCCCGGCGGGAGAGCAGGCGCGTCTGGAACTGATGCTGAAGATCCTGCAGGAAGGTGGTATTCATACGCCAGCATTGCGTGAAATCGAAAGTTACGATGCGGTATTGGTGCTGGGTGAAGATCTCACGCAAACCGGTGCACGCGTGGCGCTTTCAGTACGTCAGGCGGTGAAGGGGAAAGCTCGTGAAATGGCAGCAGCGCAAAAAGTCGCTGACTGGCAGATCGCAGCCATCCTGAATATCGGTCAGCATGCAAAACATCCGTTATTTGTCACTAACGTCGATCAGACTCGTCTGGATGATATCGCAGCATGGAGCTATCGTGCACCGGTCGAAGACCAGGCACGGCTGGGCTTCGCAATTGCACACGCATTGGATGCACAAGCGCCTGCTGTCAGCGATATCGACGCGAGTCTGAAAGGAAAAATTGATGTGGTGGTTCAGGCGCTGGCTGGTGCCAAAAAACCGCTGATTATTTCCGGCACCCATGCCGGAAGCCCTGCTGTTATCGAAGCGGCTGCCAACGTGGCAAAAGCGTTAAAAGGCCGCGGTGCGGATGTGGGCATTACCCTGCTGGCCTCGGCTGCGAACAGTATTGGTCTGGGTCTGATTGGCGGTAAATCGCTGGATGAGACGCTGGAAGAACTGGCCAATGGCGCAGCTGATGCGGTGGTGATTATGGAGAACGATCTCTATCGTCATGCGCCAAAAGCACAAGTGGACGCTGCGCTTGGCAATACGCCGAATGTGATCGTGGTTGATCACCAGCGCACGGCCACGATGGAAAAAGCCGGATTGATCCTCTCAACCGCGAGTTTTGCAGAAAGTGATGGTACGGTGATCAATCAGGAAGGGCGCGCTCAGCGTTTCTTCCAGGTTTACGATCCTGCTTTCTATGATAATAGCGTAGAGGTGCTGGAGAGCTGGCGCTGGCTGCATTCACTGCACAGCACTGTCGAGAGCCGTAATCCTGACTGGACGCAGTTTGACCATGTAGTTGATGCTTGCGTAACCGCATTGCCACAGCTGGCCGCGATAAAAGAAGCCGCGCCGGACGCCAGCTTCCGTATCCGTGGTCAAAAGCTGGCACGTTCTCCTATCCGTTTAAGTGGACGTACCGCAACACGTGCAAATATCAGCGTGCACGAACCGCGTCAGCCGCAGGATAAAGACACGATGTTCGCTTTCTCAATGGAAGGGAACAACCAGCCGGGTGCTGCGCGTTCGCAGATCCCATTTGCCTGGGCGCCGGGTTGGAACTCACCACAGGCGTGGAACAAATTCCAGGCTGAAGTCGGTGGTAAATTGCGCAATGGTGATCCTGGCGTGCGCCTGTTTGAAGCGAGCGAGGGGCAGCTTGGTTGGTTTGATACGGTGCCATCTGCCTTCGTTAGCGAGCAGAGCTGGCGTGTCGCACCTTATTATCAGCTGTTTGGCAGCGATGAAATGTCTCAGCGTTCGCCGGTTATGCAACAGCGGATGGCAGAGCCTTATGTTGTGGTTAACCCGGCTGATGCCGCTAAACTGGGCGTCAATGCAGGTAGTGCGCTGTCATTCTCCTGTCATGGCGAGCAATTACGTCTTCCGGTACGCATCTCTGAATCATTGCAGGCAGGGCAGGTCGGTTTGCCGTTAGGTATGCCGGGCATCCCGCCGTTCCTTGCTGGCGCTAACATCGACACGTTGCAGGAGGCTGTGTAATGAACTGGTTGACACCGGAAGTTATCGACACCCTGATTGCCATAGGTAAAGCACTGGTTATCTTGTTTGTCGTCGTGGGCTGTGGCGCGTTTATGAGTTTTGGTGAACGCCGGCTGCTCGGCTTATTCCAGAATCGTTACGGACCCAACCGCGTCGGCTGGGGCGGCTCGCTGCAGCTGGTTGCCGACATGATCAAAATGTTCTTCAAAGAGGACTGGACACCACCATTTACCGATCGGGTGATCTTTACCCTGGCACCGATGATTGCCTTTACATCACTGCTACTGGCGATGGCTATCGTACCGGTCACTTCAACCTGGATGGGGGCGGATCTGAACATTGGTCTGCTGTTCTTTCTGATGATGGCGGGTCTGGCGGTTTATGCGGTGCTATTCGCGGGTTGGTCGAGCAACAATAAATACTCATTACTGGGGGCGATGCGTGCGTCTGCACAAACCCTGAGTTATGAAGTGTTTCTTGGGCTGTCATTGATGGGCGTTGTCGCACAGGCTGGCTCATTCAATATGATCGATATCGTCAATAGCCAGCAGCATATGTGGAATATCATTCCTCAGTTCCTTGGCTTCATCACCTTTGCAATTGCGGGGGTTGCGGTTTGTCACCGTCATCCATTTGACCAGCCGGAAGCCGAGCAGGAACTGGCAGATGGTTACCACATTGAATATGCCGGTATGAAATTTGGCTTGTTCTTTGTGGGTGAATACATCGGTATCGTGACCGTCTCCTCGTTGATCGTAACGCTGTTCTTTGGCGGTTGGAATGGTCCATGGCTGCCGCCGATTTTCTGGTTTGCCATCAAGACTGCATTCTTCATGATGATGTTCATTCTGATTCGTGCTGCGTTACCGCGTCCGCGCTATGACCAGGTGATGTCTTTCGGCTGGAAAGTTTGTCTGCCGTTGACGCTGTTGAACCTGCTGGCGACTGCCGCAGTGATTCTGTACAACGCGCAGTAAGAGGTTAAGATCATGACATTAAAAGACCTTGTGGTGGGATTTGGCACCACAGTACGCAGTATCTGGCTCATCGGGATGAACGCATTTGCTAAGCGTGAAACCATGATGTACCCGGAAGAGCCGGTTTACCTGCCGCCGCGCTACCGTGGACGTATTGTGCTGACGCGCGATCCGGACGGTCAGGAGCGCTGTGTTGCCTGTAACCTGTGTGCGGTTGCCTGTCCTGTTGGCTGTATTTCGCTGCAAAAAGCAGAGATGCAGGATGGCCGCTGGTATCCGGAGTTCTTCCGCATCAACTTCTCGCGCTGCATTTTCTGTGGTCTGTGTGAAGAAGCCTGCCCGACCACCGCGATCCAGCTTACTCCGGATTTCGAGCTGGGTGAGTTTAAGCGTCAGGACCTGGTTTACGAGAAAGAAGACCTGTTGATTTCAGGGCCGGGTAAATATCCGGAGTACAACTTCTACCGTATGGCGGGGATGGCGATCGAAGGTAAAGACAAAGGCGACGCTGCAAACGAAGCCAAGCCTATCGACGTCAAAGGCTTGTTACCTTAAGGAACCGGACATGGAATTTGCATTTTATATTTGCGGACTGGTGGCGATATTGACGACATTGCGCGTCATTACCCACACTAATCCGGTGCATGCGTTGTTGTATCTGATTATTTCGTTACTGGCTATCGCAGGCGTGTTTTTCTCATTGGGTGCCTATTTTGCGGGTGCGCTGGAAATCATCGTCTATGCCGGTGCCATTATGGTGCTGTTCGTTTTCGTGGTAATGATGCTCAACCTTGGCAGTTCGGTGGAAGAGCAGGAGCGGAAATGGTTGCAACCCTCGTTATGGATTGGCCCTGGGGTGGTTTCGTTAGTTCTACTGGCGGTGCTGATCTATGCCATTTCTACGGCAAACGATCAGGGTATCGACGGTTCCATGATTGATGCTAAAGCCGTTGGTATTAGCCTTTTTGGCCCCTATGTCCTTGCCGTCGAGCTGGCTTCTATGCTGCTGCTGGCAGGCCTGGTCGTTGCGTTCCATGTCGGGCGTGAAGATCGGCAGGGTGAACTGCTAAGCAATCGTCCTGGCGATGCAGCGAAAAGTAACAAGGAGGAACAAGCATGATCCCTCTGCAACATGGCCTCATCCTGGCGGCGATTTTATTCGTCCTTGGGCTGACCGCGCTGGTTATGCGTCGTAATTTTCTGTTTATGTTAATTGGCCTCGAAATCATGATTAACGCTGCCGCACTGGCGTTCGTGGTGGCGGGAAGTTATTGGGGGCAGGCCGACGGACAGGTGATGTATATCCTGGCGATTAGCCTTGCGGCGGCGGAAGCCAGTATTGGTCTGGCATTGCTGCTCCAGCTTCATCGTCGTCGTCAAACTCTGAACATTGATACAGTGAGCGAGATGCGCGGATGAACCTTCTCTATTTAACAATTCTGCTTCCGCTGATCGGCTTTTTGCTGCTGGCATTTTCACGCGGCCGTTGGTCAGAGAACCTGGCTGCAACGGTGGGAATGGGCTCGGTTGGCTTGGCTGCGCTGGTCACCATCTTTGTTGGTGTGGATTTTTTCAATAACGGCCAACAGGTATTTCATCAGGCTCTCTGGACCTGGATGAATGTGGGCAACTTTACTATTGATGTTGCCCTCACGCTGGATGGTTTGTCACTGACGATGCTATCGGTGGTCACCGGCGTGGGTTTCTTCATTCATATGTTCGCCTCCTGGTATATGCGTGGTGAAGAGGGTTACTCGCGCTTCTTCGCTTATACCAACCTGTTTATCGCCAGTATGGTGGTATTGGTGCTGGCGGATAACCTGATGCTGATGTATCTGGGTTGGGAAGGGGTAGGGCTCTGTTCTTATCTGCTGATTGGTTTCTATTACACCAACCCGAATAACGGCGCAGCGGCGATGAAAGCGTTCATCATCACGCGTGTCGGTGACGTGTTCCTCGCGTTCGCGTTGTTCATTCTCTACAACGAATTAGGTACGCTCAACTTCCGTGAGATGGTTGAGCTCGCGCCGGCGCACTTTGCAGCAGATAATCACATGCTGCAATGGGCGACGCTGATGTTGTTGGGGGGTGCGGTAGGTAAATCAGCACAGTTACCGTTGCAAACGTGGCTGGCCGATGCAATGGCCGGACCCACGCCGGTTTCTGCACTGATCCATGCCGCGACCATGGTGACGGCGGGTGTTTATCTGATTGCACGTTCGCACGGCCTGTTCCTGCTGACGCCGGAAGTTCTTCATCTGGTGGGTATCGTTGGGGCAGTTACGCTTGTGCTGGCAGGTTTTGCCGCATTGGTGCAAACCGATATCAAACGTGTGCTGGCATACTCAACTATGAGCCAGATTGGCTATATGTTCCTGGCATTGGGTGTCCAGGCGTGGGATGCCGCTATCTTCCATTTGATGACGCATGCATTCTTCAAAGCGTTGCTGTTCCTCTCTTCTGGCTCGGTGATTCTGGCCTGCCATCACGAGCAGAACATTTTCAAAATGGGTGGCCTGCGTAAGAGTATCCCGCTGGTGTATACCTGCTTCCTGGTCGGTGGTGCCGCGCTTTCCGCGCTTCCACTGATTACGGCTGGCTTCTTCAGTAAGGATGAAATTCTGGCTGGTGCATTGGCAAACGGACATATCAACCTGATGGTCGCAGGTCTGGTCGGGGCGTTTATGACCTCGCTCTACACCTTCCGTATGATCTTTATCACCTTCCACGGCGAAGAGAAAATCCATGCGCATGCAGGTAAAGGTATCACCCATCATCTGCCGCTGATTGTTCTGCTGATTCTCTCAACCTTTATTGGTGCGATGATTGTTCCACCGCTGCGGGGTGTGTTACCGGAGACCACTGAACTGGCTCACGGCAGCGTACTGACGCTGGAAATCACCTCCGGTGTAGTGGCGATCGTCGGCATCTTGCTGGCTGCCAGCCTCTGGCTGGGTAAACGTGTGCTGGTAACTCGTATCGCTAACAGCGCCATTGGTCGCTTCTTCAGTACCTGGTGGTTTGCTGCATGGGGCTTTGACTGGCTGTATGACAAAGTCTTCGTTAAGCCGTATCTCGGCATCGCCTGGCTGCTACAGCGTGACCCATTAAACGGTTTGATGGACATTCCAGCGGTCGTTTCCCGACTGGCAAATAAAGGGTTGGTGGTCAGCGAAAATGGCTACCTGCGCTGGTACGTTGCCTCGATGAGCGTAGGTGCCGTAGTGGTTCTGGCACTGATGTTGGTGATGTAAAAGTTAGTGAGCGGGGCAGTGCGGTTAGCTTTGCCCCAATAAAAGCATGTGAAATATTCCCCAATTAAATGGGCATCATCGGTATCGGAAATAGGGGTTTTCGCCAGCGCATAGCAACTGCAGCGTACTGTAAGTATGTAAAGATTGCGGCACTGGCGTGAGCGGATTTCCGGGCAAGATAGCCCAGACGGGGACAAAAGAAGGGAAAGACCCGCCATGTTATTACCTTGGCTTATATTTATCCCATTTGTCGGCGGCCTGCTGTGCTGGCAGTCTGAGCGTTTCGGGGTAAAAGCACCACGCTGGATAGCTTTGATCGCGATGGGCCTGACGCTGGTGCTTTCACTGCAACTTTGGATGCAGGGAGGTTATTCACTGACGCAGGCTGCGGGTTTACCGCAGTGGCAATCAGAATTCTCCGTGCCGTGGATCCCACGTTTTGGTATTAGCTTCCACCTTGCGCTTGATGGTCTGTCACTGCTGATGGTGGTGTTAACCGGGCTGCTGGGGCTGATGGCAATCCTCTGTTCCTGGAACGAGATTGATAAGTATCAGGGCTTCTTCCACCTGAATTTGCTGTGGATTCTGGGTGGCGTTATCGGTGTGTTTCTTTCCATCGATTTATTCCTGTTCTTCTTCTTCTGGGAAATGATGCTGGTGCCGATGTATTTCCTCATCGCACTGTGGGGTCATAAAGCTTCTGATGGTAAAACGCGTATCAGCGCCGCGACCAAGTTCTTCATTTACACTCAGTCCAGCGGCCTGGTGATGTTGATCGCGATCCTTGGCTTAGTCTTCGTTCACTATAACGCAACGGGCGTGTGGACCTTTAACTACGAAGAACTGCTGAAAACGCCGATGTCGCACGGTGTAGAATACTTGCTGATGTTGGGATTCTTTATCGCGTTTGCGGTAAAAATGCCGGTTGTGCCGTTGCATGGCTGGTTACCCGATGCACACAGCCAGGCTCCAACTGCGGGCTCTGTGGACCTTGCGGGGATTCTGTTGAAAACCGCGGCTTATGGTCTGTTGCGTTTCAGCTTGCCTCTGTTTCCGAATGCTTCCGCCGAGTTTGCGCCTGTAGCAATGTGGCTGGGTATCATAGGGATCTTCTACGGCGCCTGGATGGCATTCTCGCAGACTGATATCAAGCGTCTGATCGCCTACACCTCTGTTTCCCATATGGGTTTCGTACTTATAGCGATCTATACAGGAAGCCAGTTAGCCTATCAGGGCGCGGTGATTCAGATGATTGCGCATGGCCTTTCAGCTTCCGCATTGTTTATTTTGTGCGGTCAGTTATACGAACGCCTGCACACGCGTGATATGCGTGAAATGGGTGGGTTATGGTCACGCATCAAGTGGCTGCCGGGCCTGTCGTTATTCTTTGCCGTCGCTAATCTGGGGATGCCGGGTACGGGGAACTTCGTTGGCGAATTTATGATTCTGGTCGGCAGCTTCAAGGTTGCACCGCTAATTATTATTATCGGTACGTTCGGCCTGGTGTTCGCTTCCGTTTACTCGTTAATCATGATGCAGCGTGCCTACTATGGTGCACCGAAATCAGATAAGCCGCTGAAGGGAATGACGCCTCGCGAGTTTCTGATGATTATGGTGCTGGTGGTTCTGCTGGTGCTGGTGGGTGTGTATCCTCAGCCGATTCTGGACACCTCACATGCTGCAATGAGTAACATTCAGCAGTGGTTTACCGCTTCAATTTCAACTACAAGGCCGTAATTCGCCATGACAATAACTCCTCAACAATTGATCGCGCTCCTACCGCTGTTGATCGTCGGATTGACGGTGGTGGTTGTGATGCTGTCCATTGCGTGGCGACGCAACCACTTCGTCAACGCTACGCTGGCAGTGGTCGGTCTGAACCTTGCGCTGTTTTCACTCTATTTTGTTGGCCAGGCTGGCCCGATGGACGTCACACCGTTACTGCGTGTCGACGGGTACTCAATGTTGTATACCGGGCTGGTGATACTCGCCAGTCTTGCAACCTGTACGTTTGCTTATCCATGGCTGGAGGGTTACACCGATAATCGTGAAGAGTTCTATCTGCTGGTGCTGATTGCGGCACTTGGCGGAGTGGTGCTGGCAAGTGCCAACCATCTTGCTTCACTGTTCATTGGTATTGAGCTCATTTCACTGCCGTTATTTGGCTTGATCGGCTATGCGTTCCGCCAGAAACGATCCCTTGAAGCGGCAATTAAATATACCATTCTCTCTGCTGCGGCTTCGTCATTCCTGCTCTTTGGCATGGCGCTGGTGTATGCTGACTCTGGCAACTTGAGCTTTGTGGCGTTAGGGAAAAGTCTGAGCGACAGTATATTGCATCAGCCTTTGCTGTTGGCTGGACTGGGAATGATGATTGTCGGTTTGGGCTTTAAATTGTCGCTGGTGCCATTCCATCTCTGGACGCCAGACGTCTACCAAGGCGCGCCAGCGCCGGTATCGACTTTCCTTGCTACCGCCAGCAAGATTGCGATTTTCGGTGTGGTAATGCGTCTGTTTATGTATGCGCCTGTGACCGATAGCGAAGCGGTACGTACCGTGCTTGGTATTATTGCTTTCGTCTCCATCCTGTTTGGTAACCTGATGGCGATTTCGCAAAGCAACATTAAGCGTCTGCTGGGGTATTCCTCTATTGCCCATTTAGGTTATCTGCTGGTTGCATTGATTGCGGTGCATACGCATCAGTTGTCGTTGGAAACTGTGGGTGTTTATCTGGCTGGTTATCTCTTCAGTAGCCTGGGTGCGTTCGGCGTGGTTAGCCTGATGTCCAGCCCTTACCGCGGTCCTGATGCAGATTCACTTTACTCTTACCGTGGTCTGTTTTGGCATCGTCCGATTTTGTCCGCGGCGATGACTGTAATGATGCTGTCACTGGCCGGTATTCCAATGACGCTGGGCTTTATTGGTAAGTTCTACGTTATCGCTGTGGGTGTGAATGCACACTTGTGGTGGCTGACGGCGGCGGTGGTATTGGGTAGTGCGATCGGTTTGTATTACTATCTGCGTGTGACCGTTAGCTTGTATCTCAGCCCACCAGAATTACTGAAACGTGATACCCCAGCGAATTGGGCATTCACTGCAGGCGGCATTGTAGTATTGATCTCCGCGATTCTGGTATTGCTGTTAGGTATTTACCCGCAGCCGTTGATCAATCTGGTACAAATGGCGCAGCCGTTGATGTAATCCTCGAATGCGCTGGTTATGACGATCGGCCGCAATCAAATAGAAATCAGGCTCAGCTGAGCCTGATTTTTTTTGTCCGTTATTTATGCTGATGACAATAATTTGATAAAAAAGTCGCTGATTGATTACGGTTTGCCAGTGTTGATAACGCTATAGTGGGCTGATATTGATGGTATTCGGGGGGAGAAATGGATGTGATATGGCAGGATTTACACCACAGAGAGTTAGATGTCCCTCAGCTCTACGCGATGCTGGCGTTACGTAATGCGGTGTTTATCGTTGAGCAAAACTGTGTTTATCAGGATATTGATGGCGCAGATCTGGCTGAGGATAATCGTCATATTCTGGGCTTTCTGGAGAATAATATTGTTGCTTGTGCACGTATTCTCACGCCTGAAGATAACGGACAACCAGTAAAGATTGGGCGCGTGCTGGTGTCACCAGAAGCGCGTGGTTTAAGTTTGGGTTACCGCGTTATGGAACAGGCGATGAGCAGCTGTGAGCTGCACTGGCCGGGAAGTGCTATTTACCTATCGGCACAGGCACATCTGCAAGGTTTTTATGGGCGTCTGGGATTTTCTGCTGTGACGGAGGTTTACCTGGAAGATGATATTCCGCATATTGGTATGTGCTTCGGCCGTTCAGGTGGATAGCACTTCGGGACCTAACGGCTAAAAGCCATTCCGTTCATCCTGCGGATGACCAGGCAGGGCCGGGGCGACTGCCGGCCCTTGTCGTTCGCCAGCACGAAAGCAGAGTCAGGCGGTAATCCCGCCAGCGAGCGAAGTATGCGCTAAACCTGAAGTAGCCAGGCCGCTGCAACCCTTCTTGCAGCAGGCTGCCATAACGGCAGCCTGCTTAATGATCAATCCGGATGCATTTGACGATCGTCGACGTACCTGCGCTTGTCAGGTGGTGGCGGGAAGTATTGATACAGCCAGGTTTCTGTTAACGTTTCGCTGCCAGAGCGCAGGAACAGGCGCATATCAACGGGTGTGGTTGCGTCACTGTCTGGATACCAGTCAAACAAAATACGATAACCGTCCAGTGGCTCAACGTAGAGGATTTCTACCTGCTTAAAAGTACCGGACGATACGGTAATCACCGGCTCAATCCCTTTCGGCGCAGCCGCTTTTAAATCACCACCAACGAAATCGACAGCAAAGCGACGGGCCCACACCTCGGGATAGTTTTCACCTGGTGCCCAGCCCTCGGGGAACCCCCCCATACCGGTGCGAGTCGCATCGACCCGCGCCAATCCACTACGTACCGGTGGTAAACTGCTCCAGTACAGTTTGTAATGGAAATTGTATTCACTTCCTGCTTTTATTGGCTCTTCCGGTTGCCAGAAACAAACCACATTATCCAGCGTTTCGCCAGTCGTGGGGATCTCCATCAGGTTAATCGCGCCTTTACCCCATTTGCCAACTGGCTCCACCCACAAGCTGGGCCGTTTGTTATACCAGCCGATAACGTCCTGGTAATCTTTGAAATCGTGATTCAATTGCAACAGGCCAAACCCGCGTGGGTTATTGTCCTGGTAGGCGTTGAATTGTAGCTTTTGGGGATTATTCAACGGGCGGCAGATCCACTCCCCCTCGCCGGTCCACATCGCGAGACGATCGGAATCATGGATCTGTGGATGGATCGTATCGCACATGCGACGCTCATTGGTCCCACAACTGAACATACTGGTCATCGGTGCAATGCCAAGCTGCTTGATATCTTTACGTGCATATAAATGGTTCTCTATCTCCATTACCACGCGCTTTTCTTCGCAATCAATAATGAATTTATAGGCACCAGTGGCGCTGGGGCCATCAAGCAGGGCATAAACGGTAAATGTTGTATCGTCTGCAGCCGGTGTTTCAAACCAGAACGCAGTAAAATCAGGGAACTCTTCCTGCCCATTGCTAAATGTATTCACCGCAATGCCGCGAGCGGAAAGGCCATATTGGTAAGTATCATCTACAGCACGGAAGTAGCTGGCGCCCAGGAACGAGACGATATCCCTGCTTGCCAGCTCCGGTTTCTTAAAGGCGCGAAAACCGGCGAAGCCAAGATCGCTTTTGCCTTCCAGTTGGCGGGTGTCAACTTTCGCATTATTGTAATTAAACAGTTCCGGACGAAAATGTATTTCACGTGCTTCGCGGCTACCCGCATCGACGGAAAACATACGAATGCGACGCTTAAACCCCATTCCGACGTGGAAGAATTGCACATCCAGTTCACGGTCGGGAATGGCATTCCATAGGGAATGATTGGCATCGTATTGAATGGCGTTATACGCCTGCGGCGTCATTGTTGCGAGCGTTTCAGGCAGCGAGCCCGGAGCACCTCCCCAAGGTTGTTTTGCCATTCCTGAGGCCATTTTTTTCAGGACGTCAAAGTCAAATCGCACCGCAGTGCCGTCCGCAATATCGGTATCAGCCCAGGCGGACTGCGCAAATAGCGTGGATAAGCCGGACATACCGCTAACGGTAGCGAATGCCATTGACGCTTTCATAAACATTCTTCGATTCATGCCAGAAATCTTTTCCTTTGCTGAACGGAGTTTGTAGTGACTGTCGTGCGCTTCTGCACCCGTTTGCATTGCCCGCTTAAACTCGGGTTACAGGGGGATACGACAGCCTGTTGTTATAAAAATTCACTCTTTAGGAAATTTATCAGATAAAAGCAATAAACGAAGATTTTTCATCAGTCTTTACCGCAAATTTAACGTGCTTTACCTTCATACATGCCACGATTCGTCCAGCCATTTTCAGTCCGTTCCTGGGGAGGTTACCAGGCAAGGAGGTGAAAACTGTCTATAATTAACAGACTCATCGTACTTGAAGCAGTTTGAGTACTGTTTCAATTATTGGGGATAGACATTCATATTGTTCGCACACGGAGGAAGGAAATGGCTACATCAACTGAACCAAATGAGTCCCGTCTGGATGACGATCTGACGCTGTTAACCGAAACGCTTGAAGAAGTTCTGAAATCCTCAGGTGATCCTGCCGATCAAAAATATATTGAGCTTAAGACAAAGGCAGAACAGGCGCTGCATGATGTTAAATCGCGCCTTAGCGAAGCGTCGGATACCTATTATTATCGTGCTAAACAGGCCGTTTACACTGCCGATGATTATGTGCATGAAAAGCCATGGCACGGTATTGGTGTCGGTGCCACTGTTGGTTTGGTTATTGGATTATTACTGGCTCGGCGTTAACCGTCGGCAGTTTTTCGGGCCGACCCCTTCGGCCCGTATTCTCTTTGTGATCTTCTCGTCGCTTTCTCTGCCCCATATCAAGATTCGTTAGCCTGCTCGCGATTACCATTGCTGACTCTTCATGAACAATGGAGGCAAAAGTGATGACTTTTTCAGCAGCGATAGCACAGTTACAACAAGAACTGCAAAATATCCGTTATAACGAAGCAGGTTGCCGCCAAATTTGTATCGCACTTTCCGATGAGGAAGATGCGCTCGCCTGGCTGGGTGCGCAACATTGTTGGCCCCAGCTGTATATGATGCATCGTAATGAGCGAGCAGCAGTAGCGGCCTGTGGCGAAGTGATGCATTTTGATGATATCCATCAGGCGCAGGCGTTTTCCAGATGGCTTCCCGCCAACGTGCAGATCTGGGGGGCTAATGATTTCGCTGGTGAACATGGTTTTCTGTTTTTGCCACGTCTGATGTGGCAGCGTCGTGGTAAAGAATGTTCTCTCATTCTGACGCTGTGCAGCGAAACATCGCTGTCTGACGATATTTTGCGCGCACAAATATTTCTTACTGCTTTACGGCCATGGCAGCCGCTGCCTCCTTTATCACTTTCGTTATGCCATCGTCAGCACCATCCTGATAAGCCAGAGTGGATCCAGCTTGTTGAGCAGGCGACGGATGCAATTTTAAAAGGTTCGATGGAAAAGGTGGTACTGGCGCGGGCAACCGACCTGCAATTCACCTCAGCGGTCTCTCCCGTCTCACTGCTTGCGGCTAGCCGTGCGGTTAATCAGGGCTGTTATCATTTCTTGCTGGCATTTGATCAACATCAGGCATTTATCGGCTCGACTCCCGAGCGACTTTTCTTGCGCCAGCAAACGGAGCTATTTACTGAGGCATTGGCTGGTACTGTCGCTAATCCACCTGATAATGAGCTTGCAGAGCAGTATGCGTTTTGGCTACGCCATGATGATAAAAATCAGCATGAAAATATGCTGGTGGTGGAGGATATTTGCCAGCGTTTACAGAGCATCGTTTCCGGACTGGCGCTAATGGCCCCTGAAATTATTCGTCTGCGTAATGTTCAGCATTTACGCCGGCGTATTCATGGTCAACTGCGTCAGATAAACGATGCGCTTTGCCTGTCTCGATTACAGCCCACTGCCGCTGTTGCGGGAGTACCGCGCAACCGAGCGCGCGATTTCATCTCCCGATATGAGTCTTTTCCTCGCGAATGGTATGCCGGAACGTTGGGTTATCTGTCACGTCAACGCAGTGAATTTAGCGTTTCGTTACGTTCGGCATTTGTGCACGATCGTTGCGTACGGCTTTATGCCGGGGCGGGTATAGTCGCGGGCTCGGATGCCGAAAGGGAGTGGCAGGAGATTGAGAATAAAGCTGCTGCGCTAGCTTCCTTACTGTATGACGCAGCAGTTGTGGATATCCTGAAAAAAGAGGTTCAAGCCTGATGGTAAGGTAATCGAATCCGTGCAACATACAACTACCTCTTCATAGGTAATACTGGCCTATATCAACATTTGCGTGCGTTCATCTACTTATAATACGTATCGGTTTCGCTTTTTGATTGGGATGGGGTATGTCGATAAGCACCTTCAATCACCGTTGGGCGGAAGTTATTGTTGAAGCCTTAACGCGTCATGGTATCCATCACATCTGTATCGCACCCGGTTCACGTTCTGCTCCACTGACGCTAGCGGCAGCTGTCAATCCCAAATTGTCCTGCCATACGCATTTTGATGAACGTGGGCTGGGTCACCTGGCATTGGGGCTGGCCAAATCAAGCCAGCAACCAGTGGCGGTAATTGTCACCTCAGGTACCGCTGTCGCTAACCTTTACCCAGCCATCATTGAGGCGGGATTAAGCGGTGAAAGGTTGGTGTTGCTGACGGCGGATCGTCCTGCTGAACTCATTGACTGTGGTGCAAATCAGGCCATAGAACAAACCGCTATTTTTGCTGGCCACGCTGCCACGCTCAACTTACCTCGCCCCACGGCAGATATCGCCGCACCTTGGTTGGTTGCGGCGATCGATAACCTGCTGTATCAGCATGAGTTTGGCTCAATGCACATCAATTGCCCTTTTGCTGAGCCTTTATATGGTGATGACAATGGTGAGTTTATATCCTGGCGAGAATCGCTGGGGGACTGGTGGCAATGTTCGCAGCCTTGGGTAAGGCACAGCCAAAGAGTATCGCGATCAATACAGCCGGACTGGAATGTCTGGCAGCAAAAACGTGGCGTGGTAATTGCCGGAAAACTCGGAACTGGGCAAGGGCGGCGGGTTGCTGAATGGGCGCATAAGCTCGGCTGGCCAGTGTTGGGCGATGCTTTTTCACAAAGCGGTCAGCCGTTACCTTGTGCCGATCTTTGGCTGGCGAATCATGATGCGCAGCAGACGCTGGCACAGGCGCAAATCGTCATTCAATTTGGCACCAGCCTGACGGGCAAACGGCTTTTGCGTTGGCAGGAACAGATTAAACCAGCAATGTTCTGGCTGATTGATCGTGTCCCGGGTCGGCGCGATCCTGCCCATCACTCCGGCTGCCGCATCGTTGCCAATATCAATGAGTGGCTGGATGATCACCCCGCGCAGCCGCATGCCCCGTGGGCCGATCGTTTGCATGCATTGTCTATGCACGTAAAAAATGCAGTACATACCGCAACCGAGGCTTTTGGTGAGGCGGGACTCGCGCGAAGGCTCCCTGAGCTCCTGCCAAAGGAGGGGCTGCTATTCCTGGGAAATAGTCTGATAGTCCGGCTTATTGATGCATTTGCTCAGCTTCCTGCCAACTGTCCTGTATATGGAAATCGGGGGGCCAGCGGTATTGATGGTTTGCTGTCAACGGCGGCAGGTGTTCAGCGTGGTATACCGCGTCCGATGCTGATAGTGCTGGGGGACATTTCTATGCTTTACGATCTTAATGCCCTTGCTTTGCTACGGCAGCCGCCGGCTCCGCTGATCTTGCTGGTCATTAATAACAATGGTGGGCAAATTTTTTCTTTATTACCTACGCCAGTAGAAACGCGGGAGCGCTTCTTTTCGATGCCGCAGCATATTAGCTTCGAGCACGCTGCTGCTCTATTTGGGCTCCAATATTCGTGCCCGGCTAGTTGGGATGCGTTAAATCAATGTGTCGATCGTGGCTGGTCGCAGGGCGGTGTAACGTTAATTGAGCTAAACGTTGTGCCTGAAGAGGGGGCGCAAACTTTAGCGTCATTAGTGCAATGGGCTGAAAAATTATGATGTTACATGCGCGTTGGCAGGGTAAGCGCCACAGCGGTAAGCCGACATTGATTTGGCTTCATGGTTTCCTTGGCAACGCCAGCGATTGGGATAAGGTTCAGCGTGCGTTTGGCGACTGGCCGCGATTAAGTATTGATTTACCCGGTCACGGTGGTTCAAGCGGGCAGCGTGTTAGCGGTTTTGACGAACTATGCCAGCGAATTAACCAGACGCTGATGGCACATCAGATATCGCATTACTGGCTTATTGGTTATTCGCTTGGCGGCCGTGTTGCGATGCACTATGCGTGTCGTAATCGAGCGGATGGGCTCTGCGGGCTGATTGTTGAAGCGGGCCATACCGGGTTGAGTGATGAAATGGCTCGACACCAGCGTCAAAGAAAGGACAAAGAATGGGCGCAACGTTTCAGGACCCAGCCACTGCGACAAACGCTGGAAGCGTGGTATTGCCAGCCGATATTTGCGGAAATGCTGCCACGGGAGCGTCAGCAGGTGATCGGCGATCGCGCCGGGGGATATGCCCCGGCTCTGGCCGACATGCTGGAAGCAACCTCGCTTTCTCGCCAGCCCGATCTGCTACCAGAACTGCATCAGCTGCGGCTCCCTTTCAGTTATTTGTGCGGAGAAAGGGATAGCCAGTACCAGCAGTTTGCCCGGGAAATGGCGTTACCGTTACATACTGTTACGGCCGCCGGACACAATGCACATCGCGCTAATCCTGCGGCATATGCTCAACTCCTGACACAGATTATCGGCAGGTAAAGCGTTGCGGGCAGTCGGTTGCCGTGACCTTGTTGTCCGTTCAAATGACTGATGCATTTTTGATTCATTATTTTGAGGAACTGAAATGATTTATCCCGATGAGTCGCTGTATGCACGGGTAGAGTGGCATGACTGCAGCGGTGATTTTAGTGATATTCAATACCATAAGTCCGCTGACGGCATTGCCAAAATTACCCTTAATCGCCCGGAAGTTCGTAATGCTTTTCGCCCATTAACGGTACAGGAAATGATGCTGGCGCTTAATGATGCTCGATATGATGAAGGGATCGGCGTCATTATCCTGACGGGCGCTGGTGAGCAGGCGTTTTGTGCGGGAGGGGATCAGAAGATCCGGGGTGATTACGGTGGCTATCAGGATGAGCATGGCGTTCATCACCTTAATGTGCTGGATTTTCAGCGGCAGATTCGGACATGTCCAAAGCCCATTGTGGCGATGGTTGCGGGGTACGCGGTTGGTGGTGGACACGTATTGCATATGCTGTGTGATCTGACTATCGCGGCTGACAATGCACAGTTTGGTCAAACCGGACCCAAAGTGGGCTCTTTTGATGGGGGATGGGGAGCCGCCTATATGGCACGAATTGTGGGGCAGAAAAAGGCACGTGAAATTTGGTTTCTGTGCCGTAAGTATAATGCGCAGCAGGCACTGAATATGGGATTAGTCAATGCGGTGGTTGCGCTGCCTGAACTCGAGAAAGAGACGGTACGCTGGTGTCGTGAAATACTGGAGAATAGCCCTATGGCGCTGCGCTGCCTGAAGGCTGCGCTGAATGCTGACTGTGATGGTCAGGCGGGTTTACAGGAGCTGGCCGGAAACGCGACGATGTTGTTCTATATGACGGAAGAGGGCCAAGAGGGACGCAACGCATTTAATCAAAAGCGTCAGCCCGACTTTCGTAAATTTAAGCGAAACCCATGAAGCGCGACGCGGCTATCTGGCGCTATGCGTTGCCAATGGAGGCCGGTGTCGTTCTGCGTGAGCAACGGCTGAGGTATCGTGACGGGGTGATTGTGCGGATGCGTGACGGCGAGCGTGAAGGCTGGGGGGAGATAGCCCCGCTGCCGGGCTTTAGCCGGGAATCTCTTGATGAAGCGATAAACGCGGCCATACGATGGCTGACTACATGGTGTCAGGGGGGGCTTCCAGCTAACTGCATGCTACCGTCAGCTGCGTTTGGGCTAAGCTGCGCTCTTGCTGAGGTTGCGGAGACGTTACCGCTTAAGGGGAATTATCATAGCGCGATACTGTGTACTGGCGATCCAGATGAATTGTTAATTCGTTTGGCGCAGCAGCCGTACTGTATCGGTAAGGTTAAAGTCGGCCTGTACGAGCCAGTGCGCGATGGCATGATGGTGAACTACCTGTTGGAAGCACTGCCGACGTTACAATTACGCCTTGATGCAAATCGTAGCTGGACGCTGGATAAAGCGCGACAATTTGCGCGACATGTGGACCCGACCTTACGCAACCGTATTGCGTTTCTTGAAGAACCTTGCCATACCCCCGAAGCGTCTTGTCAATTTGCTAAAGAAAGCGCTATTGCCATCGCATGGGATGAAAGCGTGCGAGAAGCAGGTTTCCAACCCCAGGCGGCACCTGGGGTTAACGCCCTTATAATCAAACCGACTTTAATCGGCAGTATTGCAGAGGTTGAACATATCATTGCCGTTGCACGGCAACAGGGGTTGGCTGCCGTGATGAGTTCCTCGCTGGAGTCGAGCCTTGGTCTGACACAATTGGCGCGATTGGCGCAGTGGTTAACGCCGGAGGTTGTACCTGGTTTAGATACGTTGGAACTGATGACGCATCAGCTTCAGCGTCCCTGGCCCGGTAGTTCGCAGCCTCTTAAGACAGTGGATGATCTGGAGTGCCTGTGGCACGGTTAAACAACTGGCCGTGGCGTCATTGGGCACAATGTAAGCCTGAATCACCGGCACTGATCGTGGACGGCATGTGCCTGAATTGGCAACAATTAGCGCAGCGTATCGATCGGCTGGCGGTTGGATTTCGTCAGCAGGGCGTGCGTGTCGGCAGTGGTGTGGTGCTTAAAGGACGCAACAGTGAAGCGACCTTACTGGCTTATCTGGCATTGTTACAGTGCGGTGCGCGCTTACTGCCGTTGAATCCACAGTTGCCCGATCTGCTTTTGCGTACATTATTGCCCTCCCTCAATATTGATTTCTCACTGTGCCTTGACGCGCCAATATTGCCATTACCTATCCTCCCTTTGCGCATGACCGAAAAAGAGGGGTATTTGCAGATCGATTGGGAACCGGAAAGTATTGCCACGCTGACGTTAACTTCGGGCTCCAGTGGGCCTCCTAAAGCGGCGGCTCACACGTTTACTGCACACCTTGCCAACGCTGCCGGCGTGACAAAACTACTTGGTTTTACTGCCAGCGATCGCTGGTTACTTTCGCTGCCGTTATTCCATGTTTCAGGGCAGGGTATTGTCTGGCGCTGGTTATTAGTGGGGGCATCGCTGGTGCTGCAGGACAACAGAACGCTGACGCAAGCGCTGAAAATATGCAGTTTTGCTTCGCTGGTGCCAACGCAACTATGGCGCATCCTACAGCAGAATCGTGGTGTGACATCGCTGACGACGGTGTTACTTGGCGGTGCACCCTGTGCAACGACGCTGATCGAACGGGCTGAAAAAGCAGGTGTCCGCTGCTGGTACGGTTACGGCATGACGGAAGCCGCATCGACCATTACCGCTAAACGTGCTAATGGCAGAGAGGGGGTAGGGATTCCGCTTGAAGGGCGTGAGGTGAGTTTGGTTGATGGAGAAATATGGCTACGTTCAGCAATACTCTCCTGTGGCTACTGGCAGAACGGTACATTACAACCGGTTGTGGATAATCATGGCTGGCTACATACTCGGGATCGCGGTTGTTGGTATGAAGGAGAGCTGCAGGTCATTGGCCGGCTGGACAACCAGTTTTTCAGCGGCGGTGAGGGGATTCAGCCCGAACAGATCGAACAGGTATTGTTACAGCATCCCGCGGTTAGTCAGGTATTTATTATTCCTCAGGACGATCGTGAGTTCGGACAACGTCCGGTGGCGCTGGTGGAAATCAGGGACGGATTGTCCGTAGCAGTATTGGCAGAATGGGCAAAAAGCAGGCTGGCAGGCTTTCAGCAGCCGGTAGCATGGTATTTGCTACCGGCATCGCTCAATAATGGCGGCATTAAAATTTCGCGCCAGTCACTCCGACAATGGCTACATCATCGGTCAGAACAGGGCGGGACGCTACTCCGCCCTGGTGTGTGTGACTAACGCGCTTTTAATGCGTTTTCCACACCCGCGCCATAGGTTTCATCAACCTGACGGAATAGAGCGATCTGCCGTTGCTGGATAAATTCAGGTACCTGGCTCAATTCTCCTGCGATGCGTTGAAACATACGCTGGTGCTCTTCTTCACTCAGAAGATTGAACAGTGCGCGCGGCTGACTGAAATAATCCTCGTCTTCACGATGATTCCAGTGATCGGCAGCCCCTTCCAGCGACAGAGGCGGCTCGCTGTAGTCTGGTTGTTCCTGAAACACGTTAAAGCTATTTGGTTCATAGGTTGCGCCATTGCCGCTGTTACCATCAATGCGCATCGCGCCGTCACGGTGGTAGTTATGGAACGGACATTTTGGCGCGTTTACCGGGATTTGATGATGATTTACGCCTAAACGGTAGCGGTGGGCATCGCCATACGAGAACAAGCGGCCCTGTAGCATGCGGTCCGGGGAAAAACCAATGCCGGGTACGACGTTGGCGGGGCTCATCGCCACTTGTTCAACTTCAGCAAAATAGTTTTCAGGGTTACGGTTCAGGGCAAACTCACCCACTTCAATTAGCGGGTAATCACCGTGTGGCCACACTTTGGTGAGATCAAACGGATTATAAGGCGTTTGTGAGGCTTCAGCTTCTGGCATGACCTGCACATAAAATTTCCAGCGCGGGAAATCGCCACGCTCAATAGCGTCATAGAGGTCGCGCTGTGAGCTCTCGCGATCCTTACCGATTAACGTTTCCGCTTCGTCATCCATCAGGTTTTGGATACCCTGCTGGCATTTCATATGGAATTTTACCCAGAAGCGTTGCTGCTGATCGTTGATAAAACTGTAAGTATGGCTACCGAAACCATGCACGTGGCGATAGGAATTTGGCAGGCCGCGATCGCTAAAATCAATAGTCAACTGGTGCAGCGCTTCCGGTAATTGGGAGAAAAAGTCCCATTTATAGGTCGGGTTACGCAGGTTAGTACGTGGATCGCGTTTGACTACATGGTTGAGATCGGGGAATTTTAACGGATCGCGCAGATAGAAAACGGGGGTATTGTTCCCCACCAGATCCCAATTGCCTTCTTCAGTATAGAATTTCAGTGAAAAGCCACGGATATCACGCTCAGCATCAGCGCCTCCACGTTCACCGGCGACGGTGGAGAAACGAATGAACAACTCAGTTTGCTTACCCACTTCAGAGAAAATTTTGGCGCGAGTAAAGCGTGTAATGTCTTGGGTAACAGTGAAAGTACCGTAGGCACCTGAACCTTTCGCATGCATCCGGCGTTCCGGGATAACTTCACGATCGAAATGTGCCAACTTTTCTAATAACCACACATCCTGCAGTAGCAGTGGACCACGGCGTCCTGCCGTCATCGAGTTATTATTATGGGCGACGGGCGCGCCGGAGGCGGTGGTGAGGCCTTTTTTGCTCATTATGATTGCTCCCTTTTGAATAGGTCAGGATTAGACATTATTCGATGTAAACCCCAGGATTAGCTAGAAACATCTATTGTGCAGTTCATTGTGTGGCGGAACTATGATCCCTGGCAATCTGGCTGAAGCTATTACTGCCATCTCTAAAACAACTCAATCACATTGGGGACGTTGATAATGTAGACCAGTTATGGCGCGGCTGCTGGAACAACTATTTGTTGCTATTGAATGCGCAGCGCGCGTTTTGCTATTTACGTTACCGCGGGTTCTCGCTACGGTAAAAACATAAAAATCGAATAACAAAAATTCATGTATCCGTATGTACCCAACAGGAGATAGCTGTGATTAGAGTTGAAATGCTTTCGACGGGCGATGAAGTGTTACACGGACAAATTGTTGATACTAATGCTGCCTGGCTTGCCGATGTTCTTTTTCAGCAGGGTTTACCGATGAGCAGCCGCTCAACGGTCGGAGACAGCCTTGAGGCGCTGGTTGTTGCCTTGACGGAGCGCAGCAAAATTGCCGATGTACTCATTGTGAATGGTGGATTAGGGCCAACCAGTGATGATCTTAGCGCGCAGGCTGCGGCGACTGCAATGGGCGTTACGCTGGAGCTCAATCAAGGCTGGCTGGCAAAAATGGAGGCTTATTTTGCCGGACGAGGTCGTCCTATGGCGCCAAGTAATCGCAAACAGGCGGAGATCCCGGCAGGCGCGGAGTTGGTGGATAATCCGGTAGGTACCGCCTGTGGCTTTGCGATCCATCTCAACCGCTGTTGGATATTTTTTACGCCGGGTGTGCCATCGGAATTCAAAGTGATGGTGGAGCAGCAAATAGTACCACGACTCCGACAGCACTATATCTTGCCTGAGCCACCTGTTTGCCTGCGTCTGACTACGTTTGGGCGTGGAGAGAGTGATTTGGCAATGCAGTTGGAACCGCTGGATTTGCCGGTTGGTGTAGTGATGGGATATCGCTCCTCTATGCCGATTATCGAGATAAAACTTACCGGGCCAGCAGTACAACGCGAGGCGATGGAGCAAGTGTGGCAGCAGGTTCGCTCCATTACGGCGGAATCGATCATTTTTGAGGGTACAGAAGGATTACCGGCTTTGCTGGCGCGATATCTGCGTGAAAGAGGCCTGGCGCTAAGCGTGAGTGAGCAATTTACGGCAGGCTTATTACAATGGCAGCTTGCATCGGCGGCACTTGTACTGGCAGCCGGGCAGGTTTTGCCTTCGCATGAGGAAACGTTACACCAGTTGGCTGAACGCATTGCCCATCTGGCTCGGGATCGGGGAACTGCACTGGCGATTGGCGTTGGGAGTTATCATGAAGATCGGGTAGATTTTGCATTGCATACGCCGGATGGAACTTTCGCGCAACGTGTTGCTTTTAGTACGGGCCGCCATAATTTGAAAACGCGGCAGGAGGTGGCTGCCATAATGGCGATGAATATGCTGCGCCGCTGGTTAAAAGGGATGGAAGTGACCAGTGGTCATGGCTGGATTGATGTAGTAGAGACGATATTGCCCAGCCAGGGTTGAGAGCTTACTGTCAACGGTGTTCCGTTCATCCTTCGGATGACCAGGCAGAGCCGGTTAGCGCCGGCTCTGCACTCGCGCTTTTCGACAGCCTTCTCGCCCGCTTCGCATGCTCTTTCGAAAACGCCGCTTCCTGACGCCCCATTCGCGATGTTAAGACCCATCCCTGGCCCTGGCTGAACGCGCTTCCAGGACGAGCCGCATGGACGTGGCGAGAGGAGTGTTGGCTTTCTTCATTCACCCCGGTCACCGACTTCAGTCAGCTCCCGGGGATGGCCTGTGTCGCCGCCTTAATGCAAAAACCGAATTATTCAGGGTATAGATGATTTACCTGAAGCAGCCAGGAGGCTGCAACCACTCCCGCCAACCTACAGCTCGATCTCTATATCACCTTTTGCTTTGCAGCAGCAGGGTAGAATCTCACCATCCTGCACAAATGCCAGCGGCTGTGCCACATAGCACACCTCACCTTTCAGTAAGCGTGTGCGACAGGAACCGCAGTAGCCTTCACGGCACTGATACTCCACGCAAAGGTTATGCGACTCCAGCGTATCAAGCAGCGAGGTATGGGCATCATCACATCGCAACTGTGCACCCGTAGTGCGTAACGTGATAATCGGTCCGGCCATCTCAGTTACAGCTGGAAATCGTTAAAGTCATCTTCGCCAACTTCAGAGTCGATCTGGCCAACCAGATAAGAACTCACCTCGACTTCCTGCGGGGCTACCTGCACATTGTCAGACACCAGCCATGAGTTAATCCACGGGATCGGGTTAGAACGCGTTTCAAAGGGAAGATCAAGGCCAACCGCATTCATGCGGATATTAGTGATGTACTCAATATATTGGCAAAGAATATCTTTATTCAGACCAATCATTGAACCATCCTGGAACAGATATTCCGCCCACTCCTTCTCCTGCTGTGCTGCCAGTACAAACAGGTCATAGCATTGTTGGCGACATTCTTTAGCGATCTCCGCCATTTCCGGGTCGTCTTCGCCACTGCGCATCAGGTTCAGCATATGCTGCGTACCGGTCAAATGAAGCGCCTCATCACGGGCGATAAGGCGGATAATTTTGGCATTACCTTCCATGAGCTCGCGCTCGGCAAAGGCGAAAGAACAGGCAAAGCTGACATAAAAGCGAATGGCTTCCAGTGCATTCACGCTCATCAGGCAGAGATAGAGCTGCTTTTTCAGTTCTCGCAGGCTTACCGTAACGTTTTTACCATTGACCTGGTGGGTACCTTCGCCTAACAGATGCCAATAGCTGGTCATCTCGATCAGATCGTCGTAATAGCTGGAGATATCTTTTGCACGGGAAAGGATCTGCTCATTAGTCACGATATCGTCAAACACCAGCGCGGGATCGTTAACGATATTACGAATGATATGGGTGTAAGAGCGCGAATGGATAGTTTCAGAAAACGCCCAGGTTTCCACCCAGGTTTCCAGCTCGGGAATCGAAATCAACGGCAGTAACGCGACATTTGGGCTGCGGCCCTGGATGGAGTCAAGTAGCGTCTGATATTTCAGGTTGCTGATAAAAATATGTTTTTCGTGATCGGGTAGGCCTTGATAGTCGATGCGATCGCGTGAGACATCTACCTCTTCAGGACGCCAGAAGAAAGAGAGCTGTTTTTCGATAAGCTTTTCGAAGATGTCATATTTCTGCTGGTCATAACGTGCAACGTTAACTGGTTGACCGAAAAACATCGGTTCATCCAACTGGTTGTTTTTATTTTGTGAGAACGTAGTGTAAGCCATTATGTGAACCTAATAATAACGGGCTGAAGCGTACCATTTTGCTGTGATGTCATCACGATGCAGAAGACGGAGTTTGCCCGAATCGTTGAATTGTGCATCGACTCGGGCTGATTTTCGTACTGCAATGCTGACGCCGCCGGGTACCTGTCTGGCCCGTGGGAGTAATTAAATTTTACAGGCGCCGCTTTCGCAGCCGTCATCCTGAATTGAAGGTGCCAGATCGTCTTGTGCATCTTCCGCACCGTCGCGGGTATTCTGGTAATACAGTGTTTTCACGCCGAACTTGTAGGCAGTTAACAGATCTTTCAGCAACTGCTTCATCGGCACGCGGCCGTTGGCGAAGCGGGTTGGATCATAGTTGGTGTTAGACGAAATCGCCTGATCGATAAATTTCTGCATCAGGCCTACCAACTGCAGATAGCCATCATTGTTTGGCATTTCCCACAGCAGCTCGTAGCTGTCTTTCAGGCGTTCATACTCTGGCACAACCTGGCGCAAAATACCGTCTTTAGATGCTTTAATGCTGATATGACCACGCGGGGGTTCAATACCGTTCGTGGCGTTTGAAATCTGTGATGATGTTTCTGATGGCATCAGTGCAGAGAGCGTTGAGTTACGCAGACCATGGGTCTTAATTTCTTCACGCAGCGTTTGCCAGTCCAGATGCAGTGGCTCGTTACTGATGACATCCAAATCTTTTTTATAGGTGTCAATCGGCAGAATACCCTGTGCATAGGTGGTTTCATTGAACCACGGGCAGGCACCTTGTTCTTTCGCCAGATCGTTAGAAGCTTTCAGCAGCCAATACTGAATCGCTTCGAAGGTTCTATGCGTCAGGTTATTGGCGCTGCCGTCTGAATAACGAACACCATGTTTCGCCAGATAATAAGCGAAATTGATCACGCCGATACCCAAGGTACGACGGCCCATCGCACCGCGTTTTGCTGCCGGAATCGGGTAGTCCTGATAATCGAGCAGAGCATCAAGCGCACGTACTGCCAGCGTTGCCAGCTCTTCCAGATCGTCGAGACTGTTAATAGCGCCCAGGTTGAAGGCGGATAACGTACACAGGGCGATTTCACCGTTTTCGTCATTCACATCCAGCAGGGGTTTAGTCGGCAGTGCGATTTCCAGACACAGGTTAGACTGGCGAACGGGTGCGATAGTCGGATCAAATGGGCTGTGAGTATTACAATGGTCCACGTTCTGAATATAGATACGGCCGGTAGAGGCACGTTCCTGCATCATCAGTGAGAACAGGTCGACCGCTTTAACACGCTGTTTGCGGATACTGTCGTCTTTCTCATATTGAGTGTAAAGACGCTCAAATTCATCCTGATCGGCGAAGAAGGCATCATATAAACCCGGTACGTCAGACGGGCTAAACAGGGTGATTTCTTCGCCCTTCAACAAGCGTTGGTACATCACCTTATTGAGCTGTACACCGTAATCCATATGACGTACGCGGTTACCTTCTACACCACGGTTATTTTTTAATACCAGCAGGCTTTCCACTTCAAGATGCCACATTGGATAGAACAGCGTGGCTGCGCCACCACGTACGCCACCCTGTGAGCAAGATTTCACCGCAGTCTGAAAGTGCTTATAGAACGGAATACAACCGGTGTGAAATGCTTCTCCGCCACGAATCGGGCTACCCAGTGCGCGAATTCGGCCTGCGTTGATGCCGATACCAGCACGCTGAGAAACGTATTTCACAATAGCGCTGGACGTCGCGTTGATCGAATCGAGGCTGTCGCCACACTCAATCAGCACGCAAGAGCTAAACTGGCGGGTTGGGGTACGCACACCGGACATAATCGGCGTTGGCAGAGAAATTTTAAAGGTCGAGATCGCATCATAAAAACGTTTTACGTAATCAAGGCGAGTGGCACGGGGGTAGCCTGAGAACAGGCAAGCAGCCACCAGAATGTAAAGAAACTGAGCGCTCTCGTAGATTTCACCACTAACACGGTTCTGTACCAGATATTTGCCTTCTAACTGCTTAACTGCAGCATAAGAGAAGTTCATATCTCGCCAGTGATCGATAAAACCGTCCATCTGCTCGAACTCTTCTTCCGTGTAGTCTTCCAGCAGATGCGCGTCATATTTCCCCATATCGACCATGCGTTTAACCTGGTCAAGTAATTTAGGGGGTTCAAATTGACCATAGGCTTTTTTGCGCAGATGGAAAATAGCCAGGCGTGCGGCCATGTATTGATAATCTGGCGCGTCACGAGAGATCAGATCGGCAGCCGCTTTGATCACTGTTTCATGAATATCAGAGGTTCTGATGCCATCGTAAAATTGAATATGGGAGCGTAGTTCCACCTGAGAAACCGAGACATTTTTCAATCCCTCGGCGGCCCAATCGAGAACCCGGTGGATTTTATCGAGATTGATACGCTCTTTGCGGCCATCGCGTTTAGTGACGAGCAGACTCTGATTCATGTCGCGTTTTACCTGTCCGTGAAAATATCCCCTGTTTATTCACAGATAAACTTATTGTGAGTAAGTCTGTGGATAAACACTATATGTAGGGGCTTGGGGATGAATGGATAACTAGATGGTGAGTATTCTAGTAAGGAATCCGTTCAGTACAAGTATTGATTTCAGTCAGAAAATGAGGTTCAGGCGGGGGTTTTTTCGTAAGTCCACGTCACATAAGGCCTAAGGGAATTGTCAATGGGATAGAAAAAAAATCAAAATATTGATCGAGTGCTGATTTCTTAAACTTCATCGATAATTGCGCTGGACAGGTTGCGCAATTATCGACAATCAATACCCATACGATATGCTTATTTATGCTTTAGTATGCAGCATATAATTCACATCCACGCCGTGGCCAAGACGAAATTTATTGGTGAGCGGGTTATAATGTAACCCGATGATATGACGTTCGCGTAGCGGTGTCTCATCTATCCAGTTCAGTAGCTCGGAAGGGCGTATGAATTTTTTAATATCATGTGTGCCGCGCGGTACCATACGCAGTACATATTCAGCGCCAAAAATGGCCATCAGCCAGGATTTGCTGTTACGGTTCAGGGTGGAAAAAAAGACTTCGCCGCCGGGCTTGACCAGACGCGCGCAAGCATGCACCACCGAACGCGGATCGGGAACATGTTCCAGCATCTCCATGCAGGTCACAATATCATACTGTCCGGGATTTTTATCCGCGTGTTCTTCAACGGTTTGCTGAATATAATTCACGCTAAGTCCGCTTTCCAGTGCGTGTAAACGTGCAATTTGCAGGGGCTCAGCGCCCATATCCAAACCAGTGACATTAGCGCCTTCACGCGCCATACTCTCAGCCAAAATGCCGCCGCCGCATCCGACATCCAGCACGGTCTTACCGAACAACCCGCCGGCATGCTGAGCGATATAACCCAGACGTAATGGGTTAATACGATGCAGCGGTTTAAACTCGCCTTCCATATCCCACCAGCGAGAGGCCACCGCTTCAAATTTGGCAATCTCGTTATGGTCAACGTTATATGAGCCGGGATCGGTTTTTGCGTTCATCAAATCTGTACTCCTGCATAAATTTGTCCCAAGTATATACTTGTCATACTTCAAGTTGTATCGCTATACCTGTCGTCTCGGATGCTGTATTCGCCTCGTTGCATGTACCTTTCGCCTTTAGCCGCGCGTCAAATTGCCCACGATTCATTAATTCTGCGAAATAATCTGCGTGAGAGTGCGGGAAATAGAATAAAACGCGCGTCGAAACGCTTTCCGTTCACCGTATGACAGCAATGTGATATACTTTCGCACCTTTGAATCCGGGACTAATGTAGAGGGATAGCGGCTCCATGAGCGACCTTGCCAGAGAAATCACACCGGTCAATATCGAGGAAGAGTTAAAGAACTCGTATCTTGATTACGCCATGTCGGTCATCGTTGGCCGTGCATTACCAGATGTTCGGGATGGACTCAAACCTGTCCACCGTCGTGTGCTTTATGCCATGAACGTTCTCGGTAACGACTGGAACAAACCATATAAAAAGTCTGCCCGTGTTGTCGGCGACGTAATCGGTAAATATCACCCACACGGCGACACTGCCGTTTATGACACTATCGTGCGTATGGCGCAGCCTTTTTCACTGCGTTACATGCTGGTTGATGGACAGGGTAACTTCGGTTCTATCGATGGCGACTCCGCTGCGGCGATGCGTTATACCGAAGTGCGCATGTCAAAAATTGCGCATGAGCTTCTGGCCGATCTGGAAAAAGATACCGTCGATTTTGTGCCGAACTATGACGGCACGGAACAGATTCCGGAAGTTATGCCAACCAAGATCCCGAACCTGCTGATTAACGGCGCGTCGGGTATCGCTGTCGGTATGGCAACCAATATTCCGCCGCATAATTTGACAGAAGTGATCAACGGCTGCCTCGCTTATATTGAGGATGAAAATATCAGCGTTGAAGGGCTGATGGAGCATATCCCAGGACCTGATTTCCCTACTGCGGCGATTATCAACGGGCGCCGTGGCATTGAAGAAGCTTATCGTACCGGCCGCGGTAAAATTTATATTCGTGCTCGAGGCGAAGTCGAGACCGATGCGAAAACCGGCCGTGAAACCATCATCATTCATGAAATTCCTTACCAGGTGAACAAAGCGCGCCTGATTGAGAAAATTGCTGAATTGGTGAAAGAGAAGCGTCTGGAAGGTATCAGTGCGCTGCGTGATGAGTCTGATAAAGACGGCATGCGCATCGTGATTGAAATTAAACGCGATGCGGTTGGTGAAGTGGTGCTGAATAACCTCTATTCACTGACTCAATTACAAACGTCTTTCGGCATAAATATGGTGGCGCTGCATCAGGGCCAGCCGAAGATTATGCCGCTGAAGGATATACTTGAAGCCTTCGTGCGCCACCGCCGTGAAGTGGTGACGCGTCGGACTATTTTTGAACTGCGTAAGGCTCGCGATCGCGCGCACATTCTTGAAGGTCTGGCTATTGCGCTGGCGAATATCGATCCAATCATCGAATTAATTCGCCGTGCGCCGACGCCTGCCGAAGCGAAAGCTGGCCTGATCGCGCGCCCATGGGACTTGGGCAATGTTTCCGCCATGTTGGAGCGTGCCGGTGATGATGCTGCGCGTCCGGAGTGGCTGGAAGAACAGTACGGTATCCGTGACGGCCAGTATCATCTGACCGAACAGCAGGCGCAGGCGATTTTGGATCTGCGTTTGCAGAAACTAACGGGCCTTGAGCATGAAAAACTCCTGGATGAGTACAAAGGCCTGCTCGAGCAGATTGCCGAACTGCTCTATATCCTGGAAAGCGCCGAGCGTCTGATGGAAGTGATTCGCGAAGAGCTTGAACTGATCCGCGATCAGTTTGGTGACGAGCGACGTACCGAAATTACGGCGAACACCGCGGACATCAACATTGAAGACCTGATTAATCAGGAAGATGTTGTGGTGACGCTATCGCATCAGGGCTATGTGAAATATCAGCCATTGTCGGATTACGAAGCACAACGTCGTGGTGGCAAAGGTAAATCTGCAGCGCGTATTAAAGAAGAAGACTTTATCGACCGCCTGCTGGTCGCCAACACCCATGATACCATCCTCTGCTTCTCAAGCCGCGGGCGGCTCTACTGGATGAAGGTGTACCAACTGCCAGAGGCGAGTCGTGGCGCGCGTGGACGTCCAATCGTCAACCTGCTGCCGCTGGAAGCAAATGAGCGAATCACCGCGATCCTGCCGGTGCGCGAATATGCGGAAGGGTTGAATATCTTTATGGCGACCGCCAGTGGTACCGTGAAGAAAACCGCACTGACCGAATTCAGTCGTCCACGTAGCGCCGGAATTATTGCTGTCAATCTGCGTGATGATGATGAGTTGATTGGTGTTGCGCTCACCGCCGGTGAGGATGAAGCGATGCTGTTCTCCGCAGCCGGTAAAGTGGTGCGTTTCTCTGAGCAGGCCGTTCGCGCAATGGGCCGCACGGCTTCTGGCGTTCGTGGTATCAAACTGGCAGCCGGCGATCGTGTTGTATCGTTGATCATTCCACGTGAAGAGGGCGCGATCCTGACCGTCACACAGAATGGTTATGGTAAGCGTACCGCTAACAGTGAATACCCGACCAAATCCCGTGCGACCCAGGGGGTTATCTCGATCAAAGTGACCGAGCGAAATGGTCCGGTGATTGGGGCGGTACAGGTTGTTGATAGCGATCAGATCATGATGATCACCGATGCCGGTACATTGGTGCGTACTCGTGTTTCAGAAGTCAGCGTTGTCGGGCGTAATACCCAGGGCGTGATTCTGATTCGTACCGCAGAAGATGAGAATGTGGTTGGCCTGCAGCGCGTTGCTGAACCGGTAGCAGAAGAAGAGTTAGATGCTATTGACGGTAGCGTCGCGGAAGGGGATGACGAAATCGCGCCTGAGATTGAAAGCGATGACGATTCCGCTGAAGGCGACGACGAAGAGTAATGTTTGTTAGCCAGTTTGAAAGCCAGGCATATGCCTGGCTTTTTTACATCTGAATCTACGGGAAGCAGCGAAGATTGCCGCGTGTTCTGGCTTTTTTAACAGACTAAAGTTACTGTATCGGGATCGCAAAACATGCATCTGACATTTGCCGCAATAGGTTCCACTTGAAATATCTTGTCTCGTTTCGCACCACGTTAAGGATCTCACGCTATCTGTTCCGGGCGCTGGCATTAATGCTCTGGACGCTGGGCGCGTTGCTCACTACGTTCTTTATTATTAATGTGCTCCATGAAAAAGAAACGCAGGTGCGGCAAGAGTTCAGCCTCAACTACGAACAGGCACAGTGGTATATTCGCCATTCGGCAGATGTTACGCGTGAATTGAAATATATTGCGGAAAACCGGTTAAATGCTTCATCCGCCGACCAGGATCTGATGAACCGTGTTTTGCCGGGTAAAGTTGAATCACCGCAGTTTTATCCCTTGCTGGCGGATTCTGACTGTAACGCCATGAGCAATCTCTGGCGCAGTTCGCTCACTTCCCTGAGCTATTTTCTCCATTACTGGAAAGCTAATTTCTCCTCCGGTTACGAGTTGAATCGCGTATTTTTTGTCGGTGGCGAAAACCTCTGCCTCGCCGATTTTGCGGTGGGCAATACTTCACTCGATCGTGAGCGCACGCTGAAATCACTAAACGACCGTATTTTACATTATCGCAACGGTAACGAAGAGGAACGTAAAAACAGCCTCTACTGGATAGCATCTACCGCGCAGCCCGGCGTCGGGCATTTTTATGCGATTACGCCAGTGTTGATGGCCAATAAGATGGAAGCGTTACTGGGTATTGAGCAGAGTATTCGGCTGGAAGATTTTATCTCACCGGGCAGTTTACCGGTGGTGGCTACGATTATCGATCAAAATGACCGCTCGATCCTAACCTCTTCCCGCACCGGCGTTGACTTTTCACTGGATGATTTGCCGAATGATAAATCGTGGTTTGGTTACGTCAATGGCTATAAACAGCTGGTCATGAAAAAGCCGTTACCGCCGTCATCGCTCAGTGCAGTCTATTCGATTCCAACTAACGTGCTGATTGAGCAGTTGAAAATACTGATCGTTAATGCATTGCTGCTAAACGTATTGAGCGGGATTATTCTCTTTTCTTTGGCCTGGCTATTTGAACGGCGCATGTTTCTGCCTGCGGAAGAAAACGCACATCGCCTTGAAGAACATGAGCAGTTTAACCGTAAAATTGTGGCCTCTGCGCCAGTCGGTATTTGTATTTTACGTACCAGCGATGGTACTAACATCCTCAGTAATGAATTGGCACATAACTATCTTCATTTACTGACGCAGGAAGACCGACAGCGCCTGACGGAAATCATCCGTGGCCAGCAGGTCAATTTTGTCGATGTCCTGACCGGCAGTAATACCAATCTGCAAATCAGCTTTGTGCACTCCCGCTATCGGAATGAAAATGTGGCGATATGCGTGCTAGTTGACGTGAGCGCCCGAGTCAAGATGGAGGAGTCGTTACAGGAGATGGCGCAGGCAGCCGAGCAGGCTAGCCAGTCAAAATCAATGTTCCTGGCAACGGTAAGCCATGAATTGCGCACGCCGCTATACGGTATCATTGGTAACCTTGACCTGCTGCAAACTAAAGCGTTGCCGAAAAGTGTGGAATCGTTGGTGACGGCGATGAATAACTCTTCCAGCCTGCTGCTTAAAATCATCAGTGATATTCTCGACTTTTCGAAAATTGAGTCGGAGCAGTTGCGTATTGAGCCGCGTGAATTTTCTCCGCGTGAAGTTATCACGCATATTGCCTCTAACTACCTTTCGCTGGTGGTAAAAAAACGTCTTACGCTTTACTGCTTTATTGATAGCAATGTTCCTGTTTCACTGGATGGCGATCCGTTACGTTTACAGCAGGTGATTTCAAATCTGTTGAATAACGCTATTAAATTTACTCATACCGGCTGCATCATCCTGCACGCTTATATCAAGGACGGTTACCTGGCGTTCTGTGTACGCGATACCGGCGTAGGTATCCCGGCCAAAGAGATCACTCGCCTGTTTGACCCATTCTTTCAGGTTGGTACTGGCGTTCAGCGCAACTTCCAGGGGACAGGTTTAGGGCTGGCAATCTGTGAAAAACTGATCGGTATGATGGACGGTGATATTGAAGTTGACTCCGAGCCCGGGATGGGGAGCCAGTTTATTATTCGTATCCCACTGTATAATAGCCAGATGGTTGCTCCACCGCTGCATGAAGGTTTACAGGACAAGAGGATCTGGCTGGAATTGCGTAATGAAACGCTGGAAAATTTCCTTCAGAGCCTGCTCCACGATCACGGTATTCAGGTACAGCGTTACGAAGAACGTCTCCATGGCAACGATGATGTGATTATTACCGATTATGATTTCCAGCCGGAACGGCCGCTACGTGCAGTTATTGAGTTTGACGGCAAGCATATTGATATGCCGCAGGAAATAGTCGCCGGGCGCTGGGTTTACAGCACAGCAATGCCACACGAGCTGCCCGCTTTACTGGGACGTATCTATCGTATCACGGTGGATGTTCCGGACGGGTTGCCGGTATTGCCGCCACCGGTCGAAACGCGCGTTGACAATGAGGATATTGTGATTCTTGTGGTTGACGATCATCCCATTAACCGGGTGCTGCTCTCCGATCAGCTGGCATCGCTTGGATTCCGGGTGAAGACGGCACAGGACGGCGTAGATGCGCTGAATGTGATTAGTCGTAGTGATATCGATATTGTACTGAGCGATGTCAATATGCCGAACATGGATGGCTACCGTCTGACACAGCGTTTGCGCCAGCTGGGACAAACATTCCCGGTGATTGGTGTGACGGCGAATGCGCTTGCAGAAGAAAAACAGCGCTGTATCGAGGCAGGGATGGATAATTGCTTGTCGAAGCCTGTCACGATGGAAACGTTACAAAAAACGCTGGCATTTTATGCTGAACGAGTGCGACGTAGCAGGGACGGGTAATGGAATAGAGCTAATAAGGCAGGGCAGACTTATGGCTGAGCCGCCAGCACGGAGGGTCCCTCCGTGCAAGACAGCGCAAGATCTACATTCAGTCTTTATCAATCGGCGTGGTGCTGACCGATGAGAGATAATTCAGTAGGGCAATATCATTATCTACCCCAAGCTTCATCATCGCGGATTTCTTTTGGCTACTGATGGTTTTAATGCTGCGGTTCAGTTTTTTGGCAATTTCGGTAACCAAAAAACCTTCAGCAAACAGGCGTAGTACTTCACTTTCTTTAGGAGAAAGACGCTTATCACCGTAACCACCGGCGCTGATTCTTTCCAGGAGTTTAGCCACGCTATCCGGTGTATATTTCTTGCCTTTTTGCAGTGCAGCCAAAGCCTTAGGAAGATCGGTTGGTGCACCTTGTTTCAGCACGATCCCCTCAATGTCGAGATCCAGAACGGCGCTGAGAATGGCAGGATTGTTATTCATCGTCAGCACGATGATCGACAGATCCGGATAATGGCGTTTGATATATTTTATCAGTGTGATGCCGTCACCGTATTTTTCCCCTGGCATGGATAAATCAGTGATCAGTACGTTGGCATCTAATTTAGACAGGCTATTAATCAACGCCGTAGAGTCTTCGAACTCACCAACGACGTTCACCCATTCAATCTGTTCAAGTGATTTACGAATGCCAAACAGGACAATCGGATGGTCATCGGCAATGATTACATTCAAATTATTCATCTTATTGGTTACCTTGCTGCAGCAGTTGATTGACGTAAGCGTCAATATCACTGGTGGTATTTTTAATGTTTGAATCGTCACACTCTTTAATGTGCTGTTCTAACGTTTCACATAGCTGCTTGCCTGGTACCAGATTAAGCATGGCAAACACGCCTTTGAGGCGATGCGCTGTCTGAGCAAGCGAATGGTAGTCCCTGTTCGCCTCCTCATTATACAATCTCTTCACATCATCCGGTACCGTCTCAACAAATAGCTGGTAGTAACCGCTGCTGAGCAGCGGCGTGCCATCGTCTTCTGCAGGAGCTTCAACAAGCGAATCCTGCGCCATTTGCTGTTCAATCAGTTGTAACAGCGCATCAAGCAGTGCGCCACTGATGTTAAAATTGACTCGATATTGATTTTCGCCAATGGCGCGGAAACCCATCTCATCATCCGTGAGTAGTAATGACCATGGCGTTAATAACGCTGGGTCATCAGTGACCAGAACATCATGGTCCTGGCCTGAGAAGCGCTCATCGGGTGTAATACAGTTCGCTCCCCAGTTCTCCAGCTGATGACAAACGATTTTACGTACATCATCAACGGTAATTTCAATCAGCGCTGTTAGCCCTTCGAGTAATTTTTCTTCCTGCGGTTGCTGATTTTCCGGCGGTACATGCAGGTTGATGCTGTACCGCGTGCCGATATCGGGTTTGGCGACAATATCCAAATTGCCACCCAATTGCTTACAGAGCTGCTTACACAAGAAAAAAGCCAGGCCAGACGCCTGTCCAAAGCGGTCGTTGGACGTTTCACCAAGGAAAGGGAAATCAGTATTGCCTAATTCATCAACGGTGAGGCCGGCGCCGGTATCAACAATTTGAATGGTTAGACGATCCGGGCGATCGGATGGAGAGTCAACGGTCAGTGAAATTTTTCCCCAACTGGTGGTCGTTAGCGAGTAATGCAGCAGGGTAGACAGTATTTTACGAATGGCCCAGCGATCGCCAAAACGAATTTCATCGCTGTTCAGACGATTGCGCACCAGCAACTTTAAGCCTTTACGCAGGGTTAATGGCAGCATTTCCAACGTTAATTCATCCAGCAACATCTGTAAGCTGAAAGAGTCTGCATCCGGGGCCCAGTCATGTGTTTCAAGGCGATTGAGCAATACAATATCGTCTACAAGACGACTTAAGGCTTGTGCTTCCAGCCGCGCTGCTCCCAGGTCGGCTCCATTATCGCTGGTGGCGTTCAGGGCACCTAACTGGTGAACAACCTGGCTTAGTGGGCGATTTAGTGCATGACCAAGATTTTGCATCAGCTGCTGACGCATTTGATGATTCTTATCCAGTATTTGCTGGGCTTTTTGCAGTTTTTTATTAACCAGCAGTTCGCGATCCTGATCCCGCATCATAAAGAGCTGAGTATGAGGAGAGATAACACTGCGCGCATGGCGAATCTCGTAAACCTCATTATTAACGGTGGCCTGTAATACGCCCTGATGTTGATCGGACATATTGATAATATTTTGCAAATTTAGGTGTGGTAGCAGGTGTTCAGCAATTTTGTTACTGACAATCGTACGGTTGCTGGCAAAATCGTAAACCAACATGCCCACCGGCAAGCTGGCGACAATTTCTTCATTAAGTACTCTCAGTGAATCCAGCTCTGCACTCTGATTCTCACTAGGACGCAATGACTGCTGGCGTAGCAAAAAAAGTCCTGCCAGTGACATGAGTAGCAGCGCCAGATTAGCCAGTAATGGCCACATCAGGTTGCGTAGCGTATCAACTATAAGGCTGGTGAGTGGTACGCGATATATCAGCTGCAGGGGCGTACTGGCGAGCGAAGATGCAATTTCTACATTCGGATTAGCCAGTGAGATCTGGGTGCTTTGGCTGGCTTCATTGTTTGGCTCTCCCTCGTTTGAAACAATGTTATCCTGCTTCAATTGGAAGTTTTCCAGCGGCATGTTGAGCGGAATAAGGTCGTTAACCGGAAGGTCGAAAGCGACTACGGTCGCCAGGTGACCCGGCTGATTAAAGGTCGTACGTACGGTAAAGTAATGATCATTTTGCCAGGTAAAGCGACGCAGGGGCGAAAAACTTTCCCGCTCATCCAGCGCATTGGCCTGCTGCAACATCTCCGCGCGGCGTGCATCAACGATGTTGCTGATCGCGCTCTCTTTATAGCGCGTTGCCATGTCTTTTAATGGCAGCGTTGAGACCAGAATCAGGCTGTTATCCTGTCCATTCAGGAAATACATGGACCAGGTGCTGTTTTCCGCTCCCCATAAAGTATCAAGATAATTAGACATGCGCAGTGACATATCAAGCGTGCTGCTATCGTGTGAGCCGAATATTAAAGCTTCAGTCTTACGGCGTGTTTTTTCAAGATAGTAGACGTCAGGGCGCAGACGCGTCTCTTGCTGACTATTTGGCGTTGCCCCTGCTGCACTGGCGGCAAGGTTTTCGTAAATCTGCCAGGTAGCGAAACGGTAGGTATCGATCCGTTTTTGCATTGCATGAGTAATATCAGCCATTGCATAACGCTTTTCTGTCAGCCATGCATTCACCGCGTTATGGATCATAAATCCTAACGCCATCAGTAACACCAAGATGAATATCACAAAGAAGCGTGTGACATTGCTTGAGGTGAGGGGAAATTTATATGGCACCATAGCGTTACGTGACACCCAAATTAACGTGTAACCAGCCGGGCGCTGGCGGCAACAACCAAAAGCAGCGTGGCGATCGCGACGAAGGCGGTCGACAGGCTAAACCACTGAGAAACAAAACCGACCAATGCGGGTCCTGCCAGGATACCTGCATATCCTATTGTCGTCATAGCGGAGATCGCCAGATTCACTGGCATGACTTCCTGTTTCCCTGCTGCACTAAACAGAACGGGAACGCTGTTTGATGCGCCGAAGCCGATCAGTAAGAAGGCGGCTAGTGAAACCATGCCGTGCTGGACGCTGACTGCGAGCAGTAAACCTGCCGCGGCGCAAAGCGAACCACATAGTAATACCGACACGCTGCCAAAACGATGGACGATGCGATCGCCGCTTAACCGCCCGATAGTCATGGCGATTGAAAATATTGCGTAGCCTAAACCGGCCTGTGACGCTGGCAAACCTTGAATATGCGTCAGGAAAATGGCGCTCCAGTCGAGCACCGCGCCTTCTGTGAGAAACAATATAAAGCACAAGGCACCCAGAAACAGAACCCATCCTCGCGGTACAACAAACAGCGGCGTGCCGGACTGATGGAGGCGCTGGTTTAACAGATGCTTATGACAAGCCAAAAATAACAGAGCAATAAGCGCAGAAACCATTAGCACAGACTGGAGAGGAGGAAGGCCTAGCCACAGTAGGGCGCTAATCAGCCCTGCGCCAACGATCCCGCCTATACTAAAAAAACCGTGAAAGCCAGACATCATTGCACGCCGTGATGCTTTCTCAACTTCGACCGCCTGGATATTCATTGCCACATCGATAATGCCCATAGACGCACCGAAAATCATCAGGCCTGGCGCGAGTAACAATGGGGTGGGTGAAATAACCAACAGCGGTAATACCAGCATGATACCGAGGCCGCTACTAATAATGACGCGCTTGCAGCCATATTTTCCGACTAACATCCCCGTCAGCGGCATCGCAAGCAGAGAACCGAGCCCCAAAAACAGTAACAAACCACCTAAAGAGGCATCGCTGACATCTATACGTTCTTTCGCGTAGGGAACCAGCGGGGCCCAGGCTGACATCCCCAGTCCGGCAATGAAAAAAACCACACGGGTTGCAAGCTGCGTGGCAAATGTCTGTTCCTTAGATTGTTCTGCTTCAATACTGGTCATTTATCTGCTTAAACCCTGGGCAATTGGCCGTTCTTTTTACCACATTAGCGCCTTCCGGAGAATGGAAAACAGCGTTATGGCATGACAAACGCTTTGTTTATAGCGCGTCATTAGAAAGCGATAGAGCTTAATAACTGATAAAAACGCTATTGTTAATGTAAATCTCCTCAGAAATCCTTATTTCCGGATATATCCTGGGCTATTTGCCTCGTTCACTCTTTTACCGTGCTAAGTTTGACTGCCGTTGCGTATATCAATGCCATTGCCGCCGTCATCTGAGAGGTATTGTCCTGAGCTTACACTGTAATGTACGCACGGCGACTTAGGCCCTGTCTTTGTCCTGGATGTACTTAATGAGTGACTGTTTGAATCGGCCACGCCCTGTGATGTAAATTATTTTTGCTACAGTGCCATATTATTCAACTGAGAAAATTTGAGAGTCTCTGGAGTGAATGCAGATGTATCTAAATAAGGTAATTAACATACTGAGTTATAGAGATTATTTTTCTTCTTAAAATGAGAGTTCAAAAATATCCCTTTCCTGTTTTATTGATTTTTTTAATTAATTAAGTCCGTTGGAAACGGCTTTTTCTTGAACATTCAGGGAAGCATTCTTGAGAAGAAATGTGGTGAGGTGATGACTTATTTATTGCGAAGAGAGCAAGTTTACGATTAATGACATTTCCTGAAGAGAACTTAAAAAAAAGCCGAACCAGAGGTTCGGCGAGAATAAGGGTGAAAACATCTCATTCGGGGTGAATGAAGGTAATAATCAAATAAAATGATGATAGCGGAATCTATTTTATAGTCTGATCGCTGAATATTTTTATCATTCAGTGCTCAGGAAGGGTTTTTTGTCAACTTATTGATTTTAATATTAAATATTAATTATTTGATATTAAGTGCGCTTTTTTTAGTTCCAAATGGTGTTTAAAAGTTCCGCAAAAATTACATTTTGTAGTATCTGTCCGGTGCTTTGAAACAGTTTCGGAAATTTAGTAGCATTTTCTTTATAGATTATTACTCCCCACGTTATGACAATGGCCTTGCAGCTGAATTTTTATACATTCAGACGCAGTGGTGAATAAGGCACATAACTATAAGGCACATAACTAGAGGGTACAAAAATGAAACTTCGAGTTCTATCCCTGATGGTCCCGGCATTGATGGTAGCCGGCTCAGCCGGTGCTGCTGAGATCTATAATAAAGATGGTAATAAATTTGACCTGTTCGGTAAGGTCAATGGCCTGCACTATTTTTCTGACGACAACGGTTCTGACGGCGATCAGTCCTATGTACGTTTTGGTTTTAAAGGTGAAACACAAATCTCCGACCAGCTTACGGGTTATGGTCAGTGGGAATATGAAGCATCGCTTCATAACGCAGAGTCTGAAGGTACGGCTGATAGCCATACGCGTGTTGGCTTTGCTGGCGTGAAGTTTGGTGAGGCTGGCTCTTTTGACTATGGTCGTAATTACGGTGTGGCCTATGACATCGGTGCATGGACTGACGTTATGCCGGAGTTTGGTGGGGATACTTATGGCGCTGATAACTTTATGTTCCAGCGTGCGAATGGTGTAGCTACTTACCGTAACAGTGACTTCTTTGGCTTGGTTAATGGTTTGAATTTTGCCGTTCAGTACCAGGGTAAAAATGGTAACGGTACTGAGTCACCAAATGGTCGTGATGTTTTGGGACAAAATGGTGACGGATGGGGAATGTCGACCACTTATGATCTGGGCGAAGGCTTTGGTATTGGTGCAGCAATGTTCTCTTCAGATCGTACTAACGATCAGAACAACGCTGACGTATTGGGCAGCGGTGATAAGGCAACTGCGTATACGGGCGGTCTGAAATATGATGCCAACAACATCTATCTGGCAGCGATGTATACCCGTTCTTATAATGCTACGCGTTTTGGTAGCAGTGATTCCGATGCTTTTGGTTACGCGGATAAAGCGGATAACTGGGAACTGGTTGCTCAGTATCAATTTGATTTTGGTCTGCGTCCATCTTTGGGCTATGTCACCTCTCGGGGTACCAGCGTCCAGGGATTTGGCAAAGAGAACCTGAAACAATATATTGATATTGGCGCGACCTACTATTTCAATAAAAACATGTCTACTTATGTTGATTATGAGATCAACCTACTGGATGACAACGACTTCACCAGAGCAGCCGGTATCAGTACCGATGATATTGTAGCACTGGGCTTGGTTTATCAGTTCTAAGTGCGTGGGAGCGTAGGCCTCCTACGCTCCCAATATTACCCCCAGTGCCAGCTCTAACTGCCTGACAATTTTTTCTGCATCTTTCCCTATTTGCACCTGCACAACTGCACCATCTACCAGCATGGCGATAGTCTCCGCTGTTAACTGTTGATGGGCAGGTAAGTGTCTAGTGATTTCGCTTTGCATAGCTTGTTTATGTTGTTGCACGATTTCTAATGCTGCGGGTAATGTATCGGCCAGTTCCGTTGCAACATTGATAAATGCGCAGCCGCGAAAGCTCTCCTCCCTAAACCAGCTTAACAATGCGGCAGGCAGTGCCCGGTAGAAAGGGGCATCACACAGTGCCTGTTCCAACGTGCTTTGGAATCCATCCATCCAACGTAAATGGCGGCGACGTAAGAACGTCAGTACCAGATCGTCCTTAGCTGCAAAATGACGATAAAAGGTGACTTTTGTTACACCTGCGTTAGCGATGATTTTATCGACGCCTGTAGCACGGATGCCATTTTGATAGAACAGCTGTTGAGCGCTATTAATGATGCGTTCAGCAGCGCTGGCTTTAGGGTCAAAGGGATCAGGTAGCAGCATTTACTCTCTCACTTAAAAAAAAGTAGACAACCCTGTCTACATGAGACAGGATAATGCAAGTAGACAAACCTGTCTACTTGCTTATGGAGGTCAATATGTCTTTAGTTCCCCCGTACAATTTCGATACCGCTACACAAAAAGTCAGAATGGCGGAAGATGCGTGGAATTCACGTGATGCGAAACGTGTCGCCCAGGTTTATTCAACAGACACGCGTTGGCGAAATCGTGCAGAATTTGTCAATGGACGCGATGGGGTTGAAGGGTTTTTAACCCGTAAATGGGAAAATGAGATTGAATATCGATTAATTAAGGAGCTCTGGGCATGGCAAAATGATGTGATTGCTGTGCGTTTTGCTTATGAGTGGAAAGATGACAGCGGGAACTGGTTTCGCAGTTATGGCAATGAAAACTGGCGTTTTGGTGCCGATGGTCTAATGGTTGAGCGCTTTGCCTGCATTAACGATTTGCCGATTAAAGAGAGCGAACGCTTATTCCATTGGCCATTGGGCCGTCGTCCTGACGATCATCCAGGATTGAGTGAGCTGGGTTGCTAAGCGTCATCTTATTCAGATCCCGCTTATATTATTATTCCTCACCACTTCTGCTATCCGACTCAGGCAGTATCAGCACGTATACCGGCTTCTACGGATACTGTCTGATAGGAGATAC